>CBIHOH010000171.1:0-2746 GCA_966211755.1 uncultured Rhizobacter sp. | reverse complement strand
GCATGAAGATGGGCGGCGGGCCGAAGCAGTTCGGCGTCGACGTCGAGGTCGTGCCCGCGCTGCTCGACCGCATCGGCAGCGCCGGACTGGATTTCGAAGGGTTCCACCTCTTCGCCGGCTCGCAGAACCTGCGCCCGGAGTCCATCTGCGAAGCCCAGCGCAAGTCCTATGACCTGGCGCTGCGGCTGGCCCAGCAGGCACCGGCGCCGGTGCGCTTCCTCAACCTCGGCGGTGGCTTCGGCATCCCGTACTTCCCGGGCGAGCAACGCCTCGACCTGGCGCCCATCGGCGACAACCTGGCCGAGCTGCAGTCGCGCGCCCGGGCGGACATGCCCGAAGCATCGCTGGTCATCGAGCTGGGCCGCTACCTGGTGGGAGAGGCCGGCATCTACGTCTGCCGCGTGGTCGACCGCAAGGTGTCGCGGGGGCAGGTCTTCCTGGTGACGGATGGTGGCCTGCACCACCACCTGTCGGCCTCGGGCAACTTCGGCCAGGTGATCCGCAAGAACTACCCGACGACGATCGTGACCAGGCGCGGCACGGACCGGCGCGAATCCGCCTCGGTGGTCGGCCCCTTGTGCACGCCGCTCGACCTGCTGGCCGACCGGATGGAACTGCCGGAGGCGCAGGAAGGCGATCTCGCGGTGATCTTTCAGTCAGGCGCCTACGGCATGAGCGCCAGCCCGCAGGCCTTCCTGGGGCATCCCGCCTGCGTCGAGGTGCTCGTCGGCTGAGGGTCAAAGACCACCGGATCGGGTGGTCGAACGCTGGGGCAGCTGCTGACAGAATTTGTGTCTGCCTGTCCCACGCTGGATACCGATGCCTCGGAACGCACTTTTGGGTTTCGCCGTTGCGGCCGTGATTGCATTCGGTTTGACCGCTGGAGCGGTAGCCGCCGTTGTGCCGCTGGGCGATCCGCTCGGCTCGAATGCGGTCTTGGGCGACCCCTGGGCTGCCGCCACGGAAGAGCCGGATCCTTTGGCGGATCTTCTGTCGGTGGACGGCATGGACGAGGGCCAGGCGCCGTTGCTCGAGCTTCTGGGCATGCCAACGCAGGTGCGCCGTGGAAAAGTCGCCGCCGGGCCGGTTGAGCCGCGATCGGCGGCGGATCGAGAGACCGGCCGGCTGGCGACGACCGCTGCCCTGGACGACTCGGACGATGGCGTCGCCTCGGCGGGACGCAAGGCCCTCGAGGTCTTCGAAGCCCTTGGGGTTTCGAGCGCTCCTTCAGAGTCCTATGGCCTGCGCCAGGCAGCCCCTTCCGAACCGCTGCCCGCCCAGCCCTCGGCGCCGTCGGAAGGGCAAAGCTCCTGGCTGCGGGAAGCCCTGCAACTGCTTCGCAGCAACCGCGAATGGGTCGTGCTGGCGGTCGCGGCGGTGGTGATGGGCATGTTCGCCATGCGTGCGTCGTCCCTGTGGGCTTCGGGGCGCCAGAGGCCGTCCGGCGCGGGACGGGCCCTGCCACGCTCCCCCATGCCGAGCCGACAGGGAAGTCGTTGACGATGCCACGCTCAGCCCGCGTGGCCCCACCTGACCGAGGGGGGCCTTGCCGGGAGGGGACGCCGATAATCACGACCCAAACGACCTGCGTCGGCCACCGGGTGGCGTGTCGCGGGCCTCAACCGCATTCGACCGGGCGGCGCCCGTCATGAGGGAGCTCGATGAACTCCGACAAGTCTGAGATCCAGGGCAGCGCAGGCGCCAGCGCCGCGGTGCCTGCCGCGCCGGCGCTGCCATCGCGCCGCCGTTTGTTCCGTGGCGTTGCCGGCGGCACCGGCGTGCTGTTGGCCGTGCACGCGAAGACGGCGCTGGGCACCGGCGTCAGCGGCGCCTGCCAGAGCCCCTCGGCCATGATGAGCGGCAACACCAGCCCGCGTCCCGGATCGGGCGTGACCTGTTCCGGTGGCCGCTCGCCCGGGTTCTGGAAGGTTCCGCAGAAGTTCAGCTATTGGGGTCCCACCGGGGCGACCCCGGCCACCTTCAACGTGGCCGTCGCCGAGTGTGGTGCAGGCATGCAGGGCCTGGCCGAGTCCAATATCGACACCCAGGGCACCCTCCTGACGTCGATCGGCTTCAGCGGCGCGCCGGCAGGCGTGGGCATGTGGGCCGTGCTCGCCTTCCCCAACTCGTATCCCAACGGTCAGCTGCTGCGCCATCTCTGCGCTGCCTGGCTCAATGCGGGCTACTTCACCAGCAGCGGTGCCAAGTACCCGCTGACCAAGCCCCAGATCATCGAGATGTGGGAGGAGACGAAGTCCGGCGGCACGTATTGCCCGTCGTCGATGACGTCCTGCGGCAGCAGCGGCTGGAACGCCGCCCAGGTGATCAGCTTCATCGAGGGGATGTACGACATCAACTCGATGGTCGATCCCAACCTCTGCAAGACGAGCTGATCGCTCTGCTGTTCGGCCCGCGGCCGCATCATGTGGCGTGAAGCGCCTGCAGACGCGCAGCCGGCCCTGGTCGGCGTCGTGCCGGGCCGTTCGCTGATGTGGTCGCCGCCGTGGGACTGTTCCGCCGCGCGCGTGCTGTTCGATCGCCATTCGGGCGACTTCTGGCTGCTCGAAGGCGCTGCCCTCGACCTCGTCCCCGCCTTGCAGGCGACACCACGGCTGACTTGGGCCGAAGCGCTGCAGCTGGCGCGCGACGAGGGCGCCGCGCTGCTCGCGGACCTGATCCGGGCCGGCGTCATTCGCGCGTGGAACAATGCCGGCCAGCCCGTCATGGCCACGGCCCTCGCCGACGT
>CBIHOH010000170.1:0-3185 GCA_966211755.1 uncultured Rhizobacter sp. | reverse complement strand
AGTGCGCAAGGCGACGGCTGGTCTCAACCCGCCGGCCGGCCGGGCCGCAGCGCAACGCATGGACCCATTCGTCGTAGAGCCGGCGGAAGTGCTGCATCCGGTGCGGGCCGAGGAAGACATCTTCCACGACCAGGTGCGCGGGCATGTTGTCGCGCACGATGGCGCGTGCCTGGCGTCGCCACCCATCCGTCGATCCGTCCTCGCGTTCCTCGCTCTCGTGCTCGCCATGTGTCGCCATCACGGCACTCACGCGGAAGCTGAAGTCGTCCGCGGCGGCGCCGGACGGCGCCTGGGAATCGTCGTGATCCCGGGCCCCATGGCGCAACAGCGTCCATTCGACCAGGTAGAGCGACCGGTGTTCGCCGTTGGCCGCATCCACCAGCCGCTCGGTCATCGCCACGGCCTGTGCGGCATCGCGGCAGTCCGCCAGCCACCACCAGTCGTCGCGCAGGTCCTGGCAGACCAGGCTCGACAGGCTGGCGCCGGGCAGGGTGCCGACACGGTAGCGCGCGGGGTCGGCGAGGGCCGGCAGCAGCCGGTCCGCCACGCGCTGCGCCGCCAGGGGCGAGGGCTCGGTGGAAGTGCCGGCCCCGGGTTCGCGATCCGTGGTTTCGATGGGAAGGAAGGCCTGCTCGATCATCTCGCCCGTCGCCGACGGCAGCAGCCGGCCGAAACTCGCCTGGCCGGGCTCGTGTTCCGCTTCGGCACCCGGGTGGCCGGTGGAGGCCTCCAGCAGCGCCAGCTCGATGCGGCAGCGGATCTCCAGGCCCGCCATGCCGGGGGTCGGTCCGGCGCGGCGGTAGTCGAAGCCCCGGCCGCGGTCCCGGGTGGCGGGCACCATCCTGGCGAGCAGTGCCCGCTTGGCCCTGAGCAGGCCGCTGCCCCGGGCCCCGCGGGCGTGGCCGCTGCTGGCCGCGGGATGCGGCGGCGCCAGCGTCTCGGCATAGAGCGACAGCAGGAAGTCGAGGACGGCGGACTGGCGCGCGACGACCGGGTCGTTCGCCGCCACCAGTTCGGCCAGGCGCGCCTCGTAGCCCGGTTGCAGCAGGGGGGCGACGTTGGGGACGATGGTGCGCAGCGACTGGAAGGCGTAGGTCTTGTCCCCTCCCGCCTCGACCGAGAACAGCTCGCGCACGAAGGCCAACTGGCTGAAGTAGTCGGCCATCAGCTGGTCGAAGGGCATCAGGTAGCCCTTCATCTGCCTGGCCTGCGCCTGGCGCACCGCGCCCGCCGTCGACGGCAGGCCGTAGGCACCGATGCCGTAGACCGCGGGGAACTGGTCCTGGACCGAGCTGTACGCGGACAGGTCCATGCCCTGGCCGGCGGGCACCCGATACGCCTGGCCGTATTCGGCGCGCAGCGGATAGGTCCGTCGTTGCGCCGCCCAGGCCCGGTCGAGCCGCCGCCTCACGCGGGCCGGGTCGGGAGAACACACCATGCCGCCGCGCAGCAGCCGCAAGGTGTAGCCGCCGCCGCGGGCACCCGTCTCCAGCCTCAGCAGGTGGTCCTGCGGGATGTCGATCACCTCGCCGGGCGTCCAGGCCTTGGGCGTGTCCCCGACACGCACCCTCAGGTGCTCGACCGACAGCACGCCGGGGACCTCCGCCATCACCTCGAGCAGGTCCTCGACCGCCACCTGGCGGGGAAGCGGCATGAGCTGGTCGTCGGCGATGAAGCCGCGCAGCATCAGCGGCCCGTTGAAGATCTCGGCCGTGGTCCGGCCCGCGGCGAGCTGTTCGTCGAGCGACGTGCGCCGGGGCTCGGGCGTCAGCCTCAGGCCCAGCGCGAAGAGCAGCTGCGCCAGCACGGCGTCGGGATCGCCGTGGTCGTCGAGGTGGACGTCCGCCTTGACGAGCGTCGGGATCTGGCGCAGCACGCTGCAGGCCTGCACGTCCTCGCACAGCGCACGGTGCGCTGCGTAGCAGTCGAGCACGCGGGTCACGATCTCCTCCTGGCGGACGCCGGGGAGCTCGCATTCGCAGTCGCGCTGCGGCAGCGACACGGCGATCCGGTAGAGGCCGGAGACACCGTCCGCGTCGTCGGCCGGCACCGGCGTGAACCAGGCGTTGCCGAGCTCGGGCACCCGGTCGATGACCAGGCGGCGCAGGTCGTTCTGCGTGACCGGGTTGACCGGCATGATCGCCCGCGCCGGGTAGAGCCCTTGGCGCGGCAGGGTGACATGGCCCGTTCCCGGCGCCCCCAGCAGGTCCTGGACCGGAAAGTCGGCGCGGTAGGAGAGCTCGGTCAGCGCGTAGCAGAGCTGCTCGAGGATGGTGACGCCGGGGTCGGAGTAGTTGTAGTTGGTCCAGATGCTTCCCGACAGCTGCTGCACGAGCGCCGTGCCCTGGGCGAGCAGGGCCTGGTAGTCGAGGCCGGTGTCGACCGGCGTCGCGCGCGGGATGGTTCCGGACTGCCGCCGCCTCACGCCGGGTCTCCGTTCGTCATCGCCGCGAGCCTGGCGAGCCCGGCACCGGGCCGGGGCAGCGCCTGCGGATCCGGCCCCGCCTTGCCGCTCAGGTCGTGCGCCAGGGCCGAGGTCAGGTACCAGTGCCGGCAGGCCGGCGTCGCGCGCAGGGGTGTCTCGGGGACGAGTTCCAGCGAGAGGATGCCGCGGACATAGGGCCGGTGGCGCACGAAGTGGGCCACCTCCTTGCGGGTGTAGTAGTCGTCCGGTCGCGGGCCCAGGGCCTGCGGGGGCCATGGCGAGAGGAACTCGATCAGTTCCTCGTTCAAGCGGGCGATGCAGGCCTGCACCGCGTCGTCGTCGGTGAACATCAGCCTGGCGACCACCTTCAGCCGCAGATAGGGCGGGTTGGTGACCGCCAGGCGGACGAAGGGGCTGATCCGGCTGGCCAGGAAGCTGCTCACCCGCTCCAGCGTTTCGGCGTCATTGGACGGGATGGTCGCGTCGGCGATGGCGGGCGTGCGCGGTCCCGGCACGGGGACGACCCAGACATGGCCGGGCGCCGGCCTGCCGCTGCCGTCGCTGGCCGGAACGACCGCCACCTGCCACAGCGACGCAAAGCCGGCGAGCACCAGGTTGGCATAGTCCCAGGCCTGGATGCCGCGGTCCTTGTGGCGCAGGCGTTCGGCCAGCCAGAGGTCGAAGGCGGGGCCGCTGGCCGCGGGGCGGCCGCCGGAGGACGGCAAGGGCTGCTCGACGCTGCCGATGGCCGGCAGGGCGG
>CBIHOH010000169.1:0-3269 GCA_966211755.1 uncultured Rhizobacter sp. | reverse complement strand
CTCGTGCGTCACTTCGGCCGGCTTGGCGCTGAAGGTCTTCATGAGATTCTTTCAATGAACCCGCCCCTGGCGGGACAGGCTGGCTTTAGGCTCAAATATCCGCAGCGGGGTCGCCCCCGCCGCAGTGCGTGCTGGTCTTCGGTGCTGCTTATGAAAGGCAGCCTCTCAGACCCTGAACACGTCCTTGCACCGGGCGACGCGCCTGCCGAGGCAGCCACGCGCATGGTGCAATCTCTCCCGAGCCAAACTGGGAAAGCCCTCGAGTGTACCCCATTTGCCGGCACCCCGCCAAATACAGGCCGGCGAAGACGAGACTAGGGTCCGCACGCATGCTGCAGCGCACAACGGCTGCTACATTGTGTCTGTAACACAAACATGACATGAGCGCCCCGACCCGCCCTCGCCAACCCCCGCCTGCCGGGCCGGCCGGGCATCGCGCCGCCGCGAGCCCGGCTGAAGCGTCCGGCCCGCACCATCGTTTTGCGCAGAGGGAAGATCATCGACACCCGCGCCGCCGAGTCCGACGATGGGAACAAGGCAGCTGCCCGCCGCAACGCCCCGTGACCGGGCACTCAAGGCGGGCGATCACATCGCGAAACAGGCCCGAAGAGGCTGGCGACAGGTTCAGCCCACCCCCCGATGGGGTGGCCCCGCTGATCGACGCACACCTATGTCGGGGATGCAAGACAGCGATTCAGCGGAGTAGCATCGACATGACAAGCATGACATTTTTTCTGTCCAGGCGGCTGCGGTCGGGCTGGTTTGTCGAGTCTGCGTCGTTCGAGTCCGCACTGTGAATACCCCCTACCTCCCCTGGATCGCCCTCGCCGCCGTCGCGCTGCTCGTGCCGTTGCTGACGGTCATCGTGCTGCGCTGGCGCAGGCCGGCACCGCCCAAGCCCCTGCCCTCCGACTGGGCCCTCACGGGGCGGCCGGTGTTCACCTCGGACGAGCGCCGCATCTACCGTCTGCTGCGCGAGGCCTTGCCCCATCACGTCATCCTGTCGAAGTTGCCGCTGGTGCGCTTTTGCCAGCCCACCAATTCGAACGAGGTGCGCTACTGGTACGAGCTGCTGGGCAGTACCCACGTCACCTTCGCCATCTGCAGCGCCAACGGCCGGGTGCTCGCGGCCATCGACCTGGAAGCCGAACGCGGCCATTCGGGCCGCGTCCTGCGCATCAAGCAGTCGGTGCTGGACGCCTGCCGGGTCCGCTACCTGGTCTGCCCGGCCGATCACCTGCCGTCGATCGCCGAGCTGCAGCTGCTGGTGCCGCACAGCGGCTCGGCCGCGCGTGCCCCCTTGCCGCCGCCTTCGCTCAACCAGGCACGGGACAACCTGGCCAGCACCGTCGCCACGAAACGGGCGGAACGCAGCGCGCTGTGGCAGGACTCCACCTTGTTCCAGGACTCCTTCTTCGCCATGGACAGCCGCTTCGACGGTTTCACCGGCAGCGACTTCTCCACCCTGGCCGAGGGCGCCGAGACCCCGGCCGCGGGCGGACGCCCTGCCGGACGCAATGAGGACATCGGCGCCGTGGTGGTGGACAGCGCCCCCTCCTACCCCCAACGCGCAAGAGCCTGAGTCGGCACCAGGCGGGCGGGCGGCGCGTACGATGCGAACATGTCCCAGCCCTCCTCCCCCTCTTCCCCCCTCGACTCCGACACGCCCTATGCCGGCCTCACGCCCGAGGCCGTGCTCGATGCACTCGATTCGGTCGGCCTGCGCGGCGACGGCCGGCTGATCCAGCTCAACTCCTACGAGAACCGCGTCTTCCAGGTCTTCCTGGAAGACGGCCGGGTGGTCGTCCCGAAGTTCTACCGCCCCGGGCGCTGGAGCGACGCCCAGATCATCGAGGAACATGCCTTCAGCGCCGAGCTGGCGGCGCAGGAGATCCCGGTGGTGGCCCCCTGGCCACTGCAGGGCAGCCGCTCGCAGCCCGGCACGCCCGGCACCCTCGCCTCTTTCGAGGTGCAGGGCCAGGCCTATCGCTTCGCCGTGACCGAGCGTCGCTCGGGCCGGGCCCCCGAGCTGGAAGATCCGGCGACGCTGGAGTGGCTGGGGCGTTTCATCGGCCGCATGCATGCGGTCGGCCGCCAGCGCCCCTTCGAGCAGCGGCTCACGCTAGACATCCGGACCTACGGCACCGGGCCCCGCGACTGGCTGCTGGCGTCCGGCCTGATCCCGCTGGATGCGCAATCGGAATGGAAAGACGCCGTCGACCAGGTGCTGGCCGAGGTGCAGCGCTGTTTCGACGAGGTCGGCGGCTACCGGGCGATCCGCCTGCACGGCGACTGCCACACCGGCAACGTGTTGTGGACACCGGCCGGGCCGCACTTCGTCGACCTCGACGACGCCCTCACGGGGCCGGCGGTGCAGGACCTGTGGATGCTGCTGTCCAGCGACGCGGAGACCATGCGCTGGCAGCTCAACGCCTTGCTCGCCGGCTACGAGGACTTCATGGAATTCGACTGGCGCGAGCTGCGCCTGATCGAAGCGTTGCGCACCCTGAGGATGATCCACTACAGCGGCTGGATCGCGCGCCGCTGGAACGACCCGGCCTTCCCGGTCGCCTTTCCATGGTTCGGCGGCCGCGGCTACTGGAACGACCAGGCCACCCGACTGCACGAGCAGCTGCAGGCCTTGAAGGAGCAGCCCGCGGCACCGGGGCTGCCCTTGTGAAACCCTGCCGCAGCCGGCGCGTGCCGGCTGCCGGGAGTGGCCCGTCGGCGTTCAGGCGGTCAGCAGGGCATTGACACGCTTGACGTAGGCCGCCGGGTCGTCGAGCTGCCCCCCCTCGGCCAGCGCGGCCTGGTCGAACAGGATGTGCGCCAGGTCGTCGAAGTGCGCGCTGCCGTCGAGCTGCTTGACCAGCGGATGCTCGGCGTTGACCTCGAGCGTGGGCTGCGACTTCGGCGTGACCTGGCCGGCCTGCTTCAGCATGCGCGCCAGATGCCCGCTGACATCGTGTTCCTCGACCACCAGGCAGGCCGGCGAGTCGACCAGGCGAGTGGTGACGCGCACGTCCTTGGCGCGCTCCTTCAGGGTCTCCTTCAGGCGGTCGAGCACGGGCTTGAAGGTGGCGGCCACCTCCTCGGCGTGTTTCTTCTCTTCCTCGTCCTGCATCTTGCCGAGGTCGACCGAGCCCTTGGCCACGCTCTGCAGCGACTTGCCCTCGAATTCGTAGAGGTGGCTCAGCATCCACTCGTCGACCCGGTCGGTCAGCAGCAGCACCTCGATGCCCTTCTTGCGGAAGATCTCGAGCTGCGGG
>CBIHOH010000168.1:0-3647 GCA_966211755.1 uncultured Rhizobacter sp. | reverse complement strand
CTAGTACCTGAAACTAGTGCGTCTACCAATTCCGCCACCTGGGCTTTCAGATCAGGATTGGATTGTATCATCAAAAAATCAAATACGCCAAACAATTCTTCATTAAGTGCAGATCTTCTTTCTGAAGTCGAAGGCACGGTGCAGGGACACCGTGATGGCCATGGCTTTGTCGTCCGCGATGACGGGCAGGCCGACCTCTATCTTTCACCCCAGGAGATGCGGGCCGTGCTGCACCGCGACCGCATCCGGGCGAAGGTGGTGCGCTTCGACCGCAAGGGCCGGCCCGAGGGCCGCGTGGTCGAGATCCTCGAGCGCCGCAAGGCGCCCATCATCGGCCGGCTGCTGCACGAGAGCGGTGTCTGGCTGGTCGCGCCCGAAGACAAGCGCTACGGGCAGGACATCATGGTGCCGAAGAACGCCATCGCCAATGCCAGCGCAGGCCAGGTGGTGGCCATCGAGCTCACCGAGCCGCCCTCGCTGTACTCGCAGCCCATGGGCCGGGTGACCGAGGTGCTGGGCGAGATCGACGACCCCGGCATGGAGATCGAGATCGCGGTGCGCAAGTACGAGGTGCCGCACCAGTTCTCGCCCGAGACCCTGGCCCAGGCCGCGCACCTGCCCGACAAGATCCGGCCGGCCGACCGCAAGGACCGTATCGACCTGACCGATGTGCCCCTGGTGACCATCGACGGCGAAGACGCCCGCGACTTCGACGACGCGGTCTACTGCGAGCCCATCAAGACCGGCCGCGGCAAGAACGCCTTCGAAGGCTGGCGCCTGGTGGTGGCCATCGCCGACGTGAGCCACTATGTGAAGCCCGGCGAGCCGATCGACCAGGATGCCTACGAGCGCGCGACCTCGGTGTACTTCCCGCGCCGGGTGATCCCCATGCTGCCCGAGAAACTCTCCAACGGCCTGTGCTCGCTCAACCCCAACGAGGACCGGCTGGCGATGGTGTGCGACATGCTCATCTCGGCCGCGGGCGAGATCCACGCCTACCAGTTCTTCCCGGCGGTCATCTGCTCGCACGCCCGTTTCACCTACACCGAGGTGGCGGCCATCCTGGGCAACACCCGGGGTCCCGAGGCGGCGCGCCGCAAGGACCTGGTGCCGCAGCTGCTCGACCTGCACGAGGTCTACCGTGCGCTGCTGAAGGAACGCGCCAAGCGCGGCGCGGTCGACTTCGAAAGCACGGAGACGCAGATCGTCTGCGACGAGAACGGGCGCATCGAAAAGATCGTGCCGCGCACACGCACCGAGGCGCACAAGCTGATCGAGGAAGCCATGCTGGCGGCCAACGTCTGCTCGGCCGATTTCATCGAGCGCGCCAAGCATCCCTCGCTGTACCGGGTGCACGAAGGCCCGACGCCCGAGAAGAAGGCCGTGCTGCAGAACTACCTGAGGGCGCTCGGCCTGGGGCTGAGCATCAGCGACGATCCCAAGCCGGGCGAGTTCCAGTCCATCGCCGCGGCCACCAAGGACCGCGTCGACGCGCAGCAGATCCACACCATGCTGTTGCGCTCCATGCAGCAGGCCATCTACACCGGCACCAACTCCGGCCACTTCGGCCTGGCCTACGAGGCCTACACCCACTTCACCAGCCCGATCCGGCGCTATCCCGACCTGCTGGTGCACCGCGTGATCAAGGCGCTGCTGACGGGCAAGCGCTACAGCCTGATCAGCGGGGCCACCGAGACCGCCGCCAAGGCCAGGAAGGGGGCGGGCGCCGAACAGGAACGCTGGGAAGTGGCCGGCGCGCACTGCAGCGCCAACGAACGCCGCGCCGACGAAGCCTCGCGCGACGTCGAGGCCTGGCTCAAGTGCCGCTTCATGCGCGAGCACCTCGGCGAGGAGTACAGCGGCACGGTCAGCGCGGTGACCAGCTTCGGCCTGTTCGTCGTGCTCGATTCGCTGTACGTCGAAGGCCTGATCCACATCACCGAACTGGGCGGCGAGTACTACCGCTTCGACGAGGTCCGCCAGGAACTGCGCGGCGAACGTTCGGGCCTGCGCTACGCCGTCGGCGGACGGGTGCGGGTGCAGGTCAGCCGTGTCGACCTCGACGGCCGCAAGATCGACTTCCGCATGGTGCATGAAGGCGAGGAGGCCGCCCAGGGCAGCCGTGGCCGGCGTGACAAGTCGGGCGAGAAGGCGGCCAAGTCGGTCGCTGCCAACGCGGCCCGCAACGGCGGTGCCGAGGCCGAGCTGGCGGTGGTGCAGGCGGCCGATCGGCAGGCCAAGGCATCCGCCAAGCGGGCCAAGAGCGGCGGTGGCTCAGGGGCAACGGCGCATCCGGTGCGGGCGGCCAAGTCGGCTGCGCGCAAGGCGGGTGGGGCGGCTGCGGGGAAGACCTCGCGGCGGCGTTGAGCCTGTCGGTGACGTGCCTGGCCGGGCCGGGGTCTGGTCAGGCTCGTTCATCGAGACGCCCGCTGGCGGGCGTCTCGATGGCAGCGGTGGCGATGCTCCACGGCATCGATGCGGACCTGCTGCGCCGCCGCCGAGTGCACGGCGCGGATGCGTAAGCTGCTGAGTCCTCCACGGCAAAGCTCCGGGTTCAAGGCGCGGCGACCGGCATCACATGCTTCTGGAAAAACTGCAGTACCTGCGCACGCGTCGTGCGAATCGCCGAGCCGGCATCGATCGCTCCGAGGTCGGCCCGCTGCCATGCCGGCGAAGTCCGGTCCGGCGCGTAGAACTGGAGCAACGGCTTCACGTCGCTGAAATCGAGGTGGCCTGTTCCGGGCACGACGACGCTGAGCTTGAGGCCGGTCGCACTCGCCAGCACGGCGTCGACGGTCGGATCCGCCCCATGGTTCCCGGCAAGCAGGAATGCCACGGGCTTGTGCCAGGGTGTGGTGATGTCGCCCAGGACCATCCCGTCGATGTCCATCCCGCCCTTGACCCGCGCATCGAGCCGTGCCGACTGCAACGCAGATGAACCGCCCATGGAATGGCCGAAGGCACCGATGCGGGAGAGATCGAGTCGCCCCTTCAACAACCCGGTGTCCGGGCCGCTCAGCCAGTCCACCGCCTCGCGCTGGTCCTCGACCATCGTCTCGGCCGCCTGCTGGATCACTGCTTGCAATTCTCCCTCGTTGGCAGGCAGGCGCACCGTGGCGACAGCGCCTGACGCCAAGGACGTGGCAGCGGAGATGTACGGATGGTCGACCGCCACGACGACCACGCCGTGACTCGCCAAGTCCTCGAGCATCGCCGAATACGCCTCCGTGAACCCTTGGTATCCCGGCGAAAAGATGGCGACCGGATACGGCGCTCCCGGGCGCACCGGGGCGTTCTCGAACGCATGGGTCGCCACGTCGAAGGTGGCCTCGGGGAGCTGCAATACCTGTTTGACGAACGGCAGGATGGCCGGTTCGAGGTACCTGGCGCGGCTCGTGCCCGCGCCGGCGGCCATCGGGTACCACACCTTGATGTTGAGTTCGCGGTGGTCCGTGGTGTCGGCCGTGTAGTTTTCGGGACGAACACCGGCGACCCGGAATTGCGCCTTTCCGATGCACAGCTCGCCGCTCGGCTCGGGCAACGCCAATGTGCCCTCGGCTGCGGGCGCCAGGCCGCAGCGCCGCGCGTAGCCCGGTGCATCGGCATCCGAGGATCCGCCGCAAGCTGCGACGGCGCCCGCGGCCAGG
>CBIHOH010000167.1:0-3744 GCA_966211755.1 uncultured Rhizobacter sp. | reverse complement strand
TCATCATCGGCGTCATCTTCGTGCTGTGCGTGATCGCCTTCCGCCGCGGCATCGTCGGGGAACTGCTGGCCTACATGCAAGGTCGCCGCAAGCCGGCTTGACGCGACGCCGCCGCCCCGGTTCTTCATGATCCTGGAGGATGCACCATGAAGCTGACCCGCCTGCTCGCCCGTCTCTTGGTCTTCGCCTGTCTGCTGGGCAGTGCGGCCGTCCGGGCGGAGATCGTCATCGGCCAGGTGGCGCCGTTGAGCGGCGTGCTCGCCTCGACCGGGCGGCAGATGGTGCTCGGCGGGCGGGTCTACTTCGACTGGATCAACCAGCAGGGCGGGATCAACGGCCAGAAGATCCGCACCGTGGTGCTGGACGATGCCTACAAGGTCGACCAGACCGTGCTGCTGACGCAGCAGCTGATCCTGGACCCGAAGGTCGTCGCCCTCTTCGGCTTCGCCGGTACGGCGAACATCGGCCGGCTGCTCACCGACGGCGTGCTCGAGGCCGGCGGCATCGCCCTGGTCGCGCCATATACCGGCGGCGAGGCCTTGCGCACGCCGTACAACCCCTGGATCTTCCATCTCCGCGCCAGCTACGGCGACGAGACCGAGCACATGCTCAAGCAACTGATCACCCAGGGCCTCAAGCGCATCGCCGTGCTGTACCAGAACGACGGCTTCGGCAAGGCGGGCCTGGCCGGCGTGGAGAAGGCCATGGCCAGCCGCGGCCTCAAGCCGGCGGTGGTCGCCTCGTACGAACGCAACACCGACGATGTCGCCGAGGCGGTCAAGAGCGTGGCGGCGGCCATGCCGCAGGCAGTCATCATGATCGCGGTCACCAAACCCGCCGCCGCCTTCGCCCGCGGCTACCGGGAGGCCGGCGGAGGCGGGCAGCTGTTCAACATCTCGGTGGTCGACCCGGCCGAGCTGGTCCGCCAGGGCGGGCTGGAGAACGTGCGCGGCATGGGCATCAGCCAGGTCGTGCCCTATCCCTACCGCAGCACGCTGGCCGTCATCCGCGAGTTCCACCGGCTGATGAAAAGGTTCGCGCCGGACGAAGAGGTCAACTACACCAACTTCGAGGAGTTCCTCGGCGCCAAGGTGCTGGTCGAAGGGCTGCGCCGGGCCGGGCCGAACCCGACCCGCAGCGCGCTCATCAGGGGGCTGGAATCCATGCGTGCCTACGACCTGGGCGGCGTCATGGTCGGCTTCTCACCCACCAACCGGGTCGGCTCGCGCTTTGTCGAGGTCACCGTCATCGGCAGCTCCGGCAGGCTGCTGAAGTAGTCACGGCCGCTGCCGTCGTGGCCGCAAGCCGGCACGCCAGGCCTGCCGCGCCGTGATGCCATGTCAACGGAGCCTCTGCCGGGGCTCCATCACAACAGGCCGGCGGCGCCTCGGTCCGCCCGGCGGGAAAGGGAGTTGCGATGTTCAAAGGACAGTCCGCCGTGGTCACCGGATCGACCAGCGGGATCGGCCTCGGCGTGGCCGAAGCGCTGGCGATGGCGGGGGTCAACGTCATGCTCAACGGCTTCGGCGATCCGGGCCACATCGAGGACCTGCGCGCGTCCCTGCAGTTCCGCAGCGGCGTGGAGGTGTGCTACTCGGACGCCGACATGTCGCGGCCGGAGCAGATCGCCGGGATGATGGCGGCGGCGCAGGCGAAGTTCGGCGCGGTGGACATCCTCGTCAACAATGCCGGCGTCCAGTTCGTGACCTCGGTCGATGAGTTCCCTGAGGACAAATGGGAGCAGATCATCGCCATCAACCTGACTTCCAACTTCCACACCATCAAGGCCGCCCTGCCGGGGATGCGGCAGCGCGGCCGCGGGCGCATCGTCAACATCGCTTCCGCCCACGGGCTGGTCGCCTCGCCCTACAAGAGTGCCTATGTGGCCGCCAAGCACGGCGTGCTCGGCCTGACCAAGACCGTGGCCCTCGAAGTGGCCGAGACGCCGATCACCTGCAACGCCGTCTGTCCGGGCTATGTGCGCACCCCGCTGGTGGACAAGCAGATCGAGGCCCAGGCGAAGGCACACGGCCTGTCGCAGGCGCAGGTCATCCGGGACGTGATCCTGGCGTCGCATCCGAACAAGCGTTTCGTCGAAATGGAGCAACTCGCCCAGCTCGTGTTGTTCCTCTGCTCGCCCGCGGGCGGCTCCATCACCGGCGCGGCGCTGCCGGTGGACGGCGGCTGGACGGCGCGTTAGCCGCCCGGCCGGCGCGATGGGGCAGGCCTGCCTCCGTTCGCCCGGCTCGTGCCGGTAGGTGTGCGGCAGGACGGCTGGAGCCGCCTCGTCACGGGCGCGATGTTCTGCCGGTGCCGTGTTGCCGCGCAGGCCCGGACGGCCTGCCGCACGGGGAATGTCGCGGGCTGGATGTGGCCGCCGGACCGCTGGATGCCGACGTGTGACGGACGCATGTGGCGCAGCCGTCCCTTGTCGACCGCGCCTTGGCGGAAAAGTGGGGCTCTTGCGATCCGCGTGCCACCCCTGAGGGCCTGCCCACCATGAAAGACTTTGTGACAGCCGCCTGCTCCAGCCGGGCGGGTGCCGCCCCTTGGCGAGCCCGGTCTCCACGAGGTGAATGGCAACGGGCCGCCTGACTGCCAGGCCATCCTGGGGCCGCCCCGCGCTCCGCACAAACCCTAGTCGGATATTCCCCAATGACCATGGGTTCTCGTGACGGATCGCACATCCGGCCCTTAGACTGCCAACGCGTGCCGTTCGATCTATCGAACGTCGTTCCGTCGATGGAACGATGGCTTCGGAACCTCGGCGAACGCGTCGAGTCACAGCCTAACCCGAGGGTCCATGCTTCAACTCGAATCCACCTCTGCCGCAACGCCCGCCAGGGCCAGGCCTGCGCCGGCCTCCGTGCTCGTGCCCGCGGTGGCGCGTGCGGTGGCGGTGCTCGAATTGCTGGAGCACACGCGTCAATCCATGAGCCTGGCGCGCCTGGCCGCCAACCTGGCGGTGCCCAAGAGCAGCCTGCACAGCCTGTGCGGCACCTTGAAGGCGCTGGGCTACCTGCGCCGGCACGAAGACGGCGAGTTTTTCCTCGGGCCGCGCGTGATGCGCCTGGCCACGGCCTTTGCGGCCGGCACCAGCCCGGCGCGCGAATTCATGGCCCTGGTGGCCGAGGCCGTGCCGGCGCCGCACCAGACCGTGCTGCTGTCCGTGCTCGAGGGCGTCGACCTGCAGTGCGTCGCCCTGCACCACGGGGTTCCGTCGCTCGGCCTGGCCTACAGCGTGGGCACGCGCTGGCCGGCGCATCGCGCCGCCACGGGCCGGGCCATGCTGGCCTTCCAGGACGAGGCGCAGGTCAAGCGCTTGTTCCCGGCCAGCCGCTTCCCGCCCTTCATGAACCAGCCTGCGATGTCGCGTGCCGAGCTGCTGCGCGACCTGGCCTGTACGCGCGAAAGCGGCTATGTCGTCGACGACGAGGGCGAGCGCCAGGGGGTGTATTGCGTGGCCGCGCCGGTCTTCGATGCGGGCGGCCAGGTGGTGGCCGGGTTGGCGCTCTGCCAGCAAAAGAGCGCTCTCAAGGCCCGCGGTGCGATCCGCCAGCGCGAGCAGGCGGTGCGCCTGGCGCGCCAGTTGTCACAGCGTTTAGGAGCCGAGTGAAGATGATGATGCACTTGTTCGAAGCCGCCGTCCGTCTCTTCCCCCTCGCCAGGAGCCTGCCATGAGCGGCGAGCACATCCTGGAGACCCAGGACATGACCAAGGAGTTCAAGGGGTTCGTGGCGGTGG
>CBIHOH010000166.1:0-3871 GCA_966211755.1 uncultured Rhizobacter sp. | reverse complement strand
AACGACCTGGTCTGCGCCGCCGTGCTGTCGGGCAACCGCAACTTCGAGGCCCGCATCCACCCGAACCTGAAGGCCAACTTCCTGGCCTCCCCGCCGCTGGTGGTGGCCTATGCCCTGGCCGGCAACGCCAACCGCGACCTGATGACCGAGCCGGTGGGCAAGGGCCACGGCGGGCGCGACATCTACCTCGGCGACATCTGGCCCAGCAGCGAGGAGATCCACCAGCTGATGAAACACGCGATGAACGCCAAGGCCTACCGCGAGAACTACAGCCGGGTGCACAGCAGCCCCGGCCCGCTGTGGGAACAGATCCGCGGCGTCGAGGGCGAGGTCTACACCTGGCCCACCAGCACCTACATCGCCCGGCCGCCCTTCTTCGACGACTTCCACATGGAACCCGGCCTGGCCAGCCTGGGCGTGAAAGGCGCGCGGGCCATGGCCTTGTTCGGCGACTCCATCACCACCGACCACATCTCGCCGGCGGGCAGCATCCAGGAGCAGTCCCCCGCCGGCCAATGGCTGAAGGAACACGGCGTGCAGAAGGCCGACTTCAACTCCTACGGCTCGCGCCGCGGCAACCACGACGTGATGGTGCGCGGCACCTTCGCCAACGTGCGCATCAAGAACCTGATGATCCCGGCCCGGCCGGACGGCAGCCGGGAAGAAGGCGGCGTGACCCTGTTCCAGCCCTCGGGCGAGAAGATGTTCATCTACGACGCCGCCATGGAGTACATGGCCGCCGGCACGCCGAGCATCATCTTCGCCGGCGAGGAATACGGCACCGGTTCATCGCGCGACTGGGCCGCCAAGGGCACGCAGCTGCTGGGCATCAAGGCGATCGTCGCACGCAGCTACGAACGCATCCACCGCTCCAACCTGGTGGGCATGGGCGTGCTGCCGCTGCAATTCAAGGGGAACGACTCCTGGGAATCGCTGGGCATCGTCGGCGACGAGCAATTCGACGTCCTGCTCGGCACCGAACTCAGGCCGCAGCAAGACGCCACCCTGGTCATCCACGGCAAGGACGGCAGCAAACGCGACGTGAAGCTCACACTGCGCATCGACACCCCCATCGAGGTCGACTACTACAAACACGGCGGCATCCTGCCCTTCGTGCTGCGCCAGTTGCTCGCCGGCTGAACGAGGCGCCGGCCGCCCCCGCCCCTGAGCCGCAGCCTTCCAGCTGCGGCTTTTTCATGCACCGTTCAGCCCAGGTGCTGACGGAAGCTGTCCTCCGAAAAACCCACCGTCACCCGGCCGTCACCCCATTCGACCACGGGGCGCCGGATGACACTCGACTGAGCCAGCATCAGCGCGCTGGCTGAAGCCGCGTCGCTCACACCGGCCTTGGTGCCGTCATCGAGCTTGCGCCAGGTCGTGCCTTGCCGGTTCACGAGTTTTTCCCAGCCTAGCGCCTCGATCCAGCGTGCGAGCGCCGCATCGGGCACGCCCTGCTTCTTGAAGTCGTGCCAGGCGACAGCCACTCCCTGCCCGGCCAGCCAGGCCCGTGCCTTCTTGACGGTATCGCAGTTGGGGATTCCGTAGAGGGTGATGTCTGCCATGAAGATGTTCCTGATGAAAAAGCCCACGGCGAGGCGGGCGGAATGACCAAGTTTACGCAAGCGGCCACCGGCACCGGAAACACCGGCCACAAGTCGGGACAAGACCGCCGACACCATGGCCGCCATCCAGCGGACGAACGAGCACGGCCGGTTGGGCAAGCAAAATACGACTCCTCAGGCATGCACACCACCGGATGCTCCCTCCCGGTACGGGACGGAAGTCCGCGCACAGCCAGGTTCTCGCCGGGTTCAAGACACATCTGCACCGGGCTCGCAGCAAGTCATGGACATCCACCGCCGTGCCACGGCACCGGCGATGCCGCGCAGCCCGACAGATACCGGGAGTGAGCCGCCTCCTCATCATCGCCCGATCAAGCGCTCCCCCCCATCCCGCAGGGGCATGGCTCCCACAGGCGGCGGCGCTCCGAAACGCAGCCCGAGCAGCACCGGGTCGTGGTCGGCGCTGCGATAAGGCGTGGCCGTGTACAAGTCCTGCGGCTTGAAGGCCAGCTGGTAGTCGAGCACGGCCGGTTCATCGGCATTGATGTGCCACACCGCCGCCCGGGTCACCCGCGCACTCATCGCCGGGCTGGCCAGGACATGGTCGAGACGGCCCGCAAAGCCATCGAAGACATAGGTGTAGGCAGCGGGGTCGAAGCGGCCGAGCTCATCGACGAAGCCGCCGGACAGCAGTTCTCGCACCGGGTCCTCGTGAGCGAGGGCGTTGAAGTCCCCGAGCAGCAGGACCTCGGCCGTGCCCGTCCGGGCCTGCACACTCTCGACGAATGACAGCAGCGCCCTCGCCTGCCGCAGGCGGCGCGCGTTGAAGCAGGCCTGCAGGTCGCCCTGATCGAGCTCGGCGGCCTGCGCTCCCTTGCAGGACTTGGACTTGAAGTGGCTCACCACGACGTTGAAGCGTTGCCCGCCGCTGGCCATGAAGGTCTGTGCAAGTGGCGCTCGATGGTGGACAGGATCGGTATCCACGAGCGCGGCATGCGCGAGGCGCAGCCTGGCCGGCTGGTAGATGAGCGCGACACGGGTCGCGTCGCCGCCGAAGCCGGCGGCGGGTTCGGGTACCGCCGCATACCGGCCCGCGCCGACACGCTGGTTGAGCGCATCGACCAGATGCCGCAGGGCGGTGTCTCCGTTGTTCTCGATCTCCATCAATCCGACCGCATCGGCGTCGAGGAGGGCCAGGGTCTCGACGATCTTGGCCCGCTGGCGGTCGAACTCGGCCTCGTTGCGGGCGCCCCTGCAATCGCTCGCCAGCCCACCCGGTGCACAGCCTTGGCGGCCGTTCTTCAGGCTGGTGAAGTAGTTCTGCAGATTGAGGCCGGCGATCTTCAGGTCGCCGCCCACCGCCGGAGGAACGCCAGGGCGCGGGTTGGAACGGATGAAGACAGGCGCCCGGCTGGGATGGATCTTGTGATGACCACCGGCCGCGTCGTGTCGACCCGCCGGACCGTAGTCGAGCACACCGGTCAGGCCGTCGACCGTATCGCCGGCACGCACCGTGCCGCCTTCGCCGAGATAGGGAACCGGTGCCGGGTTCTGCAGCGAATCGCCGTCATCGAGCAGCAGCGTGCGAAGGCGGTCGGCGCGTGCCCGGGACTGGGCCAGGGCGCCGGGGCGATGCAGGTTGGTGGGGGCCAGCAGGCGCCCGCCGGCCGACAGGGTCAGCTGGCCGTAGCGACCGAGAAAATGGTTCTGCGACACGGTGAGGCGCCCCGGCACCGAGACCAGCATGCCTTCGAAGGGCTCGAACTCGTCGTCGCTCGCGACAGGCAGACGCAATGGAACGGGCCGCACCTGCGGTCCGACACCGAGCACCTGCAGACCGGAGACCGCCCGCAGCTGCGTGACCGTGTGGGCGGCCGTCTCGGCGTTCCCGGAGGCCCCGGTGTTGAACTCGGTCACCAGCCCGCTGAGGCGGACCAACTGGCCGGCGACGACCGCCGGCTTGTCGTGGGTGAACACCTGCAGTGCGTCGGAAGTGCGCGGATCACCGTCGCCCGCTGCATCCTGCAGGAAGAAGCCGTTGTTGGTGAGCCGGGTGACCACTCCCCGCGTGCTGACGCGCTGCCCAGCCAAGGGGCTGGTGCGGCCGCGGCCCTGGATGGAGGGAATGGAGGTCCAGCTGCCGCCGTCGCCGGATCGGCGGGCCAGGTCGATCGCCACGGCGGCGGCGACGAGCAGCAACACGGCAGCGAGCAGCAGCAGGACGAGCCGGATCGAGGGTCGACGTTCCATGGATGAAGTGAAGGCGGTGGGTCGGCAGACGGTGCGGCAGGCAGGCAGGCAGGCAGGCA
>CBIHOH010000165.1:0-3886 GCA_966211755.1 uncultured Rhizobacter sp. | reverse complement strand
ATCTACACCTCCGGCTCCACCGGCAACCCCAAGGGCGTGATGATCGAGCACCGCGGCCTGGGCAATGTCGCGATGGAGTCGCAGCGCCTGCTCGGCATCACCGCGTCCGACCGCGTGCTGCAATTCGCCTCCTTGAGCTTCGATGCCTCGGTCTTCGAACTCAGCATGGCCTTGTCGACCGGCGCGACGCTCTGCCTGTCGGACCGCGACACCGCGCAGTCCGATGGCGACCTGCTGCGTTTCCTGCACGCCCAGGCCATTACCGTCGCCCTGCTGCCGCCCTCGCTGCTGGCCGCCCACGAGGCCGGGGAACTGCCGGCACTGCGCACCCTCATGGTGGCCGGAGAGGCCTGTCCGCCCGGGCTGCCCGCCCGCTGGACCCGCGAGGGTCGGCGCATCCTCAACCTGTACGGCCCGACCGAATACACCATCTGGACCTCCTGCGCCGATTGCACCGGGGCCGTCGACCGCCCACCCATCGGCAGCCCCATCGCCAACACCGAGGCCTATGTGCTCGACAGCGGCCATCGGCTGGTCCCCTGCGGCGTGCCCGGCGAGCTGTACATCGGCGGGATCGGCGTCGGGCGAGGCTACCTCGGGCGCGAGGAGCTGAGCGCCGAGCGCTTCCTGCCGCATCCGTTTTCCGACACCCGCGGCGACCGCGTCTACAGGACCGGCGACTGGGTGCGCTGGCGTCCCGACGGGCAGCTCGAGTTCCTCGGCCGGCTCGACCACCAGGTCAAGCTGCGCGGCTTCCGCATCGACCTCGGTGAAATCGAGACCGTGCTGCTGCGCCACCCCTGCGTCCGCCAGGCGGCGGTCCTGTTGCGCGAAGACCTGAACGCCCCCCGCCTGGTCGGCTACGTGCAAGCCCATCCGGGGCTGTCGATCAGCACCGTCGAACTGCGCCGCTTCATGCGCGAGCGCCTGCCCGAGCACATGGTTCCCCACAGCTGGGCCATGCTGGACGACTGGCCGGTGAGCGCCAACGGCAAGCTCGACCGCGAGGCGCTGCCGGACGCCGGTGCCGACACCGAAGCCAGCTACGTCGCTCCCCGCACGCCGAACGAGGCCGTCCTGGCCGAGCTCTGGGCCGATGTGCTCGGCCTCGACCGGGTGGGGGTGTTCGACAACTTCTTCGAGCTGGGCGGAGACTCCATCCTGAGCATCCAGGTGATGGCGCGGGCCAACCAGCGCGGCCTGGGGCTCTCCGCCAAGGACATCTTCAAGCACCAGACCATCGCCGAGCTGGCCGGCGTGGCCGGTTCGAACCGGGTCCCGGTGGCCGACCAGGGGCCGGTGCAGGGGGCGGTTCCCCTCATTCCCATCCAGCGCTGGTTCTTCGAGCGCGGGCTGCCCGAACCGCATCATTTCAACCAGGCCGTTCTGTTCAAGGTGCAGGCGGGCCTCGATCCCGGCCTGCTGGGCCGCGCCCTGCAGCAACTGCTCCAGCACCACGACGCCCTGCGCCTGCGTTTCGACGCTGCCGGGGGCGATGCCTGGATACCGCCCGCCGCCGACGAAGCACCCGACGGCGAGCTGCTGCAATGCCACACGCTCGCCCAGGTGCCGCCGCAGCTGCAGGCGGACGAGGTCGAATGCCTGGCCACCCGGGTCCAGCAAGGCCTCGATCCCGCAAGCAGCCGGCTGCTGCGCGCCGCGCTGTTCGACGCCGGCCCGCAGGCCCCGGGCCGCCTGCTGATCGTGGTCCATCACCTCGCGGTCGACGGCATCTCCTGGCCCATCCTGCTCGAGGACCTGGCCACCGCCTATCGTCAGATGGCCCGAGGCGAAAGCGTGCGCCTGCCGCCCAAGACCAGTTCCTTCCAGGCCTGGAGCCAACGCCTGGCGGCGCACGCCCGCTCGGGCGCGCTCGACGCCGAGAAAGCCTATTGGCTGGACGTGGCGCGCGAACCGGTGCAACCCCTGCCGGTCGACCGCAGCGACGGCGACAACAGCGTCGCCCAGGCGGTCGACGTGGTGACCAGCCTGTCCGCCGCCGACACCCAGCGGCTGCTGCACGACATGCCCCGGCGCCACCATACCGAGGTCAATGACGTGCTGCTGTGCGCCCTGGCGCAGGCCTTCGCCGCCTGGACCGGCCGCAACCAGCTGCTGATCCACCTGGAAGGCCACGGCCGCGAACCGCTGTTCGAAGACCTCGACGTCTCGCGCACCGTCGGCTGGTTCACCAGCCTGTTCCCGGTGCGGCTGGAGCTGCCGTCCGAGGCTCCACCGGCGCAGGCGCTGGACGCGGTCAAGGCCCAGCTGCGCCGGGTGCCGAACCGCGGCATCGGCTACGGCCTGCTGCGCTACCTCGGCGACGACGAGGCGCTGCGCGAGGGCCTGCGCCGAATGCCCCACCCGGAGGTCGCCTTCAACTACTTCGGCCAGGTCAGCCGGGAGGCGTCCGCCGACTGGGAACCCGACGAACCGCGGCGCAGCGGCCCGGCCGCCTGCCCGCGGGGCCGGCGCGAGCACCTGATCGAGGTCAATGCCAAGGTCCTGGCGGGCCGGCTCGAAGTCACCTGGACCTACGGCCGGCAAGTCCATGACGCAGACACCATCTCGACCCTGACGGCTCATTTTTCGGCCGCCATGGCCGCCCTGCTGGGCGCCGACGCGGTGCTCGCACGCCCCTCCGACTTCCCGCAGGCCCGCGTCAGCCAGCAAGACCTGGACGCCCTGCTCGGCCGGCTCGGCCAAGCCCCTCGCAAGGAATGACCATGAACAACGAACACATCGAGAACGTCTACGAACTGACCCCGCTGCAGCAAGGCATGCTGTTCCACAGCCTGCGCGACACGGGCGCCAACCTCTACTTCGAGCAATCGAGCATGCCTTTGCTCGGTGCCATCGACGTCGAGGCCTTCCGCCGGGCCTGGCAGTACGTCGTCGACCGCCACACCGTGCTGCGCAGCAGCTTCCACTGGGAAGGCGTCTCCAAGCCCTTGCAAGTGGTCTCGCGCACGGCCGTGCTGCCCTTCGACCACCAGGACTGGCGCGGCCTGTCCGCCGCCGAACAGGGCCAGCGCCTCGAAAGCTACCTGGCGGCCGACCGCGCCCGCGGGTTCGAGCTCGAGCACCCTCCGCTGATGCGCATCGGCCTGATGCAGCTGGGCCCCGAGCGCCACCAGTTCGTGATGAGCATGCACCATGCGCTGGTCGACGGCTGGAGCAAGGGCGTGCTGTCCCGCGACGTCTTCGCGGCCTACGGCGCCTATATGCGAGGGCGCGAGCCCGAACTGCCCGCCGTGCGCCCCTATTCGGACTACATCGCCTGGCTGCAGCGCCAGGACTTGTCGCGCAGCAACGACTTCTGGCGGCAGCGCCTGGGCGACTTCAAGGTCCCGACCGACCTGCGCCTGGGCGAACCGGCGCCCGCCGTGGCGGCCTCGTCCCGGGCTGCCGTCTACGGTGAATGCCAGCGCCATTGCTCGCCGGCCGCCACCAGTTCCCTCGGCGCACTGGCGCGCCAATTGCAGCTCACCGTCAACACGGTGCTGCTCGGCGCCTGGGGGCTGCTGCTGAGCCGCTACAGCGACCGCGACGACGTGGTCTTCGGCAGCGTCGTCTCCGGGCGCCCGGCCGAGCTGCCGGGCATCGAGTCCATGGTGGGCCTGTTCATCAACACCTTGCCGCTGCGGGTCTCGGTGAACCCCGAGACCTCGCTGCCGGTCTACCTGCGCGCCCTGCAGGCGCAGCAGGCCGAGCTGCGCGAGCACGAGTGCAGCTCGCTGGCCGAGGTGCAGGCCTTGAGCGGCGTGCCGCGCGGCACGCCGCTCTTCGACACCCTGGTCGTCGACGAGAACTACCCCGGCGCCGAGGTCGGCAACCCCGCCGGCGCGCCCCCCGCCGATGCCTTCACCCACAGCTTCGAGCGCAC
>CBIHOH010000164.1:0-4421 GCA_966211755.1 uncultured Rhizobacter sp. | reverse complement strand
GCCGAGCAGTATCAGTACATCCTGCGCGACGAGTCGATGCACTGCAATTTCGGCATCGATTTGATCAACCAGTTGAAGCTCGAAAATCCGCATCTCTGGACGCCGGAGTTCAAGGCCGAGATCAAGCAGCTGTTCATGCACGCCGTCGAGCTCGAGTACCGCTATGCCGAAGACACCATGCCGCGCGGCGTGCTCGGCCTCAACGCGTCCATGTTCAAAGGTTATCTGCGTTACATCGCCAACCGGCGGGCCATGCAGATTGGTTTGGAAGAGCTCTTCCCGAACGAGGAAAACCCGTTCCCCTGGATGAGCGAAATGATCGACCTGAAAAAGGAGCGCAATTTCTTCGAGACGCGTGTCATCGAGTATCAGTCCGGTGGCGCCCTCTCCTGGGATTGACGTTTCGCGGCGAACGAAGCAACAGGTCGGCGATGAAGATCAAGATCCGCGAAGTGCCAGCACCCTACCGACACAGAAGTAGTGGCGGCGGTTCGCAACCCCATTCATCGTACCGGGGCGCCCCTCCTGGGCAGACCTTCGGGCGATGAATAACTGCCCGGTGCCGACAACTCCGTCGGGGCAGGGCAGTGTTTTTTCAACTTGATCAAGGAGAAATGTAATGGCAACTGCAAAGAAGGCTCCGGCCAAGAAAGTCGCGGCTAAGAAGGCCGCTCCGGCGAAAAAGGCTGCACCCGCCAAGAAGGTAGCAGCGAAGAAGGCGGCTCCTGCGAAGAAGGCAGCGCCGGCGAAGAAGGCTGCCGCCAAGAAGGCCGCACCGGCGAAGAAGGCCGCTCCTGCCAAGAAGGCTGCAGCGAAGAAGGCGGCTCCCGCGAAGAAGGCCGCACCGGCGAAGAAGGTCGCTGCCAAGAAGGCCGCACCGGCGAAGAAGGCCGCTCCTGCCAAGAAGGCTGCTGCCAAGAAGGCCGCTCCTGCCAAGAAGGCTGCACCCGCCAAGAAGGCCGCCGCCAAGAAGACGGCTGCCAAGCCTGCTGCCAAGAAGGCTGCCGCCAAGCCTGCAGCGAAAAAGGCAGCCAAGAAGCCTGCTGCCAAAAAGCCTGCCCCTGCGCCTGCTGCCGCCCCTGCTGCTGCCCCCGCTGCCGCCAAGCCCGCGGCCGCCCCGGCTGCCAAGACGGCCCTGAGCCCGGCGGCTGCATGGCCTTTCCCGACGGGCGCCAAGCCCTGAGTGAAACGGCCATGAGGTCTGAAGAACCCGGCTCCGGCCGGGTTTTTTTATCGCTGTCTTTATCGTCGTGCCCGCCCCGGGGCGCCGGTTCGCGATGAGCGCGGCGGCCTGGCCCTGCGTGCGGGAATCGGCAGGCGCGGTGCTGCTCGACGTGCTGGTGGCGCCCAACGCCAAGCGGACGCAGTGCATGGGCCTGCACGACGGCGCCCTGCGCATCCGCCTGGCGGCGCAACCGGTGGAAGGCCGGGCCAACGACGCCTTGCTGCGCTGGCTCGCGGCCGAGCTGGGGGTGGCGCGCGGCCAGGTGAGCCTGTGGCGCGGCGACAGCGCCAAGCGCAAGCAACTGCGCATCGAGCTGCCGCTGGCGCCGGTCGTGGCCTGGCTGGACCAGGCCCTGGCTTAGCCGTTCGCCAGCGAGGGATCGACCGGGTGGTTCTGGCCGCCGCGGCAGGCGATCTTGAGCGCGCCCACCCGGTTGCCCAGGGCCACGCAACGTTCGAGGGGCCAGCCGCGTTCCAGGCCGTAGAGCAGCGCGCCGCGGAAGGCGTCGCCGCAGCCGGTGGGGTCGACGATCTCGGTGGCCGCCTGCCCGGGCACATGGGTGCGGCGGCCTTGCTGCCAGATGTCGCAGCCTTCCCCGCCCAGCGTGACGATCACACCCTTCAGGTGCGAGTTGGACAATTGTTCCAGGCTCTTGCCGGTGCGGTCGCACAGCATGCGCGCCTCGTAGTCGTTGAGCGCGATCCAGGTGGCCTGCTCGACGAAACGGTTCAGCTCCTGGCCGTCGAACATCGGCAAGCCCTGGCCGGGATCGAACACGAAGGGAATCTTCGCGGCCGCCAGTTGCTCGGCGTGCTGCAGCATGGCGTCGCGACCATCGGGGGCGATGATGGCCACGCGGATGTCCTCGCGGACCGGCACGGCGGTCAGGTGGGCCGATTGCATCGCACCGGGGTGGAAGGCGGTGATCTGGTTGTTGTCGGTGTCGGTGATGATGATGGCCTGGGCGGTGTGGCTGTCCTCGACCACACGGACGAACTCGGTGCTCACGCCCCAGCTGGCGAAACGCGCCAGGTAGTCCTGCCCGTCCGGGCCGACGGCCGCCATCACCAGGGGTTGGCCGCCCAGCTTGTTCAGGGTGTAGGCGATGTTGCCGGCGCAGCCGCCGAATTCGCGGCGCAGCGTGGGCACCAGGAACGACACGTTCAGGATGTGCAGTTGCTCGGGCAGGATCTGCTGGGCAAAGCGTCCCGGGAAGGTGGTGATGGTGTCGAAGGCGAGAGAGCCGCAGATCAAGGCCGACATGGTTGTTCCTGGTCAGAGAGGACGGCGCAATGGGCACGCCGGAGGTGGATGGAGGGCGTCAAGGGTAGAACACTTCGACCGTGTAGCCCGAGATGCGGCGTCCGTCGGTGGACAGCAGCAGCTGCAGGCTGGTTTCGCCGCCCGCGGGCAGGGCGCTGGTGGCAACCCGGAAATCGCCGGGCGAGAGGGCCCGGCGCGACACCAGTTGGCCGGCCGCATCGGTCAGGCTGAGCTCGACCGATGGCATGGCCAGGGGAACGTTGCCGCGGTTGCGCAGCACCACCGACAAGCGGTAGGCCGCACCGTTGTTGGCGGGAGACAGGGCGCTGCTTTCCACCGCGACATCGTCGATGTGCCGCGGCAGGCCGATGCGGCACTTCAGCAGTTCGCAGCCCTGTTCCAGCCAGGGCCGGCTTTCCGGCCAGCGGGCGGCCGTCAGGTCGCGGAAGTGGTAGAGCACCTGCGCGAGGAGGCCCAGCAGCAGCAGCGCGGACAGCAGGCCCAGGCCCGCGCGCATGCGCGGGCTGCGCCACATGGCCTTGCGCTTGGCGGCGAGCAGGAATTCGGGCGAGCCCTTGTCGGCCGCGGCCCTGGATCTCTTCTTGGACCTGGACTTGCGCGCCGGCTCCGCGCTCTGCGCCGGCATGTCGTCCTCGGCGTCGGCGAGCAACGCATCGTTGAATCGGGCGTCGGCGAAATCGAGGCGGTCGCGCGGCTTCAGGGCCTGCGCCGGCGTCTGGGCGACGTCTTCCTGCTCGGGCTGGAAGAACCGGGAGTGGATGCGGTCCTCGTCGCTGAGGTGGAACACATCCTCATCGTCTGCGGGCGGCTCGGCGGGCGCCTGGAAGGTGGCGGTGACCACCGCTGCCGCAGGAGCGGGCGGTGCCGGCGGAGGGTTCCAGTCCGGCGGCGCATCGCGCTCCAGGTCGAACAGCCCCTCGATCGCGTTGAAGACCTGGTCGCAGCGCCCGCAGCGCACCCATCCCTCGGAGACCTTGAGCTGGTCCTGGACGACGCGGAAGACGGTACCGCAGGCGGTGCAACGGGTGGCCAGGCTCATGCCGGGATCATGCCATGGGGCATCATGGTCCGACACTCGCCGTCATCAGGATCCAGCCGTCCTCGGTGTCGCTGACCTCGAGCCGGCACCAGGGGGCGTAGGCGGCCTTCAGTTCGTCGGCCTGGCGCTCCAGGATGCCGGCCAGCACGAGATGCCCGCCCGGTGCCACGAAACCGCACAGCAGCGGCGCCAGCAGCTTGAGCGGCGTGGCCAGGATGTTCGCCAGCACCAGCGGGTAGCTCCCCTGGGCGGCGTCGGGCAGCGCGGCCTGCAGCTCGACACCGTTGGCAAGGGCGTTGGCGCGGGTGGATTCCACCGCCGCCGGGTCGATGTCGACGGCGTCGATGCCGCGCCCGCCATGCAGGGCGGCTCCGATGGCCAGGATGCCCGAGCCGCAGCCGTAGTCCAGCACCCGCTGCCAGCCCGTGCCCAGCCGGGGCGCCTGGCGGGCGATCCAGCGCAGGCACATGCGGGTGGTCGGATGGGTGCCGGTCCCGAAGGCCAGCCCCGGATCCAGGCGGATGAGTTTCGCGGCCGCCGCCGGCGGTTCGTGCCAGGTGGGCACGATCCAGAAGTCCGGGGTGATGTCGACCGGCTTGAACTGCGACTGGGTGAGGCGCACCCAGTCCTGCTCGACCACCGTCTGCATCGATTGCAGGTGGACGTCGCCGGCCCAGTCCTGGGCCAGCAACAGGGTGGCCGCCTCGGTGGCCACGGCGTCGTCGGGGAACAAGGCCTTCAGGATGGAGCGCTGCCAGCCGCCGCGCGGGGCTGGCATGCCCGGCTCGCCGAACAGCGCGTGCTCGGCGTCGCTGTCCGCATAGGCGTCCTCGCCCGAGACCGACCGCCCGGCCAGCTCGGCCCTCCAGGCGT
>CBIHOH010000163.1:0-4605 GCA_966211755.1 uncultured Rhizobacter sp. | reverse complement strand
CGATCAGGCACAGCAGCATGGTGATGATCCAGAAGCGCACGACCACCTGGGTCTCGCGCCAGCCCGATTTCTCGAAGTGATGGTGCAGCGGCGCCATCTTGAAGATGCGGCGGCCCGTGCCGTAGCGCTTCTTGGTGAACTTGAACCAGCTCACCTGCAGCATGATCGACAGCGTCTCGGCCACGAAGATGCCGCCCATGATGGACAGCACGATCTCCTGGCGGGTGATGACGGCGATGGTGCCGAGGGCCCCGCCCAGCGACAAGGCCCCCACGTCGCCCATGAAGACCTGGGCCGGATGGGTGTTGAACCACAGGAAGGCCAGCCCCGCGCCGGCCATGGCCGCGCAGAAGATCAGCAGCTCGCCCGCCCCGGGGATGTAGGGGAACAGCAGGTACTTCGAGTACACCGAGCTGCCGACCACATAGGCGAACACGCCAAGCGCCGAGCCGACCATCACCACCGGCATGATCGCCAGGCCGTCTAGCCCGTCGGTGAAGTTGACCGCGTTGCTGCTGCCGACGATGACGATGTAGGTGAGGATGATGAAGCCGAACACCCCGAGCGGATAGCTCACGGTCTTGACGAAGGGGATCATCAGGTCGGCCTTGGGCGGCAGGTCGTTGGAGAAGCCGCTCTGCACCCAGCGCAGGAACAGCTCGAGCACCCGCAGGTTGGAGGTCTCGGAGACGCTGAAGGCCAGGTACAGCGCGGCCACCAGGCCGATCAGCGACTGCCAGAAGTACTTCTCGCGCGAACGCATGCCCTCGGGGTTCTTCTGCACCACCTTGCGCCAGTCGTCGACCCAGCCGATGGCCCCGAAGCCGAGGGTCACGAGCATGACGATCCAAACGAAGCGGTTGCTCCAGTCGAACCACAGCAGGGTGCTGACGCCGATGCCGATCAGGATGAGCACGCCGCCCATGGTCGGCGTGCCGCTCTTGGACAGGTGCGCGGCCACGCCGTACTCGCGGATCGGCTGGCCGATCTTCAGCGCGGTCAGGCGGCGGATGACCCAGGGGCCGAAGGCCAGCCCGATGAGCAGGGCCGTCAGGGCCGCCAGCACCGCGCGGAAGGTCAGGTACTGGAAGACGCGCAGAAACCCGAGCTGCTCGGGGTAGCTGGTCTGCAGCCACTGGGCGAGGCTAAGCAGCATGTTGTGGTCCTTGGTTGGAAGTGCCTTGGGGCGAGGTCTGTGCGAGAGCCGCCACGACCTGCTCCATCTTCATGAAACGCGAGCCCTTGACCAGCACCGACGCGCTGGGCGGGGCCTCGGGCAAGGCGGCCAGCAGCTCGGCGACGCTGTCGAAATGGCGCGCGCCCGGGCAGGCCTCGGCGGCATGGCGGCTGAGCGCGCCGGCCGTCCAGACGGCGTCGACGCCGCTGGCGTGGGCGTGGGCGCCGACCTCGCGGTGGAATTCGGGCCCCTGGTCCCCGACCTCGCCCATGTCGCCCAGCACCAGCCAGCGCGGGCCGGGCAGCTGCGACAAGACGTCGACCGCCGCGCGGGCGGAGTCGGGATTGGCGTTGTAGGTGTCGTCGACCAGAGTGATGGGGACGCCGTGCAGGCGGGCCGTCTTGAGCTGCGAGCGGCCCTTGACCGGCTCGAAGGCCTCCAGCCCGCGGGCGACGGCCTCGAGCGGGCAGCCGGCGGCGAGCGCGCAGGCCGTGACCGCGAGGGCGTTCTTCACGTTGTGCAGACCGGCGATGCGCAGCTTCACCGCCTGCCGGCCGGCCGGCGTGTGCAGGCCGAGGGCCCAGTGGTCGCCCGCCCAGGCGGCATCGGCCGTCACGTCGGCCGCGCCCCGCAAGGCGAAGCCCAGCACCGGACGGGCGCCGGCCAGGCCGCGCCACAGCGGCACGAAACTCTCGTCCGCCGGGAACACGGCCACGCCGGCCGGGCCGAGATGGCCGAACACGCTGCCGTTCTCCAGCGCCACCGCCTCGACGCTCTGCATGAATTCCTGGTGCTCGCGCTGGGCGTTGTTGACCAGGGCGACGGTGGGCGCGGCCATCGCGGCCAGCGCGGCGATCTCGCCGGGATGGTTCATGCCGAGCTCGACCACGCCGGCGCGGTGGCCGGGGCGCAGGCGCAGCAAGGTCAGCGGCACGCCAATGTCGTTGTTGAAGTTGCCCTCGGTCGAGAACGCGGCCTCGCCCACCCAGGCGCGCAACACGCTGGCGAGCATCTGGGTGACGGTGGTCTTGCCGTTGCTGCCGGTGACCGCGATCATCGGCAACTCGAAGCGGGCCCGCCATTGGGCGGCCAGCACGCCGAGCGCCTGCTTGCTGTCGGCCACGAGCAGCCCGGGCAGGCCGCTTTCGCGCAGCCCGCGTTCGGCCAGCGCAGCCACCGCGCCCGCGGCCGCGGCCTGCGCCAGGAAGTCGTGCGCATCGAAACGCTCGCCGCGCAAGGCCACGAACAGGTCGCCGGCGCGCAGGCTGCGGGTGTCGGAATGGACGCGGGCGATGGCCACCGCACCGTCGCCCACCAGGGTGGAGCCGGGCAGCAGCGCATGCGCCTGAGCCAGTGTCATCATCATGGGCAGGCCCTTTCGTTCAAGGCGGACTGCGCCTCGGCGACGTCGGAAAACGGATGCTTGACCCCGCCGATCTCCTGCTCGGTCTCATGCCCCTTGCCGGAGACCAGCACCACATCCTCGGGGGCGGCCTGCCGGATGGCGTGTCCGATGGCCGCACGGCGGTCCAGGATCACCGTCGCCCGCTCGGGGCAGGCCATGCCGGCGAGGATGTGGCGCAGGATGTCTTCGGCCGGTTCGCGGCGCGGGTTGTCGCTGGTGACGACCACCTGGTGGGCACCGCGCTCGGCGATGCCGCCCATCAGGGGACGCTTGGTCACGTCGCGATTGCCGCCGCAGCCGAACACCACCCACAGCCTGCCGCCGCGCTCGTCGGCGAAGGGCCGCAGCGCAGCGAGCGCCTTGTCGAGGGCGTCCGGCGTGTGGGCGTAGTCGACCACCACCGCCGGCCCCGCCGCGGCGGTCACCTGCTGCATGCGGCCGGGCACGGCGGTGAGCCGCGCGCAGACCGCGGCGGCATCGGCCAGCGGGATGCCCTGCGCGCGCAGGCCGCCGATGACCGCCAGCAGGTTGGACACGTTGTAGTCGCCGATCATGCGGCTCTGTACCGCCACCGAATGGGCGCCCTCGCTGAGCGTGAAGGCCAGGCCGCCGTCCTCGTAGCGCACATGGCGTGCCACCAGGCGGGCCGCATGCCGCGGCTCGGCGCTGCAGGTCCAGACCTCCACGCCGCCGCCGGCCAGGCCGGCCGCCAGCGCCGCGCCCTGCGGGTCGTCGATGTTGACCACGGCCGCGCGCAGGCCCGGCCAGGCGAACAGCCGCGCCTTGGCCTCCCAGTAGGCGGCCATGCCGCCATGGAAGTCGAGGTGGTCGCGGGTGAAATTGGTGAACAGCGCCACATCGACCTGCGTGCCGTCGAGCCGGTGCTCGACCAGTCCGATCGACGAGGCCTCGATCGCGCAGGCCGCGAAACCGGCATCGGCGAAGCCGCGGAACGCGGCCTGCAGGGTGACCGGATCGGGGGTCGTGAAGCCGGTGGACACCACGGCCGCCCCGGGCGCGGCGGCCGACGGCGGCTCGCCGACACCGAGGGTGCCGACCAGGCCGCAGCGCCGGCCCAGCAGGCTCAGCGCCTGGGCGGTCCACCAGGCGCAGGAGGTCTTGCCATTGGTGCCGGTGACGGCGAGCACCCGCAGCCGGCGGCTGGGCTGGTCGAGGAAGCGGCTCGCCAGCTCGCCGGTCGCCGCCTTCAGGCCGTGCAGGGCGCTGACACGCTGCGGGTCGAAGTCGAAGCCGTCCAGGCCCTCGGCATCGACCAGGCAGGCGACCGCGCCGGCCTGCAAGGCGGCATCGACGAAGCGACGGGCATCGCTGCCGAAGCCGGGCCAGGCGATGAAGGCATCGCCCGGGCCGACGCGGCGGCTGTCGCTGGTCAGGGCACGCGCGCCGCGCGCCTGCAGCCAGGCCAGCGCGGCATCGAGGTCGGGATGAACGGGCACGCAAGCCATCAGAAACTTTCCTCCACCGCAGGCAGGTCCTGCGAGACGATCTGGGGGCGCACGTCGAGATCGGGCTCCACGCCCATCGAGCGCAGGGTCTTCTGCACCACCTCGCTGAACACCGGCGCGGCGACATCGCCGCCGAAATACTTGCCGTTGTTGGGTTCGTCGACCATCACCGCCACGACGATGCGCGGATGGACCACCGGTGCCAGCCCGACGAACCAGGAACGGTATTTCCTGTCCGCGTAGCCCTTGCCCTCTTGCTTGTGCGCCGTGCCGGACTTGCCGCCGACCGAATAACCCATGACCTGCGCCTTGGGGCCGGTGCCGCCGGGGCCGGCCGCCATCTGGAGCATCTCGCGCACGGCCTGCGCGGTCTGCTTGGAGATGACGCGCACGCCGGCCACCGGCGTGCCGGCCGGTTCGCTGTTTTTCAGCAGCGACACCGGCAGCAGCTCGCCGTCGTGCGCGAAGACCGTATAGGCGCGCGCCAGCTGGAACAGGCTGACCGACAGGCCGTAGCCGTAGCTCATCGTCGCCTGCTCGATCGGACGCCAGCTCTT
>CBIHOH010000162.1:0-4760 GCA_966211755.1 uncultured Rhizobacter sp. | reverse complement strand
CGCCCCCTCACCGCCCCCCGCCGGCTGTGGATCGCCCCCCTAGGCGCGCTGTGGGCGGCCGCTCCCCTGCTGGCCGCCCCGGGGGGCGAACGCCCGGCCCGTGCGGTGGAAGTGCGCGACGACAAGGCGCCCGACATCGTCACCTACGGGCAGCGCGAAGACGTGATGCGTTTCGGCGCCGAGCTGGCGCAGCGCCAGGGCCTGGACCCGGCCTGGGTGCAGGCGCAGCTGGCGCAGTCGCGCTACGTGCCGAACGTGGCGAAGTTCATCATGCCGCCGGCCGCCGGCACGGCCAAGAACTGGGCCCTGTACCGTTCGCGTTTCGTCGAACCGGTGCGCATCCGCGCCGGCGTGGCCTTCTGGCGCGAGAACGAACGGTGGCTGGTGCGGGCGGAGGCCTTGTACGGCGTGCCACCGGAGATCGTCGCCGGGGTGATCGGGGTGGAGACCATCTACGGCCGGCAGATGGGCAACTTCCGCGTCATCGATGCGCTGGCCACGCTGGCCTTCGACTTCCCTGCCGGGCGACGCGACCGCAGCGCGTTCTTCCGCGACGAACTCGAACAGTATTTCGTGCTGTGCCGCAGCGAAGGCCTGGACCCGCAGACCGTCAAGGGCAGTTACGCCGGCGCCATCGGCATGGGCCAGTTCATGCCCAGCAGCTGGAACAAATACGCGGTCGATTTCGACGGCGACGGCCGCATCGACATGAACCACAGCGCGGCCGACGTGATCGGCAGCGTGGCCCACTTCCTGGCCGAGTCCGGCTGGCAGCGCGACCAGCCGACCCGCTTCGACGTGGCCGCGCCGGTCGAGGCGGCCGACCGCGCCGTGCTGCTGGGGCCCGACATCCTGCCGACCTTCAGCGCCCGCCAATTCGCCGAGCGTGGCGCCGCGCTGGGCGCCGAGGCCGCGGCCTACGAGGGCAAGCTCGCCCTGGTGGAACTGCAGAACGGCCAGGCGGCGCCGAGTTATGTGGCCGGCACGGCCAACTTCTATGCGGTCACCCGCTACAACTGGTCGAGCTACTACGCCATGGCGGTGATCGAGCTGGGCGAGACGGTGGCCCGCGTTCAGCGGCGCCGCCCCTGAACGCGGCGCACGGCCGTCACGCCGGGGTCACGCTCACCGAGACCGACATCGACTGGCTGCCGCTGCCCAGGATCACTCCGCGCAGGGGCACGACGTCGGCGAAGTCGGCGCCCCAGCCCAGGGTGATGTAGCGGCGGTCGGCCAATTGGTTGTTGGTCGGGTCGAACTCGACCCATTCTCCCGCGGGCGACCAGGCCGCGACCCAGGCGTGCGAGGCATCCACCCCCATCAGCCGCGGCTGGCCCGGGGGCGGATCGGTCAACAGATAACCCGACACGTAGCGGGCCGGCAGGCCGTGCCCGCGCAGGCAGGCCAGCATCAGGTGGGCGAAGTCCTGGCAGACGCCGCGGCGATGCGCCAGCACCTCGTCGACCGGGGTGCCGACGGTGGTCGCATCGGGATCGAACTCGAAGTCGGCATGGATCCGCCGCATCAGCTCGAGCACCGCGTCCAGCCAGTCGCGACCGGGCTGGAGCGAGGCCAGCGCGTACCGGCGGGCCGCTTCGGACAAGGGCACCAGCCGGGTCGGCTCGCTCATGCGCGCGGGCATCAGGTCGGCTCGGGCGAGGGGCATGCACAGCGCGTCGCGCACCGTTTCCCAGCCGCCCCGCGGCATCGCCCCCGGGGCCGGCCGGTGGCCGACCTCGACGCTGCACTGCATGCGCACCCGCAGCGCCCGATGCGGACCGTGCAACCCGAAATGGGTGACGCGGTTGCCGAAGCTGTCCTGGCCCTCGTGGCGCTCGTCCGGCGGCGGGTCGATGTCCAGGCTGGCGCTCGACAGGCGCTGCCACGGCAGATCGCGGGGGGTCAGGCGGGCGAGCTGCCACGACTGCGACACCGGCGCCGCATACGCATAGCGGGTCAGGTGTTCGACGTGGTAGCGGATGCGCTCCATGCTCAGGCCCCTACCGACGGCACGCTGCGCGAATCTGCATGCGAAAAGAACTTGAGGGTGAGTTCGTCCGAAAGACCACGCGCGCTCGCCTGGAGCTGGTTCAGCAGCGATTCCAGGACCGGGCTCTCGGGGTGCAGGTCGGCCGGACCCAGGGCTTGCAAGGCGGCCTGGGCCGGCTTCAGCAGCTCGCTGCCGGAAGGCCCGCGGATGTGTTCGAGCTCGGCCAGGTAGTCGAGCATGCCCTTGAACTGGAACGCCACCGAACGCGGGCTGGTGTCGTCGCGCACCAGCAGGTCGAGCACCGGCAGCCACTCGGGCGAGATCAGGTAGCGCGAACGGTAGGTCACGGTGGAGTCGGCCAGCTCGAGCAGCCAGTCGAGCCCGCAGGCGCGTCCGGTTCCGATCGCCGCCTGCAGTGCCAGGCAGGTGTTCGACAGCCGCTCGATGCAGCGCCCGATCGACAGGAAATGCCAGCCGGTTCCCCGCGTCATGGCATCCAGCACATGGCCCGACAACGTGGTCGTGGTGGTGACGGCGCGGTCCAGCCAGACCAGCGCCAGCGGCAGCGAGCTGCCATGCCGGAACACCGGATCGGCGATGAGCTGATTGACGGTGCGCCAATGGTCGGCCGACATGCGGTCGCGCAGGGTGAAGGCCACACGCGACAACTGGCGCAGGCGCTGGCCCAGGCCTTCATCGGGATGGGTGGCCGCGCGCAGCAACTCCGGTCCCGGGTGGCCGAGGTCGTCGATCAGGGCCATGTACCGCGCCAGCGCCAGCAGCGGCACCAGGTTGTCCTCGGCATCGTCGGCACCGGTTTCGTTGTTGCCCAGCACGCTGGAGATCGCCAGCCGCAGCAAACGCGCGCTGGCGTCGCAGCGCTCGCCGTAGCGGCCGAACCAGAACAGGTTCTCGGCCGCGCGGGAAGGCAGGTTGCCGCGCGGCGCGACCAGGTCCGCGGCCGTCACCGTGCTAGACAGGAGCGAGAGAGACGCGTTGACCGGTGCCTCGGACAGCACCCAGGTGTCCTTGGAGCGGCCGCCGCGCTGCATGGCGATGACACGCGAGTCGCCCTCGCCGGCCACCCGCGTCAGCCCCCCGGGCATCACCCGGTAGCCGTTGGGCGTGGCCACGGCGAAGACCCGCAGGCCGACCGTGCGCGCGTGCAGCCGGTCCCCGCCGGCCCATGGGTCGCGTTCGAGCACCGGCGCCTGCGACACCCGCACCCATTCCTGGGCCACGTAGCGCTGCGGCCGGGCCTCGACCCGCGTCCGCAAGGCCTGCCGCTCGGCGGGCGACAGGTCGGCACCGAACACGGCCCGTTCAGGCGCGGAACGATCCAGCGGCTTGATGATGAGCTGGTCGAGCCGCTCCCAGGCGGCGGCCAGCGCGGACGGCTCGCCCAGCCACCAGGTGGCCACCGAGGGCAGCCGCAGCGGCTCGCCGAGCAGTTGGCGGCAGAGCCGGGGCAGATAGGCGGGCAAGGCGCTCGACTCGACGGCCCCCGAACCGAGGGCATTGGCCAGCAGGATGCTGCCGCGGCGCGCGCAGTCGGTGAGGCCTGCGATGCCCAGCGCCGAGTCGGAGCGCAACTCGAGCGGATCGCAGTAATCGTCGTCCAGCCGCCGCAGCAGCGCATGCACCCGCTTCAGCCCCTCGACGGTCTTCATCCACACGCAGCCGTCGCGCACGGTGAGGTCGCTGCCCTCGACCAGGGCACAACCGAGGCAACGCGCCAGCAGCGCGTGTTCGAAATAGGTCTCGTTGTACGGCCCCGGGGTGAGCAGCGCGATCAGCGGGGCGCCGTCCCCCTTCGGGGCCCAGCGCAGCAGCGACTCGCGCAGGTGGGAGAAGAACCCGGCCAGGTGCTGCACCCGCAAGTCGCGGAACAGCTCGGGGAACACACGCGACACCAGCAGCCGGTTCTCCAGCGCGTAGCCGGCACCCGAAGGCGCCTGGGTGCGGTCGCCGACCACCCACCAGCGGCCGTCCGGGGAACGCGCCAGGTCGGCCGCGTACTGGAACAGGTGCACGCCGCCAGGCGGAGAGATGCCCTGCACCTGGTGCAGGAAGCCGCTGTGGCCGAACACCGCCGAGGGCGGCATGGCGCCGCTGTGCAGCAGCTGTTGCGGGCCATAGAGGTCGGCCAGCACCCGATTGAGCAGCTCGGCACGCTGGACGATGCCGGCCTCGATCCCTTCCCATTCCCGCGCCGGCAGCAACAGGGGCAGCGGATCGACCTGCCAGGGCCGGTCGGCCCCCTGCGGGTCGGCATAGACGTTGTAGGTGACGCCGTTCTCGCGGATCTCGCGCTCCGTCAGCGACAAGGTGTCGCTGACCCCGGGGCCGACCCGGGTGGCGAGCGCATGCAGGAAGGTGTCCCAATGCGGACGGGGCGCCCCGGGGGCCGCGAGCAATTCGTCGTAGCGGCCTTCCGGTACCGGGTAGCCGTCGAGCAGCGTGCTCAGCATGGCGAGGACAGGTTGGGCGTCATGGAGGAATTCTCCCGGATGCCGGCGGCTTCCTGCGCGGCACGGTGCCAAAGTTTTGGGCGATCTCGCAGAAGAAGCCACACCCACGGCGAAACGACGCGGGAAAGTCAGCCGCCAGGACCGCTCGCCGGGGCGGCGAGAACGCAAACGGCGCACTCGTCCGACGCCGGGGTCTGCGCAGCAGGGGATGGCCGGCCATCTCCCCTGTGGCGGGGGGGAGCCCGCCGGGTGGGGCGGCGGGCGCCCCCCCAGCCCCCCCGCACCCCCTGATACCCCCC
>CBIHOH010000161.1:0-4808 GCA_966211755.1 uncultured Rhizobacter sp. | reverse complement strand
CTGCTGGAAGACTTCATCCTGCGCGAGAAGATCACCCACTTCGACCACGAGCGCATTCCGGAGCGGGTCGTGCACGCGCGGGGTTCGGCCGCGCACGGGTATTTCGAGGCCTACGACTCCCTGGCCGAGTTCACCATGGCCGCCCCCTTCGCCGAGGCCGGCAAGCGCACCCCGGTCTTCGTGCGCTTCTCGACGGTGGCGGGCGAGCGCGGCTCGACCGACACGGTGCGCGATGTCAGGGGTTTTGCCGTCAAGTTCTATACCGAGGCCGGCAACTGGGACCTGGTGGGCAACAACATCCCGGTGTTCTTCATCCAGGACGCCATGAAGTTCCCCGACCTCGTGCACGCGCTCAAGCCCGAGCCCCACCATGCGATGCCCCAGGCCTCCAGCGCCCATGACACCTTCTGGGACTTCGTCTCGCTGATGCCCGAGTCGGCGCACATGCTGCTGTGGGTCATGTCGGACCGCGCCATCCCGCGCAGCTACCGCACGATGCAGGGCTTCGGCGTGCACACCTTCCGCCTGGTCAACGCCCGCGGCGAATCGGTCTTCTGCAAATTCCACTGGACACCGCTGGCCGGCACGCATTCGCTGGTCTGGGACGAAGCGGTCAAGATCAGCGGGGCCGACGCCGATTTCCACCGGCGCGACCTGTGGGAGTCGATCGAGGCCGGTGACTTCCCCGCCTGGGAGCTCGGCCTGCAGATGTTCAGCCAGGCCCAGGCCGAGAGCTTCAGCTTCGATGTGCTCGATGCGACCAAGCTGGTGCCCGAGGAGCTGGTGCCGATCCGGCCGGTGGGGCGTCTGGTGCTCGACCGCAACCCCGACAATTTCTTCGCCGAGACCGAACAGGTGGCGTTCTGTGCCGCCCATGTGATTCCGGGCATCGATTTCAGCAACGACCCGCTCCTGCAGGGCCGCATCCATTCCTACGTCGATACCCAGCTCACCCGGCTCGGGGGGCCGAACTTCCACGAGATCCCGATCAACGCTGCGGTGGCCCAGGTGCACAACCACCAGCGCGACGGCATGCACCGCCAGGCCATCGCGCGCGGGCGCGTGTCCTACGAGCCGAACTCGCTGGCCGGCGGCTGTCCGTTCCAGGCCGGGAAGGCGGGTTTCGCCTCCTTCCCCGAACCGGTCGCCGAGGACAAGCTGCGCGGCAAGCCCGAGCGCTTCGCCGACCACTACTCGCAGGCCCGGCTGTTCTGGCGCAGCCAGACGGCGGTCGAGAAGCGGCACATCGTCCAGGCCTTTCGCTTCGAACTGACGCGGGTGCAGACCCAGGCCGTGCGCGAGCGCGTGGTGTCGGTGCTGGTGAACATCGATGGGCAGCTGGCGCAGGCGGTGGCCGACGGCCTGGGCATCGTGCCGCCGCCTGCCCAGCCGCGCGCACTGGCGGTGCCGCTGGAGCCGGAGGTCGAGGTGTCGCCGGGCCTGTCGTTGATGGTCCGCCGGGGCGACACCGGTGCGCGCGGCCGCCGCGTGGCCTTGCTCGTGGCCGACGGCGCCGACAGCCCCAGCCTGCGTGCCGCCCATGCCGCGCTCGCCCAGGCCGGCGCGCTGCCGCGTTTCGTGGGCGCCCGCCTGGGGGTCGTGCGCCCGGATGCCGGGGACCCGATCCACGTCGAGGTGTCGATCGAGGCCGCGCCCTCGGTGCTCTGGGACGCGGTCGTCATTCCCGATGGCGACGCGGCTGCAGCCGCCTTGGCCGCCATGGGCCAGGTGCACGAGTTCCTGAAAGATCAGTACCGGCACTGCAAGCCCCTGCTGGTCCTGGGGGGAGCCACCGCGCTGCTGGCGGCGGTGGGCATCCCGACGCTGCTGCCGGACGGCACGGCCGATGCCGGCATTTTCATCGCCGACCCGACCGAGGAGATCGACCCGGCCCTCACCACCGATGCCGACGCGGTCAGCGCCTTCGTCGCGGCCCTGGGACGGCACCGCGACTTCAGTCGCGAAACCGACCCGCCGCGCGTGTGAGGGCCGTGGCCGGCCTCATTCTCCTCAACCCCGGGCGAACGGAGCGCGCCCCGCCAGCCCGGGCCGCCGCCTCACCTCACTACAGGAGCAAGTCATGACTCTTCTTGATTCCATGTCACCCACCATCACCAGCATGATCCGAACCGACCATGCCCATGTGCTGATGCTCTTCCACCGTTACCATGCCGACAGCGCAGCGCGGGTGAAGGAAGGCCTGGTGAAGTCCGCCTCCCTGGCGCTGGAGATCCATGCCCAGTTGGAGGAGGAAATCTTCTACCCGGCCTTGCGCGCGGTGCTGCTCGACAACGCCGTGCTGGCCGAGAGCCCGGCCGAGCACGACGAGATGCGCCGCCTCATCGCCAAGCTGCGCACGCTGTCGCCGACCGACCCGGTCTACGACCTGACCTTCATGGAGCTGATGCGCGACGTGCTGCATCATGTCGCCGACGAAGAGACCGTGCTGTTGCCGGAAGCCGAGGGTTTGCTGTCCCATCGCATCCATGAACTCGGCGCACGCATGACACGGCGCCGGCTGGAGCTGCTGGGGCCGCACGCGGGCGAGATGGCCGCCAACACTGCCAAGGCCATGAGCACGAACAAGATCCTGCTGCTGGCGGGGGCGGCGCTGGCCGGCACCCTGGTCACCCGGCGTGCGATGGCCGCCTGGCGCTGAGCGGCAGGGTCGGGCAGGCCATCGGGCGGCCTGCGCATTCGATGGCCGGGGAGGGCCGCCGCTCGAGGCGGCCCGGTGGCTTGCGTCTCACCCGGCCTGCGCCATGCTCAAGGCGTCGGTCAGGTGGTGGCGGGCCTGTTGCGCGGCGCGCTGGCCGGCCCGCAGGGCCTGTTCGAGCCTGTCGTACGCCCGTTCGCTGCAGCGGCCGGCCAGCACGATGCCGAAACCCTGGAACCAATCGCGTATCAGCGCCAGCTGGGCGGCCTGCGCCTGCTCGCGCAGCAGGTGCGCGCGGGGCAGGTCGATCTGCTGGGCCATGCGCACCGGGTTCCGCGGCCCGATGAGGCCGATGCGGCGGCAGTCGTCGATGACCCGGACCGTCAGCTGCGTGCCATCGCAGGGCAGGGGCTCCGAGGCGGAGTAGCTGATCTCGCAGCTGAGCCCGAAGCCTCCCGGCGGATTGCCCATGGGGCTGGCGTTGCCCTGCACGAAGATGCGGTGGAAGACCGTGCTGTCGTCCGGGCAGTAGATCCAGTGCTTGTCGGTGGGCGCTTCGCCGCCACCCAGGCCCAGCCCGAGGTTCACGCAGCGCAGCGACACATGCCGCAGCGCCTGGGCTGCCCGTCGCACCCCGGGCGGCACCTCGTCGCCGCAGGCCGCGACCAGCGAGGGCAGCGGCATGGTGCTCACCAGCGAATCGAAGCCGATCGAGCGGCCATCGTCCAGGCCTGCCGTGCGACGGGAAGGCGAGACCCGCAACACACTCGTGCGCAAGGCCAGCTCGCACGGCAGCAGCGGCAGAAAGCCGTCCACCAGGGCCTGCAGGCCACCGCGCAGCGGATAGCCGAAACAGGCCTCGATGTCCGTCGAGACCGGAGCGTCCGGCCATCCGCTTTCCATCTCGTCCAGCGTTCGTTCGCGGCGCATCGGGGCGGGCATGCCGACCACAGGGGAGGGCATTCCGGCCTCGAGCTGCGTGGGCTGGCGCTTGTCCCCGGTCGCCTGGATGGACTCGCGCAGCTCGCCCGGCCGACCCTGCCGTGGCCGCCCGCCGGTGGGCTGCCGCAGGCCGGCTCCGGCCTCGATCGCCCAGGCCAGATACTCCTTCTGCAGGTGGGACGGCAGGCCGTGGAGCGAATCCTGGAATGGGTACCGGGTGTAGAGGTTCTTGCTGTAGATCCAGGCCTCCCGGTTCTGCCAGTGCAGGTTGTGGCCGAGCAGGCGCCCGTACAGTTCGAGCAGTTCCGGGTCGCGGGACGACAGCACGCGGCCTGCCAGGTCGAAGCTGAAGCCGTCCTGCCGCAGCGACCTGCAGCATCCGCCGACATGCTGTTCGCGCTCGATCAGCAGCGTGTCGCCCGCCGCGCCGCCGTCGCCCAGATGGTAGGCGGCCGACAGGCCGGTGAGCCCGGCGCCGATCACCAGGTGGCGCACGTGGCGCGAGGGCCGGGTGGGCGCCGTGCCGACGGCCGGGGCTTCGCCGGGCGCTTCGCGTGTCGACGGGCGCCTGGCATGCTCGGGCAGCGTCGCCAGCGGCCGCCGGCCCCGCGCCGGCGTGTCGCGGATCAAGCGGTGGATGATGTCGGCGCTGCGGTCCCAGGAGGAGGCCTGCACCAGGGACCGCGCCGCCGCGCTGCGCCGTGCACGCTCGGGGCCGGACTCGCCCAGTGCGGCCTCGCAGGCGGCGATGAAGTCGGCGGCACCCGAGGCGATGCGCACGGCTGCGGCATAGAGCGAGACGACATCGGGCACCGGTGTGCTCACCACCGGTTTGTCGCCGGCCAGGTATTCGAGTGTCTTGGTGGGACTGATGAAGCGGGTGGATTCGTTGAGCGCGAAGGGCATCAGGCAGACATCCCAGGCGGCCACGAAATGCGGCAGCCGTTCATAGGCCTGCATGCCCAGCCAGTGCAGGTTGGGTGCGCGCGGCAGCGACTGCCGGTCGACCTTGGCGACCGGGCCCACCATGACGATCTGCCAGCCGGGCCGTGCCTCGGCCAGCGATCGCAGCAGCGCGAGGTCGGCCCGTTCATCGATCACGCCGAAGAAGCCGAGGCAGGGCCCCGGCGGTGCAGGCAGCAGTGCCTTCACCGCCCGCGCCGCGCGGCGGTCGGCAGACAGCCGCGCGGGCGCGACGTGCCGATGGTCC
>CBIHOH010000160.1:0-4886 GCA_966211755.1 uncultured Rhizobacter sp. | reverse complement strand
TGCTGCGCCCCTACACCGCCTTCAAGCTCAGCCTGCGCCTGCCGCCCCTGGTCGACGGCAACGAGGCCGCCGCCAGGCTCAAGGCCCTGCTCGAGGACAACGCGCCCTACAACGCCAAGGTGACCTTCGCCGCCGACGGCCGTGCCGGCGCGGCCGGTGCCAGCGGCTGGAACGCCCCGGATCTCGCGCCCTGGCTGGAAGACGCGCTCGATGCCGCGTCCAGGGCCCACTACGGGGCGCCCTGCGGCTACATCGGCCAGGGGGGCACCATTCCCTTGATGAGCCTGCTGCAGCGCAGTTTCCCGGCCGCCCAGATGATGGTGTGCGGCGTGCTGGGGCCGAAGAGCAACGCCCACGGGCCGAACGAGTTCCTGCACGTGCCCTATGCCAAGCGGCTCACCGCGGCCGTGGCCCAGGTGATGGCCGCCTGCCCCTGATCCCCCGAGAGGGCTGCCCGTTCTCCCCCAAGCGTGGGGGGCGGGCGGGGCCGGGCCTCCCTTAACATTCGGTCACTCCTCGCCCGGGGCGGTGCGCGGCACCGTCACCGCGGGCCACAGCGCCCGGACGATCGTGCGGGGAGGGGGCGGCAACGGAAGAGGGCGCGAGCGTCATGGTTTGGATTTCGGCGGTGGGTACAGGGCCTGGGCTCGTGTTTTCTTTGGCTGCGCCTGTCCGGGGGCAGTGCTGATGTGCGGCATCGCAGGCATCCTGGCCGGCCCGTCCGGCACCGCCCCGTCGCGAGGCGAGCTGTCGGCCATGATCGGCCAGCTGCACCATCGCGGCCCCGATGGCCAGGGCCTGTACTGCGAGGCCGAGGTGGGCCTGGCGCATGCCCGGCTGAGCATCATCGACCTGGCCGGCGGCCACCAGCCCATCCACAACGAAGACCGCTCGGCCTGGGTGGTGTTCAACGGCGAGATCTTCAACTTCGTCGAGCTGCGGGTTGAGCTCGAGGCCGCCGGGCACCGCTTCTACACTCAGTCCGACACCGAAGTCATCGTGCACCTCTACGAGCAGCACGGCGAAGACTTCGTCCAGCATCTCAATGGTCAGTTCGCCATCGCGCTGTGGGACACGCGCGCCCATCGCCTCATCCTGGCACGCGACCGCACCGGCATCCGGCCCCTGTTCCACACCGAGGTCGGTGGGCGCTTGCTGTTCGCTTCGGAGGCCAAGGCCTTGTTCGCGGTGGACGGCGTGGCGCGCCGGCTCGACCCGGCCGCGCTGGCCGAGATCTTCACCTTCTGGGCGCCGGTCGGCCAACGCTCGGTGTTCGCCGGCGTGCAGTCGCTGCCGCCGGGCCACCTGATGGTGGTGGAGGGCGGCCGCACCCGGCTGCGCCGCTACTGGGACTGGGAGTTCCCCACCGAGGCCGTCGACGACCGGCGCTCGGCCGACGACTGCGCCGACGAGCTGCGCGCGCTGATGATCGACGCCGTGCGCCTGCAGTTGCGCTCCGACGTGCCGGTCGGCGCCTACCTGAGCGGCGGGCTCGACTCCTCCATCATCACCTCGCTGATCCACCACTTCACCGACGTGCCGCTGCGCAGCTTCTCGGTCACCTTCGAGGACGACGAGTTCGACGAAAGCGCCTACCAGCGCGAGCTGGTCGACTACCTGGGCACGCAGCACTCGCAGGTGCGCTGCACCCGCGCCGACATCGCCGAGGCCTTCCCGCGCGCGCTGTGGCATGCCGAGTCGCCCATCCTGCGCACCGCGCCCACGCCGCTGATGCTGCTGTCGGCCTCGGTGCGCGAGCAAGGCTACAAGGTGGTGCTGACGGGCGAGGGCGCCGACGAGGTGTTCGGCGGCTACGACATCTTCAAGGAAGCCCGGGTGCGGCGCTTCATGGCGCGTGCGCCGGAGTCGACCGTGAGGCCGCAATTGCTCAAGCGCCTCTATCCCTACCTCAAGCACTCGCCGGCCACCAGCGGCGCCTTCGCCCGGCAGTTCTTCAGCGAAGGCATCGAGCACCTGGCCGATCCGTATTTCGCCCACATCCCGCGCTGGAACACCACCGGCCGCATCGCCCAGTATTTCTCGCCGCAGATGCGCGAGGCGGTGGCCGGCTTCCAGCCCTACGCCGCCATCGAGGCCACGCTGCCGGCGGACATCCGCCGCTGGGCGCCGCTGTCGCGCGACCAGTATGTCGAGGCCCATACGCTGATGTCGGGCTATCTGCTCAACTCGCAGGGCGACCGCATGGCCATGGCCAACTCGATCGAAGGGCGCTTCCCCTTCCTGGACCACCGGGTCATCGAGTTCGCCAACCGGCTGCCGCCGCGCTACAAGCTGATGGGCCTGACCGAGAAGTACCTGCTCAAGCGCTCGATGAAGGGCTTGCTGCCCGAATCGGTGCGCCGGCGCAGCAAGCAGCCCTACCGGGCCCCCGACAACCAGAGTTTCTTCAACGCCGGCCAGCCGGTCGAGTACGTGGCCGAGCTGCTGAGCAGCGAACGCGTGGCGCAGGCCGGGTACTTCGACCCCCGGGCCGTGTCGAAGCTGGTCGACAAATGCCGCGCCGGCCGGGCCATCGGCTTCGGCGACAACATGGCCTTTGTCGGCATTCTCTCGACGATGTGGATCGACGAGATGTTCATCCGCGGCCGCACCGTCGCCGCCCGCCCCTGAGCGCGTGCGCTCGTCAGGAAAAACAAGATCATGCTGCTGCATCAATTGTTCGAAGCCACCGTGCGCCAGTCGCCGGACAAGACCGCCCTGGTGTTCGAGGGCCAGCGCTACACCTACGCCCACCTCGACCGCAAGGCGACGCGCCTGGCGGCCGCCCTGCAGCAGCGCGGCGTGCAGCGCGGCGACCGGGTCGCCACCTTCCTCGACAATGGGGTCGAGGCGGTGGTGGGCATCTTCGCGGCGCTCAAGTGCGGCGCGGTGTTCATGCCGATCAACCCGCTCACCAAACGCGACAAGCTCGGCTACCTGCTGAACGATTCGCGCGCCAGCGCGCTCATCGCGCATGCGGCGCTGCAGTCCGAGTTCACGGCCGCGCTGGCCGTCAACCAGAGCGTGCACACCTGTTTCGTGGCCGGGGACGGCGACAGTGCCTGTACCGACCCGCGCTGCCTGCCGTATCCGGTCGCCAGCAGCGACGGCCCGGCGCTGCAGCGGCCCCCCACCATCGACCAGGACCTGGCCGGCATCATCTACACCTCCGGCTCCACCGGCGACCCGAAGGGGGTGATGCTGACCCATCTCAACATGGTCTCGGCCGCCCGTTCGGTCAGCAGCTATCTGGAGATGCAGGCCGACGACGTCGTGCTGTGCGTGCTGCCGATCGCCTTCGACTATGGCCTGTACCAGGTGCTGATGAGTTTCCTGGTGGGCGCCACGCTGGTGCTCGAACGCTCGTTCTCGTTCCCGGTGAAGGTGCTCGAGACCATGGAGCGCGAGGCCGTCACCATCTTCCCCGGCGTGCCGACGGTGTTCTCGCTGCTGATGAACATGAAGACGCTGCGCGAGCACCCGCTGCCCGCGCTGCGCAAGATCACCAACACCGCCGCCGCGTTGTCGGAGGAGCACATCCGCCAGCTGCGCGACCTCTTCCCGCACGCGCAGCTGTACTCGATGTACGGCCTGACCGAATGCAAGCGGGTCACCTACCTGCCGCCCGACCAGCTCGACATCCGTCCGACCAGCGTCGGCCGCGGCATGCCCAACGAAGAGGTCTGGCTGGTCGACGAACACGGCACGCGCCTGCCCAACGGCAGCACCGGCGAGCTGGTCATCCGCGGCAGCAACGTGATGCGCGGCTACTGGGAGAAACCGCAGCAGACCGCCGAGCGGCTCAAGCCGGGCCCCATCGCGGGGGAGATGCTCCTCCATTCCGGGGATATCTTCCGTACCGATTCCGAAGGATATTTGTACTTTGTTGCACGCAAGGACGACATCATCAAGAGCCGTGGCGAGAAGGTCAGCCCGCGCGAGGTCGAGAACGTGTTGTACGGCATGCCGGGTGTATTGGAAGCCGCGGTGGTCGGGGTGCCCGACGCGGTGCTCGGCGAAGCCGTCAAGGCCTTCGTCGCCCTGAAGGAAGGCGTGCAGCTCAGCGAACGCGACGTCATCCGCTACTGCCTGTCCAGGCTGGAGAGCTTCATGGCGCCCAAGCACGTGGCCTTCGTCGACAGCCTGCCCAAGACGGACACCGGCAAGATCAAGAAGACAGGCCTTGCCTGAAAGGCAGGGCGAAACCGGCCTCGCCCGCAGGGCAAGGCCACATCGGCCGCACCCCAAGGCGCGGCTCACACAGGAAAGTACGGGAATGGATACCAGCCAAATCAAGTCGACGGTGCGCAGCTATATCGTCGACAACTTCATCATGGGCGGAGACGGCGCGCAGTTCAAGGACAGCGACTCGTTCATGCAGAAGCACATCATCGATTCCACCGGCTTCCTCGAGCTCGTCACCTACCTCGAAGAGACCTACGGCTTCGCGGTGGAGGACGAGGAGATGCTGCCCGAGAACCTCGACAGCCTGGACAACATCGACGCCTACGTCCGGAAAAAGACGGCGCGCTGAGCCATGTTGACCCCCACGCTCAGCCGATCGGTGCTCGACATCGACTGCGAAAAGGAAGCCGATCGCATCTGCCGCTGGATGGTCGAGGCGGTCGCGCAGCGCCTGCACCGGCGCGGCGTCATCATCGCCTTGTCGGGCGGCGTCGACAGCTCGGTCTGCGGGGCGCTGGCCGTGGGGGGGGGGGGGGGCGCCCCCGGGTTGGGGCCGGGGGGGGCGGGGCCCCACCCCACGACCCCCCCCGCCCCCCGCGGGGGGGCCGGGGGGGCGGGGCCCCGCGCGGCGGGGGCCCCCCCCCCCCCGCGCCTGGCTCAAGAGTCTCTCGGCCTCTTCGCGCGCCTGCGCCAGCACCGCG
>CBIHOH010000159.1:0-4912 GCA_966211755.1 uncultured Rhizobacter sp. | reverse complement strand
ACGATGCCGAAGCGGTCGCGCAGCGGGTTGGTCAGCATGCCGGCGCGGGTGGTGGCGCCGACCAGGGTGAAGGGCTGCAGGTCGAGCTTGATCGAGCGTGCCGCCGGGCCCTCGCCGATCATGATGTCGATCTGGTAGTCCTCCAGGGCCGGGTAGAGGATCTCCTCGACCACCGGTGACAGCCGGTGGATCTCGTCGATGAACAGCACGTCGTTGCGTTCGAGGTTGGTCAGGATGGCGGCCAGGTCCTTGGGCTTTTCGAGCACCGGCCCGGAGGTCTGCCGCAGGTTCACGCCGAGTTCGTTGGCGATGATGTGGCTCAGCGTGGTCTTGCCCAGGCCGGGCGGGCCGAACAGCAGCACGTGGTCCATCGCCTCCTGGCGCATCTTGGCCGCGCCGATGAAGATCTCGAGCTGCTCGCGCGCCTTCGCCTGGCCCACGTACTCGGCCAGGCCCTTGGGCCGCAAGGCCCGTTCGATGGCTTCTTCGTTCGGCGAGCTGGGGGCCGCGCTCACCACCCGGCGCGTCGGTTCGAATTCATCGGTCTGGATGCTCATGCCGCATTATCGGCGCGCGCGTGGGCCCCGGCGCCGCCCCGGCCCTGGGGCGCGCTCGGTTTCTTGCGCCTGTCGGCGGGCTTCGGTAGGCGCATGCGTCCGCCTGGCTAGGCGGTGAGTAGGGGCCTGGCTGCGGAGCCGGAGCCGGAGGAGGGCGCGGAGGGCACGCGAGCACGGGCGCGGAAATTGCCACGCGTTCGGCCGTCCCTTCATCCTCCTCACTGTCTTCTCCTCACTACCAGGAAAAAAATGATCTGCATCCACCGCTTCTTCGGCACCGGGTCCGTGCTTGCCGCACTGCTGTCGGGCTGCGCGCCACCGTCCGCGGTCACGCCCGCCCCCATGCCTGTCGACCGGGCCAGCGTCCCGGCACACGATGCCCCCGCGGCGTTGCATCCGCCGGCGGATCAGGTGCTGTTGAGCGAGGCCTTCGCCACCGGCGTGCAGATCTACGAGTGCGCGGCTTCTCCGACTGGCGCCCAAGACCACCAATGGCTGTTCAAGGCCCCGGAGGCGGTGCTGCTCGACGCGGCCGGTCGCAAGATCGGCCGCCACCATGCGGGGCCGACCTGGGAATCGAACGACGGCAGCTCGGTGGTCGGGCAGGTCGTGGCACGCGATCCCGGCACCTATGCCGATGCCATTCCATGGCTGCTGCTCAGTGCCACCGCCCATGCCGGCACGGGGGTGTTCAGCCGGGTCAAGAGCATCCAGCGCCTGCAGACGGTCGCCGGCATCGCGCCCGGCCAACCCTGCAGCGCGCAGAATGTGGGCGAGGTGGCCCGGGTACCCTACACGGCCGTCTATTATTTCTATGCGGCCAGGCCCTGAGGCTGCGAGAGCCGCCGCAACGAGCAGCCCAAGGAAAAGCTTTTCATGTCGAATCGCATGTGGCAGTGTCCGTGCTGCGACTGTTTTTCCTTGGCGCAACGCGGCGAATGCGACATTTGCTGGCTGCTGCTGGCCCGTGATAAGCATCCGGTCCGGCTCTGGGTGAGCCGCGAGTGGCACCGCGTCCAGCTCTATCCGGGACATGTGCCGGACTTTCGTTTCCAGGCCCTAGACTGCGCAGGCCAGCGAGCAGCGGCATTTCCGAGGGGCCGGGAGATTTGGCACAATCGCCCGATGCAGCGCCGCTCCTGGTCCCTCCGAATCGCTCTCTGGGCGGGCGTGTGCGCCGTGCTGCTGCAGTCCGCCATGCCCTTGCTGGCCAGTGGGGCGGCCCGGGCACAGGGCAAGAGCCTGGTCGAAGTGTGCACCGTCTATGGCGTGGCCACCGTGGTCCTGGACGCCCAGGGCCGGCCCGATCCCGGGCCGGCCTCCGAACACGGCGAGGCCCATGCCGCCCACGCTTGCGCGCTGAGCTCGCTGATGGCCCTGGCCGCACTGGAGCCTCCCTTGCCCGCGCTGCAGGACCTGCGCCGCGCCACCTCGCCGCCGCGCATCCCCGCCTGCTTCGAGCCGTCGGGCCCCGATGCCTGTGCCGCCTGGGCCGCCCGCCTGAAACACGGGCCACCGGTCTTCGCCTGAACCGACCGCTGCTCCCGGGCCGCTTTCGCGCGCCTCGGGTCCGCCATTTGCCGGCCGGTGACGCCGGCCGTTCGGAAGCCTCATCTTGACTCCGATTTCTCGCGCCGCCGCGGGCATGGCCGCGGCTATCGCCTGCCGCTTCGACACCGCTGCCCGGGGCGCCTCTGTTCAGCGAACCCAGGGCGAGCGACTGACCATGCGACATCTCTTCTTGTTCCTCCTGTCTCCGGTGGTCTGGGCCTTGGCCCTGGTCCTGCCCTGGTCGGCGATGGCGCAGCCGGCGAAGAGCCCTGCCGCCCATGCGCCCAAGCTCGCGCTGGGCATCGGCGCCGCCTTCTCCGCTTCGGGCGACTTGTGGATCGTCGGCCTGGACGCGCAGGCGCGCCTGTTCGTGCAGGCCAGCGGGGACGAAGGCCGCAGCTGGGGCCCGCCGCGGGTGCTCGACACCGGCACCGATGCCATCGCCGCCGACGGCGAGAACCGGCCCAAGCTGGCCTTCGGCAGCCGGGGGCAGGTCGTCATCGCCTACACCCGGCCGCTGTCCAAGCCGTATACCGGCGAGATCCGCATGTTGCGGTCGACCGATGGCGGGCGCAGCTTCTCGGCGCCGTTCACCGTGCACCGCGACCGCCAGTTGATCACCCACCGCTTCGAATCGGTGGCCTTCGATGCACGCGGCATCCTGCATACGGTGTGGATCGACAAGCGCGACTTGCTCGATGCCGCCGGCAAGCCGGTCAAGGACTATCGCGGGGCGGCGCTGTACCGCAACGAGTCTGATGACGGCGGGGCGAGTTTCGGGCCCGACCTCAAGCTGGCCGACCACAGTTGCGAATGTTGCCGCATCGCGCTGGCCCCCACGCCGGACGGCGGCATGGCCGCGCTCTGGCGCCATGTCTTCGCCCCCAACCAGCGCGACCATGCCTTCGCGTCGTGGGGCGGCCAGGCGCTGCAGGGGCCGGTGCGGGCCAGCTTCGACCGCTGGGCCATCGACGCTTGCCCGCACCACGGCCCGGGCCTGGCGCCGGCCCTGGGCGGGGGGTACCACGCGGTCTGGTTCGGGGAACGCTCCGGCCTGGCCCGGGTGCGCTATGGCCAGCTCGATGCCGGCGGCGCACCGCGCGGGGACGTGCTGCCGCTGCCCGACGAAGGGGCCGAACATGCCGACGTGCAAAGCGCCGGCGAACGTGTGGCCATCGTCTGGCGCAGCTTCGACGGACAGGCCAGCCTGTGGCGGGCCTGGATCTCGGCCGACAATGGCCGCAGCTTCAGCCTGAAGGAACTCGGCCGCAGCAGCGAGCCCAACGACCATCCGCGGCTGGTCGTGCGCGGCCGGCAGATTTTCGCGCTATGGCGCACCAGGCAGGGAGTGTCCGTTGAAGCTCTTTTCCCCTAGATCCCTGGTGCTGCTGGCGCTGGGCCTGTGCAGCGTCGCCGCCGCCGCGCCACCGCGTGCGGTCGAGACCTTCGATGCCGCCGGCTGGGCCGCGCTGCGCGACGATCCGCGGCGTCCGGCCATCGTTGTATTCACGGCCACCGATTGTGCGCACTGCCCGGCCGTCATCGAGGCCTTGTCGCGCGACCCGCGCCTGCGCCGCTCCGGCGGCCGCCTGGTCGCGGTGGTGATGGATGTCGCGCCCGGGGAGTCGGACGCGGTCCTGCTGCGCTCGCCGCACTACCGCCGCGCCGACCGGTTGCTGGCGTTTTCCGGCCAGGCGCCGGCGTTGCGCCATGCCGTCAACCCGGCCTGGCGCGGCGTCACGCCCTACCTCGCCCTGCTGCGTCCCGGCGAAGCGCCGGCCTGGGTCACCGGGCCGCCCGCGCCCGGTGACCTCGACACCTGGGCCCGTCCGGCGGCCGCCCCCGCTTCCCACCTCTTGCCGAAAGCACGTCCATGAAAACCTGGTTCATCGCTCCCTTGTTCGCCTTGGTCACGCTGCTGGCCCACGCCCAGGAAGGCCGGGTGGGATCGCTGCTGGTCCAGCACCCGCATGCCCGCGCGACCGTGCCCGGCCAGGCGGTGGGCGCGGGCTACCTCACGCTGCGCAACCAGGGCCGGCCCGACCGGCTGCTGGGCGCCGAGGCCGCGGTGTCGAAAAAGGTCGAGCTCCACGCCATGTCGATGGACGGTGACGTGATGCGCATGCGCCAGGTCGAGGCGGTGGAGCTGCCCGCCGGGCAGTCGGTCGAATTCAAGCCGGGCGGCTACCACCTGATGTTCATGGACCTGAAGGCGCCGCTCAAGGCGGGCGACAGCTTCCCGATGACCCTGCGTTTCGAGAAGGCCGGCGCGCTGACCGTGACGGTCAAGGTGCAGGCCCTGGGGGCGGCGGTACCCGCCCATCCGATGAAACACTGAGCTGCGGCAGCGCTCCCGGCGCAGCGCGCGCTCAGGGATTGAGCTGCTGCAGCCGGTCGGCCAACTTGTGCGTGGCGCGCTGCGCGGCCTGCAGCCGTGCCGGGTCGGCGCCCTCGGAGACGCCGTAGAGGACCACCACCCGTCCCTTGAGGTGGAGGAACAGCGCGGTGACGTAGCCGGTCACCGGCCGTTCCTGCTTGCCGCGTGCGCCCGGGCTGGTCTGGGCCGCGTCGAAGCAGATGCGTTCGGCCGTGTCGCAGGAGATGCCAAGGTAGCGCTGCGAGGTGGGCGCCATGGTGCCCGCGTTGAGTTCGGCGCGGGCGCGGGCCTTGACCGAGGGGAAATCCGCCGGCTTGACCGGCCGCGTCCCGCTGCGGCCGTCTTCGATGGCGACCAGGAAGTGCCGCTGGCCGGCCGGCGGCGGCACGGCACTCTCTCCGGGGACGAAGAGGCCCATCAGCGTGTG
>CBIHOH010000158.1:0-4992 GCA_966211755.1 uncultured Rhizobacter sp. | reverse complement strand
GCCGGACGGGCGCGGGGGGGGGGCCGCCCGTGCGCGGGCCGGCACGGCCGGTACCGCGGGGGCCGTGGGGGCCGTGGGCGGTCGCTGGAAGGCCGGGCCGCGCACCGTCCTGGCGGGCACGAACTGCGGCGGCGACAGGACGCCGGCCTCGGCCGAACCGACGAACAGGCAGCCGGAGGGCTTCAGCAGCCGCACGAGCACGGACACGGCGCGCTGCTGCATGGGCGCGTCGAAATAGATCAGCACGTTGCGGCAGAAGATCAGGTCGTAGACCTGGGCGCCCGGCAGGAAGCCGTCGGCGAAGAGGTTGCCTTGCAGGAACCGGACCTGCCGGCGCACCCGCTGGGCCAGCCGGTAGCCGCCGGGTGTCGGCTCGAAATGGCGCTCGCGGAAATCCAGCTCGGCGCCGCGGAAGGCATTGCGTCCGTACACCGCGGCGGCGGCGCCCTGCAAGGCCTGGTGGCTGATGTCGACGGCGTCGATCGCGAAGCGGTCGGGTGCCAGCCCGGCATCCAGCAGCGCCATCGCCATCGAATACGGTTCCTCTCCGGTCGAGCACGGCAGGCTCAGCGCGCGCAGGGGCCCGGGCGGGGCCTGCGGCAACCAGGCCTGGCGCAGCCATTCGATCAGGCCGGTGAAGGCGTCGCGCTCGCGGAAGAACCAGGTCTCGGGCACCACCACGGCCTCGATCAAGGCCTCCAGCTCGTGCGTGGAGCGGCGCAGGTGATCCCAGTAGGCGGCCGTGTCCGGCAGGGCGCAGGCGGCCTGGCGTTCCTGCACCGCCAGGCGGATCGAGGAGGGCCCGAGGGAGGCCGGGTCCAGCCCCATCGTCTCCTTCAGCAGGCGCTCGATGCCGGACAGGAACTCGCTCATGCGCAGTCCGGCAAGGCGGGTGGGAACAAGGCGTCGCGCACGGCGGGCGACAGCAGCTGGTCGATGGCGATCCATTGGACCAGGCCCCGTTCGTCCGCGCTCACCGGCCCCAGGTAGGGGGCGTCCGCCGAGTCGACGCCGGACGCCTCGAACTGCGCGGCTTCCCGGCGCAGGGTGTGGGTGGCTTTCTCCGCCACCACGCCGAGAAGCCGGCGGCCGCCTTCGGCGTCGGGGTAGTGCAGCAGGATGATGCGGGTGCTCAAGCGCCGCGCGGCGGGACGCCCCAGCGCGAGTGCGCTCAGGTCGACGACCGGCACCGCAGCGCCGTGGTAGTTGAGCAGGCCGGCCACGCCCGGCGGGGCCAGCGGCATCTCCTTGAGCGCGAGCAGCGGCAGCACCTCGGCGACCTGCAGGGCGTCCAGGGCGTAGCGGTCGCGGCCTAATTCGAACAGCAGGAACAGCATGGTGTGTCAGCCGCGCAGCTTGAATCGGGACACCCCTCCGCGCAAGCCGTTGGCCACCTGGTTCAATTCGTCGATGGCCGTCGAGGACTGGCGCAGCGACTCCACCGTCTGCTGCGCCGACTCGTTCAACTGCGCCAGCGCCTCGGTGATCTGTTCCGCGCCCGCGGCCTGCGCCTGCATGCCTTCGTTCACATCCTCGACACGCGGCGCCAGCGTCTGCACCTGCTGGATGATCTGCGACAGCTGGTCGCTGATCTGGTGCACCTCGTCGAGGCCGCGCTTGACCTGGTCGGAGAATTTGTCCATGCCCATGACACTCGAGGACACGGCGGCCTGGATTTCCTTGACCGTCTGTCCGATGTCGTGCGTTGCCACCGCGGTCTGGTCGGCCAGGCGGCGTATCTCGACCGCCACCACCGAGAACCCGCGACCGTGCTCGCCGGCTTTCTCGGCTTCGATGGCGGCGTTCAGCGAGAGCAGGTTGGTCTGCTCGGCCACCTTGCTGATGGTGGTGATGACCTGGTTGATGTTGCCGGCCTTCTCGTTCAGCACCACCAGCTTGCTGTTGATGGAACGCGTGGCTTCCATCACGTGCTGCATGGTCTCGCCCATGTGGGCCAGGCCTGCCTGCCCGCTGCCGGCCAGCACCGCCGACTGGTCGGCCACCGCCGACACCGCGCTGATCGTCTTGACCAGCTGCTTCGAGGTGGCGCTGATCTCCTTCGAGGTCGCGCCGATCTCCGCCGTGGTTGCGGCGATCTCGGTGGCGGTGGCCTGCTGCTGGCGCGAGGTGGCGGCGATCTCGGTCACCGACGTGGTCACCTGGAGGCCGGACTTCTGCACCTGTCCGACCAGCCCGGCCAGTTCGTCGGACATCCGGTTGAACCCCTCCGCCACGACGCCGAACTCGTCGCGGCGCTGTGCGTCCATGCGGGTGGTGAAATCGCCCTGGCGCATGACGTCGAGGGCGCCGGTCAGCGCCTGCATCGGCAGGCTGAAGGCGCGCAGCAGCAGGTAGCCCGCCGCGAAAGCCACGACGAAGATGGCGGCGATGATGAGGACGATGCTGTACCTGGCGGAGCTGATCGACCTCTTGATCCGCTCGATGCTGTCCAGGCTGTGGCTCGTGTTGCGTTCGACCATGGCATGCACGTCGGCGTGGGCTTTCAGGAACGCCGGCCGGATCTCGGCGGCCAGGGCGGCCTGGTTCTGCGCCGTGGCTTCCTTCGCCAGCAGCCGGTCCTGGGCTTCCAGGTAGGCCGCGGCCGATATCTTGAAGGCCTCGAAGAGGGCCCTGTCCTGCGGCAGGAACACGGTTTTTTCGTAGTCGCGCATGTCGGCCTGCAGCGTCGAGCGCGTGGCCAGCAGGGCGGCCTGGTTCCGCTGCAGGTCGGACTTGTCGTGCAGCAGCAGATGGCGCATCAGGTCCGTGTGGCTCTCGAGGATGGACCCCTGGAGCTTGCTGCTGACCAGGGCCCCGGGCACCGAGTCGGTGGCGATGACCGCGGCGTCGGCATCGATGCGATCGAGGTCGATGGCCGCGGTGGCGGCCATCAGGCAGATCATCGCCAGGATGAGGCCGAAACTGCCGAGGATTTTCCGCCGAATCGTCCAGCCATTCATGTATGCAGCTTTCTTCGTCGCGCGCTTCGCGCCGGATTTTTCGCGCGACCGGATGCGTCGCCATGAAGGACCAGCGTAGCAGCAATCGGGCTGCGGTTTTCCAGCGGATTCCCTAGGGAAGCTCCGATTCGGGGCTCGGATCGTGGTCTGACGTGTCGCGGAGAGTCGAGCAGGCGGGAGGCCACGCCATCAACGGAGAGACTTGTCTCGCAACGGCACGGAGCGCCATGTGAGGACGACATGCCGGGCGGCATGCCTGGCTGGAATGGACGAGTTCGTGCCGTGGCCCGGCCTGTGCGCGCTGATCGGACCGTGCTGCCGAAGCGAGGGCCGGTGCAACACGAAGCAGTTCGACGGGCTGTGTCGGGACGCGGCCGGCCGCGTGCTTCCGGCACCCGATGCGACCGGGCGCCTCGTCCATGCCGTCCGGGTCCTGCCGTGTCGGTGACAGGCGAAAGAGCCGACGCCTTGGCGCCAAGCCCCACTAACTCACGCGGTGTTTCAAGCTCCCTTAGACTTTGGCCTTCGATTCTGGGTACCGCTTCCCTCACTGCTCGCTCCACTCGGTACAAGTGGCCTGCGTGCATGATGGACAGAGGTGTCTCATGAACCCGAGTGTCGTTGCTTGGTTATTGCTTGGAGCCAGTGCTCTCGTTGAAGTGGCCGGAACGGTGGCCTTGAAACGCTCCGACGGTTTCGTGCGGCTCCTTCCAAGCGCCCTGGCGGGCTGCTGTTTTGTGCTGGCTGTATGGCTCATGTCCGTCGCGATGAGGCGGCTCGAGATGGGCGTCGCTTATGCGGCCTGGGCGGGGGGCTCCGCCGTCATCACGGCCCTGGTCGGTATCTCGCTCGATGGAGAGTCGGGCTCCGCGTGGAAGCTGGCTGGTCTGGCGCTTGTCGTCGCGGGCATAGTGGTTCTCCATGCGGATCCCCGATGATTTGTCCTGACATTTTCATCGCGATGTCATCGTGCCGTAAGCGTGCTGGCGCCGGCCGAAAACCGGTTGCAGGCCGATCAGGGGTGAACAAGCCGGCTCCTCGCCGGCTTCAAGCTCGACTCATCGTGGTTCGCCCGTTCCAGGCCGGAATTACGAGCTGATCAGAGTCTCCCTAGTGCGAGCCGCCGAGGTAGGCCGCCTTCACCGCCGGGTCGCTGCGCAGTTTCTCGGCCGGGCCGTGCACCGAGATGCGGCCGTTCTCCAGCACGTAGCCGTAGTCGGCCACGCCCAGGGCCGCGGCGGCGAACTGCTCGACCAGCAGCATGGTCACGCCCTCGGCCTTCAGCCGCTCGATGATCCTGAACACCTCGGCGACCAGGATGGGGGCCAGGCCCATCGACGGCTCGTCGAGCAGGATCACTTCCGGATTCAGCATCGTGGCGCGAGCCATGGCCAGCATCTGTTGCTCGCCGCCCGACAGCGTGCCGGCCAGCTGGGTGCGGCGCTCCTTCAGGCGCGGGAACAGCTCCATCGCCCGTTCGAGGTCGGCCTTCACGTCGCCCCGGGGGCGGCTGCCGGTGAGCCGCGGGAAGGCGCCGAGGGTGAGGTTGTCGGTCACGCTCATGGTGGCGAAGACCCGGCGCCCTTCGGGCGAATGGGCCAGCCCCCTTCTTGCGATGCTGTACGGCTCCAGGCCGTCGATGCGCCGGCCGTTGAGGCTGATCTCGCCCGAGCCGGGTCGGATCATGCCGGAGATGGCCCGCATGGTGGTCGTCTTGCCGGCGCCGTTGGAGCCGATGAGCGTCACGACCTGGCCCTTGGGCACCTCGATCGAGATGCCGTGCAGCACCTGGACCTTGCCGTAGCCTGCGTGGAGCTGGTGGATGGTCAGCATGGGCGTTCCTCAGGCGGGTTGGGGCGTGTCGGCCTGCCCGCCCAGGTAGGCTTCGATCACCCTGGGGTCGGACTGCACCTGCGCGGGCGCGCCCTCGGCGATCTTCTGGCCGAAGTCGAGCACCGAGACCGTGTCGCACATGCCCATCACCACGTCCATGTGGTGTTCGATCAGGATCACCGTCACGCCGTGCTCGCGG
>CBIHOH010000157.1:0-5195 GCA_966211755.1 uncultured Rhizobacter sp. | reverse complement strand
CGCCGAACTGGCTGAAGTCGACGGTCACGCCGCTGATGGTGTCGCTGTTGTTGTCCCCGCCCGCGGTGTTGTTCCAGGTGGCGGTGATGGTGTCGCCGACCTTGTAGGCTCCGCCGGTGCCCGAAGCGCCCGAGATGCTGATGTTGCCATTGGTGACGGTGGGCGCGACGTTGTCCACGGTCGCGTTGGTGGTGTCGGCGGTGGTGGTGGCGTTGCCGGCGTTGTCGGTGGCGGTGACGCTGACGTTCTTGTTGCTGCCGTCGATGGCGCCCGAGGTGATGGTGTAGGTCGCGGTCCAGGTGCCGGAGCTGTTGCTGGCGGCCACGGCCGAGCCGCCGCCGAACTGGCTGAAGTCGACGGTCACGCCGCTGATGGTGTCGCTGTTGTTGTCGCCGCCCGCGGTGTTGTTCCAGGTGGCGGTGACGGTGTCGCCGACCTTGAACGCTCCGCCGGTGCCCGAGGCCCCGGAGATGCTGATGTTGCCGTTGGTGACGCTGGGCGCGACGTTGTCCACGGTCGCGTTGGTGGTGTCTGCCCTGGTGGTGGAGTTGGCCGAATTGTCCGTGACGGTGACGCTGACGTTCTTGTTGCTGCCGTCGATGGCGCCGGAGGTGATGGTGTAGGTGGCGGTCCAGGTGCCGGAGCTGTTGCTGGCGGCCACGGCCGCGCCGCCGCCGAACTGGCTGAAGTCGACGGTCACGCCGCTGATGGTGTCGCTGTTGTTGTCGCCGCCCGCGGTGTTGTTCCAGGTGGCGGTGACGGTGTCGCCGACCTTGAACGCCCCGCCGGTGCCCGAAGCGCCCGAGATGCCGATGTTGGCATCGGTGACGGTGGGCCCGGACGAGACCGGCGAGATGTCGATGTCGTCGATCTCGGCCGTGGTGGCAGAAGAGAACACCACCCGGATATCGTCCACATTGTCGAAGGCGGACCCGAAGGTCAGCGTGCCGTAGCTGCCGCCCGCCGTCGTGGCGCCGAAGGCGTAGGTGATGTTGCCCGCGCTGTCGCTGCTGGTCAGGTTCACCGACTCGCCTGAAACCACTTGCGATCCATCGCGCCAGCCGGAAATGGTGACCGAGGTGCTCCCGCCGGCCGACCCGAGCTTGAAGCTGTTCAGGTCGAAGTTGGTGCCGTCGGTCGATTTCAGGCCGAAGGTGGAGGCGTTCACTCCGCCGAGGTTCCAGACGAAGTTCCGGTCGCCGGCCCCGCCGTCCAGGTTCAGGTTGAAGTTCTGGTCGCTCGACACCGGAGTGGCCAGGTCCGACGCTCCAGAGGAGGTGAATGTCCAGTCCCCGATCGCCACGCTGGTGGCATTGGTCTGATAGACCAGGCCGGCACTGTTGAAATTCTGGTCGCTGATGGCCAGCAGCCCCGAATAGGAGGCCAGGGCCGGAGCCTGGAAGGCGATCGCCGAGGTGACCGTGCCGCGCTGCGCTTCGAGCTCCCAGTCGCCACCGAAGCGGGCCGAGCCCGTGGCGTCGCTGGAGGCGGCCACGTCCGCGCCGGTGGCCTGGGCGAGCTGGTCGAGGATGGCGATCCCCGCCTCGCCTGCGCCCACGTTGCAGCCATACAGCAGCAAGTCGGCATCCGCCGCCAGGGCACTGCCGATGCGCGCCAGCGTGTCGGCATGGGCCGGGAGGTTCTCGCTGTCCAGCCACAGGTTGCCGAGTTCGAGGCTGCCGGCGAGCCCGTGCGAGACGATATGGATGCTGGCGATGTCGGAACGGTTCGCCAGGTACTCGGCGATCTGCTCCAGGCCGTCGCGGGAGCCGTCGAGCACCACCGTCTCCATGCCGGGACGCACCCCGCCCAGCAGGGTCTCGGCATCGTCCACTTCGTCGGAAACGAACACCACCTCCTGCCGCTGTGCTTCGTTTGCCGCGGGCTGGGGGGCGGGAACGGGCACGGCTTCCACAGGATCGGCAGCAGCGGCTTGCGTGGGTTCCGGGCCGGCGTGCTCGGCGATGTCGACCGCGGTGGCGGCAGCCGCCGCATCGAACATGATGCGGGGCTCCAGCGCCACCATCAGCGGAGGACGCGCGGCTCGGGCGCGGTGGGGCCGATTCGTGTCTTGCAGACGCAGGATGTGTTTGAAGATACGCATGGGGGCCTCCACCGTGGTTGAACTGGAACGTGCTGCTATCGAGGCATGGGGTCAGGAAGGCCGCATGGGATAAATCCCTTCCAGGGCGATCATGAAATAGATGCCGAGGTACGGATTGCGCAGCGGTACCGGCATGCTCGCTCCCGTGTTCCCCACCGTGACGGTACCTGCCGCGGTCGCGGTCATCGAGCTGAGCGAGGTGGAGGTACTGATCCCCCCCAGGTTGGCCTGGGTGCTGTCGGGTGCCGTGCCGGTATACAGCCCGTTGAACGCCACATTGGTCAGGCCCGACTTGGCGGTGGTGGCGGACAGGTAGGTGGTGGCCCCGGCCGCCGGTGGCACCATGGCGTTGCTCGTGTTGGTGCCCACGGCGACCGACACCGTGGTGCTGGCGCTGCCGCTGATCGGGGTGGTCGCGCCGGTGAATTGGGCCGCGTGGTTGTGCAGCGGCATCTGGTTCTGTGTCAGGGTGACACCCTCGACCCCGCCCTTCTGGCCCCAGGGGATGGGCGTCAAGCCCGCGCCCATGCCCGCACCCACCGGGCTGCGCCCCTGGAGATCGGGCAGGCCGAAGTTCTGCACGGCGTCGCCGCCGAAGGTCTTGCCCAGCAACGAGAACAGCGCCTGGTTTTGCTGGACTGACATCAGCTGGCCCTGGCAAAGGGCCCAGCCATCCGGTGCGTAGCTGAAACCGACCATGCGAATCTCGCCGATAAACGGATCACTCATACAGCATTCTCCTGACGAAGGAAATGAAGGGATCGACTGCTACTGCTACTGCTACTGCTACTGCGGGAAAAGACGCCTGACACGCGGGAATCAGGCCTCGGCCGGCGCCTGCGCCGCCTGGGAAATCAAGGAGTGGAAAACCATCTGCATCAACTGGCGGCCGTCCTTGCCGGGGCCGATCGGCGTCATCAACAGGAAGGGCCAACTGTCGGTGCCCGCCGTCACCGTGCAGGTCAACTGGGGAAGCTGCACGCCCTCGGGCAAGGCCAGGTTCGCCCGGTAGCAGCAGTAGTGGTGGTTCATCGGCACGCCCTCGACCACGGACTTCAGTTCCACCGGCAGCAGTCCCTCCCAGGGGCCGGACAGCAGATAGGTCTGGCCGAGGTCGGCACGCAGGCGATCGAAGCTGGGAATGCTCATGCAGGGACTCCTTCCGGCATCACCGCTTGCGCGGGACGATTCATCTTGGTGTAGACACCGTTGTCGGCAACGACCTCGAACCCGAAGCGCTCGTAGAGCCGGCGCGCCGGGTTGGCCGGTTCCACATGCAGGCCGACGGACTGGCCGAGACGCCGGGCCTGCGCGGTGAGCAGCGCGAGCAGGGCAGTGCCCACGCCCCGGCCGCGTTCCCGGGGCAGCAGGCTGATGTCGATCAGCGTCGCGTGGGCGCCCTGGGCCCACCAGTACAGGCGCCCGATCGGCTCGCCCCGGCGCAGCAGCAGCAGGAAGTCGGCATCGGCGTAGTGTTCCTGGTAGTAGCGGTGCTGCAGGTCGAACTGCTGGGCCAGGAAACTGTCCAGCACGGCGTCGTCCCAGCCTGCGGCGGCGAATTCGTCGGCCCGCGTGCAGGCGAAGAGCGACTGCAGGAAGCCCTGGTCGGCTGCCTCGATCGGGCGTGCGGACACCTCGTCCAACACCGTTGCCGCGGCATGCCTGGCATCAGGAAAGTACCGGCGGATGGGCGAGGCCGCCGGGGGCGTTCTTCGATTCAGCGGTTCCATTCGAGCTCCTTGGTTCTGGATGCAGCACGTCGGATGTCGGACAGCGTTGGGGCCGCACCGGAGCGAAGTGCAGGCGCCACGTGTCTTCAGGGGAGCCTTGTCTGCATGTCGTAGGGTCCTGCGGGGGACGGTTGACGTGTCGGAATCGTTGTTCTAGGTCCTGGGGCCGGAGGCCGGGCTGCTTCGCCGGCACTCAGCCGGAAGGCGGCTTCATCGTCTGTCGCACATGGGCCGCCGGGCGGTGCCAGGCCGCGCGGCTCACGCTGGCGGGGAGGCGCGTGTGTTGCCTGCGCAGGGCTGCCGCGCGGGCGGAACCGGCGCAGGGCAGACCTGAGATGAAGGAACGGACATCGGACAAAAGGCACTCCAAGTGCAGCCCGGGGATCCGAATCATTCTGCCGGAGTGGCTTTTTCTTGCGGGGTCGATAAGTACCGGATTTACCCCGTAGTTGCGCTGCGGGCATGCATGCGAGCGTGACCAGGGCCGTTCCTGGCCCTCCATTTGCATACTGGTAACCATTTGTAATCGAGCGGGCAGGGTCTGCTGCCCGGTGCGATGCCGGGGGAGCCTCGGGGACTCGCGTCGATCAGCGTGAAGGGAGACTGGCCATCGCGCCGAGTTGCCGGTCGTGCAGGCGTGCCAGCAGCCATTGCGCCGTCATCGCCCCCAGCCAGGCGCAGAACATGTCTTTCTGCGTGTCGAAGGGGTCGCCCTGCGTGCCCAGGAAATCCGTGGCGCCCGCACCCAAGGCTTCGGCCGCGCCCCACTCGATGAGCTCGTACAGCGCGCTGATGGCGAGGCAGGTCGATGTCACCAGCACGAACAGCAGCCGCCGCGCATGTCCGCACGGGCCAGCGGTGTGCGGCGCAGCAACTGCCGACCTTCGCAGCGCCGCGTATCCAAGCAGCGGACAGGCCGTTGTGACCGGGGCCGCGGGCTCGCATCTGCGCATCAGCTCGTTGATCGGCTTGCAGGTGCCGCTCGAGATGCGGACGGCGACGGCACGTACTCGCGAGGAACTCGCTTTTCGCGCGGTTGGCCGCCTCGGCGGCATGCCGGGCCTCACGCTCGGTCTGGACCATCCCCTGATGGAGTTCTGTCGTCTCGGCATGCGCCTGATCCTGGGCGTCCAGCTTGGACAGGATGTTTCGCACCTGGCTCCTTCACGATGGCGATGCCCTGCGCCAGCTCCCCGAACCATGCGTCGGCACATCAGACGCCTCGATCGTTCTAGGTTAGAAGAGCTTATTGATTCCGGATCCTGGTTTGCAGGTTTAACCCGGCCAGCCCCTGGTCCAGACCTGAGTAAGTGTCCGAGATTCCCCGTCATTGCCTGAACCTGCCTGATCGGTGATCGTCA
>CBIHOH010000156.1:0-5261 GCA_966211755.1 uncultured Rhizobacter sp. | reverse complement strand
AGTCGTTGCCCAGGCCGCCGGCGAACTTGGACAGCAGCGCGTTTTCCTTCAGCGCCTCGTAGATGCCGTCGAGGTCGTCGGACACGGTGGTCAGGTAGCAGCTCGACAGCTGCGAGCGGCGGGTGCCGGCATTGAACAGGGTCGGGGTGGAGCTCATGAAGTCGAAGCTCGACAGCACTTCATAGAACTCGATGGCCCGCGCTTCGCGGTCGATCTCGTTCAGCGCCAGGCCCATGGCGACGCGCATGTAGAACGCCTGCGGCATCTCGATGCGCGTGTCGTCGATGTGCAGGAAATAGCGGTCGTACAGCGTCTGCAGACCGAGGTAGTCGAAGGCCAGGTCGCGGTCGGCCTTGAGCGCCGCGCCGAGCTGGGCCAGGTCGAACTGCAACAGCTTGTCGTCCAGCAGTTCGGCCTGCACGCCCTTCTTGATGAAGCCGGGGAAATAATCGGCATAGCGGGTGTGCATTTCCGACTGCAGCAGCTCCTCGCCGATGATCTCCTTGCGGATGGTGTGCAGCAGCAGGCGTGCCGTGGCGCGGCTGTAGCCCGGGTCCTTTTCGATCAGGGTGCGGGCGGCCAGGATGGACGCCTTGTGCACTTCCTCGATCGGCACGCCGTCGTACAGGTTGCGCTTGGTCTCGACGAGGATGGGCTCGGGCTTGACGTCGGCGCCCAGGTCGGCGCAGGCCGATTCGATCAACTGCTGCAGGCGGTCGAGGTCGAGCGGCACGCGCACGCCGCGGTCGGTCACCATGATGGCGGGTTCGGCGGCCACCGGGGCCTCGCCCTGGCGGGTGCGCTCCTGCGAGCGGCGCTCGCGGTACAGCACGTAGGCACGCGCCACTTCGTGGTGGCCGCCGCGCATCAGGCCGAGTTCGACCTGGTCCTGCACGTCTTCGATGTGGAAGGTGCCGCCGCCCGGACGCGAACGCAGCAGCGCGCGCACCACGGCCTCGGTCAGCCCGTCGACGGTCTCGCGCACGCTGGCCGAGGCCGCGCCCTGCGTGCCATGGACGGCCAGGAAGGCTTTCATCAATGCCACGGCGATCTTGCTCGGCTCGAACGCGACCACCGCGCCGTTGCGACGGATGATCTGGTAGCCCTGGTAGGCGGAGACACCGGCGGCCGGCGCCTCACCCGCGCGCTGGGCGGGGACGGCATGCGGAGAACTGGTGATGGTGGCTGTTTGCATTGAATTACCTCCTGTGATGTCTATTCGATTGGGTCGGGCCCGAAGGCCCGAGGTTGGTCCGTCCAGACTCCATGCCGCGAAATCGAGAGCAACGCTGTCGCGGAGCTCGTCACTGCGGACAGAGACGAAGCCTGGATGAAGACGGGTGTTGTTGGGTGGAAGACAGCAGCCCGGGGAAGTTCCCCCGGCTCCTGCTGGTTGGAATCCTGGCGACCGGATCGACGCCGATGCCCTGCGACACAAAGCCGGAACTGGAGGCAATGAAGATGCGCATGGGTGCGGCGTTTCCAGAGGGAGAGGATAACACGAAGGGACACTATATCTGGGGCTTGAATGAGCTTCAAGCACTATGGATAGTGTGTCGACGCTAACAAAGAGAGCGCATTTTTTCACATCATGCAAGCGTCGGCGCCCTCGCCGGGACGCTCCGCCCGCCGCGCCCGCAAGGCATGGCGATCTGCCCTCGCGAGGCACGCAGCGCCTGCTGTGCAGACGGTTTTTCCCTGCAAACCCGCGTCGAATTTGAGCGCCGGATGTGCGGCCCCGTTCTGCCGGCGGCATGGCCGGCGCGGCGGGGTTCAGGCGTCGCCGCGCACGTCCAAGGGAAAATACCGAGCCGGCCAGCCGAGCCGGCGCATCAACCGGGCCCAGTCGAAACCCGGCCCGGGGTCTTGCTTGCGCCCGGGCGCGATGTGCTCGTGCCCGGCCACGGCCTGCAGCGGATAACGCCGCGACAGCTCGGACAGCAACGAGACCAGCGCCTCATACTGGAGATCGGTGAAGGTCTCGCCCTCCAGGCCCTCGAGCTCGATGCCGATGGAGAAGTCGTTGCAATTGTCGCGCCCGCCCCAGCTCGAACGACCGGCATGCCAGGCCCGCCTTCCGCAGTCGACGAACTGGACCAGTTCACCGTCGCGCCGCACCAGGAAGTGCGACGACACCTCCAGGCCGCGGATCTGGCCGAAATACGGATGCGCATCCCAGTCGAGGCGGTTGGTGAACAGGCGTTCGATGGCGTCCCCCCCATAGACACCCGGGGGCAGGCTGATGGAATGGATCACCGCCAGGCCGACGGCCACGCCCGCCGGGCGCGGACCGTGGTTGGGAGAGTCGCAGCGGCGTGCCGTGGCCAGCCAGCCGCTGTCGGCGGGGGGCGGCATCAGCTGTCGTCGCCGCTGTCGTGGTCGCCCCCGACGTGGACCCCCAGGCGTGCCATGCGATAGCGCATCTGGCGCAGCGACAAGCCCAGGCTGGCGCCGGCGGCCGTGCGGTTGTAGCGGTAGCGCTCGAGCGCCCGGTCGAGCACGTCGCGCTCGACCTCGTCGAGATAGGCCGCCAGGTTGGTCGGCAACGGGGCCTGCAAGGGGGCCTGGACGCGCGAGGCCTCGGCCGGAGCCGGAGCCGGAGCCGCCGCCGCAGGCAGGGCATCGCGCTGCTCGGACTCGCCCGGCCCGAGCGCGAGCTCGGGCACCCCGAGGTCGGCCACGTCGATGCGCTCGGCCCCGGTGAGGGCCACCGCGCGGTGCAACAGGTTCTCGAGCTCGCGCACATTGCCCGGGAAGGCATAGCGGGCCAGGTGCAGCAGGCCCTCCCGGGTGAGCATGGGCGCGGGCGAGACGCCGGCATCGTGGGCGATGCGCTCGAGCACGCGTTCGCAGATCGCCGGCAGGTCTTCCAGCCGCTCGCGCAAGGGTGGCACCCGGATCTGGATGACGTTCAAGCGGTAGTACAAGTCCTGGCGAAAGGTACCGGCCTGGACCTCCGCGCCGAGGTCCTTGTGCGTAGCACTGAGCAGCCTGACGTTCACCGGCTGCTCGCTCACCGCGCCCACCGGCCGCACCGAGCGCTCCTGGATGGCCCGCAACAGCTTGCTCTGCATGGCCAGCGGCAGGTCGCCGATCTCGTCGAGGAACAGCGTGCCGCCGCTGGCGGCCTGGAAAAAGCCTTCGCGGTCCTCGTTCGCCCCGGTGAACGCCCCCTTGCGGTAACCGAAGAACTCGGCCTCCAGGAGATGGTCGGGGATGGCGCTGCAGTTCACGGCGATGAACGGCTGATGGCCGCGCGGGCTGATCTCGTGAATGGCGCGCGCGACCAATTCCTTGCCCGTGCCCGACTCGCCGTTGACCAGCACCGGGGCCATGCTGCGCGCCACCTTGTCGACCAGCGCGCGCACCTGCTGCATCGCGACCGACTGCCCGGCCATGCGGTTCAGGGCATGGCTGACCACGGCCGGCGGCAGCGGAGCGACCGGAACGGCCGGCGCCGCCCTGGCCGGGGCCGGCTGGCTTTCGGAAGGCAGGCTCGAGGGCACCATGGTGGGCACGGTCGACACGCTGCGGCCCAGCGCCGAAGCCACCACCGCACGGAACTGCTTCAGGTCGACCGGCTTGGTGAGGTAGTCGTAGGCCCCGGCCTTGAGGGCCTCGACCGCGTTCTCGGCCGAGCCATAGGCCGTGATGACGATGGCCTTCTCGCGCCGCGAGGTCTCTTCGAGCCGCCGCAGCAGATCGAGCCCGGTGCCGTCGGGCAGTCGCATGTCGGTGATGACGGCGCTGTAGGTGCGGTCCTTGAGATGCAGCAGGGCATCCTCGACGGAGCCGGCGGTCTCGACGTCATAGCCTTCGCGCAGCAGCGTCAGCTCGTACAGGGTGCGCAGGTCGGGCTCGTCGTCGACCACCAGCAGGCTGAAATGAGAAGGTGAACTCATGCGGCACTCCGTCCGATGGCGGCCGCTTGCAGGCTGATGGAGGTCGATACTGCTGGTCTCATGGTGTCAGGTGCAATCGGGCGTCATTCATCTCGCTGTTCAACAAGGCCTGGCGGCGCATCACGACGAAGAACTCGTTGCGGTTGAGCTCGTTCACCGCGCGCAGCCGGTAGTCGATGCGCGCGCCATAACGCTCGCACAATTCCCGGCAAATATACAGGCCCAGCCCGGTGCCGCGGCTGCGCGTGGAAAAGAACGGCTCGAACAGGTAGCGCTCGACATCGGGCGGGATGGGCGCGCCGTCGCTGAGCACGCTGAGCAGGGCGGTGTTGTCGTCCCCGGCGGACAGGCGCAGCCTCACCGCGCCGGGGACCTGGCTGGCGTGGCGGCGGGCATTGTCGAGCAGGTTGATCAGGACACGGCGCAGGTGCTCGGCATCGAACGCCACGCCGAGCGGCTCCTCGGGCAGGCTGACCCGCAGCACGCTTTGCTCGCCGAGCGGCAGGTTGGCCGTGCGGGCCCACTCGCTGCACACCGCGCCCACCTGCTGGGTGGCGTCGATCACCCCCGGCTCGAGCACCTCGCCGGGGGCCACCTCCATGACGTCGTCGACGATGCGCTTGAGGCGCTCGACGTTTTCGTTCACCATGCGGGTGAGCTGGCGCTGGCTGGGCGTGGTGGCGTCCTCGGCCATCAGGGCGTTGGCCTGTGAGATCGCCGCGAGCGGATTGCGGATCTCGTGCGCGATGCCCGCCGACACCCGCCCCATGGCAGCCAATTTTTCCTGCCGGATGCGTGCCTGCATGCTGCGCACGTCCTCCAGGAAGAGCACGCACAGCTCCTCGCTGGCGGCCGGTTCGCGGCGGCGCGTGAAGCGCACCCGCACCCTGAGCGTGCGCGTCGGCCCGCCCTCGAAGGCAAGCAAGACATCGCGCCCGGTCTCGGGCCAGTGGCCCTCGGCGAAGGCCTGCTCGACGGCCTTGACCAGGGTCGTCCAGGCCTCGACCCCGCGCAACTGGAACGGCGCCGCGTTCGACAACCCCTGCGCCACGAGCAGGCCGCGCGCCGCCGGATTGGCCGCGCGCACACGGCCCCGCCGGTCGACGACCAGCACCCCCTCCTCCATCTCCTCGATCACGAGGCGGTTGAGCTGGGCCTGCTGCCGGGCGAGTTCCAGGCTGCCGCGGGCGGTGAGCTCCTCGCGGGCCAGGCGCCCGGCGAGTTCGCCCGCCAGCAGGGTGATGACGAAAAAGCCGCTGCCCGCCAGGGCCGCCTGCGTCATCAGCACGGTGGCGTCGCCGCCGGCGCCGACGCCCATGCCGGCCACCCCGAGCAGCAGCAGGCTGGCCAGGGCCGCCG
>CBIHOH010000155.1:0-5424 GCA_966211755.1 uncultured Rhizobacter sp. | reverse complement strand
CCCCGGACCTGCGGATTATGATTCCGTCGCTCTAACCGACTGAGCTAAAGCGCCTTAGCCTCGTATTATAGACACAATAACAGCCACTTGTTGTGTGCTGAAGTGCCACCAACGGATCTTCATGTTCAGTTTCTTCAAAAAGAAGTCGGTTCCCCCTGAAGCGGCGCCGGTGTCCGCACCGGTCTTGCCTCCTGCCGCCCCGCCGTCGCCTGTCGCCCAGCCCGTCTCGCCGGAGCCGGCCGAGAAGCGCGGCTGGATGGACAAGCTGCGCGGCAGCCTGCCCGGCGCGGTGTTTTCACCCGCCCCCCCACCAGCCGTTCTGCCGCCTGTGCCGGTCGCCGCGCCGCCGGCACCGCTCGCCACGCCGGTCGTTCCGGAGCCGTCGCCGGCCCCTGTGGTTCCGGCCGCGGCCCCGGTGGCCGCGCCGGTGCCTCCCGAGGCCGCTCCCGACCGGCGCGGCTGGATGGACAAGCTGCGCTCCGGCCTGCGCAAGACCGGCAGCGGCATTGCCCAGGTCTTCACCGGCACGCGCATCGACGAGGCACTGTACGAGGACCTGGAAAGTGCCCTGCTGATGGCGGACGCCGGCGTGCAGGCGACCGAGTTCCTGCTGAAGGACTTGAAGTGGCGCGTCAAGGAGGCCCGGGTGACCGATCCGGCCGGCGTCAAGGCCTTGCTGGCCGATGCGGTGGCCGACCTGCTCAAGCCGCTCGAGAAGTCGCTGCAGATCGGCGAGCACCCGCCGACGGTCATGATGGTGGTCGGTGTCAACGGCGCGGGGAAGACGACCAGCATCGGCAAGCTCACCCGCCATCTCGCGGATGCCGGGCAGAAGGTCTTGCTTGCCGCGGCCGATACCTTCCGCGCCGCGGCCCGCGAGCAACTGGCGGTGTGGGCCGAACGTGCCGATGCCAAGCCGGGCGAGCGCGGGCCGGAGGTCGAGATCGTTTCGCAGCAGAGCGGCGACCCGGCGTCGGTGAGCTTCGATGCGGTGGTGGCCGGCAAGTCCCGCGGCTGCGACGTGGTGATCGCCGACACCGCCGGGCGGCTGCCGACCCAGCTGCACCTGATGGAAGAGCTGAAGAAGATCAAGCGGGTGATCGCGAAGGCGCAGGACGGCGCCCCGCACGAAGTGCTGCTGGTGCTGGACGGCAACACCGGGCAGAACGCCCTGGCCCAGGTGAAGGCCTTCGACGATGCCCTGCAGCTCACCGGCCTGGTCATCACCAAGCTCGACGGCACGGCCAAGGGCGGGGTGCTCGCGGCCATTGCCCGCGAGCGGCCCATCCCCGTCTATTTTGTCGGCGTGGGCGAGCGCCTGGAGGATCTGCAGACCTTCGACGCGCGCGAGTTCGCGCAGGCGCTGCTGAGCTGAGCGGGCAGCCCGCACCTGGCCCGGGCTGCCCGCCCGGCCGCGTTCAGTGTCGCCCTGCGGGCGGGCGGTAGGCGCCGGCGCCCGGGGGCGTGATGGTCGCCCGGGGGTGCAAGGGCATGGCGTCGGATTCGAGGTTGTCGAACCAGGTGGACGGGGGCGGGTCGCGGTATTCCCGGGCCGTTTGCTGTTCCTCGGCTTCGAGCAGGGCCTCGGGTTCGACCGGGTTGTAGGCCTCGGGCGGCACGGGGTGCGCCGGTGCCCGCATCACGGCCCGGGCGGTCGTTGGCGCGACGACTTCCTTCGGCATGCCGAGCAGCGCGTCGCGCGCGGCGGTGGCGCTGGGGATGGCGTTGTCGAGCCAGATGTGGACCGGAATGCCGGCGGCTTGGAGCACCCGGTCCATGCGTGCATGGCGCTGGCGGGCGCGTTCGTTCTCCTTGCCCTCGCCGGAGCGGACGTCGACCACGCCGATCACCTGGGAGGACGAGTCGCAGATCACCATGTCGACCGACATCAGGCCGACGCGGCGCAGCCATTCGGAGTAGGAGTTGCGGGTGGGCACCTTCATGAAGCGCGACAGCGGCACCTGGGCCAGGATGATGTGCTCGGGCAGGCCGCTGCGCAGTGCGCTGTAGGCCTTGCGCTCGGCGACGGTGAGGACGCGGGTGGCCTCGGGCGGCCAGGCTGCCACGGTGTCGAGCGACTCCATGGACCCGGCCTTCTTCTTCACCGGCGGGGCGTTTTGCCGCCGGCGCACCAGAAGCAAGGCTGCCACCCCCACGACCAGCACCAGAACGACAATGATCAAGGGGTCCATCGGTCGGTGTTCGCTTGGGTTCTCGAACAACGACCATAGCCTTCGCCGGCAGCCCGGTCAATCGAGGTTTACGAAGGCATACAAATACAAATGGGCGACGGCGAAGCGCCGTCAGCGCATGCCGGCCGGCCCGCCCAGGCCTTTCATGCCGCCCAGGCGTTTCATCATCTTCATCAGGCCGCCGCCTTTCATTTTCTTCATCATGCCCTGCATCTGCTCGAACTGGTTCAGCAGGCGGTTGACCTCCTGGACCTGCACCCCGGCGCCGGCCGCGATGCGCCGCTTGCGGGTGGCCTTGAGGAGCTCGGGCTTGCGCCGCTCCAGCGGGGTCATCGAATTGATGATGCCTTCCATGCGGCGGACGTCGCGCTCGGCGCGATCCATGTCGGCGGCACCGGCCTTGGCGGTCATCTGGGTCGGCAGCTTGTCCATCAGCCCGGCCAGCCCGCCCATCTTCTTCATCTGCGTGATCTGGGCGAGGAAGTCGTTCAGGTCGAAGCCGTCGCCCGACTTGAGCTTTTCGGCGAGCTTCTGCGCCGCCGCGACATCGACCCCCTTCTGGACTTCCTCGACCAGCGCGACGATGTCGCCCATGCCCAGCACGCGCCCGGCATGGCGCTCGGCGTCGAAGACCTCCAGCCCGTCGATCTTCTCGCTGGTGCCGGAGAACTTGATCGGCGCGCCGGTGATCTGGCGCACCGACAGGGCCGCGCCCCCGCGGGAGTCGCCGTCGGTCTTGGTGAGCACGATGCCGGTCAGCGGCAGTGCTTCCTTGAAGGCCTTGGCCGTGTTGATCGCATCCTGCCCCTGCATGGCGTCGACGACGAACAGGGTCTCCACCGGCGACAGCAGCGCGTGCAGCCCGGCGATCTCCTTCATCAGCGCTTCGTCGATGGCCAGGCGGCCGGCGGTGTCGACCAGCAGCACGTCGAAATAATGCTTGCGGGCATGGTCGAGGGCGGCCCGGGCGATGTCGGCCGGCTGGTCCTCGGCGCTGGAGGGGAACCATTCGGCCCCGGCCTGCCGGGTCACCATCTTCAGCTGCTCGATCGCGGCCGGGCGGTACACGTCGGCCGACACGGTGAGCACCTTCTTCTTGCGTTTCTCGATCAGGTGCTTGGCCAGCTTGGCGGTGGTGGTGGTCTTGCCCGCGCCCTGCAGTCCGGCCATCAGGATGACCGCCGGCGGCTGGGCCGCCAGGTTGATGTCGGAGACGCCTTCGCCCATGGTGGCGGCGAGTTCGCGATTGACGATGCCCACCAGGGCCTGGCCGGGCGACAGCGAGCCGACGACCTCCGCCCCCAGCGCCTTTTGCTTCACCCGGGCGATGAAATCGCGCACCACGGGCAGCGCGACGTCGGCTTCCAGCAAGGCCATCCGGACCTCGCGCAGCATGTCCTGGACATTGTCCTCGGTGATGCGGGCCTGGCCGCGCATCGTTTTGACAAGGCGACTCAGGCGGTCGGTAAGGGTAGAAGCCATGGGGACGGGGGGCGATGCCCTTTGGAAGAGGCTCGCGAAAGTACACTGTGGCGATGATTTTATCGTCGGGTCTGTTCAGCGCATCCAATACCCCCGCCGCATGGGCGCTGTGGGTGCCCAGTGCCGTGGCCCTGCTGGCCTACGCCGCGGCGGTCCTTTTCTCCGACCGGGCCGCCCCCTGGCCGCGCCGCGCCTTGCTGGCCGGCTGGCTGGCGCACGCCGCGGCCATCGTCGTCGACATGAGCGGCACCGGCAGTCCGCTGCCCGGCGCCCGCTTCGGTTTCGCCCCCGCGCTGTCGGCCACGCTGTGGCTGGTGCTGGCGGTGTACGCGGTCGAGAGCCGCTGGGTGCCGCTGGCCGGGGTGCGCCGCGGCCTCGCGCTGCTCGGTGCGGCGGCGGTGCTGCTGGCCGCGCTCTTTCCCGGCGAGTTCCGGCCCCAGGCGAGCTCGCATTGGGCACCGCTGCATTGGGCGCTCGGACTGGCCTCCTATGGCTTGTTCGGTTCCGCGGTGCTGCATGCGGTCCTGCTCGACGCCGCGGAGCGGCGCATGCGCCAGAAGCTCCAGGCGGCGCCCGTCACGGCCTTCGGCATGCCGCTGCTGCGCCTGGAGCGCCTGACCTTCCAGTTCGTGGCCGCCGGCTTCGCGCTGCTGTCCGCCACCCTGCTTCTGGGCTGGTGGTTCGCCAATCCCTGGCGCTGGGACCACAAGTCGGTGTTCTCGGTGCTGGGCTGGATCGTTTTCGCCGGCCTGCTGCTAGGGCGTGCCCGCCTCGGCTGGCGGGGGCGCAGCGCCATCCGCTGGCTGTATGCCGGCGCGGTACTGCTGCTGCTGGCCTACGTGGGTTCGCGTTTCATGCTCGAAGTGGTCTTGCAGCGCCCTCCGCACTGAAGGAAGCCCGTGCTGAAGTTTCTCCTCCTGCTCCTGGTGGTGGCCGCCGTGCTGTGGCTCTTGCGCAGCAAGTCGCGCCCCGATCCGTCCTCCGCCTCGCCGCCGTCCGGCCGGGAGGAAATGCTCGCCTGTGCCCACTGCGGCCTGCACCTTCCGCGCAGCGAGGCGCTGAGCGGGCCGGACGGCGTGTTCTGCGGCGAGGCCCACCGGCGCGCGCACCTCGAGCGGAAGCCGCCTCGATGAGCCCGCCTTCCGCCCCCGAGCGACCCCGGACCGAACGGCGCAGCAAGCCTCGCCCGCCGGTGCCCAAGCCGCGACCGCTCGACGAGTCCTGGTTCGGGGCGCTGGGCGTGGACGACGGCCAGCGCCTGCCCGACGACGACTGGAACGAGGCCCCCGAGTCGCGCCATGACGGCGACTGGCAGTCGGTGGCGGGCGCGGAGAGCGAGTCGCGTTTCCTCTCCCGCCAGGCCTTGCGCATCGTCGGCGCCGGGCAGACCGCCTTCCAGCGCATCTATGGGGCCTTCATCAGCGCGCGTGCCGCGCTGGGCGTCGCGCTGATCATCACGCTTGCGGTGTCGGGCATCTTCGGCGTGCGGCCTTCGATGGCGGTCGCGCTGGTCAGCGTCACCTATGCGGCCCTGGCCTTCGGCACCTGGCTGCTGCCGCGCCTGCGTCCGCAGGTCGGGGCGAACGCGCTGTCGCGGCTGCGCAGCCGCCAGTGGCTGCTCACCATCGGCGTCGACCTGGCCTGTTTCATCGCGCTGCATGCCTTGTCCCGGGTGTCCAGCCTGAACTATGTGGCGCTGCTGGTGCTGCCGGTCCTGATGGCGGGGGTGCTCACGCCGCGCCGCATGGCG
>CBIHOH010000154.1:0-5444 GCA_966211755.1 uncultured Rhizobacter sp. | reverse complement strand
ACTTGCGCAGGCCGCCCATGTTGCGGATGTCCTGGTCGTGGTGCATGCCGATGATCACCGAGCCCGCGCCGAGGAACAGCAGCGCCTTGAAGAAGGCATGGGTCATCAGGTGGAACACCGCGACCGAGTAGGCCGAGGCACCCAGGGCCACCGTCATGTAGCCGAGCTGGGACAGCGTCGAGTAGGCCACCACGCGCTTGATGTCGTTCTGGATGATGCCCAGGAAGCCCATGAACAAGGCGGTGATGGCGCCGATGACCAGGATGAAGCTCAGGGCGGTGTCGGACAGCTCGAACAGCGGCGACATGCGCGCCACCATGAAGATGCCGGCGGTGACCATGGTGGCCGCGTGGATCAGTGCCGAGATCGGGGTCGGGCCTTCCATGGAGTCGGGCAGCCACACGTGCAGCGGGAACTGCGCACTCTTGCCCATCGCGCCGATGAACAGGCAGATGCAGATGACGGTGACCAGCATCCAGTCGGTGCCGGGGAAGGACAGCTTGGCCAGCTCGCCGCTCTTGCCGAAGATCTCGGTGTAGTTGAGCGAACCGGCGAAGGCCACGATCAGGCCGATGCCGAGGATGAAGCCGAAGTCGCCCACCCGGTTGACCAGGAAGGCCTTCATGTTGGCGAAGATGGCCGTCGGCTTGTTGAACCAGAAGCCGATCAGCAGGTACGACACCAGGCCCACCGCCTCCCAGCCGAAGAACAGCTGCAGCATGTTGTTGCTCATGACGAGCATCAGCATCGAGAAGGTGAAGAGCGAGATGTACGAGAAGAAGCGCTGGTAGCCGGCGTCCTCCTCCATGTAGCCGATGGTGTAGACGTGCACCATCAGCGAGACGAAGGTCACCACGCACATCATCATCGCGGTCAGCCCGTCGACGAGGAAGCCGACCTCCATCTTCAGCCCGCCCAGCACCATCCACTCGTAGACGGTCTGGTTGAAGCGCGCGCCGTCGAGCGCGACCGACTTCAGGGTCATGGCCGAGATGACGAAGGCGATCAGCACCCCGAGGATGGTGGCGAGGTGCGCGCCGCGCCGCCCCACCGCCTTGCCGAACAGGCCTGCCACCACGGAGCCGGCCAGGGGAGCCAGCGGAACCGCCAGCAGCATGTTTTGGGAGAGTTGGGAGGACATGTTCAGCCTTTCAACTCGTCGAGTTCGTCAACATGGATCGTCGCGCGATTACGGAACAGCACCACCAGGATGGCCAGGCCGATGGCCGATTCGGCCGCTGCCACCGTGAGGATGAAAAACACGAACACCTGGCCTGCGAGGCGGTCGTTGGTCGCATCGAGGTAATGCGAGAAGGCGATGAAGTTCATGTTCACGGCCAGCAGCATCAACTCGATCGCCATCAGCAGCACGATCAGGTTCTTGCGGTTGAGGAAGATGCCGATCACGGACAGCGCGAACAGGATGGCGCCCACCGACAGGAAATGCCCGAGGGTGAGCGGGCCCAGGAACAAACTCGTCATTTGGCTTCTCCGGTCGGCGCGGCCGGCGCGTCGGGCGCCTCGACCACGGCCTGCATCTTGATCAGGCGCACCCGGTCGGCCGCCTTCACGCGGACCTGGTCGCTCGGGTTCATCGACTTGGTATCGCGGCGCGGGCGCAGCGTGAGCGAGATGGCGGCGATCATGGCCACCAGCAGCACCAGCGCGGCGATCTGCAGCGGGTACAGGTATTGGGTGTAGATCTCGATGCCCAGCAACTTGGTGTTGCCGAGCTTCATGGCCGCCTCGGTGGCCACCGGCGCCGGCGCCGGGCTGGTGCCGCTGAGCAGCACCGCCGCCATCTCCAGGGCGATGACCACACCCACCAGGCCGGCCAGTGGGAAGTGCTTCCAGAAGCCGCTGCGCAGGCCCTCGACGTTGATGTCGAGCATCATCACGACGAACAGGAACAGCACCATCACCGCACCGACATACACCAGCACCAGCACGATGGCGAGGAACTCGGCATGCAGCAGCATCCAGAGGCACGAGGCCGAGACGAAGGTCAGCACCAGGAACAGCGCCGAGTGCACGGTACTGCGCGAGGTGATCACCAGCAGGCCTGCGACCAGCAGGACGGCGGAAAAGACGTAGAAGAGCGGGAGGGTCATGTCCATTTTTTTTTGCAGCGCGCAGGGGCACCCGCGGGGCGGGTGTCCGACACACCGACCGGGAAGGTCAGCGATAGCGGGCGTCAGCCTCCTTGTTGGCCGCGATCTCGGCTTCGTAACGGTCACCGACAGCCAGCAGCATGTCCTTGGTGAAGTAGAGGTCACCACGCTTTTCGCCGTGGTACTCGAGGATGTGCGTCTCGACGATCGAGTCGACCGGGCAGCTTTCCTCGCAGAAGCCGCAGAAGATGCACTTGGTGAGGTCGATGTCGTAGCGGGTGGTGCGGCGCGAACCGTCGTCGCGCACTTCCGACTCGATGGTGATGGCCATGGCGGGGCACACGGCCTCGCACAGCTTGCAGGCGATGCAGCGCTCTTCCCCGTTCTCGTAGCGGCGCAGCGCGTGCAGGCCGCGGAAACGCGGGCTCTGCGGGGTCTTTTCCTCCGGGAACTGCACCGTGATGTGGCGCGAGAAGAAATGACGCCCGGTCAGAGCCATGCCCTTGAGCAGCTCGATCAGCAGGAAGGTCGAAAAGAAGTTCTTGATGGAAGCCACGGCAGCCATGATCGATCTCACTTCCAGATGTTGTAGGTCGGCGACTGGATCCACAGACCCACCAGCACCAGCCACACCAGGGTGACGGGAATGAAGATCTTCCAGCCGAGGCGCATCAGCTGGTCATAGCGGAAGCGCGGGAACGAGGCACGCACCCAGAGGAACAGGGTGACGACGACGAAGGTCTTGGCGCCCAGCCAGATCCAGCCCGGCACCCAGGTGAACAGCGGGTGGTCGATCGGCGACAGCCAGCCGCCGAAGAACAGCGTGACCGTGACGATCGACACCAGGATCATGTTGGCGTATTCCGCCAGGAAGAACATCGCGAAGGACATGCCCGAGTACTCGACCATGTGCCCGGCCACGATCTCGGCCTCGCCCTCGACCACGTCGAAGGGATGGCGGTTGGTCTCGGCCAGACCGGAGATGAAGAACACCACCAGGATGGGCAGCAGCGGCAGCCAGTTCCAGGACAGGAAGTTCAGGCCCATGTCGTGAAACATGCCGCGGTTCTGGCCCATGACGATGTCGGTCATGTTCAGGCTGGCCGACACCATCAGCACCACCACCAGGCAGAAGCCCATGGCGATCTCGTAGCTGACCATCTGGGCCGAGGCGCGCAAGGCGCCCAGGAAGGCGTACTTCGAGTTGGAGGCCCAGCCGGCGATGATCACGCCATAGACTTCCATCGAGGTGATGGCCAGCAGCAGCAGCAGGCCGGCGTTGACGTTGGCCAGGGCCACCTCGGGACCGAAGGGAACCACCGACCAGGCGACCAGCGCCGGCATGATGGTCATGATCGGGCCGAGGAAGAACAGCCTCTTGTTGGCGGCCGAGGGCGTGATGATCTCCTTGAAGATCAGCTTCAAGGCATCGGCGATCGGCTGCAGCAGGCCCATGGGGCCGACGCGGTTGGGGCCCGGACGGATCTGCGTCCAGCCGATGGCCCTGCGCTCCCACAGCGTCAGGTAGGCCACCGCCCCCAGCAGGGGCAGGACGAGGGCGACGATCTTGATCAGGATCCAGGCGAACGGCCAGACCCCGCCGAGCATGGAAGCGCCGAATTGTTGGATGGCATCGAGCATGGTCAGGTCCTCACGCCTTCTGCACGTTGATGGCACCGAACATCGGGCCGAGCCCGGCGGTGGCCGGATGGCCGGCGGGCACACGCACCGCGTGGGCCGCCAGCGTCGGGTCGAGTTGGGCCGGGAGCACGGCCACGGCATCGCCCTGCGACAGGCGGACGGCTTCGCCGTCCTTCAGCCCGAGCTCGTTCCACAAGCCGCTCGGCAGGCCGACCCGCGGCGCGCGGGCGTCGGAGGTCAGCTGCAGCGAGGTGGCGCGGCGCACCAGCGAGTCGGTGGCATAGATCTGCACGTCGGACACACGCTCGAGACCGGCGGCCGCGGCCGGCAGCTTGACGGCGACCGAGACCTGGTTGCCCAGGCGGCCGGGCAGGCTGCCCAGGTCGCCCAGTGCCTCGGCGCGCACCTCCTCGGAGGTCTCGTGCTCGAAGCCCGGCAGGCCGAGAAGATTGCCGAGGACCCGCAACACCTTCCAGGCGGGGCGGGTGTCGGCCAGCGGCTTGACCACGCCGTGGAAACTCTGCGCCCGACCTTCGGCGTTGACGAAGGTGCCCGAGGTTTCGGAGAACGGAGCGATCGGCAGCAGCACGTCGGCGCAGTCGAGCGCAGCGTTCTTGAAGGGGCTGAGCGCCACCACCAGGGCGGCCGACTGCAGGGCCTTGACCGCCGCGTGCGGATTGGCCGCGTCGAAGGCCGGCTCCAGGTTCAGCAGCACGCAGGCCTTGAGGCCGCCCGAGAGCATTTGCGCGGCATTCTGGCCGCCCTGCCCCGGTTCCGCCTTGACCAGTTGGGCGCCGACCGTGTTGGCCGCCTCGGTGAGGTAGCCCACCTTGGCGCCGGTGTGCTCGCCGATCCAGTTGGCCAGGGCCAGCAGCACGCTGGCCTGCGGGTGCTGCGCGGCGGCATTGCCCAGCAGCACTGCCTTGCGTTCGCCCGACAGCAGCGAGCTGGCGACCAGACGCGCGGCATCGGACACCGTCGCCTGCACCGGGGCGCTCACGCCCTTCTCGGCGGCGATGGCCGAGGCGATCTCGGCCAGCGTCTGGACCCAGGCGCTGGGCGCCACGCTGAGCGTGCTGGCGAGCGGCATCAGCCAGTCGTCGTGCACGGCATGCAGGCTGTGCACCTTGGCGCCCCGGCGCACGGCCTGGCGCAGGCGCTGCGCGAACAGCGGGTGGTCCTTGCGCAGGAATGAGCCCACGACCAGCACGCGCTGCAGGTTGGACAGGGACGCGATCGAGGTGCCCAGCCAGCGCACGCCCCCGCCCACCGTGAAGTCGGCATGGCGCACGCGGTGATCGATGTTCTCGCTGCCCAGGCCGCGCACCAGCTTGGCCAGCAGGTGCAGTTCCTCGACGGTGCTGTGATCGGAGCCCAGGGCCCCGATGCTGCCCGCGCCGTGCGCGTCCTTGATCTGGTTCAGGCTGCGGGCGACGTATTCGAGTGCGGTGGTCCAGTCGGTGGTCTGCCACTCGCCGTTTTGCTTGACCATGGGCGCGGTCAGGCGCTCGTCGCTGTTCAGCGCCTCGTAGGAGAAGCGGTCACGGTCGGCCAGCCAGCACTCGTTGACGTCCTCGTTCTCGAGCGGCACGACACGCATGACCTTGTTGCTCTTGACCTGGACGATCAGGTTGGCGCCGGTGCTGTCGTGCGGGCTCACGCTCTTGCGGCGCGACAGCTCCCAGGTGCGGG
>CBIHOH010000153.1:0-5686 GCA_966211755.1 uncultured Rhizobacter sp. | reverse complement strand
CCACCGTCAATCTCGATACCCGCCGCAATATCGCGGTCGACGTCCTGTTCGCCCATCCGCGCAACAAGCCGTCCGCGAGCCTGCATGACTCACTGGGCCTCGCCACGGTCGATACGCCCGTCGGCATCGCCCTCAAGGTCGACGAGCGCCGCCAAACCAGCATGCCCGGCATCTACGCCGCCGGCGACCTTGCCACGCCCCTCCTGCCCTCGGTCACCCTGGCATCGTCGCAGGGCGCGATGGCGGGCATCTTCGCCCAGCAATCGATGCTGGTTTGAGAGCACGGATCCCTTCTCCGGTTACCGCAGGCTATCGCCAGGAGGGCGATCCCGATGTGTGCGCGGCGGGTGATGCCGGGCGCCAGGCCTCATCATGGAGCGATATGAGCATGCTTGAACTGAAGGTTCCTCCCCCCATCGTGGCGCTTGTCCTGGCGCTTCTTATGTGACTGACGCCAGCCGTCGCGGGCCTTGTGCAGATTCCCTATCCGGCCCGCGTGCTCTGCGCCGTCGTTTTGGTGTGCATCGGCCAAAGCATCAGCATCGCCGGAATAGTTGCGTTTCGGCGCGCCAAGACCACCGTGAACCCCGTCAAGGCAAGCTTGGCGTCCTCGTTGGTCATCCGAGGCGTGTACCGGTATACGCGCAACCCCATGTATGTCGGGCTCTTGCTTACCCTGTTGGCGTGGGCAGTGTTTCTGGCGAATCCGCTCGCTGTCCCATGGGTTGTCGTGTACGTGCTTTACATCACTCGGTTCCAGATCATTCCGGAAGAACGTTTGCTGGCGTCTCTATTTGGGGCAGAGTACGAGGCCTACAAAGGCAGGGTACGCAGATGGGTATGAGGCCTAACTGCACCCTTCTACCCGAGGCGAGGACACCGTCATTCGACAGCCGCGGACTCGTTCTCCGTGTGCCGGTCAGGCTCCGTGGCGCGGAGGATCTCGTTCAGGACGCAAGTGGCGTAATTCCCGGCGGGCAAGGAGAACGCGAGCACCAGTTGATTGGCTTGCGGCCATTCCCACGACATGTCCACCGGGCTCGCCACCAGGGCGCGGCGCTCCTGATCCAGACCCGCGTGTTCCATGCCGTGGCACAAGGTGGCGTGACGTTCAGCCACTCCGTTTTCCAGGGCCTGCGCCTGATCGGTGGCGATCACGCGGCCCCGTCCCCAGAGCGGTCCGGTGGGCCGGCCCGCCTCGTCCATCACGTCGCCGGGCAGGGTCTGGCCCCAGAGCCCCTTCTGGATGCGCAGCGCCAGCACTTCATTGAAGACGAAGGAGCGCACCGCCGACAGGTAGATGCCCTTCTTCTTCGGGTTGCGCACGCGGATTTCGCGCGCCAGCATGGCCCGGCCCTGCTCGACGTTGCCGCCGCCGTGGCCGAAACGCTGAGCGCCGAAGTAGTTGGGCACGCCATGTGACGCAACGGCCCTGAGATTGGCCTCGATGGCGTCGCGGTCGCCGGTCACGTCGCGCAGCACGATGCGGAACCGGTTGCCCTGCAGATCACCGGGGCGCAGCTTCTTCACATGGCGGCTCTGGCTCAGCACCTTGAATTCCGGGTGCTGAAGCAGGGTCAGTTCGGGCGTCTCGCCCTTCGGCAGATAGATGCTGAACCACTGGCGGGTGACGGCATAGCGGTCCTTGAGGCCGGCATAGCCCACGTCCCTTTCCTGCACGCCGGCGGCCTCGGCCAGCTGCTGGGCGACGAAGGCAGTGTTGGCACCGTTCTTTTCGATGTCCAGCCATAGGTGTTCGCCCTCACCGGAGGGCAGCTGCAGCGGCAGTTCGGTCACGATGAAATCCTCGTTGAGGAGTTTCAGGGTGGCGCTGGCGCCGCTGGCCGGATAGGCGTTCGGCCACTGCGGCAAGGTCGTGTATTGAGCGTCGGTCATGAGCGGTCTGGCGGCACCAGCTGTGGATAGGGACAAGCTGTCTAGCCGACCAGGGGCAGTCCAAACAGTGATTCTCTCCTACCCGCATGCCTTGGCGAGCGTCAACGGATGCGACTTCAATGGGAACCGTTGCGCGCTGCGACCGGCGGCTTCCGGGCGGCGACGTCAGCCACGGCCCCGGCCAGGAGCGGAAGTGTGTCGGGCGGGGGCCAATGACTATGCGCGGGCGCTTGGCCTTGACTCTAGCCTGCTCAATCAGACGCACCGGCGTACGTCCATTTCGTGCGAGCGCATCTCAGACTTCAAGGGCCAGGAACAGCCAGGCCGAGGGGCGGGCCGGCGACCGCGGCCCAGCGGCCCCACCCTCCAACGAAAAGGCCGGCTCACGCCGGCCTCGTCGCGGGTTTCAGCGCTTGACGGGCGGCAAGTCCGTGCAGGCACCTTCGAAGGCCTCGGCCGCAAGGCCGATGCTTTCACCCAAGGTCGGGTGCGGATGGATGGTCTTGCCGATGTCGACCGCGTCGGCCCCCATCTCGATGGCCAGCGCCACCTCGCCGATCATGTCGCCGGCATGCGTGCCGACGATGCCGCCGCCGACGATGGCATGGGTCTCCTCGTCGAAGATCAGCTTGGTGAAGCCTTCATCGCGGCCGTTGGCGATGGCGCGGCCCGAGGCGTTCCAGGGGAACAGGCCCTTGCGCACCTTGAGCCCGCGCGCCTTGGCCTCGTCTTCGGTCACGCCCACCCAGGCCACCTCGGGGTCGGTGTAGGCCACGCTCGGGATGACCCGGGCGTCGAAGGCCGCCTTGTGGCCGGCGGCCACTTCGGCCGCCACGTGGGCCTCGTGCACCGCCTTGTGCGCCAGCATCGGCTGGCCGACGATGTCGCCGATGGCGAAGATGTGCGGCACGTTGGTGCGCATCTCCTTGTCCACCGGGATGAAACCGCGTTCGTTGACCACCACCCCGGCGCGCTCGGCGCCGATGCGCTTGCCGTTGGGCACGCGGCCCACGGCCTGCAGCACCAGGTCGTACAGCTGCGGCTCCTTCGGGGCACCCTCGCCCTCGAAGGTGACCAGGATGCCGTCCTTGGTCGCCTCGGCCCCGACCGTGCGGGTCTTGAGCATGATGTTGTCGAAACGCGGCGCGTTCATCTTCTGCCACACCTTGACCAGGTCGCGGTCGGCGCCGAGCATCAGCGAGTCCTGCATCTCGACGACGTCGAGGCGCGCGCCCAGCGTGCTGTAGACCGTGCCCATCTCGAGCCCGATGATGCCGCCGCCGATGATCAGCATGCGCTTCGGGTTCTGGCGCAGCTCGAGCGCGCCCGTCGAGGTCACGATGCGCGGATCGTCCTTGGGCAGGAAGGGCAGCTTCACCGCCTCGGAGCCGGCGGCGATGATGGCCTGCTTGAAGCGGATGGTCTTGCTGGCGCCCTCGGGCGACGACACCGTCACCTGGAACGGGTCGGTGAATTCGCCGGTGCCCTGGACCACCGTCACCTTGCGCATCTTGGCCATGGCCGCGAGGCCACCGGTCAGCTTGCCGATGACCTTTTCCTTGTGGGTGCGCAGCTTGCCGAGATCGACCGTCGGCGCCGCGAAGCTCACGCCCAGCGACTCGAAGTGCTTGACCTCGTCCATGACGGCGGCCACGTGCAGCAAGGCCTTGGACGGGATGCAGCCCACGTTCAGGCAGACGCCGCCCAGGGTCGCGAAACGCTCGACCAGCACGGTCTTGAGGCCCAGGTCGGCGCCGCGGAAGGCCGCCGAATAACCGCCGGGGCCGGCGCCGAGCACCAGCAGGTCGCACTCCAGGTCGACGGGACCGGAAGACACCGGGGCGGCCACCGGCGCGGCGGCAGGCGCCGCGGCTGCCGGAGCAGGCGCGGGGGCTGGAGCAGGCGCTGGCGCTGGTGCCGCCGCGGCGGCGCCGGCTTCCTGGCTCTCCAGCGTCAGGATCAGCGAACCCTCGCTGACCTTGTCGCCCAGCTTGACCTTGAGCTCCTTGACCACGCCGGCGTGGGAGGAAGGAATTTCCATCGAGGCCTTGTCGCTCTCGACCGTGATGAGGGATTGTTCAGCCCGGATGGTATCCCCCGGCTTGACGAGCAACTCGATCACCGCGACGTCCGCGGAGTCGCCGATGTCCGGAACCTTGATGTCGATCAACGGCATGTTCAGCCTTTCAGTTTGATTGTTTGAGCCTTCACCGGCCCGCCCGAACTCTTGTCGAATTCACACCCCGCCCGCACGCCGATGTCGGCCACCTCGCGGGCGGTCCGCGCACCGTCGTAGGCGGCATACATGGCCCCCAGCGCGAAAGCGCGCCCCGAGCCGATGGCCCAGAAGCGCTCGAACTCGAACACCTCGCGATAGGAGTACACCCCGTACAGACCGCTCGGGTTGGCGATCAGCGCGGTGTACTGCGAGCTTTCGTAGGGATCCGCGTCTTCTTCCTTGGTGTTGAGGTAGAAGGCTTCCTTGAGCTTGGGGTGGATCTTGAGGAAGGTGTCGAAGACCTCGTCGCGCGAGTGCAGCTTCAGCTCGTCCCTGGGCAGGGAGGCCAAGGCGCGCCGCAGCACCGGGAAATGAGCCGTGGTGCCGGCCAGGCCGACCCACGAATCACCGACCTTGAACAACTTGTCGTTGGCCTCGTAGGCCGAACCCAGACGCGTGTCGCCGAAGGTCACCAGCGTGTCGGCGGCGATCGCCACCTGCCCGTTCTTGCGAACCACCACCACCGTTGTCATGGCTCAGAGCAGGATGCGGCGGAAGTCGGCCAGGATCTGGCAGAAGTAGGCGTTGAAGCGCGCCGCCGCCGCGCCGTCGATGACGCGGTGGTCCCAGCTCAGGCTCAACGGCAGGATGAGCCGCGGCTGGAACTGCTTGCCGTCCCACACCGGTTCGGTGGTGGAGCGGCACACGCCGAGGATCGCCACTTCGGGCGCATTGATGATGGGGGTGAAGTAGCGCCCGCCGATGCCGCCCAGCGACGAGATCGAGAAGCAGCCGCCGCTCATGTCGGCCGGGGCGAGCTTGCCGTCGCGGGCCTTCTGGGCCAGCGCGTTCATCTCCTGGGAGATCTGCAGCACGCCCTTCTTGTCGGCGTCCTTGAGCACCGGCACCACCAGCCCGTTCGGCGTGTCGGCCGCGAAGCCGATGTGGAAGTACTGCTTGAGCACCAGCTGGTCGCCGTCGAGCGAGGAGTTGAACTCGGGGAACTTCTTGAGCGCGGCCACGGCGGCCTTGATCAGGAAGGCCAGCATGGTGACCTTGACGCCCGACTTGGCGTTCTCGGCATTCAGCTGCACGCGGAAGGCCTCGAGATCGGTGATGTCGGCATCGTCATGGTTGGTGACGTGCGGGATGACCACCCAGTTGCGGTGCAGGTTGGCCGCGCCGATGCGCTTGATGCGCGCCAGCTCCTTGCGCTCGACCGCACCGAACTTGGTGAAGTCGACCTGCGGCCAGGGCAGCAGGCCGGGGAAGCTGCCGCCGGCGCCGGCATTCGCTGCCGCGGGAGCCGCGGCGCCCTGTGCCTGGGTGCGCACCGTCCCGGCCATCACGGCCTTGACGAAGGCGTGCACGTCACCGTGGGTGATGCGGCCCTTCAGGCCGCTGCCCTTGACTTCGGCCAGCGGGACCCCGAGTTCGCGCGCCAGCTTGCGGATGGACGGCGACGCATGCGGCAGCTTGCCGCCGGAGGCGGCCGGCTGGGCGCTCGGCTGGGCCGCGGTCGGCAGCGCGCGGGCGGCTTCGGCCACGGGGGCGGCCGCCGGGGCGGGAGCC
>CBIHOH010000152.1:0-6008 GCA_966211755.1 uncultured Rhizobacter sp. | reverse complement strand
CCGCCTCAACGACGCTCAGACTCTACCGCGCTGGTCTGGCCTAAACATACAAGCGTACCGAGGCAGCACCTAAACAGGTGGTCTAGATGCGCTCGCTCGATGGCCATAGAAGAAGGCACGGCCACCAACAAGCAACGTACCCTCGTGGAGCCTGCTCCGGTCGACACCGGCCCTCAGGTCAAGGACGTATCGACATCCCGCCGCGCCAGCGCCAGGAACTCGGTCGACTGCATCTCGCCCAGCCGCGACACCGTACGCGGGAATTCATGCGCCAGCGGTCCTTCGGTGTACAACCCGTCCGGCGGCACCTCGGCCGACAGGATGAGCTTGACGCGCCGGTCGTACAACACGTCCACCAGCCAGGTGAAACGCCGCGCTTCCGAGGCATGCCGCGGCGACATGCGGGGCACCCCCGACAGCAGCACGGTATGGAACTGCGTGGCGAGTTCCAGGTAGTCGTTCTGCGAGCGCGGGCCGCCGCACAGGACCTTGAAGTCGAACCACACCACGCCGCCCGCCTTGCGCCGCGCCGGCACCGTCCGTTGTTCGATGTGCAGGCTGGGCTCTTCGTCGCGCGACTCGGCCAGGCGTTCGAAGGCGGCGTTCATCGCCGCGTCGGCCCGCTCGCCCAGCGGCGTGTGGTACATCTCCACCTGCTCCAGCGTGCGGCAGCGATAGTCGGTGCCGTTGTCGACACTCAGCACCTGGAGCTTCTGCTTCAGCAGCTCGATGGCCGGCAGGATGCGATCGCGATGCAGCCCGTTCGGGTAGAGCTCGTCGGGCGCGAAGTTCGAGGTGGTGACGATGCTGACGCGGTGCTCGAACATCGAGTCGAGCAGGCGATGCAGGATCATGGCGTCGGTCACGTCCGCGACGTGGAACTCGTCGAAGCAGATCAGCCGGTAGCGCCGGGCGATGCGCTGGCCCAGCTCGTGCAAGGGGTTGACCGTGCCCTGCAGCTCGGACAGCTCGCGGTGCACCTCGCGCATGAACTCGTGGAAGTGCAGCCGCGTCTTGCGGGTCAGCGGGACGGCGTTGAAGAAGCAATCCATCAGAAAGCTTTTCCCTCGCCCCACCCCGCCGTGCATGTACACGCCGCGCGGGATCGGCGGATGGCGCCACATCTTGGTCAGCGCGTTGCTGCGCCGCGCCTTGTAGTCGGCCCATTCGCTCTCGCAGCGTTCGAGCGCGTCGATGGCCCGCAGCTGCGCCGGGTCGGGGACGTAGCCACGCTCGGCGAGGGTCTGTGCGTAGAGTTCGCGAACGCCCATGTCACTGCCCCGGGCGTGCCGTCAGGCGTCCGAAGAACTCCACGGCGCCGCCTCAGAAGTTGAGGGTGCGCTTGTCGACCGCCAGTGCCGCCTCCTTGGTCGCTTCGCTCAGCGACGGATGGGCATGGCAGATGCGGGCGATGTCCTCGGCCGAGGCCTTGAACTCCATCGCCACCACGGCTTCGGCGATCAGCTCCGAGGCGAAGGGGCCGACGATGTGCACGCCGAGGATCTCGTCGGTCTTGGCATCGGCCAGCATCTTCACCATGCCGGTGGTGTCGCCCAGTGCCCGCGCCCGGCCATTGGCCATGAAGGGGAAGCTGCCGGCCTTGTAGGCACGGCCTTCGGCCTTGAGCTGCTGCTCGGTCTGGCCCACCCAGGCGATCTCGGGCGAGGTGTAGATGACCCAGGGCACGGTGTTGAAATTGACATGCCCGTGCTGGCCGGCGATGCGCTCGGCCACCGCCACGCCCTCTTCCTCGGCCTTGTGCGCGAGCATGGGCCCGCGCACCACGTCGCCCACCGCCCAGACGTTGGGCAGGTTGGTCTTGCAATCGTCATCGACGGCGATGGCGCCGCGCTCATCCAGCTTCAGGCCGACCGCCTCGGGATTCAGGCCGATGGTGTTGGGCACGCGGCCGATGGAGACGATGAGCTTGTCGACCTCGAGCGACTGCGCGTCGCCCTTGGCATCCGAATAGGCGATGCTCACGCCCTTCTTCGAGGACTTGATCTCGCCGATCTTCACGCCCAGCTCGATCTTCAGGCCCTGCTTCTTCAGCGCCTTCTGGGCTTCCTTGGCGATGGTCTCGTCGACCGCGCCGAGGAAGGTCGGCAGGGCTTCGAGCACGGTCACGTCGGCGCCGAGGCGGCGCCACACCGAGCCCATCTCCAGGCCGATGACACCCGAGCCGATCACGCCCAGCTTCTTGGGCACGGCCGGAATGCGCAGGGCGCCGTCGTTCGACAGGATGGTCTCCTCGTCGAAGGCCGCCCCGGGCAGGGCACGCGGGTTCGAGCCGGTGGCCAGGATCACGTGCTTGGCGACGACGCTTTCCTCGGACGCCCCGGCCACCTTGATCTCATAGCCGCCCTCGACCGCCTTGGAGAAGGAGCCGCGGCCATGGAAGAACGTGACCTTGTTCTTCTTGAACAGGTACAGGATGCCGTCGTTGTTCTGCTTGACCACGCTGTCCTTGCGGCCCAGCATCTTCGCCACGTCGATGCTCAGGTCCGACAGGCCGATGCCGTGGTCGGCGAAGTGGTGCCCCGCCTGCTCGAAGTGCTCGCTCGACTGCAGCAGCGCCTTGGACGGGATGCAGCCGACGTTGGTGCAGGTGCCGCCCGGTGCCGGGCCGCCCTTGTCGTTCTTCCATTCGTCGATGCAGGCGGTGTTGAAACCGAGCTGGGCCGCGCGGATGGCGGCGACGTAACCGCCGGGGCCGCCACCGATGACAACCACATCAAATTGCTTGGACATAAGGATTCCAGTGAAATAGTGAATGAGTGAACGGTGGCGGGCGCAAGCGCCCTGCCCCTGGGCAGGCCGGCGACGGGTGCCCCGCCGCTCGGGCGGGCAGGCGCGGGCCGCCGGCAGCGGCCTCGCAGGCCCGGGGCCCACGGACCGTGCGCGTCTTTCTGGCGGCTGGCCGGCGATGCCGGCCCGACCGCGCTCCGCCGTGGCCAGCGGCCGGGGCGGGAGCGCGATGCGCAGGCATCACCGGTTCACCGTGCGACTCAGATGTCGAACAGCAGGCGCGCCGGGTCTTCCAGCGCTTCCTTCATGGCCACCAGGCCCAGCACGGCTTCGCGGCCGTCGATGATGCGGTGGTCGTAGCTCATGGCGAGGTAGTTCATCGGGCGGACGACGACCTGGCCGTTCTCGACCACGGCACGATCCTTGGTGGCGTGGACGCCCAGGATGGCCGACTGCGGCGGGTTGATGATGGGCGTGGACAGCATCGAGCCGAAGGTGCCGCCGTTGGAGATCGAGAAGGTGCCGCCGGTCAGCTCGTCGAGCGACAGCTTGCCTTCCTTGGCCTTGGCACCGAACTCGGCGATCTTCTTCTCGATGTCGGCGAAGCTGAGCTGGTCGACATTGCGCAGCACCGGCACCACCAGGCCACGCGGCGAACCGACGGCGATGCCGATGTCGAAGTAGCCGTGGTAGACGATGTCGTTGCCGTCGACCGAGGCGTTGATGATGGGGTACTTCTTGAGGGCGGCCACGGCGGCCTTGACGAAGAAGCTCATGAAACCGAGCTTGACGCCGTGTTCCTTCTCGAACTTCTCCTGGAACTTCTTGCGCATCTCCATCACCGGCGCCATGTTCACTTCGTTGAACGTGGTCAGGATGGCGTTGGTGGCCTGGGACTGCACCAGGCGCTCGGCGATGCGGGCGCGCAGGCGGCTCATCGGCACGCGCTGCTCGGGGCGGTCGCCGAGGTTCTGGCTGGTCGGGGCCGCCACGGAGGGCAAGGCGGCGCGGGCGGGGGCAGCCGGAGCAGCCTTGGGTGCAGGGGCCGCAGCGGGCTTGGCGCCGGCTTCGATCGCGCCCAGCACGTCACCCTTGGTCACGCGGCCGTCCTTGCCGGTGCCGGCCACCGAGGCGGCGGACAACTGGTTGTCGGCCAGCAGCTTGGCGGCGGCCGGCATGGCCACGCCGGCCTTGCTGGCGCCGGCGGCAGGTGCGGCGGCGGCGGGCGCGCTGGCGGCGGGTGCGGCCTTCGCCTCGACCGGGCTCGCCTGGACTTGCCCCTCGGTGTCGATCTTGGCAATCACCTCGTCGCTGGTGCAGCTCTCGCCGTCGCCCTTGACGATCTGGGCCATCACGCCGGCCGACGGCGCGGGCACCTCGAGCACCACCTTGTCGGTCTCGATCTCGACCAGGATTTCATCGATGGCCACGGCTTCGCCGGGCTTTTTCTTCCACTGCAGCAAGGTGGCTTCGGCCACGGATTCGGACAGCTGCGGGACCTTGACTTCTACGATTGCCATTGGGTTCTTTCACGAAAATGGAGAGCGGTGATTCACGGCGAACCGGTCGGCGGCGGCCCCAGGGAACGGCGGCAGGCGCCGCCGTGCAAGGGGCGACCGGGCCGGGCCGGTCGCGGGTTCACTTACTTGGTGAGGACAAAGCCCTTGAGCTTGCCGAAAGCCTGGTCGAGCAGCGACTTCTGCTGCTCCTGGTGCAGATGGGCATAACCCACTGCCGGCGATGCCGAGGCCGGACGGCCGGCATAACCCAGCTTCTGGCCTTCGCTCAGGTTTTCGTGGATGTAGTGCTGCACGAAGAACCAGGCGCCCTGGTTCTGCGGTTCGTCCTGGCACCAGATCACCTCGGTCAGGTTCGGGAACTTCTTCAGCTCCGCGGCGAAGGCCTTGTGGGGGAACGGATACAGCTGCTCCACCCGCACGATCACCGTGTCCAGGGCCTTCTTCTCGTCGCGGCGCTTGATCAGGTCGTAGGCGACCTTGCCGGAGCAGGCGATCATGCGCTTGACCTTCTCGGGCTCGACCTCGTCGCGGGCCGGGCCGATGACGGTGCGGAACTCGCCCTTGGTGAACTCGGCGAGCGGCGAGGACGCGTCCTTGGCACGCAGCAGCGACTTCGGCGTCATGATGACCAGCGGCTTGCGGAACATGCGCACCATCTGGCGACGCAACAGGTGGAAGATCTGGCTGGCCGTGGTCGGCTGCACGATCTGCATGTTGTTGTCCGCGGCCAGCTGCATGAAGCGCTCCAGGCGCGCCGAGGAGTGCTCGGGGCCCTGCCCTTCGTAGCCGTGCGGCAGCATCATGGTGATGCCGTTGGCCCGGCCCCACTTCACCTCGCCGGAGGCGATGAACTGGTCGATCACGACCTGCGCGCCGTTGACGAAGTCGCCGAACTGCGCTTCCCAGATGACCAGGGTGTTGGGGTCGGCGCTGGCATAGCCGTACTCGAAGCCGAGCACGGCTTCCTCGGACAGCAGCGAGTCGATGACCACGAACGGGGCCTGGTTCTCGGCCACGTGCTCCAGCGGCGTCCAGGTGCCTTCGTTCCACTTCTCGCGGTTCTGGTCGTGCAGCACGGCGTGGCGGTGGGTGAAGGTGCCGCGGCCGCAGTCTTCGCCCGACAGGCGCACCGGGTAGCCGCTGGCCACCAGCGAGGCGTAGGCGAAGTGTTCGGCCATGCCCCAGTCGACGTTCAGCTCGCCGCGGCCCATGGCGGCGCGGTCGGCCAGCACCTTCTCGACCAGCGGGTGGGCCTTGAAGCCCGGCGGCAGCGCGGTGATGCGCTCGGCCAGACGCTTGATCTCGGTCAGCGGCAGGGCGGTGTCGGCCGAGTCGGTCCACTTCTTGTTGAGGAAGGGGGACCAGTCGACGGCGTACTTGCTCTTGTAGTTGGTCAGCACCGGATCGACCGTGTGCTTGCCGGCGTCCATCGCGGCGCGGAAGGCCTTGACGAGCGAGTCCGGACCGTCGGCCGGCATCACGCCCTGGGCCACCAGCTTGTCGCCGTACAGCTTGCGCGTGCCGGGATGCTGGCCGATGCGCTTGTACATCAGCGGCTGGGTCAGCGCGGGCGTGTCCTGCTCGTTGTGGCCGAGCTTGCGGAAGCAGACGATGTCGACGACGACGTCCTTCTTGAACTCCTGGCGGTAGTCGAGCGCCAGCTGGCTGCACAGGACCACGGCCTCGGGATCGTCGCCGTTCACGTGCAGCACCGGGGCCTCGATCATCTTGACGACGTCG
>CBIHOH010000151.1:0-6078 GCA_966211755.1 uncultured Rhizobacter sp. | reverse complement strand
GGCCCCGACGAGTACAAGGTCCGCCCGGGCGATTCGCTGTCGCGCATCGCCAGCCGCACCCAGCGCCAAGGGGTGTCGCTCGACCAGATGCTGGCCTCGCTCTACCAGGCCAACCCCGACGCCTTCCTGCAGAACAACATGAACCGCCTCAAGTCGGGCGTGGTGCTGAAGGTGCCGTCGGCCGAAAGCGCCAAGGCCATCACCACGGCCGAGGCGCGCCAGCTCATCCAGGCACAGAGCGCCGACTTCGGCGCCTACCGCCAGAAACTCGCCGGCGCGGTGCCCGCGGCCAAGACCGACGGCAGTGCGCGCCAGGCCAGCGGCAAGGTGCAGGCCGAGGTCGTGGACCGCAAGGGCGCGGCGGCCACGCCGCCCGACACCCTCACGCTGAGCAAGGGCTCGGCGGCCAAGGCCTCCGCGCCCGAAGTTCGCCTGTCGAAGGAGCGCGAGCAGAAGGAGTCCAAGGCGCGCATGGCCGAGCTGGCCAAGAACGTCGAGGACCTGAAGAAGCTGTCGAGCGCCTCCGCCGCCGCCTCCGGCAGGGCGGGTGCGCCCGCCGCCTCGGCGCCGGCGAAGGGGGCCTCCGTCCCGGGCATTCCCGTTCCCGCCGTGATCGCGGCCGCGCCGGCGCCCGCTTCCGTCCCGGCACCGGCACCCGCCCCGGTGGCCGCGCCTGCGCCGGCACCCGCCGTCGAGGCCTCGGCCCCGGTCATCGCATCGGCTCCCGAGATCGCCTCGGCGCCTGTCTTCGTGCCGGCGCCCGCCGAGCCCGCCTCCGCACCCGCCGAGGCGGCGAGCGCGCCGGCGCTGGCGGCATCGGTGCCGGCCTCGGCTCCGGTGGCGGTGGCGCCTGCGGCCGAGGAGTCCGGCTCCATCCTCGACAACTCGCTGGCGCTCGCCGCCGGCGGCGGCCTGCTGGCCGTGCTGCTCGGGTTCGGCATCTACCGCTTCACCAAGCGGGCCAAGAAGGACAGCGGCGAGACCTCGTTCCTCGAAAGCCGCCTGCAGCCCGACTCCTTCTTCGGTGCCAGCGGCGGCCAACGCATCGACACCCGCGACGCCGGCGGCGCCTCGTCGTCGATGAGCTACTCGCTCAGCCAGCTCGACGCCATCGGCGATGTCGATCCGGTCGCCGAGGCCGACGTCTACCTCGCCTATGGCCGCGACCTGCAGGCCGAGGAAATCCTCAAGGAAGCCATGCGCGCCAGCCCGGAGCGCCTGGCCATCCGCACCAAGCTGCTCGAGGTCTATGCCAAGCGCCGCGACACCAAGGGCTTCGAGCTCCTGGCCACGCAGCTGTACGGCTTGACCGGAGGGAAGGGCGAGGACTGGGCGAAGGCCCAGGAGATCGGCCTGCAGATCGAGCCCGACAACCCCTTGTACCAACCGGGCGGCGCGCCCGCCGCCGGCGAAGGCGAGGCCCGTCCGTCGGCCGAGCCGCTGGGCGCGAGCACCATGCCGCAGTCGGTCCTGCCGTCGCCGTCCGAGTTCGGCAACAGTGTCGGTGGCGTGTCCAGCGGCTTCGACTCCACCGGTTCCGGCGTCGACCTCGACCTCGACCTGGGGCAGATGGACATGTCGCCGCCTCCGGCCTCGCGCCTGTCCGAGCAGACCCAGCCGTTCCAGAGCCAGGCACCCGCCCCGGCGCCGGCCATGGAGATGGACTTCCAGCTGCCCGAGCTGTCGCCGGCCGCGGCCTCCCAGGCGGCAGCGCCTGCGGCCCCGGACCCCAGCCCCATGGAGTTCGACCTGTCCGGCATTTCCCTGGATCTCGACGGTCCGAAGGACGAGGTCACGATGCCGGTGGCGCCCAAGGGCGGCACCGATTTCGGTGACATCGACCTGGGCGAAAGCGCCGCCGACGAGGCCGACCCCATCGCCCGCAAGCTCGAACTGGCCGAAGAGTTCCGCCAGATCGGCGACATGGAAGGTGCGCGCGATCTCCTGCAGGAGGTCGTGGCCAGGGCTTCGGGCTCGGTCAAGTCGCGCGCGCAGGCCATGCTCAACGAGCTGGGCTGATCGTCCTGGGCCCGCTCTCGCGGCGACCCGGGCGGCGCGGGAGGGCGGCGTGAGGCTGGCGCTCGGGGTCGCCTACCGGGGCCAGGCCTACAGCGGCTGGCAGAGCCAGCCCGCCCAGCCGACCGTCCAGGACGCCCTGGAATCGGCCTTGTCGCAGTTCGCCGCCGCGCCGATCGCCACCGTCTGCGCCGGGCGCACCGACACCGGCGTGCATGGCCTGAACCAGGTCGTGCACTTCGATGCGCCGGTGTCGCGCGAACTCTCCTCCTGGGTGCGCGGCACCAACCGCTACCTGGCGGCCGACGTGGCCGTGCAGTGGTGCAAGGCGGTGGACGACGGCTTCCACGCACGCTACAGCGCCCTGGGGCGCCGCTACACCTACCTGCTGCTCGAGTCGGCCGTGCGGCCGGCGATCGAGTCCGGCCTGGCCGGCTGGGTGTTCCGGCCGCTGGACGGCGCGGCCATGTCGGATGCCGCGGCGCGGCTGCTCGGCACGCACGATTTCAGCGCCTTCCGCTCTTCGCAGTGCCAGGCGGTCTCGCCGGTGCGCAGCCTGCACCGCATCGACATCCGGCGCTGCGGGGCCTACTGGCGCTTCGACTTCGACGGCAATGCCTTCCTGCACCACATGATCCGCAACATCATGGGCTGCCTGCTGGCGGTGGGCTGCGGCAACCGCGAGCCGGCCTGGGTGGAGCAGGTGCTGGCGGCCCGCGACCGCAGCCAGGCCGCCCCGACCTTTTCCCCTGCCGGGCTGTATTTCGGCGGGCCGTACTACGATGAGGCCCTGGGCCTGCCCACCCACACGCCGGCCATGGACTGGCTGCCGCAATGACCCCGGACCGAATGACTACCCGTACCCGCATCAAGATCTGTGGCCTGACCCGCGAAAGCGATGTCGACGCGGCCGTCGAGGCCGGCGCCGACGCGATCGGCCTGGTGTTCTACCCCCCCAGCCCGCGCCATGTCGAGCTGGCCCGGGCGGCCGAGCTGGCCCGGCGCCTGCCCCCGTTCGTCACCCCCGTCGGCCTGTTCGTCAATGCCGAGGCCGCCGTGCTGGAGGCGGCGCTGCAGGCCATTCCCGGCCTGCTGCTGCAGTTCCACGGCGACGAGACGCCCGAGGCCTGCCGCCGGCCCGGCCGGCCCTACCTGCGGGCTGCCCGCATGGCCCCGGGCTTCGATTTGCTAAACTTCGCCTCTCAGTATCCCGACGCCCAGGGTTTGCTGCTCGACGCCCATGTCGAGGGCTATGGTGGCGGTGGAAAGGTATTCGATTGGTCTCTCATTCCTCGCCACGTGCATCGTCCAGTCGTTTTGTCTGGTGGGTTGCATGCCGAAAATGTGATCGAAGGGATTCTTCAGGTGCGGCCTGGCGCCGTTGACGTGAGTTCCGGCGTCGAGAGCGCCCGGGGCATCAAGGATGCCCTGGCCATCCGCCGGTTCTGCGAGGCCGTCCGCGAAGCGGACGCGCGCATCGCGGCCTCCCCGACCTGATCGCTTGCGCGCCGGCTTGCCGGCGCGAGCGGCGACCCTTAGCTGAATCGAGTTCCCATGACATACGATCAACCCGACGCCACCGGCCACTTCGGCCCCTATGGCGGAACCTTCGTGGCCGAAACCCTCATCCATGCCCTGGACGAGCTGAAGGCCGCCTATGCCGACGCCCTCAAGGACCCCTCGTTCCTGAAGGAATTCCACCACGAGCTGGCCCATTTCGTGGGGCGCCCGAGCCCCGTCTACCATGCGGCGCGCATGAGCCGCGAGCTGGGCGGCGCCCAGATCCACCTCAAGCGCGAGGACCTGAACCACACCGGCGCGCACAAGGTCAACAACACCATCGGCCAGGCGCTGCTGGCGCGCCGCATGGGCAAGAAGCGCGTCATCGCCGAGACCGGCGCCGGCCAGCACGGCGTGGCCACCGCCACCATCTGCGCCCGCTACGGCATGGAATGCGTGGTGTACATGGGCAGCGAGGACGTGAAGCGCCAGTCGCCCAACGTCTACCGCATGAAGCTGCTCGGCGCGACCGTGGTGCCGGTCGAGAGCGGCTCCAGGACCCTGAAGGACGCCCTCAACGAGGCCATGCGCGACTGGGTCACCAACATCGAGAACACGTTCTACATCATCGGCACCGTGGCCGGCCCGCATCCGTACCCCGCCATGGTGCGTGATTTCCAGCGTGTCATCGGCGACGAATGCCTGGTGCAGATGCCCGAGATGATCGGCCGCCAGCCCGATGTGGTGATCGCCTGCGTGGGCGGCGGCAGCAATGCCATGGGCATCTTCTATCCGTACATCGGCCACACCGGCACGCGCCTGGTCGGCATCGAGGCCGCCGGCGAGGGCCTGGCCTCGGGCAAGCACGCCGCCAGCCTCAGCGCCGGCTCGCCCGGGGTGCTGCACGGCAACCGCACCTACCTGCTGCAGGACGACAACGGCCAGATCATCGAGACCCATTCCATCTCGGCCGGCCTGGACTATCCCGGCGTGGGCCCCGAGCACGCCTACCTGAAGGACATCGGCCGGGCCGAGTACGTCGGCATCACTGACGCCGAGGCCCTCCAGGCCTTCCACTACCTGTGCCGCACCGAAGGCATCATCCCGGCGCTCGAATCCTCGCATGCCGTCGCCTATGCCATGAAGATCGCTCCCACCATGCGTCCCGACCAACACCTGCTCGTCAATCTTTCCGGCCGCGGCGACAAGGACATCGGCACGGTGGCCGACCTGTCCGGTGCCGAGTTCTACAACCGGCCCTCGGAGGCCGGGCGCCAGGTCAAGGGGGCCGCCGCCCTGTCGAAAGGGACGCTGTGAGCCGCATCGACGCCTGTTTCGCCAGGCTGCGCGCGCAAGGGCGCAAGGCGCTGATCCCCTACGTCACGGCGGGTGACCCCTTTCCCGATGCCACGGTCGAGCTCATGCTCGCCATGGCGCGGGCCGGCGCCGACGTGATCGAGCTGGGCGTTCCGTTCTCCGACCCCATGGCCGACGGCCCGGTGATCCAGCGCGCGGCCGAGCGTGCGCTGGCCCAGGGCATCGGCATGCCGCAGGTGTTCGACTACGTGCGCCGCTTCCGTGCCGCCGACGCGCACACCCCGCTGGTGCTGATGGGGTATGCCAACCCGATCGAGCGCTACGACCAGCGCCTGGGCGACCAGGCCTTCGTGCGCGACGCCGCGGCCGCCGGGGTCGACGGCGTGCTGGTGGTCGACTATCCCCCTGAGGAGTGCGAGGCCTTCGCCGCCCGCCTGACCGCGCAGGGGCTGGATCCGATCTTCCTGCTCGCACCCACCTCCACCGAGGCGCGCATGCGACACATCGGCCGCATCGCGCGCGGTTATGTGTACTATGTGTCGCTGAAGGGCGTGACCGGTGCCGGCCATCTCGACACCGGCGCTGTCGCCGACATGGTGCCGCGCATCAAGGCGCACGTGTCGGTGCCGGTGGGTGTCGGCTTCGGCATCCGCGACGCCGCCACCGCCCGGGCGGTGGGGGCGGTTTCCGACGCGGTCGTCATCGGTTCGCGCATCATCCAGTTGCTCGAAACCGAGACGCGCGACAATGTGGCCCCGAAGGCCGCGGCTTTCATCTCCGAAATCCGCACCGCCCTCGATTCTCTTGAAGGAGCAAATCCATGAGCTGGCTTGAAAAACTGCTGCCGCCCAAGATGCAGCAGACCGACCCGAGCGAACGCCGTACGGTGCCCGAAGGTCTTTGGATCAAATGCCCTTCCTGCGAGACGGTGCTGTACAAGAACGACCTGGAGCAGAACGTCAACGTCTGCCCCAAGTGCGGCCACCACCATCGCATCGGCGCCCGCGCCCGGCTGAACGCCTTCCTCGACGGCGAAGGGCGCTACGAGATCGGCCAGGAAGTGGTGCCGGTCGACGCGCTGAAGTTCAAGGACAGCAAGAAATACCCCGAGCGCCTCAAGGGCGCGATGGAGAGCACCGGCGAGACCGACGCCCTGGTGGTGATGGGCGGGGCCGTGCACACCATTCCCGTGGTCGCCGCCTGCTTCGAGTTCGACTTCATGGGCGGCTCGATGGGCTCGGTGGT
>CBIHOH010000150.1:0-6083 GCA_966211755.1 uncultured Rhizobacter sp. | reverse complement strand
GCTGGTCGCTGCTGAGCGCGCGCAGGGCGCTGGTCGTCAGGGCGCGCAGGTCGGCCGTCTGCATGGCGGCCATCTGGTCGGTGGTGAGCCCGGCCACCTGGGCGCTGGTCAGCGAGGCGATCTGGGCCGATGTCATGGCGACCACCTGGTCGCTGCTCATGGCGGCGATGTCATCTGACGAGAAGGTACGGATCGCCCCGGTGCTCATGGCGGCCAGGTCGGCGGTTTCGAGCCCGGCGATCTGGTTCGAATCGAGGGCGTTCGCCTGCGCGGTCGTCAGCACCGAGAAGTGCGAGGATGTCAGGGCGTTCAAGTCCTCGGTGGCCAGGCTGGCGATCTGCGCCGTGCTCAAGGAGGCCACCTGGGCGTTGGTCAAGGCGCCGAGCTGGTCGCTGCTGAGCGTCGCCAGGTGGTCGGTGGTCAGGCCGCGCAGAGCCGAGGTGCTCAGCATGCGCAGATCCTGGGTCTGGATGGCACCGATCTGCTCGGTGCTCAAGACGTTCAGTCCGGTACTGGGGATGACCGCGAACTGCGTGGTCGTCAGGGCGATGATCTGGTCCGTGCTGAGGGCAGCCCAGTCCTCGGTCGTGAAGGAGGTGATGGTGCGCGTGGAAAGCCCCGCGATCTGCGTGGTGCTCAGCGAGGAGATGAACGAGGCCATGGTTGTTGTCCTTCAGCGCGGTATTCAGTAGGTCCGGATTCGAGTCGGCGACCCCGCGGCAAGGCAAAAACAATCGCCCAGCGGAAACGCTTTTCCCCATTCCCTCGGAATATCGGTCCTGTAATCCCCTCACTTAAGGTGGATTTGAGGCAGTAAAGTGGGCCTGTTCGTGAAAAGGTCCCTTGGCCGCGGTTTGTTCGTGAATGACGTCGCAAGGGCCCGGAGTTCGCGCAGGATCCGACGGGCCCGCGGCGGCCGGGGCGCATTCCCCGCGTCCCGCCGGCCCGACTGCGCTTGGGGTAAATTGGAGGGCTCTCCCACGCTGGCACCACCCCATGTCGCTCGACGTCCTTGAATACGAAACCGGCCCGAATCCGACGGCCTGCATCATCGTGCTGCACGGCCTGGGGGCCGACGCGAGCGATTTCGCCTCGTTCGTGCACGAACTGAAGCTGCAGGCCGTGGGGCCGGTGCGCTATGTGTTTCCCAACGCCCCGAAGATGGCGGTGACGATCAACAACGGCTATGTCATGCCGGCCTGGTACGACATCCTCGGCGCCGACATCGCCCGCCGCGAGGACGAAAAAGGCCTGCGCAGCTCGCAGGCCTTGATCGACGCCCTCATCGCCCGCGAGCGCTCGCGCGGCTTGCAGAGCTCGCGCATCGTGCTCGGTGGTTTCTCGCAGGGCTGCGCCATGACCCTGATGACCGGCCTGCGCCACCCCGAACGCCTGGGCGGGCTGATCGGCATGTCGGGTTACCTGCCGCTGGCCGAGCTGACCGAGGCGGAACGCCATTCGGCCAACCAGGGCCTGCCGGTCTTCCTGGCCCACGGACGCCAGGATCCGGTCATTCCGCTGGCGCGTGCCGTCGCCTCGCGCGACGCGCTGCTGGCACTCGGCCACCCGGTGGAGTGGCACGAGTATCCGATGCCGCACAGCGTCTGCGCCCAGGAAGTCGCCGATCTGAACCGCTGGCTGCTGGGCATCCTGGGCTGACACGCCGCAGGCCGCCATGACCCGTGCCCCGGTCGCCTCACGTGCGGAAGGCTGGCATCCCCTGGGCCGGGGCTCGCCGTTCTGCATGGTCGTCCCGGGCTTCCTGTCGGCGGCCGAGTGCCGCGCCCATGTCGCGGCCAGCGAGGAACGCGGTTTCACCGGCGCAGGGTCCGACTATCCGCCGTCCTATCGCAACAACGACCGCCTGGTGTGGGATCACCCGGCACTGGCCGAGGCGATGTTCGAACGCATGCGCCCCCATGCCCCACCTCTGCTGCCCTCCTTGCCCGGCGAAAGCGCCGGTTCCTGGGCGCTCGATGGCATCAACGAGCGTTTCCGCTTCTGCCGCTACGGCGCCGGGCAGGCCTTCCATCTGCACCAGGACGGCGTCTGCCACCGCGGGCGCGACCTGCGCTCCTGCCTCACCTTCATGGTCTACCTCACCGATGGGGATGCCTTCGAGGGGGGCGATACCGTGTTCTACGAGTCCGGGCCCGGCGCCGCCGCGCCACGGATGCTGGGGCGTGTGCGCCCGCGCGCCGGCATGCTGATCCTCTTCGACCACCGGCTCTGGCACGCGGGCGAGGCGGTCACCGGGGGCGTCAAGCACATTCTGCGCAGCGATGTCTTCTATCGGCGCACGCAGCCGCTGCCCGAGCCCGCCGCCGCCCCGTTCACGCCGCCGCACCAGGGCTATGTCTGGACGCTCGCCGAGACCGGCACCGGGCTCGTGGCCAGCGGCGGGCGCGACGGCAGCATTCGCCTGTGGGATGCGGCGGGGCAGGGCCGGGGTGTCTTGTGCGGGCACACCCGCTCGGTGCTGGCCCTGGCCCCGCTGCCGGGTGGGCGCCTGGTGTCGGTCTCCCGCGACCGCAGCCTGCGGCTGTGGAACCTGGAGGACCTGAGCTGCCTGCAGCAGGTCCGCGCCCACGAGGCCGCCTGCCTCTGCGTCTGCTCCCTCGGCGGCGGCGCAGTCGCCACCGGGGCCGCCGACGGGCTGATCAAGCTCTGGTCCGCGGACCTCGGGTCGCCGGCTGTCCTGCAGGGCCACGCCGGCTGGGTCTGGGCGCTGGCCCGCCGCGAGGACGGCCTGCTCGCTTCGGCGTCCGAAGATGGCTGCGTCAAGTTGTGGAACCTTTCCGCCCGGTCGCTGGTCGATACCCTGTCGGGCAGTGTCCCGCTGCGCACGCTGGCCTGCGGGCCCACGCTGCTGGCCACGGGCGACATCGAGGGCGGGGTGTGCCTCTGGCGCGGGAAGTCCCTGGCAGCTCGTTTCAAGGCCCATGCGGCGGCCGTGCGCCGTGTGCGATTCCTCGATGACGACACTCTCGCCACCGCGGGGGAGGATGGATGGGTGCGGGTATGGCGCCTCGGCGACCAGCGCCGGCTCGCCGAAACCCGGCACGGCAATTTCGCGACGGATGTGTTGCGCCTGCCCGACGGGCGGTTGTTAAGTTGCTCGTACGACGGGGAGATCCGTGCGCACGGCCTGTTAGATTGCGCCGCATGAGCGATTACACCTTCTTCTGGCACGACTACGAAACCTTCGGTCGGGTGCCGCGCCGCGACCGCCCGGCGCAGTTCGCGGGCATCCGCACCGACGCCGACCTGAACGAGATCGGCCCTCCGGTGATGGCGTACTGCCGGCCCTCGGCCGATTACCTGCCCGACCCCGAGTCCTGCCTGCTCACCGGCATCCTCCCCCAGACCTGCCTGGAGCACGGGGTGGCCGAACACGCCTTCGCCGAGCTCATCCAGCGCGAACTCGCCCAGCCGGGCACCATAGGCGTCGGCTACAACTCCATCCGTTTCGACGACGAGGTGACACGCCACCTGTTCTGGCGCAACCTCATCGACCCCTATGCCCGCGAATGGCAGAACCAATGCGGGCGCTGGGACATCCTCGACGTGGTGCGCGCCACCTGGGCCCTGCGGCCGGACGGCATCGCCTGGCCGACACACGAGGACGGCCGGCCCTCGTTCAAGCTCGAGCACCTCACGCAGGCCAACGGCGTGCTGCACGAGGCGGCGCACGATGCCTTGTCCGACGTGCGCGCCACCATCGCGCTGGCCCGGCTGATCAAGACGCGCCAGCCCAAGCTGTGGGACTTCTGCCTGCGCCTGCGCCGCAAGGACGAGGTGTTGCGCGAAATGGGCGTCGGCCGCCCCTTCCTGCATGTCTCCGGCATGTACGGCACCGAGCGCGGCGGCCTGGCCCTGGTCTGGCCCCTGGCTCCGCATCCGACCAACAAGAACGAAGTGATCGTCTGGGACCTGGCCACCGACCCGACCGAGCTGCTGGGCCTCGATGTCGAGACCATCCGCCAGCGCGTGTTCAGCAGGGCCGAGGCCCTGCCCGAGGGCGTGACGCGCCTGCCGCTCAAGACCATCCACATCAACAAGTCGCCCATCGTCATCGGCAACCTGAAGACCCTCGGCGCCGAGACCGCCGCCAAGTGGGGCCTGGACGTGGCGCAGGCCCTGAAACACGCCGAACTGGCCGCCCAGAAGGGCCACACCCTGGCCGGCATGTGGCCGGCGGTGTTCGACCGCCCGAAACCGGAAGGCACGCCCGATGTCGACGAGGACCTGTACGGCGGTTTCGTGGGCAACGAAGACCGCCGCAGCCTGGAGCGCCTGCGCCAGCTGGGTCCCGAGCAACTGGCCGACAAGCGCCCGGCCTTCGCCGACAAGCGGCTCGACGAACTGCTGTTCCGCTACCGCGCCCGCAACTTCCCCCACACCCTGAGCGAGGCCGAGCAGCAGCAGTGGCAGTCGCACTGCGCACACCGCCTGCACGACGGCGCGGGCGGCGCCATGACCCTCGAGAGCTTCTTCGAGCGCATCGACGTGCTCGGCGAAGAGGTCGACGAGCGCGGCCAGGACATCCTGGGCGCGTTGGTCGACTATGCGACCGAGATCGCCCCGGAACGCGACTGATCGCGACGCGTCCGGCGCCGGACGGAATCTCCCCCGGCTTGGGTAGACTGGCCGTTTGACACCAACCCTGGGGGAAATCGTGAAACGGAACTGGATGATGAAGGCGCTGCTGGCGCTGGCGGGTGTTGTGCTGCTCTTGTTCGGCATGAGCGAAGCGCAGTCCGACCCGGCGCTGCGACAGTTGCAGACCGTGGGCATCGCCGAGCTGGAGCAGGGGAAGTCCTTCCCCCAGGATCAGTTCCTGGCCGTCAACGACGCCTATTGGATGCCCTACTACATGGTCTCGTACAGCCACAGCCGCAAGCGCGGTGACGAAGCCCATGTCTTCGTGCCGCTCGGCTCGCTCGAGATGCAGAAGAAGGCCTTCGACAGGCAGGCGGTCAAGCCGGCGCTGTGGGTCCGGCTGGAGCGTGACTTCAAGACCAAGGAGGCGGCCGATGCCGCGATGCAGGAGGACGCCCCTTACCTCAAGCCCTATCCGGTCAGCGGCGTGGTCCGGGAACTCGAAAACAGCGTGCGCGAGGAAATGAGCAAGGAAGGCCGCTTGCAGATCGGGCAGCCGCTGGCCTTGCACGTGGGCAGCACGCCGATGAGTCTCGGCGACGCGTCCGGCGTGGCCTTGGCCGGTGGCCTGGTGCTGCTCCTGATCGTGCTTTGGGTGGCCTCCGACCTGTCGGCAGCCAAGTGGCTTCGGTCGCTCGAGGGTCCGGGTGTCCAGGTCTTTGCGGGCCGTGGCGGCTGGGCTGCCGCGGCCATGGTCGCCGCTCCGTTTTTCGTGGTGCTCGGCGGGATCGCCATGGCCGGCTGGACCGACGACCGCAGCTTCGCCGTGGGACTGATCGGTCTCGCCCTGCTCAGCCTGGGCATCGTGGCGTGGGCGCTCTGGCGCAGCCGTGCTGCCGTCCTGCTCGGCGCGGACAGGCTGGAGATCGTCCGCAACAGCCAGCGTTCCTCCGTGGCGCTGGCGGACGTGACGGCGCTGGTCGTCGACGAACGCAAGGTCAAGGGGGTCAAGGTCTGCAAGTACACCTTGCTCGGCCCGGCCAAGCCGGTCGAGCTCGGCAGCGGCCTGCTCAAGGGGGCGCTCGACGATGCCGCCGCCTTCGGCGCGAGCCTGCGCGAGCGCCTGCTGCAGCGCCTGGGCCCGGTGCTGGCGGAACGGGTGCAGCGCGGCGAGCAGGTGTCCTTCGGCCCCTTGTCGGTCAGTGCCCAGGGGCTCAGCAAGGGCAAGTCCGGCGCCGAGGTGCTGGGCTGGGCCGAGCTGCAGTCCGCCACCTTGAAAAACGGCCAGCTCAAGATCAAGCAGAAGGGAAAGATGTTCGGCTGGGGCAGTTTCGCCGCGAAGAAGATCCACAACATCGACGTGCTGATGTCGATCTTCCAGTCCCGGGGCGTCTGAGCCCGGGCGCGCCCAAGGGGCGCCATCGGGACGCATCAAGCAAAACGCCCGCCGGATGCAGGCATCCGGCGGGCGCTGACGGGCT
>CBIHOH010000149.1:0-6140 GCA_966211755.1 uncultured Rhizobacter sp. | reverse complement strand
GAGGCGCAGCACATTCAGCCCGGCGAGCTGGGCGGCATCCTTGGTCGCCTGGCGCTGGGCGTCGTCGAAATAGGCCGGTACCGTGATCACGGCACCGAACAGATCGTCGGCGAAGGTGTCCTCGGCACGGTAGCGCAAGGTGGCCAGGATGTCGGCCGAGACCTCGACCGGCGACTTCACGCCGCCGACGGTGTCCAGCTGCACCATGCCAGGGGCTTCGACGAAGTCGTAGGGAAGCTTGGCGCGCTCGGCGATGTCGGCCAGGCCACGTCCCATGAAACGCTTCACGGAGACGATGGTGTTGCGTGGGTCGAGCGCCGCCTCGGCCAGGGCGTCGTGGCCGATCTGGCGACGCCCTTCGGCCAGGTAGCGCACGGCGGACGGCAGGATCACGCGACCGGCGGCGTCGGGCAGGCACTCGGCCACGCCGTGGCGCACGGCGGCCACCAGCGAATGGGTGGTGCCCAGGTCGATGCCGACGGCGATGCGCCGCTGATGGGGATCGGGGGCGCCCCCGGGTTCTGAGATTTGAAGCAATGCCATGATGGTTCTATTGTCCCAGCGCTTCGAGCCGCCGATCGATGTCTTGCGCAAAACGCTCGACGAACATGAGGGCTCTGACCTGTTGGGCCGCGGCGGCAGGGTCGTGCCGCTCGTCGAGCGCCTGCTCCAGCTCCTGCAGGGCCTGGCGCCGATGCCGGCCCAGCTCGTCGGCCAGCGCCTGCACCTCGTCCAGCGACGAGGCCTCGTCGAGCGCCTCGCGCCAGGCCATCTGCTGCATCAGGAAGCCGGCCGGCATGGCCGTGTTGCTCTCGGCGTTGACCGGCACGCCGTTCAGTTCGCAGAGGTAGGCGGCCCGCTTGAGGGGATCCTTCAGGCGCTGGTAGGCCTCGTTGACACGCACCGCCCATTGCATCGCGATGCGCTGCGCCGCCGCCCCCTCGGAGACGAAGCGGTCCGGATGCACCTCGGCCTGCAAGGCGCGCCAGCGGCTGTCCAGGGCGGATCGGTCCTGGGCGAAACGACGCGCTGTCGCGAAGAGTTCGAAGTCGTCACTGTCGAGCTTCATGCCATGCGCCACAAAGGGTGAAAGAAGAAAGGAAAGCGACGCGGGAGGCGAGCGACGGGCGCGGTGCCGGGCCTGCCGCCCGGCGGGCCCGCGGCGTCGCCACCCCGGCCAAGAAAAAGGCGCGGCCTGAAGCCGCGCCTGATCGTTGGATCGAAGGCCTCAGACGCGGAAGGACTCGCCGCAACCGCAACGGTCTTTTTCACGCGGGTTGTTGAACTTGAACCCCTCGTTCAGGCCCTCGCGCACGAAATCGAGCTCGGTGCCATCGAGATAGGGCAGGCTTTTCGGGTCGATCAGCACCTTCACGCCGCGGTCGTCGAAGACCACGTCCTCGGGCGCCACGTCGTCCGCGTATTCGAGCTTGTAGGCCAGGCCCGAACAACCGGTGGTCTTCACGCCCAGGCGCACACCCACGCCCTTGCCGCGCTTGGTGATGTAGCGCGACACGTGGCGTGCCGCCGCCTCGGTCAGGGTGACAGCCATTGTCAGTGCGCCACGGTTCCAGCGGCCGCGCCTGCGGCGCCTTTCGCACGGTAGTCGTTCACCGCGGCCTTGATGGCGTCCTCGGCCAGGATGGAGCAGTGGATCTTGACCGGCGGCAGGGCCAGTTCCTGGGCGATCTGCGTGTTCTTGATGGTCAGCGCCTCGTCGAGCGACTTGCCCTTGACCCACTCGGTGACCAGCGAACTCGATGCGATGGCCGAGCCGCAGCCGTAGGTCTTGAACTTGGCGTCCTCGATCAGCCCGGTGGCCGGGTTGACCTTGATCTGCAGCTTCATCACGTCGCCGCAGGCCGGCGCGCCGACCATGCCGGTGCCCACCGATTCGTCGCCCTTGTCGAAACCGCCCACGTTGCGGGGGTTCTCATAGTGGTCGATGACCTTGTCGCTGTATGCCATGACTGTTCTCCAACGTCGTTGTTCGGGTGTCCTGCGGATCAGATCAATGAGCGGCCCACTGGATGGTGCTCAGATCGATGCCTTCCTTGTACATGTCCCACAGCGGGGACAGCTCGCGCAGCTTGGCGACGCGGTCCTTCAGCAGCGAGACGGCGTAATCGATCTCTTCCTCGGTCGTGAAGCGGCCGATCGTCATGCGCAGCGAGGAATGCGCCAGCTCGTCGCTGCGGCCCAGCGCGCGCAGCACGTAGCTGGGCTCCAGGCTGGCGGACGTGCAGGCCGAGCCCGAGGACACGGCGATGCCCTTGATGCCCATGATCAGCGACTCGCCCTCGACGTAGTTGAACGAGGCGTTGACGTTGTGGGGCACGCGGCGCTCGAGATCACCGTTGATGAAGACCTGCTCGATGTCCTTCAGACCGTCGAGCAGGCGCTGCTGCAGCGCCTTGATGCGAGGCAGCTCGGTGGCCATCTCCTCGCGGGCGATGCGGAAGGCCTCGCCCATGCCGACGATCTGGTGCGTCGGCAGCGTGCCCGAGCGCAGGCCGCGCTCGTGGCCGCCGCCGTGCATCTGCGCTTCCAGGCGCACGCGCGGCTTGCGGCGCACGTACAGCGCGCCTATGCCCTTGGGGCCGTAGGTCTTGTGCGACGCCAGGCTCATCAGGTCGACCGGCAGCTCGGCCAGGTTGATGGGCAGCTTGCCGGTGGCTTGCGCGGCGTCGACGTGGAAGATGATGCCGCGCTCGCGGCACAGGGCGCCGATGGCGGGGATGTCCTGGACGACGCCGATCTCGTTGTTGACGAACATGACCGACACCAGGATGGTGTCGGGGCGCAGGGCGGCCTTGAGCGTGTCGAGGTCGACGAGGCCGTCCTCGCCGACATCAAGATAGGTGACCTCGAAGCCCTGGCGCTCCAGCTCGCGCATGGTGTCCAGCACCGCCTTGTGCTCGGTCTTGACGGTCACCAGGTGCTTGCCGCGGGTCTTGTAGAAATGGGCCGCGCCCTTGATGGCGAGGTTGTCCGACTCGGTGGCGCCGGAAGTCCAGACGATTTCGCGCGGGTCGGCGCCGATCAGGGCGGCCACGCTCTCGCGGGACTTCTCGACCACCGCCTCGGCCTCCCAGCCCCAGGCGTGGCTGCGCGACGCCGGATTGCCGAAGTGCTCGCGCAGCCAGGGGATCATGGCGTCGACGACGCGCTGGTCCACTGGCGTGGTGGCGCCGTAGTCCATGTAGATGGGAAAATGCGGGGTCATGTCCATGGCTGACGACTGCTAGGTTTCGGCGCGCTGAGGGCGACTGGTTATTTTGAAAAGGCGGTGCCGAGCGCGAACACCGAGTTCGGTGCGGTGATCTTGATGGGCTTGACGACCGGCTGGGTCGAGATCGCCCGCTTGACCGGGTGCTCCTCGATCGACACCCCCTTGGCCAGCTGCTCGTCGACCAGCCGGCGCAGGGAAATGGAATCGAGGTATTCGATCATCTTGGAATTGAGGCTGGCCCACAGGTCGTGCGTCATGCAGCGGCCGGTGTCCTCGCCCATGCAGTTTTCCTTGCCGCCGCAACCGGTGGCATCGATGGGCTCGTCGACGGCGACGATGATGTCGGCGACGGTGATTTCTTCGGACTTGCGGCCGAGCGCATAGCCCCCGCCCGGGCCCCGGGTGCTCTCGACCAGCTCATGGCGGCGCAGCTTGCCGAACAACTGCTCCAGGTACGACAACGAGATTTGCTGGCGCGCGCTGATGGCGGCCAAGGCGACCGGACCTGTGTTCTCGCGCAGGGCGAGATCGATCATCGCGGTGACGGCAAAACGGCCCTTGGTAGTCAGACGCATATCATTCTCCTGATGCCGCTGTAGGCATAACAATCAACAAAAGCGGTCAATGGGTGGCTTCACGCTTGTCGAACCCGTCAGTCATACCGGGTAAACCCCGGGGTCTTATCCCGAGGACGTTACTCAAGTATAGCTGAGACCAAGTGTTTTGGTCAACATTGACCGGCGAAGTTCCGCAGCCCGCCCAACGAAAGGGACAGCGCGACGGAGCGGGATTCCGGCCGCGTGACTCGATCACATGGGGACGGCCAGGGCTTTTGCCAGATGCAGAACCAAACCATCACAGGCATCTTCGATCATGTCGAGGACATGATCGAAGCCGTTCGGGCCGCCGTAATAGGGGTCCGGCACATCGTGGCCAGGAAATTGGACTGCGTACAGGGTCAATCGGTTCACTGACGCCTCGCCGGGGTCCGGGCACTTTTCTTGCAGTGCAGCGAGATTGTCACCATCCATGACCAGGATGAGGTCGAACTCGGAGAAATCGTTCGACCGCACCGGCCGTGCCTTCAGGCCCGACAGGTCGTAACCGCGCAACCTGGCGCGGGCGATGGCCCGCGGGTCGGGCGGCTCGCCGCGGTGCCAGGCATGCGTGCCGGCGGAGTCGACCAGCACCCGCTGCCCCAGCCCGGCCGCCGCCAGCTTGTGGCGCAGCACCGCCTCGGCAGTCGGCGAGCGGCAGATGTTGCCCATGCAGACCATCAACACCTTGTATTTTTCGGGCGCATCCACCAGGGTACTTCTCTTTCCAGCCGCAAACAGGTCGAACCGCACACGATAACTCAGTACGCCGGCCGTGGCGCACGCCGCAGTGTGCGTTCCGGCACGCCGCGGCAACGCACGGCGGAAGTCGGCCTCCCGCGCGAGCGCCCTCGCCGCCTCAGCCGCGCCCCTTGGACGCCCCTGCCGGCGCGGCTGCCAGGGGGACCACATTGTCCGCGCCGGGGGCCCCGAACGCCTGCTCGCGCAGCAGCGCCAGCTGGTCGCGCAGCCGCGCCGCCTTCTCGAACTCGAGGTTGCGCGCGTGTTCGAGCATCTGCTTCTCGAGCAGCTTGATGCGCTTGCCGAGTTCCTTCTCGGACATCACCTCGACCTCGGCCGCCGCCTGCGCGTTCTTCAGGTCGTCCTTGCCGGACTTTTCGGAATAGACGCCGTCGATCAGGTCCTTGACGAGCTTGCGGACGCTGCGCGGCGTGATGCCGTGCTCGGCGTTGTAGGCGATCTGCCTGTTGCGCCGGCGTTCGGTTTCGCCCAGCGCGCGGGCCATCGAGTCGGTCATGCGGTCGGCATACAGGATGGCCTTGCCGTTCAGGTTGCGGGCGGCGCGGCCGATGGTCTGGATCAGGGAGCGTTCGGAGCGCAGGAAGCCCTCCTTGTCGGCATCCAGGATGGCCACCAGCGAGACCTCGGGGATGTCCAGGCCTTCGCGCAGCAGGTTGATGCCGACCAGCACGTCGAAGCTGCCCAGGCGCAGGTCGCGCAGGATCTCCACCCGCTCCACCGTGTCGATGTCGCTGTGCAGGTAGCGCACCTTGACGCCGTTGTCGTCGAGGTAGTCGGTAAGCTGCTCGGCCATGCGCTTGGTCAGCGTGGTGATGAGCACGCGCTCGCTCCGGTCGACGCGCAGGCGGATCTCCTGCAGCACGTCGTCGACCTGGTGGGTGGCCGGGCGCACTTCGACCACCGGGTCGACCAGGCCGGTGGGGCGCACCAGTTGCTCGACGACCTGCCCCGAATGCTCCTGCTCGTACGCAGCCGGCGTCGCCGACACGAACACCACCTGGCGCATCTTGGTCTCGAACTCCTCGAGCTTGAGCGGCCGGTTGTCCAGCGCCGAGGGCAGCCGGAAGCCGTAGTCGACCAGGGTCGTCTTGCGCGCCCGGTCGCCGTTGTACATGCCGCCCAGCTGCCCCATCATGACGTGGCTCTCGTCAAGGAACATGAGCGCGTCCTTGGGCAGGTAGTCGACCAGGGTCGACGGCGGCTCGCCGGGGGCCGAGCCCGACAGGTGGCGGGTGTAGTTCTCGATGCCCTTGCAGTGGCCGATCTCCTGCAGCATCTCGAGGTCGAAGCGGGTGCGCTGCTCGACCCGCTGCGCCTCGACCAGCTTGCCCGCGGCCACGAACTCGGCCACGCGGGTGCGCAGCTCTTCCTTGATGGTGTCGACCGCCGCCAGCACCCGGTCGCGCGGGGTGACGTAGTGGCTGGACGGGTAGACGGTGAAGCGCGGGATCTTCTGGCGGACCTGGCCGGTGAGCGGATCGAACAGCTGCAGCGTCTCGATCTCGTCGTCGAACAGCTCGATGCGGATGGCGAGCTCGGAGTGCTCGGCC
>CBIHOH010000148.1:0-6359 GCA_966211755.1 uncultured Rhizobacter sp. | reverse complement strand
GAGCCGAGCCGAGCCGAGCCGAGCCGAGCTGTCTCAGCGGGCCGAACTGGCCCCGGCCGCCGCCGGTTCGGCCACGAAGCCGATGCGGCTGAGACCCGCCTGCTGCACCACGCCGATCAGCTCCGCCACCCGGCCGTAGGGCACGTTCCTGTCGGCCCTCAGCTGCACTTCGGTGTGCGGGTTCTTGGCCGCCACCTGGGCCACCCGCTCGGCGAAGGCCTGGGCGCCCAGGGGCTGTTCGTCGATGTACAGCCTGCCCTTGGCATCGAGTGCGACCGACATGGCGTCGGGCAGCTCGCTGGGGGTGGCGGCGCCGGTGCTGGGCAGGTCGAGCTTGAGGCTGCTGCTCATCAGCGGCGCGGTGATCATGAAGATGACCAGCAGGACCAGCATGACGTCGATCAGCGGCGTCATGTTGATGTCGCTCATCGGGGGCGGTCGGGAGCTGCGCTCCAGGCGTCCGAAGGCCATGGCTCAGCCGGCGAGCGGGGTGTCGCAGAGCATTTCGCGCAGGTCGTGCGCGAAACCCTCGAGCTCGGCCTCGCAGCTGCCGATGAGCTTGCCGAACACGTTGTAGGCCAGCACGGCTGGGATGGCCACCGCCAGCCCGGCCGCGGTCATGACCAGGGCCTCGCCCACCGGCCCCGACACCTTGTCGATGCTCACGGCCCCGGCCGTCGAGATGCCCAGCAGCGCATGGTAGATGCCCCATACCGTGCCGAGCAGGCCGATGAAGGGCGCGGTGCTGCCGATGGAGGCCAGCAGCACCTGGCCCCACTGCAGCTGGGCCAGCACCTGGTGCAGCGCGTCGCGCAGGCGGCGCGTCAGCTGCGACTCGAGGTGGCCGTGCGCCTCGAGCGTGCCGCCGGGCGGCGCGGCGGTGGCCGCGGCCAGCAGGGGCTGCAGGATCGCCTCGCGGTCGAGGCCGGCCAGCTGCTCCCGGCCCGCCTGCAGCGAGGGGGCGGACCAGAAGGCGGGCACCGCCCGTGCCATGTCGCGGCGTGCCCGGCGCAGCAGCCAGCCCTTCCAGAAGATGAGCACCCAGGCGCAGATGGACATGAGCAGCAGCAGCAGCGCCACGCTCCGGGTGACGGCGTCGCCCTGGTTCCAGAAGTTCCAGACGTTGTTCATGGGCAGCGTTCGGGGCTCGTGTGGGTGGGCGGGAAGGCGCGGAAGGGAGGGGCTGGGATCAGCCGATTCCCAGCACGTCGTTCATGTCGAACAGCCCGGCTCCACGGCCGGCGAGGAAGCGCGCGGCGCGCAGGCTGCCCTGGGCGTAGGTGGCGCGGCTGCTGCTCTTGTGGCTGATCTCGATGCGCTCGCCGGTGCCGGCGAACAGCACCGTGTGGTCGCCGATGATGTCGCCGCCGCGCACCGTGGCAAAGCCGATGGTCGACGGGTCGCGCGCGCCGGTGACCCCTTCGCGGCCGTAGACCGCGCAGGCCTTCAGGTCGCGGCCCAGCGCTTCGGCCACCACCTCGCCCATCTTGAGGGCGGTGCCGCTGGGCGCGTCGACCTTGTGGCGGTGGTGGGCCTCGACGATCTCGATGTCGTAGCCTTCGTTCAGGGCGCGGGCGGCCATGTCGAGCAGCTTGAAGACCAGGTTGACCCCGACGCTCATGTTGGGCGCCATGACGATGCCGATGTGGCGGGCATGTTCGGCGATCTCGGCCTTCTGCGGGTCGGTGAAGCCGGTGGTGCCGATGACGGCCTTGACCCCCAGTTCGCGGCAGACCGCCAGGTGGGCCAGCGTGCCCTCGGGGCGGGTGAAGTCGATCAGCACCTGGGCGTCGGCCAGGCCGGCCCGCAGGTCGGAGGTGATGAGCACGCCGCTGGCGCGGCCGAGGAAGGCCGAGGCATCCTGCCCCAGCGCGGGGCTGGACGGGGTGTCCAGGGCCCCGGCGAGGACGCAGTCGTCGGCGCCGGCCAGCGCTTCGACGAGCATGCGGCCCATGCGGCCGGACGCTCCGGCAATGGCGACTCGAAGGGGGGTACTCATGGTTGCTCCAGTGGGGGATAGGGACGTGTCGGACCTTCGGGCGCGGAGGCGGCGGGCGCGGGCTTGGGCGGCAGAGGCAGGGCTTTCAGCTCCTCGTCGGACAGGGCCAGCGGGGGCGCGTTGCGTTTGGTCTTGAAGGTGTCGATGGAGTCGACGAACTCGCGTTCGGAGGGCAGGTCGGGGCCTTCGATGCTCTTCAGGGCATCGCCCTCGAAAAGCACCACCACCTGGCGCTGCTGCGGCTCGGCGCCCTGGCGCCGGATGGTGAAGACGTAGTCCCAGCGGTCGGCGTGGAAGGGGTCGGTGAGCAGGGGGGAGCCGAGGGCTTCGCGGACCTGGTTGCGCGACAGCCCGGGCTGGACGCTGGCCACCTGCTCCTTCGTCAGCACGTTGCCTTGCACCACCTCGACGCGGTAGGGGGTGATGATGCCGAGGAGGTTGTCGGACGACTGCAGCGAGCTGCAGCCCGCCAGGCCGAGGGCGCACAGCACGGCCGCGGCGGGAAGGCGGGCACGCGGGCTCGCACGGAAACGGGATGAGCGCATGGTCATGAATGGTGCGGGCAGCAATCTCGATATGATTGGAAGATTCTAGCGGCTGGGCTTTGCCCGCCTGCCGCGCTTTACCCCGGGTTTCGGCCGTGTTTGCGCAGGCTCCCCATATTCTCCAGAGACTCGCCATGTCCAATGCCGACGAACTCAAGAGCAGCGGCCTGAAGGCCACCCTGCCCCGTATCAAGATCCTCGAGGTCTTCCAGAACACCACGCAGCGCCACATGACGGCCGAGGACGTGTTCAAGACGCTGTTGACCGAAGGGGCCGACATCGGCCTGGCCACGGTCTACCGGGTGTTGATGCAATTCGAGCAGGCCGGCCTGCTGTCGCGCAACCACTTCGAGTCCGGCAAGGCGGTGTTCGAGCTGAACGAAGGCAAGCACCACGACCACCTCGTGTGCGTCACCTGCGGCCGCGTCGAGGAGTTCTACGATGCCGAGATCGAGAAACGCCAGCGCAACGTGGCGGTGAGCCGCGGCTTCGAGCTGCAGGACCACGCGCTCGCCCTCTATGCGGTGTGCACCAAGAAGAACTGCGAGCACCGGGGCAAGTGAAGCATCCCGGCGCCGGCCGCCCGGGCCGGCCTCAGCCCGCCTTCTGCATCGCCTTCTGGTGGCGCTCGATGAACTCGCGGTAGGTGTCTATGCCGCGCAGCTGCAGGATGGTGCTGCGCACGGCCGCCTCGACCAGCACGGCCAGGTTGCGCCCGGCATCGACGGCGATCACCACCTTGCGCACGGGCACGTTGAGGATGTCCTCGTTCAGCGGTTCGTAGGGCAGGCGCTCGAAATCGCGCTCCAGCGTCTCCTTGCGCACCAGGTGCACGATGAGCTTGAGGCGCATCTTGCGGCGCACCGCGGTCTCGCCGAAGATCGACTTGATGTCGAGCAGGCCGATGCCGCGCACCTCGAGCAGGTTGAGCAGCAGCTCGGGGCAGCGCCCCTCGATGGCGGTCTGCGAAATGCGGAACAGGTCGACGGCGTCGTCGGCCACCAGCCCGTGCCCGCGTGAGATCAGCTCCAGGCCGAGTTCGCTCTTGCCCAGGCCGGACTCGCCGGTGAGCATCACGCCCACGCCGAGGATGTCCATGAACACCCCGTGCCGGGTGGTGCGTTCGGCGAACAGCTGGCTCAGGTAGCCGCGCATCACGTCGATCACATGGCCGGCCGACTCATCGGTGACGAACAATGGAATGTCGGCCCGGTCGCACAGCGCCACCAGGCGGTCGGGCGGGGACTGGTCGTCGGCCACGATCACCACCGGGGGCTCCAGCGTGACGATGCGCTGGATGCGCCGGTCCTGGTCTTCGGGCGAGGAATCCTGCAGGTAGGCGACCTCGCGGCGGCCCACCAGCTGCACCCGGTAGGGGTGGATGTAGTTCAGGTAGCCGACCAGGTCGGCGGCCGACTGCGCGTTGCGCACGGCGGCCTCGTCGAAACGTCTTTCCGGGTGGGCGTGGCCGGCGATCCACTCCCAGCGCAACGCGGCCCGGTGTTCTTCGAACAACGCTTCGGCGCTGATGACGGATGGTTTCACCGTGCGTCGGATTGAAGGGTCAGGCGACCGACTTCAACGGTTCCCAGTTGGAGATGAGTTCGTGCACCTTCGCCGCGCTGTCCTCGGTCTTCAGGCGCTCGCGCAGCTCGCGGTCCCCCAGCATCTCGGCGATCTCGGACAGGATCTCGAGGTGCCGTTGCGTGGCCGCCTCGGGGACGAGCAGGAAGATCAGCAGGTTGACCGCCTCGTCGTCCGGGGCGTCGAAGGGGATGGGCTGCTGCACCCTGAGCACGGCGGCGAGCGGGTTCTTCAAACCCTTGATGCGACCGTGCGGGATGGCCACGCCGTGGCCCAGCCCGGTCGACCCCAGCCGCTCGCGGGCGAACAGGTTGTCGGTGACCGTGGCGCGCGCAATGGCGTGCTGGTTTTCGAACAGCAAACCGGCGTGCTCGAACGCGCGCTTCTTGCTGGTGGCGTCGACGTCCACCAGCACGTTGCTGGGAGGCAATATCGCTGCGAGTCGGTTCATCTGCTGATCACAGTCTGGCCTCGAGAGGCGATGTCTGTATGGTGACAGGACACCAAATTATAGAAATGAGGTGCACGGCCGGTGTAAGAGTTCAATTCTCGACCGGTCTGCGAGCGAATTGTGCACTTTGTTGCTGCGTCGCAGCAACAAAGTCACGCTTAGGCCTTGCAATCGATTGTAGGCGCAGTAAAAAAAGCGGCCCGAGGGCCGCTTTTTCTCCAGGAGCAGCGATGTGGCTACAAGGTGGCGGGGCTGCGCGTGGCCGCCACGTGGTGGTGGTCTTGCAGGCGGTCTTTATGGCGGCAGACCTGGCGATCGAGTTTGTCCATCAGCTGGTCGATGGCCGCGTACAGGTCCTCGTGGCTTTGCTCGACGAAGATGTCCTTGCCCTTCACGTGCAGCGTGACTTCGGCCTTCTGCCGTCGTTCCTTTTCCTTCCGGTTTTCCACCGACAGCAGCACGTTGATGTCAACGACCTCGTCGACGTGGCGAGTGACCCGATCCAGCTTCGTCAGCACATACTCACGCAACGCTGGAGTCACCTCGAGGTGATGGCCGCTGATCGTCAAGTTCATGAAAACTCCTTTCGCAGGGGGTGGGGAAAACAGAACGGGAAAGCGGAAAAGGCAGGGGGAATCGGAGGAGGCTCAGAAAGGGAGGGGGTGGACGCGGGGAGGGGAGGGGGCGCGAGGCAAGGAATCTGGAGTCGTCACCGGGCTGGTCATCGAGCTTGTCACTGAGCTTGTCACTGAGATCGTGTCACTGGGGTCGTCGCGATGAGCGGTAGGTGGTGCGCCGTTGAAAACAGTGTGCGCCGGATTTCCCGGTGTGACAAGCGGGGGGACACGCCTGGACACATCCGTGCAGGGATCCATTCCACGGCCATGGAAAAAGCGCTGCTTTCTTCACGTTCGGGCGGTTTTCGTACGTCAACCGAAGCGGCATTTTTTGCAGCCCGCCGATGCCACGCCGGCCGGGCAGCAGTGTGATAATGCGGCATCGCGACTTTCCGGACTGCACATGGACAGCTGTCACTCTCGGTGACCGTCCGCTCCGACGACCCCGACGCCTCCGGTGTTGCGGTGCCTGGAGTGAGACGGTCTCGAACCCCGCCTTCATCCCTGGCTTTCCGCCCCCGCGCCTTGCGGCCCACGGCGGTTCTGTTGGAGCTTTTGCATGCTCAATGTGTTCACGCTGGCCAATGGCCGGCTTTTCCAAGAAGAAATCGAGAGCCTCGCGGGCCTGGCCGATGTGCATCCGGTGTGGGTCGACCTCGAAGCGCCCACCCCCGAAGAGAAAAGCTGGATCGCCGACCATTTCGGCGTCAGCATCCCGCAGGACGTGGTCGACGACGACCTGGAGGAATCGGCCCGTTTCTACGAAGAAGACAACGGCGAGCTGCACATTCGTTCCGACTTCCTGATCGATGACGACGAGACGCCGCGCAACGTGCGGGTCGCCTTCATCCTGCACAACAAGGTGCTGTTCTCCATCCACGGCGAAGACCTGCCGGTGTTCCGGCTGCTGCGGCTGCGTGCGCGCCGCATCCCGGCCCTGATCGAGGACGCCCAGGACGTGCTGCTCAAGCTCTACGACGCCGACGCCGAGTACAGCGCCGACGCCCTGGAAGGCATCTACGACAGCCTGGAGAAGGTGAGCGCCCGGGTGCTCAAGCAGGACGTCAACGACCAGGCGGCCGGCGAGGCGCTGGCGGCCATCGCCCGCGAGGACGACTTGAACGGCCGCATCCGCCGCAACGTCATGGACACCCGGCGCGCCA
>CBIHOH010000147.1:0-6359 GCA_966211755.1 uncultured Rhizobacter sp. | reverse complement strand
CGTCCGCGCGGCCGGCTCCAAGGCGCAGATCGTCACCCTGTCCAACAATGCGTCGGAAGGTTTCGTCAAGCAGATGGGCGAACACGCACGCGGGACCATCGTCACCCAGGTCTTTCCTTATGAGCGCTCGGTGTCGGCCTTGATCGTCAAGGAGGCCCAGAAACTCGCCAAGGCCAAGGGCATGGAAGGCGTGTCGCCGGCCATGATGGAAGGTTTCGCCGGCGCCAAGGTGCTGGTCGAAGGCTTGCGCCGCGCCGGGTCGAAACCCACCCGCGCCAGCCTGATCAGCGCACTCAACGGCATCCGCAAGTACGACCTCGGAGGCATGGAGATCAGCTACTCGCCGGACGACCATTCCGGCCTGGACTTCGCCGACCTGTCCATCATCGACGAGGGCGGCAAGCTTCGTCGTTGACGAGGCGTGGCGCTCCTCCATCGAACAGGGGGCGCCTAGCATTTTTTTACACGGAGCCCCCCTCTTGTTGGGGGCTTCCTATCGATCTTCCGTCGTCAAAATTCGTGACTGATTTCACGAATACGTCGAAACGGGAGAAAAAAATGAACTCGATCGCATGGCCCGCCTGGCGTCAAGCCAGCCGGCTGCTCTTTCTCTGCTTCGCGGCCCTGTGCCTGGGCTGGTCGCTCGCCGCCTGCGGTGGCGGCGGCTCGTCCGACGCGGTCGTCGGCGAGGGCGACCCCGGCGGGGGCAACCCCGCCCCCAAGGCCAAGTGGACCTACCTCGTCTACATGGCGGCCGACAACACCTTGAGCGAGATGGCGTCCTTCAATGTCGCCCAGATGAAGGCCGCCCAGAGCAGCGCGGATGTGCGGGTGGTCGTGCAAATGGAGCAAAGCAAGGAGTACTCGGCCAATGTCGGCAGCGAGACCCTGCGCGGCACGGTGTCCGGCGGCACCGCCAGCCTGAGGGGCATGGGCCGCAATGTGGACATGGCCGACAAGCAGAGCCTGTCCGAGTTCATCAAATGGGGCAAGCAGGCCTACCCCGCCGATCGCTATGCCGTCGTGCTGTGGTCGCATGGCGGCGGCTGGAAGGCCGACAAGACCGGCCGCGGCGCCCTGCAGGACCTGTCCTCCGGCACGGGCATGATGAGCATCAAGGACGTCGCCTGGGCGCTGCAGGACGCCGGCGGGGTCGACCTCCTCAATTTCGACGCCTGCCTGATGGCGATGTACGAGGTGGCCTACGAACTGCGGCACAGCGCCAAGGTGCTGGTGGCTTCCGAGGAGGTCATCCCGGGCACGGGCAATCCGTACGACAAGGTGATCAACCGGCTGGTGGCCAACCCGGCCCAGGACGCCGCCGCCCTGGGCACGGGCATCGTGGCCGACTACGACGCCTACTACCGGGCCAAGAACCGCGACAGCGTCACCTTGTCCGCCATCGACCTCGGCCGCATGGACAGCCTGCATGCCAAGGTCCAGGAGAGTGCCGGCGTGCTGGCCGCCAACCTGGCGGCCGAGCGCCTGAACATCGAGGCCGCCCGCGCCGCCTCGGCCTATTACCAGTACGTCAACAACCATGACCTGATCGCCTTCGCCACCGACCTGTCCACGCGTGCCAGTTCGGCCGCGGTGCGCGCCAAGGCGGCCGAGCTGGCGGCGGCCGCACGTGCCGCGGTGTTGTCCAGCAAGGTGCTGTCGCTGCCCGGCTCGACGGTGGCCGGCTCCAGCGGCCTGGCCATCTTCCTGCCGGCGGCGCCCACCACTTCCACCGCGGAACTCGGCAGCTACAAGGCCATCCTGGCGAGCAACGCGGCGGCAGCGGCGCCGGCCATGACCTGGAGCGACTTCGTCACGCCCCTGGTCACCGGCTCGGCCAATCCCGGGCAGACGGTGGGCTCGGGCGCCTTCGCCTATGGCATCGAATGGGACAATCCCGACGTCGACCTCGACTTGTTGGTCAACGAACCGCAGGGCAACTGGGCGGGCCCGGCCGAAGGCACCACCTCGGTCAACTCCTTCTCGTCGGCCGATTCCTACGATTCCGGCGAGGCCCTCGAGACCTATACCGGCAACGACCAGCTGGAGAAGGGCGCCTACGACGTCTTCGTGCGCTACGCGGGATGCCACCGCGGCATCGTCAGCTGCGGGTCGACCACCGTCACGGTGTTCCGCTACGACCCCAGCCGCGGCGATACCCAGCCGGTGCGCATCGGCAGCCGGGTCATGGCCAGCACGCCGGCGCTCGACGTCCCCTTCAGCCCGTTCTCGAGCTTCATCAACGCGGTGAGCAGCGACCAGTACGCGGACTGGCTGTACGCGCAACGCACCTCGCGTGCCTTGCCCGCGGTCGAGAAGGTGGTGGCGGCGGAGCGCAAGCAGGTCTCCAAGGCCTTGCGCGCGCCGGTCCAGAAGTGATCTGCACGATGAACGAGCGAGGAACCGCCATGCTGCGCAACAGGTCCTTCTTTCGCCTCGCGGCCGGATGCCTGGGGGCGGTGCTGCTCTGCGGCGCTTGTGCGGACACTGGTCCCGGTCCCGGTTCCGGTTCCGGTTCCGGTTCCATCTCCGCCGCCGTCCCTGCCGCCGGGCGGGCCTCGGCGGCCATCGCTTCGCTGGCCTTGGCCGAGTTGCTGGCCCAGCCGGCGGCATGGCGGGGGCGCAGCGTGACGGTGCGCGGCCAGTTCGCCGGTTGGGTGGGGGGGTGCGAGGGCCCGCCCCCGCGCAGCCGTTCCGATTGGATGCTGGTCGATGCGAAGTCCTGCATCTATGTCAGCGGCCCGGTGCCGCAAGGTCTGGCCGCTCCGCCCGACATGGCCTCGTACGGGCGGGCGGTGACCGTGCATGCACAAGTGGAGCTGACGGACGATGGCCGTCCGTACCTGAGACGTTGACATCCAGGCCGACGCCGCCGGCGTGCCGGCGGCGTCGAACTAGGGCCTGGTGATGGAGACGCCCAGGAAGCTCTGTGTCGACGACCTGCCGATGAAGACAGAGGCGCCGGTGCCCGGCAGCGGCATGTTGATGTTCTCCGAAACATTCACCGTGCCTCCACCGTTGACCGGGCTGGTGCCTAGCGGACGGTAGCGCATGCCGTTGCGCGGGTTGTTGATCGTGAAGCTGTCGATGCGTCCGTCAGAGCTGCGCGTGCGGGTGAAGCTTTGTGCCTCCGCGTCGACGGCGGTGACCGTTATCGTGCTGTCGTCCAGGGCCGACGCAAATCCGCTGCCGTTGATCGTGAAGTCCGTGAATGTCGAGACCTGGTCGACCGCCGGCAGGCTGAGCGCGACCTGCTTGGTGGCGATGAGGATGCTGCCGTCGTCCTTGTTGATCTGGAACAGCGACACCGTGCCGCTGGCGGTCTTGAATGCGAAGCCGCGCTTGGAACTGCCCTCGTCGAAGCCGCCGTCCGCGTTGCTGACCCAGGCGGCGAAGGGCGCCTGGGCCTGCTCGCAGACATCGAGCGCGGTGCAATGCGTGCGGGCGGTGATCTGGCCGGTGGCGTCCATCGTGAGGGTGCCCGAGGCGGTCGTGAAGGGTGTGCTGTTGGTGCTGCGCTCGTAGACGAGGTAGGTCCAGGTACCGGCCAGTTCGGTGACCGGAACGGATTGTTCGGGCAGTACGAAAGAGGCGAGCGTTTTCCCACCGTCTGCGGGGGCGTGCAGGATGCCCAGCCCGGATGTCGACACCAGCCAGGTGCTCACCGCACTGTCGCCCTCGGGCATGGTGAAGCGGCAGGCCGTGGAGACGTCCGGCGTGAGCACCATCGGCGTGTGGCTTTCATCGAGATCGTCGGTCACGGTCAGTGCGCTCGCATCGATGGTGATGAGATTCGCGACATAGTCCGCGTCGTGGCCCGCCTCGTGCGGACTGATCAGGCGGTACTTGCCGCTGCGCAGCCCGGCGCACGAGCTCGCGGCCGGGCGCAGGATGGTCTGTGCAGGCGCCGTGGTGCTGCCGCCCGCGACGACGGCCGAGGTCACGTCGTCCAACGAGACCTGGGCCGCCGCGAGCGCGGCCTGGAAGGCGTCGAGCTGCTGGTCGAATGCGTCGCCGACGACGAAGCTGCCGGTGATGGGGTTCACGCCAGCGAAGGTGGCCGTGCCGCTCAGCGTTTCCGTGACCGCGGTGATCGCGGAAGCCACGGTGGCGGAGTCGAGCTTGGCTTGGTCGGACACGTCGAAGCTGGTGTAGAAGGCGTCGAGGTCGCCACCGACCGCCTTGGCCGTCACCATGTGGCTGAAGGGCGTGATGTTGGCGTGCACCGTCGAGCCGCTGCCTTCCTCGGCCAGCGAGTAGAGCACCGTGCTGCCGGAAGTGACCCGCAACACGCAAGGCAGGGTGGCGCCGCTGACGGTCACGCTGTAGGTGCCGTCGGCGAGGGTGGTCGCGCTCCCGCTGCCTGCGGCGCATTTCACGTCCACCTGGCCGCCGACGATGGCGGCCCCGGTGGCGGCCGTGCCGCTGAGGGTGATGGACGTCGACTGCGGATCGCTCCCGCCGTCGCCGCCTCCGCCGCAGGCCGTCAGGGCAGCCGCGGCCAGCGCGGTCATAAGAATGCGTTGCTTCATCGTGATTGCTCTCAAAGGGTGGCGTTGACTCGTGGCCCGCGAGGGGTTGGATCGCGAACTCCGGCTGTACTGTGCGCAAACGGCCACAGGCCAGCCATCGGCCATTCGGCGGAGGGGCCGGCCTGCCGCGTGAACTTGTTCTCATCCGTTCGTCGTCCGGCGGCGATCGCCGGAGCGAAGTCGACGATCCGGGCACGGCATGCAGGCGTTCCGGCGGTAGAGTGGGAAAGCCACTCCCTCTGCGCCCCACACCGTGATCCCGGAAGCCACCATCCCTCACACCCTTCAATCAACCCTTTCGGGCGAGAAGCGACGCTTGCTGGACGAAGGCGGCCTTGCCGACGTGCTGGGCTCGGTTGGCGCCGTCGCGGTCATCTGCCTGGCCGAGTTCGTGCATGCCGACCCTCGGCGCATCCTGGCCTGGGCCCTCGGGATGGCGCTGCTGCTGATGGTTCAACTCGCGTTCCCCGGGCTGATGCGGCGGCGTTCCGACGCGCACTTCCTCTCTGCCTACACGGTGCTGGCGGTGGTTCTCGGCCTGGCCTGGGCCAGCTGCGTGCTGCTGATCCGACCCGACGACTTCGCCTACGAAGCCTTTGTCGTGCTCGCCCTGTGCGTGGTGTTCACGGCCGGCAGCGTGTTCAACGCCCACCACCTGCCCATGCTCTACGGCTTCCAGGTCGCCGGGATGGGTTGTCTGGCGATCATCTACGCGTTGCGCGGCGGCACCCTCCAATGGGGCATCGCCGCCGGTTTCGCGATCCTGATGTGGACGTTGATCGGCTACGGCCGTGTCTTCCACCGCAGCTTCTCGCGAGCGATCGAACTCGATTTCGAGAACGCGCGCCTGGTCGCCGAGCTGACCGGGAAATCGCGCGCGCTCGAGCAGGCCAACGTGGCCAAGACGCGCTTCCTGGCCGCCGCCAGCCACGATCTGCGCCAGCCCCTGCACGCACTGACCTTGCTCGTGGCGCTGTTGGCCGAGCGCACCCGCCAGCATGGCGTCGAGGACTTGATCGCCCGGCTCGACCAGTCGGCCGAGGCGATGGAGTCGCTGCTCAATGCCATCCTCGACATCTCGCGCCTGGACGCGGGGGTGGAGCATCCCCAGCTGGAGGCGCTTTCCAGCGCCGCCCTGCTCGAACGTGTCGAGCGGCAGTTCATGCCGGTCGCGGCCGCTCAGGGCTTGAGCCTGCGCGTGCGTGTCGCTTCGCATTCGATCCACAGCGACGCGGCGATGCTGGCGCGCATGCTCGACAACCTGGTCTCCAATGCGCTGCGCTACACCCGTCGCGGCGGGGTGCTGGTCGGCGTGCGCAAGCGCGGCGAGCGCCTGGCGTTCGAGGTCTGGGACACCGGCGTCGGCATCGCCGCCGACAGGCTGGACGAGGTGTTCCATGAGTTCGTGCAGCTGGACAACCCGGGCCGCGACCGCAGCAAAGGCCTGGGACTCGGCCTGTCCATCGTGCGCCGCACGGCGCAACTGCTGGGCCACGGCATCGAGGTCGCTTCGCGCCCGGGGCGCGGATCTGTGTTCCGGCTGCTGGTCCCGCCCAGCGCCGAGCCGGCGCAGCCGCCGACGCTCCCGGAGGCGGCCGAGCCGCGGGCCATCGCCGGGCTGTCGGTGCGCGGCGTAGTCGCCGAGCCGCCCATCCTGGCAGCGCGGCAGGGCGTGCTGGTTGGCGGGGGGGGCGGCTGCCGGGGGGCGCGGGCTGGGGGCGTAGGCGGGGGTGTTTCGTGCGGGGGGGGGGGGGGGGGGGGCGTCCGGCCCCCCCGGCGCCGGTGACGAAGGGCTCGGTGGTGCCGTCGCTCAGGTCCTGGCGGTAG
>CBIHOH010000146.1:0-6460 GCA_966211755.1 uncultured Rhizobacter sp. | reverse complement strand
CGCGGCGGCGCGGCGCTCGGCGCGGGTGGCCGGCGCCACGGGCGCGGGTGGCGCGGCGGTGATGAAAGGCGATGTGGCGACCGGCTCCGGCGTCGGCGCGGCGGCGACCGAGTTGCGGTTGGCCGGCGGATCGAACAGCATGGTGTACTCGCGCACCAGGCGGCCGGTCGACCAGGAGATCTCGAGGATCACGTCGACGAAGGGCTCCTGGACCGCGCGGTCACTGGTGATGCGCAGCACGCGGCGACCGTCGGCACGCTTGAGCAGCACGGCCCGGGTGCCGGGCAGCACCGGGTTGTAGTCGACCCCCGCCGCCCGGTACGCCTCGGGCGCGGCGATGCGCACCTGCAGGTTGGACTCTTCCTCGGGCGTGACGCTGGTGACGTCGATCTCGGCACGCAGTGTCTCCCCCAGCCCCGACTGCACCGCCAGGCGGCCGAGCCCCAGGGCCAGGGCATTGGAAGAGCCGAGCAACATGGTGGCCAGAGCCACCCCGGTCAGAGCGAAACGCCCTGCGAACAGCGAGTTTATTTTCAAGGCGTCTCCCAATTGGACGGGGGTGGAACTGAGCGAGCCCCACTGCTTTCGGCATTGTTATTTGTACACGCACCCCAATTTTGCGGCGCGACGGTAGAAATCACAATAACATCAACTAGATACGAAGACAAGCTCATGCAATGGCTGACGTTTCGCCCGAACCCGCGGCGCGAGCCCGCGGAAAAAACGTCTGTTGCCATGCCGCAACGGAGCCTCAGGCGTCCAGCAGGATGCGAAGCATGCGGCGCAGCGGCTCGGCCGCCCCCCACAGCAGCTGGTCGCCCACGGTGAAGGCCCCGACATACTCCGGCCCCATGGCCAGCTTGCGCACCCGGCCGACCGGAATGGTCATGGTGCCGGTCACGGCCACCGGGGTCAGCTCGCGGATGGTGGCTTCGCGGGTGTTGGGCACGAACTTCACCCAGGCGTTGTCATTGGTGATCATGGCCTCGATATCGGCGAGGGGCACGTCCTTCTTGAGCTTGAACATCAGGGCCTGGCTGTGGCAGCGCATGGCGCCGATGCGCACGCAGAAGCCGTCGACCGGCACGGCCGGGCTGCCGAAGCCCTCGCCCTGGCCGAGGATCTTGTTGGTCTCGGCGCCGCCCTTCCACTCTTCCTTGCTCATGCCGTTGCCCAGGTCCTTGTCGATCCAGGGAATCAGGCTGCCGCCCAGGGGCACGCCGAAGTTGGCGGTCTCGGCTTCGCCGAGGCTGCGCTGCTTGGCGATGATCTTGCGGTCGATCTCGAGGATCGCGCTCTTCGGGTCGTCCAGGAGCGGACGCACCTCGGCGTTCAGGGTGCCGTACTGGGTCAGCAGCTCGCGCATGTGCTGCGCGCCGCCGCCGGAGGCGGCCTGGTAGGTCTGGGTGCTCATCCACTCGACCAGGCCGGCCTTGTAGAGCGCGCCCACGCCCATCAGCATGCAGCTGACCGTGCAATTGCCGCCGATCCAGTTGCGTCCGCCGGCCGCCAGCGCGTTCTTGATGACGGGCAGGTTCACCGGGTCGAGCACGATGACGGCGTCCTTTTCCATCCGCAGCGTGGAGGCCGCGTCGATCCAGTGGCCGCCCCAGCCGGCCGCGCGCAGCTTGGGGAACACCTCGCTCGTGTAATCGCCGCCCTGGGCGGTCAGGATGATGTCGCAGCGCTTGAGCGCCTCGATGCTGTACGCATCCTGCAGAGTGGTTTCGTTTTTCGCGAAGGCGGGCGCCTTGCCGCCCGCGTTGCTGGTGCTGAAGAACACCGGCTCGATCAGAGCGAAGTCGTTTTCCTGGGCCATGCGGTCCAACAGGACCGAGCCCACCATGCCGCGCCAACCCACCAGGCCGACCAATTTCGTTGCCATTTCGAATTCCCGAAGTTTGTGAATCTGTCCCGGCCCGCGACATCGCGGGCCGCTTGTTTCAGCGCTGCGCCTTGAGCAGGGCGACCACCGCGTCGCCCATCTCGCGCGTGCCCACCCGCGTCATGCCCTCGCTGTGGATATCGCCCGTGCGCAGGCCGCTCGCCAGCACCGCCTTGACCGCCGCCTCGATGCGCTGGGCCGCCGCTTCCTGGTTCAGGCTGAAGCGCAGCATCATGGCCGCAGACAGGATGGTGGCCAGCGGATTGGCCACGCCCTTGCCGGCGATGTCGGGGGCCGAACCGTGGCTGGGTTCGTACAGGCCCTGGTTGCGCGCATTCAGCGAGGCCGAGGGCAGCATGCCGATGGAGCCGGTCAGCATGGCCGCCTCGTCGCTCAGGATGTCGCCGAACATGTTGCCGGTGACGATGACGTCCAGGCGCTTGGGCGCCTTCACCAGCTGCATGGCGGCGTTGTCGACGTACATGTGCTCGAGCTCGACATCGGGGTAGCCGGCATGCACCTCGGTGACCACGTCGCGCCAGAACTGGAAGGTCTCCAGCACGTTGGCCTTGTCCACGCTCAGCACCTTCTTGTTGCGCTTGCGGGCGGCCTGGAAGGCCACGTGGGCGATGCGCTCGATCTCGGGGCGCGAATAGCGCATGGTGTCGAACGCCTCGTCGGCGCCCTGGAAGGCACCGTCCGGCGAAGCGCGGCGGCCGCGCGGCTGGCCGAAATAGATGTCGCCGGTCAACTCGCGGATGATGAGCAGGTCGAGCCCGGCCACGATCTCGGGCTTGAGGGACGACGCATGGGTCAGCTCCTCGTAGCAGATGGCCGGACGGAAGTTGGCGAACAGCTCCAGGTTCTTGCGCAGGCCGAGGATGGCCTGCTCGGGCCGCAGCGGGCGGTCGAGCTTGTCGTACTTCCAGTCGCCCACGGCACCGAACAGCACGGCGTCGGCCTCGCGTGCCAGCTTCAGCGTGGCCTCGGGCAGCGGATGGCCGAAGGCTTCGTAGGCCGCGCCGCCCACCTTGGCCTCCTCGAGTTCGAAGCGCAGGTCGAGGCAAGCCAGGACCTTCACCGCCTCGGCCATGATCTCGGGGCCGATGCCGTCACCCGGCAGGATCGCAATCTTCACGAGTCTTCCTTCAGTTTCTTCAGGTCAGAGAGAATGGGCCAGCCAGGGCCGGGTCAGCAGGCGCTCGGCCTCGAAAGCCTTGATCTTGTCCGCATGGCGCAGGGTCAGGCCGATGTCGTCGAAGCCGTTGAGCAGGCAGTACTTGCGGAAGGCCATCACGTCGAAGCCGATCTCGCTGCCGTCGGGCCGCACGATCACCTGGCGCTCGAGGTCCACGCTGAGCTCGTAGCCGACGAAGGCGTTGACCTCGTCGAACAGGCGGTCGACCTCGGCCTCGGGCAGCACGATCGGCAGCAGGCCGTTCTTGAAGCTGTTGTTGTAGAAGATGTCGGCATAGCTCGGCGCGATGATGACGCGAAAGCCGTATTGGTCGAGCGCCCAGGGCGCGTGTTCGCGCGAGGACCCGCAGCCGAAATTGCGGCGCGTCAGCAGCACCGAGGCCCCCCGGTAGCGCGGCTGGTTGAGCACGAAGTCGGGGTTGGGCTTGCGGCTGGCCGGGTCCTGCCCGGGTTCGCCGTGGTCGAGGTAGCGCCATTCGTCGAACAGGTTGGGGCCGAAGCCCGACTTCTTGATCGACTTCAGGAACTGCTTGGGGATGATGGCGTCGGTGTCGACGTTCTCGCGGTCGAGGGGCACGACCAGACCTTTGTGGATGCGGAAAGCCTGCATGGTTACTTCTTCCTGGCTGAGTCTTCGATGTCTTGGCCGACCTGCTGCATGCCCCGGCCGAAGTCCTGGACGAGGCTGCACCCCGTGAGTGCGCAGGCCGCGGCCAGGCTCTCAAGGAAACGACGGGCCGCTCCCGAGTTTCCTTGACCCCCTCGGGGGGCCTGACGCGTAGCGGCAGGTTTGGGGGTGCTCAGAACGACGAGGGGGGCGTGCATGGTGCGGTGCGGGGAAGCGGTCGGACTCAGGCGATGCGCCGGACGTCGACGAAATGCCCTTCGATGGCCGCTGCCGCGGCCATGGCCGGGCTCACCAGGTGGGTGCGCCCGCCGGCGCCCTGGCGCCCTTCGAAGTTGCGGTTCGAGGTGGAGGCGCAGCGCTCGCCCGGCTCCAGCCGGTCGGCATTCATGGCCAGGCACATCGAGCAGCCCGGCTCTCGCCATTCGAAGCCCGCGCCCAGGAAGACCTTGTCCAGCCCCTCGCGTTCGGCCTGCTCCTTGACCAGGCCGGACCCCGGCACCACCATCGCCAGCTTGACGTTGGCGGCGATGCGGCGCCCCAGGCGTCGCACGACCGCGGCGGCCTCGCGCATGTCCTCGATGCGCGAATTGGTGCAGGAGCCGATGAAAACCTTGTCGATCACGATGTCGGAGATCGGCTTGTTCGGCTCGAGGGCCATGTACTGCAGCGCACGTTCGATCGCGCCGCGCTTGTTCGCGTCCTTCTCGCGCTCGGGATCGGGCACGCGGTCCTCGATCGACAGCACCATCTCGGGCGAGGTGCCCCAGGTGACCTGGGGGCGGATGTCGGCCGCGTCGAGCTCGACCACGGTGTCGAAATGGGCCCCGGCATCGGAGTGCAGCTCGCGCCAGTAGCGTACCGCCTGCTCCCAGGCCAGGCCGGTCGGGCTGAACGGGCGCCCCTTGACGTACTGCAGCGTGGTGTCGTCCACCGCCACCAGGCCGGCGCGGGCACCGGCCTCGATGGCCATGTTGCAGACCGTCATGCGGCCTTCCATGCTCAGGGCGCGGATGGCCGAGCCGGCGAACTCGATGGTGTAGCCGGTGCCGCCGGCGGTGCCGATCTTGCCGATGACGGCGAGCACGATGTCCTTGGCGCCGCAGCCGCGCTGCAGCGGGCCCTCGACCTTGACCAGCATGTTCTTCGCCTTGCGGGCGAGCAGGGTCTGGGTGGCCAGCACGTGCTCGACCTCGCTGGTGCCGATGCCGTGCGCCAGCGCGGCGAAGGCGCCGTGGGTGGAGGTGTGGGAGTCGCCGCACACGACCGTCATGCCCGGCAGCGTGGCCCCCTGCTCGGGGCCGATGACGTGCACGATGCCCTGGCGCTTGTCGTTCATCTTGAACTGCGTGATGCCGAAGCGGTCGCAGTTCTTGTCCAGGGTGTCGACCTGGAGCCGCGAGATCGGGTCGGCGATGCCGTGCGAGCGATCGGTGGTGGGCACGTTGTGGTCGCTGACCGCCAGGTTGGCCGACAGGCGCCAGACCTTGCGGCCGGCCAGATCCAGGCCCTCGAAGGCCTGCGGGCTGGTGACTTCGTGCACCAGGTGGCGGTCGATGTAGAGCACGGCGGTGCCGTCCTCCTCGGTGTGAACAACGTGCTCGTCCCAGATCTTGTCGTACAGCGTGCGGGCCATGGTTTCTTGTTTCGGTTGTCGCTCGACGAGGGCCCCCGGACGGGGCCCGCGGGCGTGGAGCTGCAATTTTAGGCGTTTACCAACAAAAACCCCGGCTCGGGGCCGGGGTTTTTGTGGATTCGAGGGCGATGTTTGAAGCGCCCGGCCTCCAAACCTCAGGATTTGCGCTGTGCAATCGGTTTGACGTCGCGTGCCACGGCGCCGTTGAACAGCTGGCGCGGACGGCCGATCTTGTACTCCGGGTCGCCGATCATCTCGTTCAGCTGGGCGATCCAGCCGACGGTGCGCGCCAGCGCGAAGATGGCCGTGAACAGGCTGACCGGAATGCCGATCGCGCGCTGCACGATGCCGGAGTAGAAGTCGACGTTCGGGTAGAGCTTGCGCGACACGAAGTAGTCGTCCTCGAGGGCGATCTTCTCGAGCGCCATGGCCAGCTTGAACAAGGGGTCGTTCTGCAGGCCGAGGGCATTCAGCACCTCGTGGCAGGTTTCGCGCATCAGCTTGGCACGCGGGTCGTAGTTCTTGTAGACGCGGTGGCCGAAACCCATCAGCTTGACGTTGGAGCTCTTGTCCTTCACCTGCTTGATGAACTCGCCGATCTTCTCGATGCCGCCGTTGCGCTGGATTTCCTCGAGCATGTTCAGCGCCGCCTCGTTGGCGCCGCCATGGGCCGGGCCCCAGAGGCAGGCCACGCCGGCCGCGATGGCGGCGAACGGGTTGGTGCCGGAGGAGCCGCACAGGCGCACCGTCGAGGTGGAGGCGTTCTGCTCGTGGTCGGCGTGCAGGATGAAGATGCGGTCGAGGGCGCGCACCACCACGTCGTTGGGCACGTAGTCCTCGCACGGGGTGGCGAACATCATCCGGGTGAAATTGCCGGCGTACGACAGCGAGTTCTTCGGATAGATGTAGGGCTGGCCGATGCCGTACTTGTAGGCCATGGCCACCAGCGTGGGCATCTTGGCGATCAGGCGGATGGCCGAGATCTCGCGGTGCTCGGGGTTGTTGATGTCGGTGCTGTCGTGATAGAAGGCCGACAAGGCGCCGACCAGCCCGGTCATGACGGCCATCGGGTGCGCGTCGCGGCGGAAGCCGCGCAGGAAGAACTGCATCTGCTCGT
>CBIHOH010000145.1:0-6464 GCA_966211755.1 uncultured Rhizobacter sp. | reverse complement strand
TGCTGCTGAGCCCGGCCTGCGCCAGCCTGGACATGTTCCGCAACTACGCCCACCGGGCGGAGGTGTTCGTGGCCGAGGTGGACGCCCTGGCGGCCGAGAGCGGAGGCATCGGAGCATGAGCGGCTTCACGGCACGTTTCGGCCTCGGCGGCCTGAAAGAGCGGCTGGGCGCGCGCTTCAAGCGCGACACCGTCGTGCCGATCCGCGACTGGAACGGCCCGTCCGGCCAGCCGGTGCGCCTGCAGGGTTTCGACCAGACGCTGGTCTGGGTGGTCGTGAGCCTGCTCGCGCTCGGCCTGGTGATGGTCTATTCGGCCTCGGTGGCCCTGCCCGACAACCCGAAATTCGCGCGCTACGCCGCCACCCATTTCCTCAGCCGCCACCTGATCTTCATCGTCATGTCCTTCCTGGCGGCGCTGGTGGTGGTGCAGATTCCCGTGAGCGTGTGGGAGCGCTACGCCCCATGGCTGTTCGCGGTGTCGCTGCTGTGCCTGGTGCTGGTGCTGGTGCCCCACGTGGGACGCGACGTCAACGGCGCGCGGCGCTGGATCCCGCTCGGCTTCGCCAACTTCCAGCCGTCCGAGTTCGCCAAGCTGACCATGGCCCTGTACGCGGCCAACTACATGGTGCGCAAGATGGACGTGAAGGAGAACTTCTTCCGCGCGGTGTTCCCGATGGCCATCGCCGTGGCCCTGATCGGCCTGCTGCTGCTGGCCGAACCCGACATGGGCGCCTTCATGGTGATCGCCGCGATCGCCATGGGCATCCTGTTCCTGGGCGGGGTCAACGGGCGCATGTTCTTTCTCATCACCGCGGTGCTGGGCAGCGCCTTCGTGCTGATGATCACCTTCAGCGACTGGCGCCGCGAGCGCATCTTCGCCTATTTGAACCCCTGGGACGAGAAGTACACCCTGGGCAAGGCCTACCAGCTGTCGCACTCGCTGATCGCCTTCGGCCGCGGCGAGATCTTCGGCCAGGGCCTGGGTTCGAGCGTCGAGAAGCTGCACTACCTGCCGGAAGCCCACACCGACTTCCTCCTCGCCGTGATCGGCGAGGAGCTGGGCTTCGTCGGCGTGGCCTGCGTCATCTTCGCCTTCTTCTGGCTGGCCCGCCGCATCTTCCACATCGGCCGCCAGGCGGTGGCGCTCGACCGGGTGTTCGCCGGCCTGTTCGCGCAAGGCATCGGCATCTGGATGGGCGGCCAGGCCTTCATCAACATGGGCGTGAACCTGGGCGTGCTGCCGACCAAGGGCCTGACCCTGCCGCTGATGAGTTTCGGCGGCTCGGCCATCCTGATGAACCTGGTGGCGCTGGCCATCGTGGTGCGCATCGACATCGAGAACCGGCAGTTGATGCGGGGAGGACGGGCATGAGCACGCCGGGCCGCCCCAAGGGCGAATACCGGAGGGCGCAGCCCGAAGGTACTCCAGTGAGCGCCAGGCACCTCGTCATCATGGCCGCGGGCACCGGCGGTCATGTCATTCCCGGCCTGGCCGTGGCCCGCGAGATGCAGTCGCGCGGCTGGACGGTGAGCTGGCTGGGCACCACCCATGGCATGGAGAACAGGCTGGTGCCGCCCAGCGGCATCCCGATGGACTGCATCACCTTCAGCGGCCTGCGCGGCAAGGGCCTGATGCACACCCTCACCGGCGGCCTGCGGCTGCTCGGCGCCTTCTGGAGCTGCCTGCGCATCCTGCGCCGCCGCCGCACCGATGTCGTGCTGGGCATGGGGGGTTACGTGTGTTTTCCCGGCGGGCTGATGGCCTCGTTGCTCGGCAAGCCGCTGATGCTGGTGAATGCCGATGCCTCGCTGCTGATGAGCAACAAGGCGCTGCTGCCGCTGGCCGACCGCATCGGCTTCGGTTTCGACGGCGCGGCGGCGCAGCGCACCAAGGGGGGGCTGGTCACCGGCAACCCGGTGCGCAGCGAAATCGAGGCGCTGCCCGAGCCGGCGCTGCGCTTCGCCGGCCGCAGCGGCCCGCTGCGCGTGCTGGTGGTCGGCGGCAGCCTGGGCGCCAAGGTGCTGAACGACACCGTGCCGCAGGCGCTGACGCTGCTGGCGCCGGACGAGCGGCCGCTGGTCATCCACCAGACCGGCGTGGCCAGCCACGAGGCGGTCCGGGCGCAATACGCCTCGATGAGCCTGAACGCGACCGTGCTGCCCTTCATCGACGACATGGCCAGGCAGCTCGCCGACTGCGACCTGATCGTCTGCCGCGCCGGGGCGGTCACGGTCAGCGAACTGTGCGCCGCCGGCGTGGCCAGCGTCCTGGTGCCGCTGATCGTCAGCACCACCAGCCACCAGCGCGACAACGCCGAGTGGCTGGCCGCGCAGGGCGCCGGCCTGCACCTGCCGCAATCCGACTTCTCCCCCCGCGCCCTGGCCGACCTGCTGGCCGGCGCCAACCGGGACAAGCTCCTTTCCATGGCCACCCGGGCACGCGCCCTGGCCAGGCCGCATGCCGCCGCGCGTGTGGCGGACGAACTCGAAAGACTGGCCTCATGAAACACGCAGTCAAGCACATCCACTTCGTCGGCGTCGGCGGCGCCGGGATGAGCGGCATCGCCGAGATCCTGCACAACCTCGGCTACACCGTGTCGGGCTCCGACCAGAGCGACAACGCCACCACCCGGCGCCTCGCCTCGCTGGGCATCCGCGTCTCGGTGGGCCACGACGCGGGCCACATCGCCGGCGCCGAGGCGGTGGTCACCTCCACCGCCGTCAAGTCCGACAACCCGGAAGTGCTGGCGGCGCGCGCCCGGCGCATCCCGGTCGTGCCGCGCGCGGTGATGCTGGCCGAGCTGATGCGCCTGAAGCAGGGCATCGCCATCGCCGGCACGCACGGCAAGACGACCACCACCTCGCTGGTCACCAGCGTGCTGGCCGAGGCCGGCGTCGACCCGACCTTCGTCATCGGCGGCCGGCTCAACGCCGCCGGCGCCAACTCGCGCCTGGGCTCGGGCGACTACATCGTGGTCGAGGCCGACGAATCCGACGCCTCGTTCCTGAACCTGCTGCCGGTGCTGTCGGTCGTCACCAACATCGACGCCGACCACATGGACACCTACGGCCACGACCTGACGCGGCTGAAGGGGGCCTTCGTCGAGTTCCTGCACCGCATGCCGTTCTACGGCGCCGCCATCCTGTGCGGCGACGACCCCGGCGTGCGCTCCATCATCCCCATGATCTCGCGCCCGGTCATCACCTACGGCTTCGGCCCCGACGCGCAGGTGCGAGCGACCGAGGTCGAGGCCTTGCCCGGCGGCCAGATGCGCTTCAAGGTGCAGCGCCGCAACGGCAGCGTGCTGCCCGAGCTGCAGATCACGCTCAACCTGCCGGGCGAGCACAACGTGCTCAATGCCCTGGCGGCGGTGGCGGTGGCCACCGAACTCGAACTGCCCGACGCCCCCCTGGTCAAGGCGCTGGGCGAGTTCCACGGCGTGGGCCGGCGCTTCCAGCGCTACGGCGAGCAGCCGGTGAAGACGGGCGGGCATTTCACCCTCATCGACGACTACGGGCACCATCCGGTCGAGATGGCCGCGGTGATCGCGGCCGCGCGCGGCGCCTTCCCGGGGCGCCGCCTGGTCATCGCCTTCCAGCCCCACCGCTACACCCGTACCCGCGACTGCTTCGAGGACTTCGTCAAGGTCATGGGCAGCGCCGACGCGGTGCTGCTGGGCGAGGTGTACGCGGCCGGCGAGGCGCCGGTGGTGGCGGCCGACGGGCGTTCGCTGGCGCGCGCACTGCGCGTGGCCGGCCGGGTCGATCCGATCTTCGTCGACGACATCGCGCAGATGCCGTCGGCCATCGTGGAGCATGCGCGCGACGGCGACGTGGTCATCTCCATGGGCGCCGGGTCCATCGGGGCCGTTCCCGGCCAAGTGCTTGAATTGTTGAAGGAGAACGCATGAGCATCGATGTGAAATCGCTCGGCAAGGTGGCCGTGCTCCTGGGGGGTAGCTCCAGCGAACGCGACGTCTCGCTGATGTCGGGCGAGGGCGTGCTGAACGCGCTGCGCTCGCAGGGCGTGGATGCGCACGCCTTCGACCCGTCGCAGAACGAGCTCGGCCAGCTCAAGGCCCAGGGTTTCGACCGCTGCTTCATCGCGCTGCACGGCACCCACGGCGAGGACGGCACGGTGCAGGGTGCGCTGGAGCTGCTCGGCATCCCCTATACCGGCTCCGGCGTGATGGCCTCGGCCATCGGCATGGACAAGGTCATGACCAAGCGCGTCTGGCTGGCCGAGGGCCTGCCCACGCCGCGCTACGTGTGGCTGGCACCCGACCAGCAGCAGGACGAGCGCCTGCGCGCCGTGCCGGGCGAACTCGGCCTGCCGCTGATCGTCAAGCCGCCGCGCGGCGGTTCCTCGATCGGTGTCACCAAGGTCAGCGATGCGGCGCAGATGGACGAGGCGGTGGCGCTGTCGCGGCGCTTCGACTCCAACCTGCTGTGCGAGGAGTTCATCGACGGCGAGGAAGTCACCTGCCCGGTGTTCGGCCAGGGTGCCGATGCGCGCGCGCTGCCCGTGATCCGCATCGCCGCGCCCGGCGGTGCCTACGACTACCAGAACAAGTACTTCACCGACGTGGTGCAGTACCACTGCCCGAGCGGCCTGCCCGCCGAAGAGGAGGCCGAGATCCAGCGCCTCGTCGTGGCCGCCTACCGCACGCTCGGCTGCCGCGGCTGGGGCCGGGCCGACCTGATGATCCGCAGGAGCGACCGCAAGCCCTTCCTGCTGGAGATCAACACCTCTCCCGGCATGACCTCGCATTCGCTGGTGCCGATGTCCGCCCGCTCGGTGGGCATCAGCTACGAACAGCTGTGCCTGCAGCTCATCGCGGGCGCGGCCCTGGACGCCACCGCCTGAATCGACCATGCGCCGCCCCGCCGCCTTCCAGTCCGCCTACTCGCGAGTCGACTCGCGCGAGTTGCCGGCCGACGTGCGCCTGCTCAACCTCACCGCGACGGCGCTGTTCTGCATCGGCGCCGCGCTGCTGGCGGGCATGGCGCTGATGTGGCTGGTGCGGCAGCCGGTGTTCGATGTGGGCAGCATCCGCGTCGAAGGCGAGGTCACGCGCAACAGCGTCTCGACCATCCGCGCCAATGCCCTGCCGCAGATCGTCGGCAGCTACTTCACCCTGGACCTGGCGCGCGGCCAGCGCGCCTTCGAAGCCGTGCCCTGGGTGCGCCAGGCGGTGGTGCGCCGCGTCTGGCCGAACCGGCTGGCGGTGCAGCTCGAGGAGCACCATGCCGCCGCGCTGTGGTCGGTGGAGGAGGGGGGCGACCTGCTGGTGAACACCTTCGGCGAGGTGTTCCAGGCCAACATCGGCGACGTCGAGGACGAAGACCTGCCCACGCTGCAAGGGCCCGCGGGCAGCGCGCCGCTGGTGCTGTCGGTGCACCGGCGCCTGAGCCCCCTGTTCGAGAGGATGGCGCTGAAGCTCGAGACGCTGGCCCTGAGCGACCGCGGCTCCTGGCGCGCCGGGTTCGACGGCGGCGCCGAGATCGAGCTCGGGCGCGCCACCGAGGACGAGCTGTGCGCACGGGTCGAGGTTTTCGTCGGCACGGTGGCGCTGTTCATCGACAGGTACCCGCGGCCGCTGGTATTCGCCGACCTGCGCCACAACGACGGCTACGCGCTGCGGCTCAAAGGCATTACCACGACGCCGATTCCTCCGGTCGGCGCCGCTGCAAGGAACTGAGGAACACATGCCAAAAGAATACAAAGACCTGGTCGTAGGCCTGGACATCGGAACCGCCAAGGTGATGGCGGTGGTGGCCGAGGTGCTGCCCAACGGGGAACTGCGGGTGGCCGGCCTGGGCATCGCCTCGGCGCATGGCCTCAAGCGCGGCGTGGTGGTCAACATAGACGCCACCGTGCAATCCATCCAGCAGGCGCTGAAAGAGGCCGAGATGATGGCCGACTGCAAGATCACCCGCGTCTACACCGGCATCACCGGCAGCCATATCCGGGGCCAGAACAGCACCGGCATGGTCATCGTGCGCGACAAGGAAGTCACGCCGGTCGACGTGGCCCGCGTGGTCGAGACCGCCAAGGCGATCAACATCCCCAACGACCAGCGGCTGCTGCTGGTCGAGCCGCAGGAGTTCGTCATCGACGGCCACGAGGTCAAGGAGCCGATCGGCATGAGCGGCGGGCGGCTCGAGGTCAAGGTGCACATCGTCACGGGCGCGCAGAGCGCGGCCGAGAACATCATCAAGTGCGTGCGCCGCTGCGGGCTCGAGGTCGACCAGCTGGTGCTCAACCCGAGCGCCTCCAGCCACGCCGTGCTGACCGACGACGAGAAGGACCTGGGCGTGGCCCTGGTCGACATCGGCGCCGGCACCACCGACGTCGCCATCTTCACCGACGGCGCCATCCGCCACACCGCGGTGATCCCGATCGCCGGCGACCTGATCACCAGCGACATCGCGATGGCGCTGCGCACGCCGACCAAGGACGC
>CBIHOH010000144.1:0-7036 GCA_966211755.1 uncultured Rhizobacter sp. | reverse complement strand
CGCCGGCATGGGCGTGGCGCAGTACACCTGGGCCACCTCGCCGCTGCGCCGCTATGTCGACCTGGTCAACCAGTGGCAGATCATCGCCTGCGCCCGCCACGGCCGCACCGCCGCCCTGGCCGCGCCGTTCAAGCCCAAGGATGCCGCGCTGTTCTCCATCATCTCCGGCTTCGACGAGGCCTACAGCGCCTACAACGGCTTCCAGTCCGGCATCGAACGCTACTGGACCCTGCGCTACCTGGCCCAGAACCAGCTGAGCGAACTCGACGCCGAGGTCATGAAAGAAGGCCTGGTGCGCGCGGCCGAGCTGCCGCTGGTGTTCCGCGCCGTCGGTGCCGAGCGCCTGCCGCGCGGCGCGCGGGTGCGGGTGCGTGTCACCGGCACCGACCTGCTCACGCTCGACGTGCAGGCGAGCGTGCTGGCGCGCCTCGATGACCCTGCCGGCAGCGCCGAGGACACGCCGGTGGACGAGACCGAGCTGGAAGAAGTCTCCACCGGCACGCTCACCCTGGCCATCGACATGCAAACCGACGCGGCGCCCGACGACGCGGCCCCTGCGGCCTGACTCCCATGCTGAAAAAAATCTCGGCCCTCCAGGTCTCGGTGGCCATCTCACTGCTGGTGCACCTCGCGATCGGCTTCACCTATGCCGTCGATCCGGACGGGTTCAGCCGCATCTTCGAGGACACCCCGCTCGAAGTGATCCTGGTCAACTCGCGTACGGACGACGCCCCGGTGCAGGCCCAGGCCATCGCGCAGGCCAACATGGCCGGCGGCGGCGAGGTCGACAAGGGACGCGCCACCTCGCCGCTGCCGTCGGCGCTGCGCAACGAGCTGGGCGACTCGGCCGAGGAATCGCACAAGCAGATCGAGGAGCTGCAGGAAACCCAGCAGCAGCTGCTGGCGCAGACCCGCCGCGAGCTGGCGGCGCTGCCGCCGCCGGATCCGCGCCGCGACCAGGGCACGCCGCAGGAGCGGGCCCAGGAAGAACACCGGCGCCAGCTGCTGCAGCTGCTGGCCGAGATCGAGAAACGCATCAACGAGGAAAACGCACGCCCGAAAAAGCGCTTCATCAGCCCGGCCACCAAGGAGGCGCTGTACGCGATGTACTACGACCAGCTGCGCCGCAAGATCGAGGAGCGCGGCACCCGCAACTTCCCCGAATCCCAGGGCCGCAAGCTCTACGGCGACCTGACCATGATGGTCACCGTGGACGCCGCCGGGCGGGTCATCGAGACCGAGGTGGTGCGCTCGTCCAACAACAAGGTGCTCGACAAACGCGCCGTGGCCATCGTCCAGGCGGCCGCGCCCTATGGCGCCTTCAGCCCCGAGATGCGCAAGAAGGCCGACCAGCTGGTCGTGACCTCGCGCTTCCGCTTCACCCGCAACGACGGGCTCGAGACCACCATGCTCGCCACCCCGGACCAGTAGCCCCCTCACCGCACCGTCTTTCCCTCATGGACCGTTACGCTGTTGCCGGCAACCCGGTAGAACACAGTCAGTCGCCCTTCATCCATGCGGCCTTCGCCGAGCAGACCGGGCAGGCGATGAGCTACACGCGCCTGCTGTGCCCGATGGACGGCTTCGCCGCGCAAGTGCGCGCCTTCGCCGCCGAAGGCGGGCGCGGCTGCAACGTCACCGTGCCGTTCAAGTTCGACGCGTTCGCGCTCGCCGCCCGGGCCAGCGAGCGGGCCGCACTGGCGCAGGCCGCCAATGTGCTGCGCTTCGACCCCGAGGGCTGGTGGGCCGACAACACCGACGGCGTCGGCCTGGTGCGCGACATCGAACGCAACGCCGGCGTGCCGCTGGCGGGGCGCCGGGTGCTGGTGATCGGCGCCGGCGGCGCCGCGGCCGGCGCGCTGGGCCCGCTGCTGCAGGCCGGCCCGGCCGGGCTGGTGCTGGCCAACCGCAGCCTCGACAAGGCCGAGGCCCTGGTGGCGCGGCACGCCGCCCTGGCCGCGGGCACCGGCACCCACCTGGCGGCGAGGCCGCTCGCCGACTGCGGCAGCGCCTTCGACGTGGTCGTCAACGCCAGCGCCAGCAGCCTGCAAGGCGCCGCGGTGCCCGTCTCGCCGGCGGTGCTCGCCCCCGGCGGGCTGGCGCTCGACATGATGTACGGCCGCGCCGCCGCCGGCTTCCTCGCCTGGGCAGCCGCCCATGGCGCGCAGGGCCGCGACGGCCTCGGCATGCTGGTCGAGCAGGCGGCCGAAGCCTTCGCCCTCTGGCGCGGCCGGCAGCCCGACACGGCGCCCGTGCTGCAAGCCCTGCGCGCGCGGCTGGCGGAGCCCGGGCCATGAACCGCGTGTCCGTCCAGCTCGCCCGGCTGGGCATGCTGGTGCTGGTGTGCGTCTTCTCGCTGCAGATCTATTTTTTCGCCCGCATCGGCCTGATGACGGTGCTGGCGCCCCAGTCCACCAGCTTCCAGCGCTCCGAGGCCTGGCGGCTGCTGAGCGAGACGGGAAGCCTGCCCTGGAGCCAGCAGTGGGTCGACGACGAGCAGCTGTCGCACCAGCTCAAGCGGGCGGTCATCGCCTCCGAGGACGCGGGCTTCACCGACCACGGCGGGGTCGAATGGGATGCGCTCGAAAAGGCCTGGGAAAGGAACCAGCGGGCCGAGCTGCGGGCGGAAAGGATCAATGAACGCCAGGAGCGCCGCCCGCCCAAGCCGGGCGCCGCCGCCAAGCCGAAGCCGCGGGTCGAACCCAAGGTGGTCGGCGGCTCCACCATCACGCAGCAACTGGCCAAGAACCTGTTCCTCGCCAGCGAACGCAGTTTCCTGCGCAAGGGACAGGAATTCGTCATCACCTTCATGCTCGAGGCCGTGTTGTCCAAGCAACGCATCCTCGAGATCTACCTCAACAACGTCGAATGGGGCGAGGGGGTGTTCGGCGCCGAGGCCGCCGCCTTGCACTACTTTCGCGTGCCCGCGGCCAGGCTCGGCTCGTTCCAGGCCGCCCGGCTGGCGGTCATGCTGCCGGCTCCCAAGAAGTTCGAGAAGCGGCCCGCCTCGGCCTTCATGATGAGCCGCGCCGCGACCATACAGGCGCGTATGGGTGGCGTCGATCTGCCCTGAGGGGCAAGTGGGACTCTCTAGAATCCCGCCATGGGTTCTTCTTTCACCTCCGAACTGGCCAGTGCCGCGGCCCGCCTCGTCGTCGAGGAGGGCATGGAATACGGGCCGGCCAAGCGCAGGGCGGCGAAGGTGCTGGGCCGCAGCACGGTGCGCAACGCCGAGCTGCCGGACAACGACAGCATCGAGGACGAGGTGCGCGCCTACCTGGCGCTGTTCTGCGCCGACACCCAGCCCGCCGAGCTGAAAGCCCTGCGCGAGGTGGCGGCCCTGTGGATGGAACGGCTGCAAGCCTTGCGCCCGCACCTGACCGGCGCGGTCTGGCGCGGCACGGCGACCCGCCTCAATGCGGTGCATCTGCAGCTTTTTTGCGACGATTCCAAGGAAGCCGAAATCTTTCTGCTCAACCAGGGCGTCAATTTCGACGTCGGCAGCATCACCGGCCCGCGCGGGCAGCCGGTCGACGTGCTGACCGTCAGCAGCCCGAGCCGCGAACTGGGAGAGGCGGTCACCGTCCACCTCAGCATCCTGGGCTTCGACGACCTGCGCGGCGCCCTCAAGCCCGACGCGCGCGGCCGCTCCGAGCGAGGCGACCTGCCGGCGCTGCGCCGCCTGATGGAGACCGCATGAAGCGCCGCCGGCTCCTCGTCGCCGGCGCGGCCGTCTCCGCCGCGGCCGCCGGTGCCGGCTGGCGCCTGTGGCAGACGAGCCGGCCCGCCGGCCCGGAACAGGCGCTGTGGAAGCTGCGTTTCGCCACCCCCGACGGCCCGGATCTGACGATGCACGAGCTGCTCGGCCGGCCGCTGCTGCTCAATTTCTGGGCCACCTGGTGCCCGCCCTGCGTGAAGGAAATGCCGCTGCTCGACCACTTCCACCGGGAACAACAGCCCGCATCGGGGCTGCGGGTGATGGGCCTGGCGGTGGACGGCCTGGCCCCGGTGCGCGATTTCCTCCGGCGCCAGCCGGTCGCCTTTCCCATCGGGCTGGCCGGGTTCGAAGGCACCGAACTGTCGCGCAGCCTGGGCAACACCAACGGCGGGCTGCCCTTCAGCGTGCTGTTCGACCGCTCCGGCAGCCTGCTTTCGCGCAAGCTCGGGGCCTTGACAAGCGAGGATCTCTCAGGCTGGACAAAACGGCTGGAACCCTAACAAGAATTTCTTGTTTTGACTTCAACGGCGCTTAAACAGCGTAAAGTTCAGGCTTTGCAAAAACAAGTGCTGCCTACGCTGGAGCGCTGCCGCTCGATCGATGCAAGTCCTCATCCTCCATGGCCCCAACCTCAACCTGCTCGGTACCCGCGAGCCCGAGGTCTATGGCTCGGTCACTTTGGACCAGATCGATGCAGATCTCAAGAAGATCGGCGCCGATGCCGGGTTGCCTGTAGAGACATTCCAGAGCAACCACGAAGGTGCCCTGATCGACCGGGTCCAGGCGGCCCGCCTCGACGGCACCGGCTTCATCATCATCAACCCGGCCGCGTTCACCCACACCAGCGTCGGACTGCGCGACGCGCTCGCCGCGGTGGCCATTCCCTTCATCGAAGTGCACATCTCGAACGTGCACCGACGCGAGCCGTTCCGCCATCACTCATATTTTTCCGATCTGGCCGAAGGCGTGATCGTCGGGCTGGGACCCGACGGCTACCGCCTGGCCCTGGCGCACGCCATCAAACGCGACGCCGCCAGCCGACCGGTCCGGTCGGTCTGATTCCCGCCAGCCAGCCTGCCTCCAGGGGCGGTTGAAGCCACACAACAAAGAAGTAGTTGGAGAACACATGGACCTGCGCAAACTGAAGACACTGATCGACCTGGTGTCCGAATCGAACATCTCCGAGCTGGAGATCACCGAGGCCGACGGCAAGGTACGCATCGTCAAGGCCGATCCGAACGCGGCCATGATGGTGCCGGTCAACCCGCAGATGATGCAGGTTCCACAGCAGCAGGTCGCCGCGGTGGCGGCCGCTCCGGCAGCGGCTGCGGCCGCACCCGAGGCCCCCGCGGCCGCGGCCGAACCCGCCGGCCACGTCGTCAAGTCGCCCATGGTCGGCACCTACTACGGCGCGGCCAGCCCGGGGGCCAAGCCCTTCGTCGAAGTCGGCTCGGTGGTCAAGGAAGGCCAGCCGATCTGCATCGTCGAAGCCATGAAGATCATGAACGAGATCGAGGCCGACAAGTCGGGCACGATCACCAAGGTCATGTGCGAAAACGGCCAGGCGGTCGAGTTCGGCCAGCCCCTGTTCATCATCGAATGAGGCTGTTCATGCCAGCGATCCTTCACCTGGGCGCGTGCCGCCATGGCGCCGCGCGCGCCGCGGCCGCCCACCCGGGCCAGACGGGCAGCGCCCGTCGCGCCGGCTGAGCCGCGGAGACTTTATGTTCAAGAAGATTCTTATTGCGAACCGGGGCGAGATCGCCCTGCGGATCCAACGCGCCTGCCGCGAGATGGGTGTCAAGTCGGTCGTCGTCTATTCCGAGGCCGACCGCGACGCCAAGTACGTGAAGCTGGCCGATGAGGCGGTGTGCATCGGGCCGGCCGCGTCGGCCCAGAGCTACCTCAACATGCCGGCCATCATCTCCACGGCCGAGGTGACCGACGCCGAGGCCATCCATCCGGGCTACGGCTTCCTGTCCGAGAACGCCGACTTCGCCGAACGCGTGGAGCAGAGCGGCTTCACCTTCATCGGCCCGACGCCGGAATCCATCCGCATCATGGGCGACAAGGTCTCGGCCAAGCAGGCCATGATCAAGTCGGGCGTGCCCTGCGTGCCGGGCTCCGAAGGCGCCCTGCCCGAAGACCCCAAGGAGATCATCCGCCAGGGCCGGGCCATCGGCTACCCCGTCATCATCAAGGCCGCCGGCGGCGGCGGCGGGCGCGGCATGCGGGTGGTGCACACCGAGGCGGCCCTCATCCATGCCGTGCAGACGACGCGCGCCGAGGCGGGTGCCGCCTTCGGCAACTCGGCGGTCTACATGGAGAAGTTCCTCGAGAACCCGCGCCACATCGAGATCCAGGTCCTGTCCGACCAGCACAAGAACGCGGTCTGGCTGGGCGAGCGCGACTGCTCGATGCAGCGCCGCCACCAGAAGATCATCGAGGAGGCGCCCGCCCCCGGCATTCCGCGCCGGGTCATCGAGAAGATCGGCGAGCGCTGCGCCGCCGCCTGCAAGCGCATCGGCTACCGGGGCGCCGGCACCTTCGAGTTCCTCTACGAGAACGGCGAGTTCTTCTTCATCGAGATGAACACCCGCGTGCAGGTCGAACACCCGGTGACCGAGCTCGTGACCGGCATCGACATCGTGCAGATGCAGATCCGCATCGCGGCCAACGAGAAGCTGCCGTTCACCCAGCGCCAGATCGAGATGCGCGGCCATGCCATCGAGTGCCGCATCAATGCCGAGGATCCGTACAAGTTCACGCCCTCGCCGGGGCGCATCACGACCTGGCACGCGCCGGGCGGGCCGGGCGTGCGGGTGGACTCGCATGCGTACACGAACTATTTCGTTCCGCCCAACTACGACTCCATGATCGGCAAGATCATCACCCATGGCGATACCCGCGACCAGGCGGTCGCGCGCATGCGCATCGCCTTGTCCGAGACGGTGATCGAGGGCATCCAGACCAACATCCCGCTGCACCGCGAGCTGTTGGCCGATGCCAAGTTCGTCGAGGGCGGCACCAGCATCCACTACCTCGAAGGCTGGATGAGCCAGCACAAGCGGTGATGGTCGAGTTGCTCCTGCTGGTCCCGGAGGACCTGGTCGAGCCGGTGTCCGACGCCTTGATGGACGAGCTCGCCGCGCTGTCGGTCTCGGTCGAGGACGCCGATGCCGACAGCGACGCCGAGCACGCGCTGTTCGGCGAGCCGGGCATGCCCGCCCCCCGCGGCGGCAGGCCGCGCGCCATCCTGAAGGCCGTGTACCCCGACGACCCCGAGGCCACAGAGGCGGCCCACCTCGTGCTGGACCC
>CBIHOH010000143.1:0-7199 GCA_966211755.1 uncultured Rhizobacter sp. | reverse complement strand
GGCGATCTCGGCGACCTTCAGGCCGGCCTTCTCGGCCTTGGCCCACGAGGCGCCGGACTTGCGCAGCCCGACCGTGACCTTGACGCCGCTGTCGCTCAGGTTCTGCGCGTGCGCATGACCTTGCGAGCCGTAGCCGATGATGGTGACGTTCTTGCCCTTGATCAGGCTCAGGTCGGCGTCTTTGTCGTAATAAACATTCATGTTTCTCTCCTTCAAAATCAGTTCAGGGTGCCGGGGAATCGGATAAAAAATCAAACGCGCAGGATGCGCTCGCCGCGCCCGATCCCACTGGCGCCGGTACGCACGGTTTCAAGAATGGCGGTGCGGTCGATGGCCTCCAGGAAGGCATCGAGTTTGCTGCTGTCGCCGGTCAGTTCGATGGTGTAACTCTTCTCGGTGACGTCGATGATGCGGCCGCGGAAGATATCGGCCATGCGCTTCATCTCTTCACGCTCCTTGCCGACGGCACGCACCTTGATGAGCATGAGCTCGCGTTCGGTGAAGCTGCCTTCGGTCAGGTCGACCACTTTCACCACCTCGATGAGACGGTTCAGGTGCTTGGTGATCTGCTCGATGACCTCGTCGGACCCGGTGGTCACGATGGTCATGCGCGACAGGGAGGGGTCCTCGGTGGTGGCCACCGTGAGGCTCTCGATGTTGTAGCCGCGGGCCGAGAACAGGCCGACCACCCGGGACAGGGCGCCGGCTTCGTTCTCCAGCAACAGGGCGATGATGTGTTTCATGTTCGTGGGTTCAGCGCGCTCTTCGGACCGCCGGCGGTAACCGGCGGCCCTTGGCCACGCTGCCTTGAAAGTGATTGAGTCTCGATTCGGTCCGGGGAGCGAACGCCATCGGCGAGGGGCTCGGCGGAGCGCGGTAACGCCCTGCCCTCAGCCTCGCCTGCGGCCGTTCACAGGTCTTCGGACCCCAGCAGCATCTCGGAGATGCCCTTGCCCGCCTGCACCATCGGCCAGACGTTCTCGGTCGGATCGGTGCGCACGTCGAGGAACACGGTGCGGTCCTTCAGGCGGATGGCCTCCTTCAGCGCCGGCTCGACGTCGGAAGGCCGCTCGACCTTCAGGCCGACATGGCCGTAGGCCTCGGCGAGCTTGACGAAATCGGGCAGCGCCTCCATGTAGCTGTGCGAGTAGCGGCCGCCGTAGTCGAGCTCCTGCCACTGGCGCACCATGCCCAGGTAGCGGTTGTTGAGCGAGACGATCTTCACCGGCGTCTTGTGCTGCAGGCAGGTCGACAGCTCCTGGATGCACATCTGGATGGACCCCTCGCCGGTGATGCAGAACACGTCGGCATCCGGCTTGGCGAGCTTGACGCCCATGGCGTAGGGCAGGCCCACGCCCATGGTGCCCAGGCCGCCGGAGTTGATCCAGCGGCGCGGCTGGTCGAAGCGGTAGTACTGGGCCGCCCACATCTGGTGCTGGCCGACGTCGGAGGTGATGTAGGCCTCGCTGTCCTTGGTCAGGTTCCAGAGGGTCTCGACCACGTATTGCGGCTTGATGACCTCGGTGCTGTTCTTGAACACCAGGCACTCGCGCTTGCGCCACTCGCCGATCTGGTTCCACCAGGCCGACAGGGCATTCGCATCGGGCTTGGCCTGGGCTTCCTTGAGCTGGGCGATCAGCTCCTGCAGCACGTCCTTCACGTCGCCGACGATGGGGATGTCCACCTTGACCCGCTTGGAGATCGAGGACGGGTCGATGTCGATGTGGACGATCTTGCGCTCGACCGAGGCGAAGTGCTTCGGGTTGCCGATGACGCGGTCGTCGAAGCGGGCACCGACCGCCAGCAGGACGTCGCAGTGCTGCATCGTCATGTTGGCCTCGTAGGTGCCGTGCATGCCGAGCATGCCGAGGAACTTCGGGTCGCTGGACGGGAAGGCGCCCAGGCCCATCAGGGTGTTGGTGACCGGGTAGCCCAGCAAACCCACCAGCTCGCGCAGCTCGGCCGAGGCATTGCCCAGCACGACGCCGCCGCCGGTGTAGATGTACGGCCGCTTGGCCGCCAGCAGCAGCTGCACCGCCTTGCGGATCTGGCCGCCGTGGCCCTTGCGCACCGGGTTGTAGGAGCGCATCTCGACCGAGGCCGGATAGACGAAGGGCGCGGTCTTGAGGGAGACGTCCTTGGGGATGTCGACCACCACCGGGCCGGGCCGGCCGGTGCGCGCGATGTGGAAGGCCTTTTTCAGCGTGGGCGCCAGGTCGCGCACATCCTTGACCAGGAAGTTGTGCTTGACGATCGGTCGCGTGATGCCGACGGTGTCGCACTCCTGGAAGGCATCGAGGCCGATCGCGGGCGAGGGAACCTGGCCCGTGATGATGACCATGGGGATGGAATCCATGTACGCCGTGGCGATGCCGGTGATCGCGTTGGTGACGCCGGGGCCCGAGGTGACGAGCGCCACGCCGACGTCGCCGGTGGCGCGCGCATAGCCGTCGGCGGCATGCACGGCGGCCTGCTCGTGGCGCACCAGCACGTGCTGGATGGTGTCCTGCTTGTACAGGGCGTCGTAGATGTACAGCACGGCGCCGCCGGGGTAGCCCCAGAGGAACTTGACGCCTTCGGCCTGGAGGCTGCGTACGAGGATTTCAGAGCCGTTGGGCTCAGCTTGGGGTTGCGGCTGCGCCGTGGCGGCGCGTTTGAGGTCCGCGGCAGACATGTCCATATTAGAACCTTTGTGAATTTCTCTAACGAAAAACCATCGGTGCACCTCTCCGCGCCCTCATGAGGCGGGTGTGGTACCTGCAGAGTCAAAAACATAGCGCCCGGGTCGGGCCGCTGGGCTGAGACCAAAATGTTGTGCAAAAACGGATTATGGCATTGCTTTTGCACTGCAGCACGATTTCGCCGCGACCGAATCCGCAGGAGTGCCATAATCGCGCCCGTTCCGACCATGCCGACCGGCGAATTTCCTTGGCTTCTGACAAAGAACTGTCCGACTTCCTGAAAAGCGTCGAGCGCCGCGCGTTCAAGCGCGTGGCGTACGCCGTTCGGGACGACGATGCCGCCCTCGACATCGTCCAGGACGCGATGATCCGCCTGGCGGAAAAGTACGTCGACCGGCCGGCCGCCGAATTGCCCCTGCTCTTCCAGCGCATCCTGTCCAATGCGACCATGGACTGGTTCCGGCGCCAGAAGGTGCGCCGGGCCGTGGTGCGCAACTTCTCGGAGTTCGAGTCCTCCAGCGAGGACGGCGACTTCGACCTCCTCGAAACCCTGGCCGCCCAGGACGAGACTTCCGCCACGGAAAGTGCCGCCGATTCGTTTTCCCGGGAACAGATCCTGCTCCTGATCGACGCCGAAGTGTCACTATTACCGACGCGTCAACGGGAAGCCTTCCTGCTGCGTTACTGGGAGGAACTCGATGTCGCAGAGACAGCCTCTGTCATGGGCTGCTCGGAAGGGAGTGTCAAGACGCACTGTTCGCGAGCGGTGCATGCCCTGGCAGGGACATTGAAGGCGAAGGGAATCACGTTATGAACGACAAGCGCTCCACCCACTCCACGGCCAGCCTGGACGCCATGCAGGCGCGCTTCGCCCTGCGGGTGACGGCGCGGCTCACCGAACAATCCGACGCGTTGCCGCAGGACATCAGCGAACGCTTGCGCGTCGCGCGCGAGCAGGCGCTGCTACGCGCGCGCGCTGCGCGTGCCGAGCCGGTGGCGGCATCGACCCCGATGCGCCTGGGCTCGGTGCTGGCCTGGTTCGGCTCCGACCGCGACAGCGACTCCTGGTGGGTCAAGCTCGGCTCGGTGCTGCCGCTGGTGGTGCTGATCGCCGGCCTGGTGCTCATCCTCGACTGGCACGGCAACAACCAGATCTCCGCCGCCGCCGAGATCGACGCCTCGCTGCTCGCCGACGACCTGCCGCCGGCCGCCTACAGCGACGATGGTTTCGTCGAGTTCCTGAAGTCGCCCCGCGACTGACCCGGAGCCGGCCGTGTCCCTTTCGCCTTCCCTCGCCTGGGGTCTCGCCGCGCTGCTGCTGTTCGGCGTCGCCTCCTTCGAGTCGCACGCCCAGCCGGCCGGAACGCCCGGCGCATCCCAGCCGCAAGGGCGCTCCTGGGCCAGCCTGAGCCCGGCGCAGCAACAGGCGCTGGCGCCGCTGCAGCGCGAGTGGAACAGCATCGACGCCCTGCGCAAGACCAAGTGGATCGAGGTGGCCGACCGGCTGCCCGCGCTGTCGCCCGAGGAGCGCAGCCGCATCCAGACCCGCATGGCCGAGTGGGCCCGGCTCAGCCCGGCCGAGCGCGGCCAGGCGCGGCTGAACTTCAAGGCCGCGCAGACCTTGCCGGCCGAGGACCGCAAGGCGCGCTGGGAGGCCTACCAGGCCCTGAGCGCCGAGGAGCAGCGCCAGCTGGCCGCGCGGCGCGCGGCGGCGGCGGCCAGCGCCCCGGTGCGCGAGCCCGGCGTGCGGCGCGAGGGCAGCCAGACCAAGTCCAACCTGGTGCCCAATCCGGCCTTTGCCCATGCCGCGCCGCCGAAGGTGGTGGCGCCTTCCGTGGCCCCGGCCAAGCTGGGCGCCACCACCAACCTGGTCACCAAGGCCCCGAGCCCGCCGCCGCACCAGCAACCGGGCCTGCCCAAGGTGCCCGCCGGCTCCACTTTCGTCGACCGCAACACCCTGCTGCCCAAGCGCGGCGCGCAGGCGGCCGCCACCCGCAGCGCGGCCAGCGCCGCCTCCGCCCCCGTGATCGCCAGACCATGACCACCGCCGTGATGAACACCCCGCCCGCCGGACTGCAGGCACCCAGCCTGGCCCGTCGCATGTCCAGCCTGGTCTACGAGGTGCTGGTGCTGTTCGGCGTGTCGCTCATCACCGGCACCATCGCCACCGTGCTGCAGAAGCTCACCGGCGAGAACCAGGACGGGCTGTCCCGGCTCATCGCCTACGGGGTCTACGGCATCTACTTCGTCTGGTTCTGGACCCGCCGCGGCCAGACCCTGCCGATGCAGACCTGGAACATCCGCGTGGTCAGCGCCGACGGCCGCCCGCTGGACAGGCGGCGCGCCATCGTGCGCTATCTCGCCGCCTCGCTCTGGGTGGCCCCGCCTGCCCTGCTGGCCTGGGTCGCACACTGGACACGCTGGCAAGGGCTGGCCGTCGTGGGTGCCTGGATGGTGCTGTACGGGCTGCTGGCCCTGCTGCACCCGCAGCGCCAGTTCTGGCACGACGCCATCGCCGGCACCCGCCTCGTCAGCACCCCGCCGCGCCAGCGCGCCCCGCGCTGAGGCATGCGCCGGGGCCGGCACGGCCGCCGGCTCAGGGCACAATCACGGCCCATGACCCAATCACTCAAAAGCCGCCCCGGCCTCGGCCGCATCGTGCGTGCGGTCGGCTATTCCCTGCAGGGCCTGCGTTCCGCCTATCGCTTCGAAGGCGCGTTCCGGCAGGAAACCTGGATCGCCGCCTTCATGCTGCCCACCGCCTTCTGGCTGGGCCGCAGCTGGATCGAAGTGCTGCTGCTGGTCGGCTCGGTGCTCTTCGTCCTGATCGTCGAACTGCTCAACTCGGGCATCGAGGCCGCCATCGACCGCATCTCGCCCGACCTGCACGAACTCTCCAAACGCGCCAAGGACCAGGCCAGCGCGGCCGTCTTCCTGTCGGTGCTGCTATGCAGCGGCGTGTGGCTGACCGTGCTGTGGCAGCGTTTCGGGGCCTGACGATGGACCGCCGCCCCTCGCTGTGCGTCTACTGCGGCTCCAGCGCCGGCGCCGACCCCGCCTTCGAGACCGCGGCGCGCCAGGTCGGCCGCCTGATCGGGCAACACGGCTGGCAGCTCGTCTACGGCGGCGGCCATGCCGGCCTGATGGGCGCGGTAGCCGATGCCGCGCTCGCGGCCGGCGCGCCGGTGACAGGCGTCATTCCGCGCTCGCTGATGGCACGCGAGCTGGGGCACGCCGGGCTGACCGAGCTGCACGTGGTCGACACCATGCACCAGCGCAAGACCCTGATGGCCGAACGCGCCGACGCCTTCCTCGCCCTGCCCGGCGGCATCGGCACCTTCGAGGAATTGTTCGAGGTCTGGACCTGGCGCCAGCTCGGCTACCACGACAAACCCATCGGTCTGCTCAATGTGGCCGGATACTACGACGGACTGCTGGGCTTCCTGGACCAGACTGTCGGCGAGCGGTTCGTGGGCACGGCGCAGCGGGCCTTGCTGCAGGCGTCGGCCGATGCGGAGGAGCTGCTGGAGCGGTTGCGAATGCAAGCTGCCCGGGCTGTCCTGCCGGACGACTACAGCCGGATCTGATCCGGGGGAGCGAATCGCCGCCACCAGGGTCTTCGCGCTGCCGCGCGAATGCTCGACCTGACGACAACCCAAGCAAAAAGCCCGCAACAGCGGGCTTCTTTCAAGGCGGAGAGACGCAGCAGCGGACTAGACAGCCGCCTCGTCCGTCTCACCGGTCCGGATGCGCACCACCTGCTCCACCGCCGTGACGAAGATCTTGCCGTCGCCGATCTTGCCGGTCTTGGCGGCCTTGACGACGGCTTCGATGCAGCGTTCGACGTCGTCGTCCTTCACCACCACCTCGACCTTGACCTTGGGCAGGAAGTCGACCACGTATTCGGCGCCACGGTAGAGCTCGGTGTGGCCTTTCTGGCGGCCGAAACCCTTGACCTCGGTGACGGTCAGGCCGGTCACGCCCACCTCGGCCAGGGCCTCGCGCACCTCTTCGAGCTTGAATGGTTTCACGATCGCGGTGATTTGTTTCATGGCCGTCTCCAGAGGGGGAATGTGGGTAGTTTACGCGCGGAACTTCGAGGTGATGGGGTAGCGCCAATCCCGCCCGAATGCCCGATGGGTGATTCGGATGCCGACCGGCGCCTGGCGGCGCTTGTACTCGTTGATCTTGATCAGGCGGGTGACCCGTTCGACGTCCGCCGGGTCGAAACCGGCGGCGACGATGTCGTCCAGGCCCTGGTCTTCCTCCATGTAGCGCTGCAGGATGGCGTCGAGGACTTCGTAGGGCGGCAGACTGTCCTGGTCCTTCTGGTCGGGCCGCAGTTCGGCCGAGGGCGGCCGGGTGATGATGCGCTCGGGGATGATTTCCGCCCCTTGCGCGTTCTTCCAGCGGGCCAGGCGGTAGACCAGGGTCTTGGCCACGTCCTTGATGACGGCGAAACCACCCGCCATGTCGCCGTAGAGCGTGCAGTAGCCGGTGGCCATCTCGCTCTTGTTG
>CBIHOH010000142.1:0-7506 GCA_966211755.1 uncultured Rhizobacter sp. | reverse complement strand
GCTGACCGACCCGACCATGGGGGGCGTGTCGGCCAGCTTCGCCTTCGTCGGCGACCTGGTCATCGCCGAGCCCAAGGCGCGCATCGGCTTCGCCGGCGCGCGTGTCATCCAGGACACCGTGCGCGAAAAGCTGCCCGAAGGCTTCCAGCGCGCCGAGTTCCTGATGCAAAAGGGCGCGATCGACCTGATCGCCGACCGCCGCGAGCTGCGCGGCATCGTCGCGCGCACGCTGTCCATGCTCCAGCGCCAGTCGGCCGACGCCGTCGCCTGAGCGTTTCCGTCCGGCCAGCAGGGGCGGCTTCGGCCGCCTTTGTTGTTCCCGTTGCAGACACTTTTCCCAAGGTTCGCGGCCATGTCGCATCCCCTCACCCTAGACGACTGGCTCGCCCATTGCGAGCGGCTGCACCCCGCCGAGATCGACATGGGCCTGGCGCGTGTCAGCGAGATGAAGGCCCGGCTGGGCCTGGCCTTCTCGGTGCCGGTGATCAACGTGGCCGGCACCAACGGCAAGGGCTCGACCTGCGCCATGCTCGAAGCCATCGCCCTGCAGGCCGGCTACCGGGTCGGCCTGTACATGAAGCCGCATTTCGTGCACTTCGAGGAACGCTGCCGGGTCAACGGCCACATGGCCGCCGCGGCCGAGCTGGTGCCGCATTTCGAGGCGGTGGAGCGTGCCCGCGGTGACATGGCGCTGACCTATTTCGAGTTCACCACGCTGGCGATCATGCGGCTGCTGTCGTTGGCGGACCTCGACGTGGTGATCCTCGAGGTCGGGCTGGGCGGGCGACTCGACGCGGTCAACGTGATCGACGCCGATTGCGCCGTCATCACCAGCGTCGACATCGACCATACCGCCTACCTGGGGCCCGACCGCGAATCGATCGGGCGCGAAAAGGCGGCGATCATGCGCCCCGGCAAGCCGGCGGTGGTGAGCGATCCGCTGCCGCCGGCGAGCGTCATCGAGCACGCCGAGGCCATCGGCGCCGACCTCTGGCTCATCGGCCGCGACTTCAACTACGCGGGCGACAAGCAGCAATGGGGCTGGGGCGGGCGCCACAAGCGCTTCAACGCGCTGGCCTATCCGGCGCTGCGCGGTGCCAACCAGATGCTCAACGCGGCCGGCGTGCTGGCGGTGTTCGAGGCCCTGCGCGAGCGCCTGCCCGTCACCGCCCAGGCGGTGCGCAACGGGCTGGCCGTGGTCGAGCTGCCCGGGCGTTTCCAGATCGTGCCGGGCCAGCCGCTGATGGTGCTCGACGTGGCCCACAATCCGCACGCGGTCGCGACCCTGGCCCAGAACCTGGACAACATGGGTTTCCACCCGCGCACCCACGTGGTGTTCGGCGCCATGGGCGACAAGGACATCGCGGCCATCCTGGCCCGCATGGCGCCGCTGGTCGACGAATGGCATTTCTGCGACCTGCCCGTGCCGCGCGCCGCCAGCGCGGCCGAGCTCGAGGCCTTGTACGCGTCGCTGGGCCTGAAGGGGCCGGGGCCGGTGGGCCTGCATCGCCATGCCGACCCGCGCAGCGCATTGTTGGCGGCGCTCGAAGGGGCGGACCCCGCTGATAGAATCGTCGTCTTCGGTTCGTTCTACACCGTCGGTGGTGTGCTGAAGGACGGTCTGCCCCGGACCTCCGCCAAACACGTCGGCTGACGCCAGCCGGGCCCGTGCGGCGGCGCGACGGTGTTTCGCCTGCGGCGGGACGTGCCGGACCGTCCCGCCACGTGACCCGAACAAGCCGTTTTCCCGCCCACCTGGAACCCGCACCGCATGCGTTTGTTGTCACTCCTGAAACGCAAGTCCGAGCCGGCCGCCGCGGCTTCGGCCAAGCCCAAGGCCGGCGCCAAGGCCAGCGCCAAGACGTCCGCGTCCGCCGACGCGCCCGATTCCGTCCAGCAGGCGCGCACGCGTGCGCGCCACCGCCTGATCGGCTCGGTGGTGCTGGTGGTGGTCGGGGTCATCGGTTTCCCGCTGCTGTTCGAAACCCAGCCGCGCCCCCTGGCGGTCGACACCCCGATCGAGATCGCCCGTCGTGACGCCGTGGCGGCGCTGCCCGCACCGCGGCCGGCCGCCTCGCAGGCCATGCCTCCGGTGCCGGGGGCGGTGATCCACGAAACCAGCGCCGACGCCGGGCGCGAAGTGCCACCTCCGGCCACGCCGGTGGTGTCTGGCAAGCCCGAGTCGCCCCGCACGCCGCCCGAGCCGGTCGAGCACAAACCGGCCGAGCACAAGCCGGTCGAACCCAAGCCGGCTCCCCCTGCCGCCGCCAAGCCCCCGGTGGTCGCCGTGGCCAAGCCGACGCCGGCCAAGCCGGCCCCGGCCGCCTCCGCCGCCGAGAAAAAACCGGCGCCCAAGCCGGCCGACGCATCGCGCGCGCAGGCCTTGCTCGAAGGCAGCGAGGCCGCGAAGAAACCCGAGGCCGTGAAAAAGCCCGAGGCGGCCGAGGCGGGCTCGCGTTTCATCGTGCAGGTCGGGGCTTTCTCCGAGATGCCGGCGGCCCGCGAAGCGCGGCAGAAGGTTGAAAAACTCGGTCTCAAGACCTATACCCAGGTGGTCGAAACCTCCAGCGGCAACCGCATCCGGGTGCGGGTGGGGCCGTTCGCCTCGCGTGCAGAGGCCGACAAGGCCGCCGGCAAGATCAAGTCGGCCGGCCTGTCCTCGGCGGTCTTCACGCTTTGAACTCGCGCCATGGGCTGGGTCGATGCGGTTCTGCTGGGCATCCTGGTGTTCTCCATCCTGATCGGGCTGGTGCGCGGGCTGGTGTTCGAGCTGATGTCGCTGCTGGGCTGGGTGGTGGCGTATTTCTCCGCCCACTGGCTGGCCGCGTCGGTGGCGCCGCATCTGCCCATCGGCGAGCCGGGCAGCGGGGTGAACGAGGTGGCCGCCTTCGTGGCCACCTTCATCGCCGCCCTGATGCTCTGGACCCTGGCCTCGCGCCTGGTTCGCCTGCTGGTGCGTGCCACGCCGCTCAGCCTGGTCGACCGGCTGCTGGGGGCGCTGTTCGGCCTGCTGCGGGGCGCGCTGGCGCTGCTGGTCGCCGCGACCGTGGTCAGCATGACGCCGCTGAACCATTCCGAGGCCTGGCAGGCCTCGGCGGCCGTGCCCTGGCTGCAGTCGGCCGTCGGCGGCCTGAAACCTTTGCTTCCGTCTCAAATTTCAAAGCATCTGCCGGCCTGAAGGCGGCGGTTCGACCATTCCAAGGAAACGATTTATGTGCGGCATCGTCGGTGTGATCTCCAAAGCGCCGGTCAACCAGTTGATCTACGACGCGCTGTTGCTGTTGCAACATCGCGGCCAGGATGCCGCCGGCATCGTCACCATGCAAGGCACCAAGTGCTTCATGCACAAGGCCCGGGGCATGGTGCGCGACGTGTTCCGCACCCGCAACATGCGGGGCCTGCCGGGCACGGTGGGCCTGGGCCAGGTGCGCTACCCGACTGCCGGCAATGCCTACAGCGAGGAAGAGGCGCAGCCCTTCTACGTCAACGCGCCCTTCGGCATCGTGCTGGTGCACAACGGCAACCTCACCAACGCGCATTCGCTGAAGGCCGAGCTCGAGACGGTCGACCGCCGCCACATCAATACCGCCAGCGACACCGAGGTCCTGCTCAACGTGCTCGCGCACGAGCTGCAGTCGGCCGCGCGCGACCTGCCGCTGAGCCCGGAGATCGTCTTCAATGCGGTGCGCGCCGTGCACAAGCGCATCAAGGGCTCGTACGCGGTGGTGGCCTTGATCGCCGGCCACGGCCTGCTGGCCTTCCGCGACCCGTTCGGCATCCGCCCGCTGTGCTTCGGCGAGGCGGTGACGGCCGAAGGCCGCGAGGTGGTCGTGGCCAGCGAATCGGTGGCCATCGAAGGCACGGGCCACAGCGTGGTGCGCGATGTGGAGCCGGGCGAGGCGATCTTCATCGACCTCGAGGGCACGGTCCACAGCCGCCAGTGCGCCGAGCATCCCAGCCTCAACCCCTGCATGTTCGAATACGTGTACCTGGCCCGCCCCGATTCCGTGATGGACGGCATCTCGGTCTACCAGGCCCGGCTCAACATGGGGGAGACGCTGGCCCAGCGCCTCATCTCCACCATCCCGCCGAACGAGATCGACGTGGTGATCCCCATCCCCGAGTCGAGCCGGCCGTCGGCCATGCAGCTGGCCCAGAAGATCGGCAAGCCGTACCGCGAAGGCTTCGTCAAGAACCGCTATGTGGGCCGGACCTTCATCATGCCGGGGCAGGGCGTGCGCAAGAAGTCGGTGCGCCAGAAGCTCAACGCCATCGGCGTCGAGTTCAAGGGCCGCAACGTGCTGCTGGTCGACGACTCCATCGTGCGCGGCACGACCTCGAAGGAGATCGTTCAGATGGCGCGCGACGCCGGCGCCCGCAAGGTCTACATGGCCTCGGCCGCGCCGCCGGTGCGTTATCCCAATGTCTACGGCATCGACATGCCGACCAGCGAGGAGCTCATCGCCCACAACCGCAGCATCGAGGAGATCCGCCAGTTCATCGGCGCCGACGCGCTGATCTACCAGGACGTCGATGCCATGAAGAAGGTGGTCGCCGCGCTGCGCCCGGGCCTGGCCGGTTTCGAGGCCTCGTGTTTCGACGGCCACTACGTCACCGGCGACGTCTCGGCGGCCGACTTCAGCGCCATCGCCGCCCAGCGCAAGTCGCAGGGCGATGAAGAGGAGGGCGCCGAGCGCACCCGCCTGGCGCTGCAAAGCGGGCCGGGAAACAGCGATGGCCGGTAAACGCCTGCCCCGCGTCGAGCTGCCCGAGGGAGTGCGCCGCGACACCCTGGCGGTGCGCGAGGGCCTGCCGCCCAGCCTGTGGGGCGAGAATTCCGAGGCCCTCTACCTGACCAGCAGCTTCGTGCAGCCCGATGCGGCCACCGCCGCGGCGCGTTTCGCGAACGAGGAAGAAGCCTTCATCTACTCGCGCTTCACCAACCCCACGGTGACCATGTTCGAGCGCCGCCTGGCCGCGCTCGAAGGCACCGAGGCCTGCATCGCCACCTCCAGCGGCATGAGCGCCATCCTGCTGCTCGGCCTGGGCCTGCTCAAGGCGGGCGACCACGTGGTGTGCTCGCAGAGCGTGTTCGGCTCGACCATCATGTTGCTCGGCCGCGAGTTCGGCAAGTTCGGCGTCGAGACCAGCTTCGTGTCGCAGACCGACGTGGCCGCCTGGCGCGCCGCGCTGCGGCCGAACACCCGGCTGCTGTTCGCCGAGTCGCCGACCAACCCGCTGACCGAGGTGTGCGACATCCGCGCGCTGGCCGAAGTGGCCCACGGCGCAGGGGCCCTGCTCGCCGTGGACAACTGCTTCTGCTCGCCCGCCCTGCAGCGGCCCAAGGAGTACGGCGCCGACCTCATCATCCATTCGGGTACCAAGTACCTGGACGGGCAGGGCCGTGTGCTGGCCGGCGCGGTCTGCGGGCCGGAAAAGCTGATCACCGAGAAACTCGTGCCGGTGATGCGCAGTGCCGGCATTTCGCTGTCGCCCTTCAATGCCTGGGTGGTGCTCAAGGGGCTCGAGACCCTGTCCATCCGCATGCAGGCGCAGAGCGAACGCGCGCTGGCGCTGGCGCGCTGGCTCGAGCAGCAGCCGGCCGTCGAGCGTGTGTTCCATCCCGGGCTGGCCTCGCATCCGCAGCATGCGCTGGCGATGGCGCAGCAGTCGGGCGTGGGCGGCGCGGTGGTGAGCTTCATCGTCAAGGGCCAGGCGCAGGGCGGGCCCGAGCTGGCGCGCCGCCATGCCTTCCGGGTGATCGACGGCACGCAGGTCTGCTCCATCACCGCCAACCTCGGCGACACCAAGACCACCATCACCCATCCGGGCAGCACCTCGCACGGGCGGCTGACGGAAGAGCAGCGCCAGGCCGCCGGCATCACCCAAGGGCTGATCCGCGTGGCCGTCGGCCTGGAAGACATCGAAGACCTGAAGGCCGACCTCGCGCGCGGCCTCGAAAGCATCCCATCATGACCCGAAAGATCCGCACCCGCATCGCACCCTCGCCGACGGGTTACCTGCACCTGGGCACGGCCCGCACCGCCTTGTTCTCCTGGGCCTTCGCGCGCCACCATGGCGGCGACTTCATCCTGCGCATCGAGGACACCGACGAAGCGCGCTCGACCCAGGCCGCGGTCGACCAGATCATCGAGGCGATGAAATGGCTGCGCCTGGACTACGACGAAGGTCCGTTCTACCAGATGCAGCGGCTGGACCGCTACCGCGAGGTGATCGCCGGCATGCTGGAGCAGGGCACGGCCTACCGCTGCTATTGCACCCCGGCCGAGCTCGAGGCGATGCGCGAGGCGCAGCGCGCCCGCGGCGAGAAGCCGCGCTACGACGGCCGCTGGCGGCCGGAGCCGGGCAAGACCCTGCCCGCCGTGCCGGCCGGTGTGCCGGCGGTGATCCGCTTCCGCAATCCGGTCGACGGCGAGGTGAGCTGGGACGACCTGGTCAAGGGCACCATCACCATCAGCAACCGCGAGCTCGACGACCTGGTGATCGCGCGCCCGTCGGCCGAGCCCGACGGCATCGGCACGCCCACCTACAACTTCTGCGTCGTGGTCGATGACCTCGACATGCAGATCACCCACGTGATCCGCGGCGACGACCACGTCAACAACACCCCGCGCCAGATCAACATCCTGCGTGCGCTGCAGGCCGAGCTGCCGGTGTACGGCCATGTGCCGATGATCCTCGGGCCCGACGGCGACAAGCTGTCCAAGCGCCATGGCGCGGTGAGCGTGACCGAGTACGAAAGCGCCGGCTACCTGCCCGAGGCGATGGTCAACTACCTGTCGCGCCTGGGCTGGAGCCACGGCGACGACGAGTTGTTCTCGCGCGAGCAGCTCGTGGGCTGGTTCGACGGCACGCACCTCGCCAGGAGCCCGGCGCAGTGGGACGCGGCCAAGCTCAACTGGGTCAACGCGCAATACATCAAGGCCATGCCGGATGCCGAGCTGGCCGTGCTGGTGGCGCGCCAGCTCGCCGCGCGCGGCGTGGACGTGCCGGCGGACGAGCGCCTGGCGCGCTTGTGCGGCCTGTTCAAGGACCGCTGCGCGACCACGCTCGAACTGGCCGACTGGCTCGGCATGTATTTCCTCGATGTGGCTCCGAGCGCCGAGGACCTCGCCACCCACGTGACCGAGGCGGTGAAGCCGGCGCTGGCGACGCTGCGCGACAAGCTGGCGACGGTGGAGTGGAGCAAGCCGGCCATCGCCGCCGCCATCAAGGAGACCCTGGCGGCGCATAGCCTGAAGATGCCGCAACTGGCCCACGCCGTGCGTGTCCTGGTGTGCGGCCGAGCCCAGACACCATCGCTCGATGCAGTCCTTGAATTGTTCATGCAAGAAACTGTGATGAAACGCTTGCACTGATCTTGAAAGTCGTTATATAATCTTATTCTCGCTTGAACAGCGCGACACTTACGAAAAGCTAGACAGGTTTCGGGGGGGTATAGCTCAGCTGGGAGAGCGCTTGCATGGCATGCAAGAGGTCAGCGGT
>CBIHOH010000141.1:0-7633 GCA_966211755.1 uncultured Rhizobacter sp. | reverse complement strand
TGGTGGCGCAGGTGGTGTCCACGATGGGCGGCATCAGCGGCAGCAGCCAGCGCATCGCCGACATCATCGGCGTGATCGACGGCATTGCCTTCCAGACCAACATCCTGGCGCTGAATGCCGCGGTCGAAGCCGCGCGCGCCGGCGAGCAGGGCCGGGGCTTCGCGGTGGTCGCCGCCGAGGTGCGCAGCCTGGCGCAGCGCAGCGCCGCGGCCGCCAAGGAAATCAAGACCCTGATCTCGGACAGCGTCGAGCGGGTCGACCAGGGCACGCAGCTGGTCGACAAGGCCGGTGTGACGATGCAGGAGGTGGTGGCCTCGATCCGCCGCGTGACCGACATCATGGGCGAGATCAGCGCCGCCAGCAACGAGCAGAGCACCGGCGTGGCCCAGGTCGGCGAAGCCGTCACCCAGATGGACAAGGCCACGCAACAGAATGCCGCCCTGGTCGAGCAGTCCGCCGCGGCGGCCGAGAGCCTGAAGTCGCAAGCCACCGAACTGGTCGACGCGGTGTCGGTGTTCAAGCTCGGCGAAGGGACGGCCATGGCGGCGGCCAAGCTGCCGGCGGCACCGGCGGCCGGCGTCTCGTCGCCGCCCGCTCCGGCCCCCGCCTCCGCCGCGGCGAAGCCAGCACCACCGGCGGACTCGCCCGCCGCCGGCACGGCAGTCGAACGCCGCGGTCCGAACCGCGCCACCAACGTGGTACGGCCCGCTTTCGCGGCAACGGCGCCGGCGGCGGCCGAACCCAAGCCCGCGGCACCGATCGGCAACCCGGCGGCCGCCGACCTGCGCAACGGCACCGACGACTGGGAATCGTTCTGAACCGCGGCAGCGGCCCGGCAGCGCCGGTCTCTGCCGCCCGCGGCAGCTCTTCGATCGCAGCGGTCCGCCTGGCGCGGGCGGCTGCGCATCCGCCGCCCTCCCGCCACGGTTCGTCCGCCTCGCCCGGCTGAGCGGACTCGGGCACGGGATCCCGGCGAACGCCGGCAGCCCGGATGACGCGGCCAGCCCGGGCCGAGGGGGATTCGAACCCACCCCGGCGGCAATCCGGCAGGACTTGACCTACAGTGTGGCCCATGGCGGGCCCGGCGGGCCCGCCCCACCGCCCCCGTCCACATGATGAATCAGCTGAGTCCGCCGTACCCGTCCTCGCCGGCCGCATCGTCCGGCACCGCGGCAGCGTCGCCTGCCGTGCTGGTCGCGCAACCGCATCTGGTGCTGTGCGACGAATGCGACGCCGTGCACGAGCGCATCGCCCTGCAGCCCGGCCAGGTGGCCCGCTGCCGGCGCTGCAACGCCTTGCTCGGACGCGGCCACGTGGTCACGCCCAACGGCCAGTTCGCCTTCGCGCTGGCGGCCCTGGTGTTCCTGCTGATCGGCAACCTGAGCCCGCTGGTGACCCTGGAGCTGCGCGGCATCCGGCTGTCGGTGAGCCTGCCGCACGCCATCGGCCTGACCTGGCAGGCCGGCCAGCCGCTGGTGGCCCTGCTGGCCGGCGCCACCGCCATCGTCTTTCCGCTGCTGCTGATCGTGCTGCGGCTGTACGTGCTCGGTTTCCTGTCGGTGAACCGGCTGCCGCCCGGTTTCAAATGGTTCATGCGGGCCCTGCGCTGGGCCACCTACTGGAGCATGGTCGAGGTGTTCATGCTGAGCGCCCTGGTCTCGATCGTGCGCAGCGCCGGCCTCGCCAGCGTGATCCCGGGGGTGGGCCTGTTCGCCTATGCCGCGCTGACGCTGCTGCTGACCTCCATCACCGCGGCGGGTCTGCACACCATGTGGAAACGCGGCAGCGACCTGGGCGCCGGATGAACGCCAACCCGCCCACCGACCCGCCCGTCATCACCGGCAAGCGGCACGGCCTCTACGGCTGCCCGTCCTGCGGCCGGGTGTCCCGGCTGCCGGACCCGTCCGCGCGGCCGCCCGAGCTGCATTGCCCGCGCTGCGACACGCCGCTGCACAGCCGCGACCCGCACAGCCTGCAGCGCACCTGGGCCTACACCCTGGCGGCGATCCTGCTGTACCTGCCGGCCAACCTGCTGCCCATCATGTCGACCCGCAGCGTCACCGGCACCACGGCGCATACCCTGCTGGGCGGCATCCACGAACTGTGGGTATCGGGCGACTGGCCGCTGGCCCTGATCGTCTTCGTGGCCAGCATGGCGGTGCCCATCCTCAAGATCCTGGCCCTGGTGCTGCTGGCGCTCACCGCCCAGCGCCGCTCGACCTGGCGTTCGCTCGAACGCGCGCGCCTGTACCGCCTGGTCGAGGCGGTGGGACATTGGTCTATGCTCGACGTGTTCGTGGTCGTGCTGCTGGTCGGCATGATCCACTTCGGGCCCTTCGCGGGCGTGGAGGCCGAAGCCGGCCTGCTCGCCTTCGGCGCGGTGGTGGTGCTGACGATCCTGGCGGCCGACAGCTTCGATCCGCGCCTGCTCTGGCCCGAGCCGCGCCCCTCCTCCTCCATTCGACAGCCCCTGCCCGACTCCACGCCCCATGAGTGACCACGACGATCCGGCGGTTGCCGCGCCCGAGCCCGCCCCGCCGCCCGGCGAGGCGGCCGCACCCGCACCCACGTCCGCGCCGCTGCCCGGATCGCCGCCGCAGCCCCTGCGCCGCCGCTGGCGCGGGCCGTCGCTGGTGTGGCTGGTGCCCATCGTGGCCCTCGCGGTGGGGGTGTCGCTGCTGATACGCGCCCTGCTGTCGACCGGCCCCACGGTCATCATCGATTTCCGCACCGCCGACGGCCTGCGCCCCGGGCAGACCGAGGTGCGCTACAAGGAGGTGGTGGTCGGGCGGGTGGAAAGCGTCACGCTGAGCGAGGACCGCAAGCTGGTGCATGTGGCCGTGCGCCTGGACCGCTCGGTGTCCAACATCGCGGTGGAAGACACCCGCTTCTGGGTCGTCAAGCCGCGCATCGACATCGGCGGCGTGAGCGGCCTGGAGACCTTGTTCTCGGGCGCCTACATCGGCGTCGACGCCGGCGTGTCCACCGAGGACCGGCGCCACTTCGACGGCCTCGATGGGCCGCCCTTCGTGCTGCGCGGCGAACCCGGCCGGGGCTTCGTGCTGCGCACCAAGGACCTCGGCTCGCTGGACGTCGGCTCGCCCATCTTCTACCGCCGCACCAAGGTCGGCCGCGTGGTGGGCTACAAGCTCGATCCGGTGGCCGACCAGTTGTCGGTGCAGATCTTCATCGAGTCGCCCTACGACACCCTGATCAACGCGCAGACCCGGTTCTGGAACGCCAGCGGCGTGGACCTGACCATCAACGCCAACGGCCTGACCCTGAACACGCAGACGCTGGCGTCGGTGCTGTCGGGCGGGGTGGCCTTCGAGCGGCTGCCCGAGTACTCGCAACTGCCGCCGGCCCCCGACGGCAGCGGCTTCGCGCTGTTCGCCGACCGCAAGGCGGCGGTCGCCCCGGCCGACGGCGAGGCGCGCCGGGTGCGCATGGTGTTCGACCAATCGGTGCGCGGCCTGGCCGTGGGCGCGCCGATCGACTTCCTCGGCATCGAGATCGGCAACGTCAAGTCGATCAGCCTGAACTACGACCGCCGGCAGCAGCGCTTCCCGGTGGAGGTGATGGCCGACATCTACCCGCTGCGCCTGGGCGCGGTGCGCGAGGCCATGCAGGATGCGGCGCCCAGCGACGAGGCCCGCGACATCGTGCTGCTCAAGCGCCTGGTCGACGGCGGCCTGCGCGCGCAGGCGCGCACCGGCAACCTGATCACCGGCCAGATGTACGTGGCGCTCGACTTCATGCCCAACCCCAAGCGCGCCAGCCTGGACACCAGCGACGGCGTGCCCACCGTGCCCACGGTGCGCGGCACCTTGAGCGAAGTGCAGCCGCAGATCGCCGAGATCGTGAACAAGATCAACCGCATTCCGTTCGACGACATCGGCCGCAACCTCAACACCACCCTGGGCGAGGCCAGCTCGGCCATCTCCAAGCTGCAGCCGGAGGCGCAGAAGGCGCTGGCCGAGGTGCAGCGCACCCTGGTCGCGGCACAGGAGTCGCTGGGCCGGGTCGACCGCAACCTGCTCGAGCCGAGCGCCCCGATCCAACGCAATGCCGAGCAGACCCTGCTCGACCTGCAGCGGGCCGCGCAATCGCTGCGCACCCTGACCGACTACCTCGAACGCCATCCGGAATCGCTGCTGCGCGGCAAGCCGGACGATCCCAAGCTACCTTCCCGCTGAATGACGACCATGGTTCCAATTGTCGAATCGATTTCCCGGCGCGGCTGGGCGCTGGCCCTGGCGCTGGCCGTGGGCGGCTGCGCGTCGGTCGAAGCGCCGCGTTTCCACAGCCTGCTGCCCTCGACGGCCCTGGCCGCGCGCACGCTCGAGGGCGGGCCGCTCTACATCGATCTCGGCCCGGTCGGCATTCCGGCCTCGGTCGACCAGCCGCAGTGGGTGGTGCGCGCCGCCGACGACAGCCTGCGCCTGCTGGAGCAGGAGCGCTGGGTCGGCCCGCTGCGCGACGAGCTGCGCAGCGCGCTGGCCGAGCGCCTGGCCCAGCAGTGGGCGGCGGTGGACGTGCGCGCCACGCCGGCGCCCGCCGGGAGCGGCTGGCGCGTGCGTGTCGACGTGTTGCGCTTCGAGTCGCTCGCCGGGCGCGAAGCCTGGGTGGACAGCCAATGGTCGGCGAGTTCGTTCGGAAGTCCGGCCCGTGTCCTCAGCTGCCGCAGCGCGCTGCGCGAGCCGGCCGGAGCCGAACTGCCCAGCCTGGCGGCCGCCCACCGGCGCGCGGTGACGCGGCTGGCCGACCAGATCGGCGAGCGCCTGCGGGCGCTGCAGGCCGGCGCCGTGGCCGGCTGCGGCGAGGCCGACAGCCCGCGCACGGGCGGCTGAGGCGCAACCCGGCACCGACTGCTCCGGCCCCGGGCCGTAGCAAGAAGGCCTCACGAGACGAACCGGCGGAAGCCAACACGGATGTGCCGGCAGCGGGCGCCCCGACCTGCTTCGCCGTGTCAGGCGGCAACACGTACACCGTCACCGCCAACGGCCGGAAGAACCACGGCGGGTGTTGAACAACGTGGGCGGCAGCCGTGCTCCATGAGGCAGCTCCCGCAACGACCACCGAAGGGTTCGAGGCCCCGCTCGGGCCTGCGTAACCGCCCCCCCTGCTTAAGGGGTAGGGCTGCGGTGACGGGCATTTGTGCGCACCGGAAATCTTTACTTTCATTTAGCTGATTGCCTAATCAGTGAAGCATGGATACTCTTGAAGGATCGATGAACTTGCCGTGAAGGTGAGTCCAGCAACGATCCGAACGGGCGAATCCCGCCAACGCGGGAGGTGGCGGATCCCCGGTCCTTCTCCCTACAGGGGGAGGGATGACGGGACTCCTCGATGAATATGAAATCGCGCCCGCGGGGCCCCGGCCGCGACAGGGTGTGGGCCGTCCGTGCCTGTGCAGTTGTCGCGGCGGCGAACCGGTCCCGGCGCATCCGCAGAAGAAAGAGTTGTCATGATGATGTACAGGATGAGTGGCCTGCCCTTGCGCGGAGCTTCCAATGTTCTTCCATTGGTGGCCGCGCTGGGTCTTGCGGCCTGCGGCGGTGGCGCGAAAACCCCGGTGTCGGGACAGCCGGCGGGCGGCCAGGCCAGCTCGCCGGCTCCCGGCGGTACCGGCCCATCTCCCGACACGACGAGCCCTTCCTCCGGACTGCGCCTCACCTTGACCAGCCCGGTGGGCGGCAAGTCGTCCCCCTTCACGGTCGGGCAGGCCCTGAAGCAGGGGGACGTCCCCCAAGGAAGCTCGCTCACCGCGGCGATCCCCGGCTTGCAGTTCGTCGTCAAGAACCGCTGGCCCGACGGCAGCGCCAAGTTCGCCGTCCTGTCGGGCCTGGTGGATCTGGATGCGAATGCGCCGCGTGCCCTCGACCTGACAGTCGCCCCCGCCCCCAGCGGGCAGGCGCCACTCACCACGGCGGAGCTGAAGGCCACCGGCATCACGGCGGCGGTCCAGTTCCCCCCCTTCGGCACCGCCGCCTGGTCGGGCAGCGACTGGGATCAGCCCGTGCGCACCCTGGTGGCCGGCCCGCAGATGTCCGCCTGGACCTATCGCAAGCCGATCGGCGGCGATCCGCACCTGGTCGCCTGGATGGAGGTGCGGGCCTACAAGGGCGGCGCGGTCGAGGTGTTGCCGTGGCTGGAGAACGGATACCTCAATGTGGCCGCCCCGGGCGAGAAGGCCGGCAGCGCCAGCTTCGTCCTCGGCGGCAGCACGCGTGTCTCGCAAGCGCTGACGCTGCTGAACCACCAGCGCGCCGTGCTCGCCACCGGCACCACGTTCACCCACTGGCTGGGGAACGATCCTCAGATCACGCCCAGGCACGACACGGCCTACCTGAAGGCCAGCAAGCTGGTGCCGAACTACGGGGCCGATTCGTCCAAGAGCTCGGCCCTGCTCGACGGCCTGGCCAAGAGCTACACACCGCTGGCCGCGGCCGACTTCCCCGGTGCCATGGGGGCGGCTGGGTATAGCGCCCACATCGGGCTGCTGCCGCAATGGGATGTCGCCTACCTCACCTCCGGGGGCGATCCCCGCGCCTTGCGCGCCGTCATGATCAACGCCTATGCGGCGGGGCGCTATGGCATCCACTACCGGGACGAGACGACGCAGCGCCCGCTGAGGTTCTCGAGCTATCCGGCCCTGGTGATGGGCGCCGGCTCGGGCGTGAGCGACGTCGGCGCCTCGTCGAAGAACAGCTTCACGCCCCACGCGACGGGAGCACAGCCTCCCACCTTCGCCACCTCGCACCACCCCTCGATGGGCTTCCTGCCGTACCTGCTGACGGGCTGGAACTACTTCGTCGAGGAAAGCCAGTTCGTGGCCACCGCCAACTTCCTCAAGCAGAACGACTTCACACGCCTGGAGACCAAGGGCATCCTGGAGACGACCACCGGCTCGAACACCACCCGCGGCGCAGCCTGGGCGATGCGCAGCCTGGCACAGGCGGCCGCCATCACGCCGGACGATGATCCTCTTCGCCCCGAGCTGGTCGCCAGCGTGGAGGAGAACATCGGCTACTACCACCAACGCTACATCGCGACGCCGGGCAACCCGCTGGGCCTGGTGCAGCCCTACAGCAACTACAACAGCGGCAACCCCTGGTCGAGCGCCATCTGGATGGACGACTTCTTCACGGCCGCCTTCGGGTACCTGAAGGAACTGGACGTCCACGGTACGGCCCAGCAATCCAAGCTCGACCAGTTCCTGGCCTGGAAGTACCGCTCGGTGGTGGGCCGCCTGGAAGGCAGCGGGGACGACCAGTTCTCCTATCGCCATGGCGCGCAGTACGTCGTGCCCTATGCGCCAACGGCCACTGCCGACTGGAAGGACGGTACCGGCCCGTGGTATGCCAACTGGGGCCAGGTCGCCCGCGCGATGGGGCTCCCCACCAGCGGCAGGCTCGGCGAGCCCCTCGAGAGCGGCTATCCCACCGAGCCCACCGGTTACTGGAGCAACATGATGCCGGCGCTCTCCTATGCCGTCGATCACGCGGCAGCCGGTGCCGCAGACGCCTGGAAGCGCGTGACCACCGCATCCAACTTCCCCCTGCAGTGGGCCGCCTACGACGACACCCCCGTATGGAGCGTGCAGCCTCGATCTGCCCCTATCGCTGCTCCT
>CBIHOH010000140.1:0-7740 GCA_966211755.1 uncultured Rhizobacter sp. | reverse complement strand
CGTCATCAAGGTCGGTGCCGCCACCGAAGTCGAGATGAAGGAGAAGAAGGCCCGCGTGGAAGACGCGCTGCACGCCACCCGCGCTGCCGTGGAAGAAGGCATCGTGGCCGGCGGTGGCGTGGCCCTGCTGCGCGCCAAGCAAGCCGCTGGCGAGATCAAGGGCGACAACCCCGACCAGGACGCCGGCATCAAGCTGATCCTGCGCGCCATCGAAGCCCCGCTGCGCGAAATCGTCCACAACGCCGGCGACGAAGCCTCGGTGGTCGTGGCCGCGGTGTTGGCCGGCAAGGGCAACCACGGCTACAACGCCGCCAACGGCACCTACGGCGACATGATCGAGATGGGCATCCTGGACCCGACCAAGGTGACGCGCACTGCCCTGCAGAACGCCGCCTCGGTGGCCTCGCTGATGCTGACGACCGAAGCCATGGTCGCCGAGTCTCCCAAGGAAGACGCACCTGCCGCCGGCGGCATGGGCGGCGGCATGGGTGGCATGGGCGGCATGGGCATGGACATGTAATGTCCCTGCCGGACCGGGTTCGCCCGGTTCGCCAAACGGCAAAGGGCTGCTTCGGCAGCCCTTTCTTTTTGTCGGGCCGCGGCCCTTCTCGCCGCGCGCCCGGGGGCGCCTGCGGCGCCCGATGCGGCTTTGGCCACGAAGTAGCCGGGCCCCGGGTGTTGCGAGGCGGGCCGGCACCGCCATAATGGGTCCAGGAAGGAGTCCCCCGCCCCGATGGCCCACGCCCCCTTGCTGCAACGCTTCGTCGATGACGAGCTGGCCCGCTCCTCCGAGCTGGTCCGGCGCACGCTGGAGAGCGTTCAGGAGCAGTTGCGCCAGCAGCGCGACGGGGGGCCGCTGAGCCCGAGTGAGCGCCCGCATCAGTTCGACCTGATCCAGGCCCTGGCGCAGCATCAGGCCGCGTTCCGGCAGCGGTTCACCGAACACCTGCGGCAGGCGGCGCTGACCGAGCTCGACCGCGAGGCCGCCGGGATCTGGCCGGGGACGGAGGCGAGCGGCCCGGGGCGCCTGCAGTTGATGGACGAGTCGCTGGTCGAGGCCGACATCGAGGTCTCGCGCGCCATCCAGCTGATCGACACGGTGGCCGAGTGGGAGTTGCGCGAGCTGCAGACCCTCACTTCGACCCTGCGCGGCCAGGACCATGTGACGGCGGAATCCAACCCGCTGCGGCCCCAGGCCTATGCCCAGGCCTTGTGGGCAGCCGCGCACGCGCTGCCCGTGGCGAGGGTGCAGCAGGTGCTGCTGCTGCGGCTCACCGCTGCCGCGATGGCGGGGCTGCTGAAGAGCGCCTGGTCGCAGGCCTGCGAACGGCTCGAGTCGCAGGGGGTGACCCCCAGCATCTACCGGACGGTGGTGCTCGGCCCCGGCGTGGGCGCGCGCCCCGCGCCGCAGTTCGACGTCACCCAGCCGGGTGCGCTCGACGCGGTGCGCCGGGCGATGCCGCATGGCGGCGCGTCCCCCGTGCCCGCCCGCCCCGCCACGCCCGCGGTGGACTTGCCGCTCCCCACGGCCTCCGAGCTCGAGCAGGCCCTGGGACGCATCGAGGCGCTGCTGGGCAGGCTGCCGGCCGGCCAGGACGGCCCGGCGGCGCCACCGCGGCTGGCCGATCACCGCGAGGCGCTGATCGCCACCACCGGCGACATGGTGGAACGCCAGATCATCGAGCTGCTGTCGCGCCTGTTCGAGGTGATCCTGAACGATCCCTCGCTGCATTCGCCCATGCGCCGCGTGCTGGCCCGGCTGCAGGTGCCGGCCCTGCGCATCGCGCTCAAGGACCCGAGCACGCTCGACGACTACGCCCACCCCCTGTGGATGCTGATGGCGCGCCTGATCAGCACCAGCGCCTGCTATCCCTTCCCGGCCGATCCGCGCCTGCTGGACTTGCTGGGCTTCAGCGACACGCTCACCAGCTACCTTTGCGGACAGCCTCGGCAGGACGCCGCCCTCATGCGCAACGGCCTGGCGCGGCTCGAGGCCTTCCTCAACGAGCAGTTGCGCCAGCAGCAGCTGCAGGCCCAGCCTGGCATCGACGCGCTAGCCCGGGCCGAGCAGGCGGACCGGCTGCAGCAGGAGTGGGCGGCCCGCTTGTCGACGCTGATGGCCCCGATGGCGGTGGGGCCGGTCATCCGGCGCTTCCTGATCGGTCCCTGGGCGGCGCTGCTGACCCAGGCGACGCTGAATTTCGGGGAAAAGGACGAGCAGACGCTGGGCCACCTGAAGGTGGCCGAGGAAATGATCTGGAGCCTGCAGCTTCCCGCCGACCGCGGGCAGAGCCGGCAGCGCCTGGTGCAGCTGCTGCCGGGCCTCCTGCAGCGGCTGCGCGTGGGGATGGCCCTGGCGGAAATGCCCGAAGCCGACCAGCAGGCGGTGCTGGACGAGCTGATGGCACGGCATGCGCAGGCGCTGCGCCCGGGCACGCGCCCGGCGCCCCAGGAGGCGACCCAGTCCCCCGAGGAGATCATGCGCAGGCTGCGCGAGGAGATCGAGCCACCGCCCGGGGCCGGGGCGACGTTCGGCGACTCGCTGATCGACCTGGCCTCGATGGAGACCGTGCCGGCCGAGCTGATGCCCGCCGCCCCGCTGCCCGGCCTGGCGCCGGCGCTGGTGGTGGGCCAGCGCTACCGCATCTTCCTGCACGGCCGCTGGAACCAGGTGCAGCTGCTGTGGCGCAGCGAGCAGGGCAGCTGCCTGCTGTTCGCCGGCGAGACCGCCGCACGCACCCATTCGATCACCCAGCGCGCGCTGGAACGGCTGCGCGAGGCCGGGCTGGTGAAGGTGGTCGACGCCCACTCGCTGATCCAGCGGGCGGTGGACGCCATGCTGAAAAAGCTCTGAACCGCCGCGAGGAGCTCAGCCCGCGGCTGCGCCGGGCACGGCCGGACGGGTCCAGGCATGCAGCACCTGGGCGGCGTCGCCCACCCCGGACTTCTTCAAGGCCGAGAACAGGGACATGTTCACGTCGGCCTCGTCGGTGGACAGCTCGCCCAGCACTTCCTGGGCCTTGGCGAGCGCCTGGTTGGCCTCGCTGCGGTTGAGCTTGTCTGATTTTGTCAACAGGACCAGCAGCTTGACCGAGCCGTTGCCCACCCTGGGCGCGACGAAGTCGAGCAACTGGCGGTCGAGATCGGTGAAACCGAGCCGCGAATCGACCATCAGCACCACCCCGGCGAGGCTGCGCCGCAGCTCGAGGTAGTCGGCCATCACCCGCTGCCAGCGCAGCTTGGCGCCGCGCGCCACCGCCGCGTAGCCGTAGCCCGGCAGGTCGGCGAACAAGGCGTCGGCGCCGAGCTTGGGCCCCAGCTCGAACAGGTTGATGTGCTGCGTGCGCCCGGGCGTCTTGGAGGCGAAGGCCAGCCGTTTCTGCTGGGTGAGGGTGTTGATGGCCGTGGATTTGCCGGCGTTGGAGCGGCCCACGAAGGCGATCTCGGGCAGCTCGAGCTGGGGCAGCTGGTCGAGCTGGCTGGCGGTGGTGAAAAAGCGGGCGGTATGGGCCCAGGCGAGGGCCAGTTTCTCGGGATTCCCCGCTTCGGAGACCGGAAGATTGGAATTGTTTTGGTCGGTCATGGGGACTCTCAAAGCTTGCATTGTAAAATCGCCGGGTTTTGCACCCTGGAATCGCCACACGCCATGAATCTTGCCCCCCTGTCGAGTTTGATCCTGCTTGCGTTGCTGCCTGTCGCAGTGGCTGCCAATGAACCCAAGGTTGCTCCCAAGCCTGACCTGGTCAAGGGCGAGGCGATCTCCACCAGCGTGTGCGCGGCCTGCCACACGGCTGACGCCAGCCGCGGCGCGCCCGCCAATCCTATCCTGAAGGGCCAGCACCCGGAATACCTGGCCAAGCAGTTGCAGGAATTCAAGAGCGGCAAGCGCGCCAGCCCCATCATGAAGCCCATCGCCACGGCCCTGAGCGAGGACGACATCCGCAACGTCACCGCCTTCTACGCCAGCAAGCCGCCTTCGAACGGCACGGCCAAGAACAAGGCCACCATCGCCCTCGGCGAGAAGATCTACCGCGCCGGCATCGCCGACCGCCAGGTGCCGGCCTGCGCCGCCTGCCACGGCCCGGTGGGCAGCGGCATCCCGTCGCAGTACCCGCGCCTGCGCGGCCAGCACGCCGACTACACCCAGGCCCAGCTGCTCGCCTTCCGCGCCAACACGCGCCAGAACAGCGCGCAGATGACCGGCGTGGCACAGAAGATGAACGACGCCGAGATCAAGGCGGTTTCCGACTACATCGCGGGCATGCGCTGAACTTTTCCCGCGGCGCGTCCCCTGAAGAAAAGGCCGGTCGCTGACCGGCCTTTTTGCTGGCCCCCCACCCTAGCCCCCCGCCCATGGAAGCTTCCACCCAAGGCATCGAAATGCGCTCCGGCTCGCGCAGCCTGCGCGCCACGATCGAGCTCTTGTCCTCGATGCGCTTCGCCATTTCGCTGCTGACGCTGATCTGCATCGCGTCGGTCATCGGCACGGTGGTGCGGCAGAACGAACCGGCGAGCAACTACGTCAACCAGTTCGGCCCGTTCTGGGCCCAGGTGTTCGGCAGCGTCGGCATCACCCAGGTCTACAGCAGCTGGTGGTTCCTGGTGATCCTCGGCTTCCTGGTGCTGTCGACCACCCTGTGCATCGCGCGCAACACGCCCAAGATCCTGGCCGACCTGCGCCGCTACAAGGAACACATCCACGAGCAGGCCCTGGGTTCGTTCCACCACCACGGCCAGGCCGAGCTGGCCGAGACGCCCGAGCAGGCGTACGCGCGCATCGCCGCGCTGCTGTCGGGCGGAGGCTGGCGCGCCAAGGTGCAGGAGCGGCGCGACAACGGCGTGCTGCGCGGCACCATGATCGCCGCGCGCAAGGGCGCGGCCAACAAGCTGGGCTACATCGCCGCCCATGCCGCCATCGTGCTGATCTGCGTGGGCGGGCTGCTCGACGGCGACCTGATCGTGCGCGCCCAGATGCTGCTGCTCGGCAAGAGCAGCTTCAACGGCAGCGGGCTGATCCGCGACGTGCCCGAGCAGTACCGGCTGGGGCCGGCCACCCCCACCTTCCGCGGCAGCATCGAGGTGCCCGAGGGCTCGCGCCGCGGCACCGCCCAGATCAACCAGCAGGACGGCGTGGTGCTGCTCGACCTGCCCTTCGACATCGAGCTGAAGAAATTCATCGTCGAGTTCTATCCGGCCGGCATGCCCAAGCTGTTCGCCAGCGACATCGTCATCCATGACCACGAGACCGGCCAGGCCATCGCCACCACGGTGAAGGTGAACGAGCCGGCCTTCCACCGCGGCGTCGCCATCTACCAGAGCAGTTTCGACGACGGCGGCTCCAGGCTCAAGCTGCGCGCCCTGCCGATGGCGCCCGGCGCAAGCGGCTATGCGCTGGAAGGCATCGTCGGCAGCAGCGCGCAGCTGCCGCCAGCCGGCCCTGAGGCGCCTCCCCTGACCATCGAATTCACCGGCCTGCGCACCATCAACGTCGAGAACTTCGGCGCCGCCTCGGCCGGCAACCCGACCGACGTGCGCAAGGTCGACCTGGTGCAGAACCTGCAGAACCACCTCGGCTCGGGCGCCAAGTCGGCCAACCCGAAGGACATGCGCAACATCGGCGCCTCGATGAGCTACAAGCTGCGCGACGCGGCCGGCCAGGCGCGCGAGTTCAACAACTACATGGCGCCGGTCGAGATCGACGGCCAGCGCCTGTTCCTGGCCGGGGTGCGCGATACGCCGGCCGAGGATTTCCGCTACCTGCGCATCCCGGCCGACGAGCAGGACGGCCTGGACGGCTGGATGCGGCTGCGCCAGGCCCTGGCCGACCCGGCCCAGCGGGCCGAGGCGGCGCGCCGCTACGTCAAGCTCGCCACGCCGGCCGACAAGCCCGAGATGGGCCCGCAGCTGAGCATCATGGCCACGCGCACGCTCGGCCTGTTCTCGGGGGCCGACCCGGCGCTGCCGGGCGAGGTGTCGCCGGGCGGGCTGACGGCGATGTCGCTCTACCTCGAGAAGAACGTGCCCGAGTCCGACCGCGGACGCATCTCCGAGCTGCTGCTGCGCATCCTCAGCGGCAGCCTGTTCGAGCTGCTCAACCTGAGCCGCGAGCAGGCCCAGCTGCCGCCGCTGCAGGACAACGCCAAGAGCCAGGCCTTCATGACCGCCGCCCTGCTGTCGCTGTCCGACAGTTTCGCCTACCCGGCCCCGGTGCTGCTCGAGCTGATGGACTACGAACAGGTGCAGGCCAGTGTCTTCCAGGTCGCCCGCGCGCCCGGCAAGACCCTGGTCTACCTCGGCTGCTTCTTCCTGATCGTGGGGGTGTTCGCGATGTTCTACATTCGTGAACGCCGGCTCTGGGTCTGGCTGCAGCCGACCGCGGGCGGCACCCACCTGAGCACCGCCATGTCGACCACGCGGCGCACGCTCGACGCCGACGCCGAGTTCGAGCAGTTGAAGCTGGCCATCCTGAAAGGGACCCCATGAGCACCATCACCACCACGACCACCACCACCCTGAATGCCGGGCGCTCGCGCCTGGTCGCCCGGCGCAGCGCAAGCGACTGGCTGTTCGCCTTGCTGGTCCTGGCCGCTGGGGGCTTCGCCTTCTCGCGCTACCTCGGCTCGATGGACTACTACGAGAAGCTGATCCTCGGCGGCACGCTGCCGGCCCTGATCGCCCTCGGCTGGTTCTGGGGCCGGCTGCAGCCCCTGATGGCCGCGGTGGGCGCGGCCACGCTGGGAGCCATCGCGCTGTACAACCGCAAGCTCGTCGACACCGGCGCCGACCTGGCGCAGGCCGACCAGGTGTTCCTGCTGAAGTATTTCCTGTCCAGCCAGAGCGCCATCCTGTGGATGGCGGTGCTGTTCTTCATCAGCACGGTGTTCTACTGGATCGGCCTGCTGGCGCGTGCCGAGGACAACACCGCCTCGCGGCTGGGCTCGCGTTTCGCCTGGGCGGCCGTGTTCATGGCCCTGGTCGGCAGCCTGGTGCGCTGGTTCGAGAGCCACCAGATGGGCGCCGGCGTCGGCCACATCCCGGTCAGCAACCTGTACGAGGTGTTCGTGCTGTTCTGCTGGCTGACCACGCTGTTCTACCTGTATTTCGAGGAACACTACCGCACCCGGGCGCTGGGCGCCTTCGTGATGCTGGTGGTGTCGGCGGCGGTGGGTTTCCTCGCCTGGTACATCTTCGACCGCGGCGCGCACGAGATCCAGCCGCTGCTGCCCGCCCTGCAAAGCTGGTGGATGAAACTCCACGTGCCGGCCAATTTCATCGGCTACGGCACCTTCGCGCTGTCGGCCATGGTGGCCTTCGCCTACCTGATCCGGCGCATGGCGGCGGAGACCAACTGGCTCAAGCTGTCGCCGCTGTTCATCCTGGGCATGGTGCTGTGCCTGGAACCGGTGGTGTTCCGCAAGAACCCGATCGAGGCGCTGAGCAGCTACTGGGCGGTCTACTTCGGCGCGGCGGCGCTGATCGTCGGCACCATCCTGGCGGGGCGGCGGCGCATCGCCGCGCGCCTGCCGTCCGACGAGGTGCTCGACGACCTCATGTACAAGTCCATCGCCGTCGGCTTCGCGTTCTTCACCATCGCCACCATCCTCGGCGCCTTCTGGGCCGCCGAGGCCTGGGGCGGCTACTGGAGCTGGGACCCGAAGGAGACCTGGGCGCTGATCGTCTGGCTCAACTACGCGGCCTGGCTGCACATGCGCCTGATGAAGGGCCTGCGCGGCACGATGT
>CBIHOH010000139.1:0-7742 GCA_966211755.1 uncultured Rhizobacter sp. | reverse complement strand
CCCTCCGGGCGGCGGGGGGCGGGCTCGGGGGGGGCCCGCGGCCCCCGGGGGTTCAGCTGGTGGTGGGGGCGGTGGCCGCGGCCCTGCGGGCGGTGGCCTTCCAGGCCTGCGAGTTCCTGATGGACTACCTCAAGACCCAGGCGCCGTTCTGGAAGAAGGAAACCACGCCCGAGGGCGCTCGCTGGGTGGATGCGCGGGTCGCCGACGACGCCGCCCTGGCGCGCTGGGGCCTGCAGAGCGGGAACGCGGCACCATGAGCGGCACGCTGCCCTGGCTGCAGGTGCTGGCCGTGTCGCTGGGGGCGGCGGCCGGCGCCTTGCTGCGCTGGCTCGCCGGCCTGTGGCTCAACCCGGGGTCGGGCGTGGTGCCGCTGGGCACCTTGCTGGTCAATTGCGCCGGCGGCCTGCTGGTCGGTGCCGGCCTGGTCTGGTTCCAGCGTTGCCCCAACGAGTTGCTGCGCCTGCTGCTGGTCACCGGGTTCCTGGGCGGGCTGACCACGTTTTCCACCTTTTCCGGCGAGTCGCTGCAACTGATGCAGCGCGGCGCCTGGGGGGGCGTGCTGCTCCATACCCTGGTGCACGTGCTGGGCTCGCTGGCCTGTGCCGCCATCGGTTTCCGCCTGATGCGGGCTGTCCTCGGCTAGGGCTGGTTCACGCAGCCGGGGCCAGGTCGCCTGCACGGGGCGGCCGAACGCTTGATGTGCAAGCGCTCGGCCGCGTCAGCGAAGTGGCCGGCCGTTCGACCCGATCGTCCTATCGATGAAAGCATCCATTGCGTCGACCAGCGGCCTCCTGATCGGGGGCCTGCCGACGTACTCCCGAGACACACGACACGCAGCACGAACATCATGGAATTCAACGCCGCAGAATGGCAAAAGAAAATCGGCCGCCCGGTGCCGCCCCTCATGGCCCGTTTTTTCGAATGGCTGACGCAGTTCGACTACGGGGATCTGGGCTATTTCGACCTCGCGCCGGAAAACCTCGCCCTCTCGTCCGGCTGGGACGACATCGAACACTGGGGCGCCACGACATGGGGCTTCATGCGTTTGCCGGAAGGCTCCGTCATCGCGCTGTGCGAAGCCGTGGAGCCCGCTGCCGTCGTGTATGCCGGATCCGAAGGCGAACTCAAGACCCTGGCGGAATCCTTCGAAGCGTTCCTGCTGGACTGGGCACTCGGCGAAGACCTGGATGTCGGCGAGTTGTGCATCATGGGAGCTGAAGAAGAGCCCGAAGAGCAGCAGATCAAGGCGTTTCGGGCTTTCAAGGCCTGGCTGAAGAAGAGCAAGGTCAAGGCACCCGATGTCAGCGGCTCGTTCGATTTTTCGGCCTATGCCGCCGGCGATGAACCGCTGCGCCTGCAACCAGGAAAAGTGCAAGGCACCGCCCCGGTGTTTTCCGAGCGCTATACCGCATTGGCCCGGGAATTGGGGCCGGCATTTCGCGCCCTATGCGATCTTCTCGGCCGCACGGCGGACGACGCGGACATCGCCGTGGCAACCCAGCAACTGTTTGGCAAGGCGCCGCCGCTGTCGATCGGCAACGCCAAATATGACGACACGGAAAGCCTGTACCACAAAAAGGTGGCTTTCGAGATCCAATTCAGCCGCAACGTGCGCAACCCGAAATATCCTCCGGTGGCCCTCGGCAAAAAGGCGATCTGCCCTTATTTGTCACGTATCTACGTCAAGGAGAACTACGCCGGGCCGTTGCTGTTCGGACTGCAGGGCGACGCCATGTGGCAGGAAATCAAGCGCCGTTTTCCGGACGATGTCGAAGTCGTGACCGATGACGACGGACAGACGGAAGCACACCTGAGTCTGCTGATCGACGAGCAGCGCGACATCAAGCTCGTCCTGTGGACGACCGAAAAAGGTACGCGCGGCTACGCCGCCATCGCCGAGGGCCGCGAGCTTGACTATCCCGAGGCGGCACAGGCGATCCATGGCGGTGCGGGATTGTTTGTCCAATGGGCACTTGAAAACGCCTGGCTGGAACGCGCGATGTTCGCGGGCCACGAATGCTTGCTCGACGCCATGGCTCAGCGGCAAGCGAGGCCCTCGCAACTGGCTCATGTCGCATTCGGCCGCGGCCTGTGGGACACGCATTTGTCGGATGTGCCCGGACTGCGCAATTTCGCCCATTCGTACTTTCACCACTTCGGAGGCTTCTGGATCACCAAGGATTTGATCGACCTGTTCGGCAGACGTGAAGGCCGCTACGGGCACGACGAACCCATACTCGATGACGATTCGCCGGACATCTACGACAAGGTGTTCGCCAGATTCAACGCGCAATTCGAAGCTTATAAAAAAGCGCATCCGGACCGGGTGAAATAAAACTCCGGCTGGATCGCACCCGAAGGGCGTCCGTGGCAGCCAGCAGTGCACCGAGCATCCGGCGGCGTGCCCGGTTTTCCTTGGCCCCCTCGGCCATGGTGCCCGCCGTCTTTCGGGAGGTTCGACGTCATGGTCCTCGGCTTCACCAGCTTCGTCCTGGTCGCCGATGGGCTTCGGATGTGTTGACACGCCCTGGTCCGTGGTGTTTGGCGTTTCCGCGGCATGTCTTGACGTGGGACAAGCCGCCGCGGAGCGTCGCGGGCAGAGTCGGAGTAGGCTGTCGACGTGCCGCCCGCCTGCCTTGAAATCGGCCCGGAGCGCCTCACGTTCATCAGCAACCGGAGGAGTGTTCCCATGCGACTAGACAAACTCACCACCAAGTTCCAGGAAGCGTTGTCGGATGCCCAGAGCCTGGCGCTGACGCGCGACAACCCGTACATCGAGCCGGCCCATGTGCTGTCGGCCATGCTGTCGCAGCACGACGGGCCGAAGTCGCTGCTGCAGCGGGCCGGGGTGGACGTGGCCGGCCTGCAGGCGAGCCTCGAGGCCGAGCTGAAGAAGCTGCCGCAGGTGCAGGGCGGCGAGGCGGTGCAGGCCAGCCGCGACACGGGCGGCCTGCTGCAGGGCGCGGAGAAGGAGGCGAGCAAGCGCGGCGACCAGTTCATCGCCAGCGAGATGTTCCTGCTCGCGCTGGCCGACGCCAAGAGCCCGTTCGCCGGCCTGGCGCGCGACCACGGCCTGACCCGCAAGAACCTCGAGGCCGCCATCGAGTCGGTGCGCGGCGGCCAGCAGGTCGACAGCGCCGACGCCGAGGGCCAGCGCGAGGCCCTGAAGAAATACACCCTCGACCTGACCGAACGCGCGCGCCAGGGCAAGCTCGACCCGGTGATCGGCCGCGACGACGAGATCCGCCGCGCCATCCAGGTGCTGCAGCGGCGCAGCAAGAACAACCCGGTGCTGATCGGCGAGCCGGGGGTGGGCAAGACCGCCATCGTCGAGGGCCTGGCCCAGCGCATCGTGGCCGGCGAGGTGCCCGACTCGCTCAAGAACAAGCGCGTGCTGGTGCTCGACATGGCCCTGCTGCTGGCCGGCGCCAAGTACCGCGGCGACTTCGAGGAGCGCCTGAAGGGGGTGCTGAAGGAGGTGGCGCAGGACGAGGGCCAGACCATCGTCTTCATCGACGAGATCCACACCATGGTGGGGGCGGGCAAGGCCGAGGGCGCCATCGACGCCGGCAACATGCTCAAGCCGGCGCTGGCGCGCGGCGAGCTGCACTGCATCGGCGCGACCACCCTCGACGAGTACCGCAAGTACCTCGAGAAGGACGCCGCGCTCGACCGCCGCTTCCAGCGGATCATGGTCGACGAGCCCTCGGTCGAGGCCACCATCGCCATCCTGCGCGGCCTGCAGGAAAAGTACGAGGTGCACCATGGCGTCGAGATCACCGATCCGGCCATCGTCGCCGCCGCCGAGCTCAGCCACCGCTACATCACCGACCGTTTCCTGCCCGACAAGGCCATCGACCTGATCGACGAGGCCGCGGCCAAGATCAAGATCGAGATCGACTCCAAGCCCGAGGCCATCGACAAGCTCGACCGCCGGCTGATCCAACTGCAGATCGAGCGCGAGGCCGTGAAGAAGGAAAAGGATGAGGCCTCGCAAAAGCGGTTCACGCTGCTGGAGGAAGAGATCGCCCGTCTGCAGAAGGAAATTGCCGACCTGGAAGACATCTGGACCGCCGAAAAGGCGCAGGCCCAGGGCAGCCAGCAGGTGCGCGAGCAGGTCGAAAAGGTCAAGCTGCAGATCGAAGACTTCAAGCGCAAGGGCGACTTCAACAAGGTGGCCGAGCTGCAGTACGGCAAGCTGCCCGAGCTGGAGAAGACGCTGAAGGAAGCGCAGGCCAAGGAGGCCGGCAAGAAGGAAGGCGGCAAGGCGCAGCTGCTGCGCACCATGGTCGGCGCGGAAGAGATCGCCGAGGTGGTGGCGCGCGCCACCGGCATTCCGGTGAGCAAGCTGATGCAGGGCGAGCGCGACAAGCTGCTGCAGATGGAGACCAAGCTGCACGAGCGCGTGGTGGGCCAGGACGAGGCCATCACCGCGGTGGCCGACGCCATTCGCCGTTCACGCGCCGGCCTGTCCGACCCGAACCGGCCGCTGGGCAGCTTCCTGTTCCTCGGCCCCACCGGCGTCGGCAAGACCGAGCTGTGCAAGGCGCTGGCGAACTTCCTCTTCGACAGCCCTGACCACATGGTGCGCATCGACATGAGCGAGTTCATGGAGAAGCACTCGGTGAGCCGCCTGATCGGCGCGCCGCCGGGCTACGTGGGCTATGACGAGGGCGGTTACCTGACCGAAGCCGTGCGCCGCAAGCCCTACAGCGTGGTGCTGCTCGACGAGGTGGAAAAGGCCCACCCGGACGTCTTCAACGTGCTGCTGCAGGTGCTCGACGATGGCCGCTTGACGGACGGTCAGGGCCGCACCGTGGACTTCAAGAACACCGTGATCGTGATGACCAGCAACCTGGGGTCGCACCTCATCATGCAGATGGCAGGGCAGGACTCCGAGCTGATCAAGGACGCGGTGTGGGCCGAGGTGAAGCAGCATTTCCGCCCCGAGTTCCTGAACCGCATCGACGAGACGGTGGTGTTCCACGCGCTCGACCGCAGCGACATCGAGTCCATCGCCCGCATCCAGCTGCGGGTGCTGGAAGCGCGGGTCCAGAAGATGGACATGAGACTCGACGTCTCCGCACCGGCGATCGCCGAGCTGGCCAAGGTGGGTTTCGACCCGGTCTTCGGCGCGCGGCCGCTGAAGCGCGCCATCCAGCAGAAGGTCGAGAACCCGGTGGCCCGGCTCATCCTGGAAGGCCGCTTCGGCCCCAAGGACCTGATCCCGGTGGACGTGGGCGACGACGGGCAGTTCGTGTTCGAGCGCGTGGTGCACTGAGGGCGCGGGTGCGGGGCCGCGCGCCCGGCCCCCGACCCAGGGCTCATCAGCTGGTCGGCTCGTCGAACAACGCGTCCATGCGCGAGATCTGCAGCCGGGCCAGCGTCAGGTTGGCGCTGCTCTTGTCGAGCACCGCGTGCAAGGCCACGCCCGGATGCTTGGGCACGCCGCGCAGCAGCAGGTGATGGGCGCCCAGCGTGATGGCCGCCTCGGGCAGCGCATGGCCCAGGCCGAGCGTGCGGCTGGTGCTGGCGAGGCCGGCCAGCAGGGCCGCCCCATGGGTGGCCAGCGGGTCCGCCCCGGGGCTGGCGCCGGCATGCACCAGCGGGCGGGCGCTGGCGATGTCGAACACGCAGCAGCTCACCATGCCGGTCAGCTCGTTCAGCAGGCGGACGTAGCGGCCCAGGGTGGACTCGATGCCGGTCGGCGCCGTGCCGCGCGGCTCGGGCATGGGTTTCATCGGCGCGGGCTGGCCGGCCGCCACCGGCGAGGGGGCAGGGCGGGCCGTCGCCGCGGCACCGCCGTTCGTCATCTCGGGATGGCGCTGCTCGCGCAGCCGGTTCCAGGTGCCGCTGATGAACGCCCAGGCATCGGCGGGCCGCGTGACCTGCGGGGTGGTGCGCACCTGCACCCCGGTGCCGCGCGACAGCACCAGGCTCTCGGTGCCCAGCACCCCCGAGGAGGCCAGCGGCAGCAGCAGCAGGTTGCGGTTCGGCCAGGACTGGCCGACCATGCCGTCGCGCAGGCCCTCCAGCGACGATTTCAGCTGGTGCAGCGGCATGTCGCCGACCATCAGCACCCCCAGTCGGCTGTAGGCCAGCAGCACCCGGGCGAGGGCGTGGCGCTGCACGGTGTCGGCGTCCGACTCGGTCGAGTAGATGCGCAGCGGACGAGGGTCGCCGGCGGGCAGTTCGAGGAATTCGAGCGTCGCCAGCAGCGTGCCGTAGCCCTGGCGCCGGATCAGCAGCTTCTGCAGCCGCCGATGGCTGGCGGCGGCGACGCTCGCCAGCAGCTGGCGCGACGAGTTCGTGCCCATGTCCTGGATGGCGATGAACTCGGGGGCCAGGTGCGAGAATTGTTGCTGCAGCGCCTGCGCCGGGTCGCAGGAGACGAACAGCTCGTGCTGGTCGCCGCCCATGTCGCGGCCGATGTCCTGGCGCTCGGCCGGGTTGGCCAGGTAGTCGTCCTCGTCGCGCGCCAGCTCGGTGTTCTCCGTCGACTGGCCACGGGTCGCCTGCCAGTCCTGGGTGGCCGTGGCCACGGGCGACCCGGCGCGGAACTCACTTGTTGGCGTCAACGACATGGACCATCCCCCCTCGGAAGTAAGTTGGGCCGGGAGCTTGCCCGGGGCCCTGGACTCCGGCTTCGGGAAGTGCTTCCCATTGTGTCCGATTGTCAGCCTTTGGTGTGCATCCTGTCACGGCCGCTTCCAGGCCGCCATCCTCCAGAGGGTGGAGGAATCTGTTCGTCCAGGTGACGGGCGTCGATAGAATCCTCCCACTTGAACTCCCCGGAGCAGCGCGTCCGCTGCGTCCCTGCCATGAGCCCGATCCCCGCCGACTCTTCCCAACTGCCCGTCGTCATCGTTGGCGCCGGGCTCGCCGGGCTCACCGTCGCGCTGCACCTGGCCGACCATTGCCCGGTGGTGGTGCTGGCCAAGCGCGGGTTGCACGAAGCGGCCACCGCCTGGGCGCAGGGCGGCATCGTCGGCGTGCTCGGCACCGACGACAGCATCGAATCGCATGTGCGCGACACCCAGGACGCCGGCGCCGGCCTGGTCGACGAAACCACCGCCACCTTCATCGCCCGCCACAGCGCGGCCGTCATCGAGTGGCTGGTCGAACGCGGCGTACCCTTCTCGCCCGACCCGGACGGTCCGCTCGGCCTGCACCTCACCCGCGAGGGCGGCCATGCGGTGCGCCGCATCGCCCACGCGGCCGACGCCACCGGCAAGGCCATCCACGACGTGCTGCTGGACGAAGTCGCCCGCCATCCCAACATCCGCCTGCTGGAGCGCTGGATGGCGCTGGACGTCATCACCTCGCGCCTGCTCAAGCGCGAGGAGCAGCCGCGTTGCTACGGCATCTACGCGCTCGACATCGACACGCAGAAGGTCGAGACCCTGCCGGCCGCGGCGGTCGTCATGGCCACCGGCGGCGCCGGCAAGGTCTACCGCTACACCACCAACCCCGACACCTCCACCGGCGACGGCATCGCCATGGCCTGGCGCGCCGGCTGCCGGGTCGGCAACATGGAGTTCATCCAGTTCCACCCGACCTGCCTGTACCACCCGCAGGAACGCAGCTTCCTCATCACCGAGGCGCTGCGCGGCGAAGGCGGCCGCCTGCTGCTGCCCGACGGCACCCGCTTCATGCCGGACCACGACCCGCGGGCCGAACTCGCCCCGCGCGACATCGTCGCCCGCGCCATCGACTTCGAGATGAAGAAGCACGGCGTCGAC
>CBIHOH010000138.1:0-7868 GCA_966211755.1 uncultured Rhizobacter sp. | reverse complement strand
GCAGGCGATGGTGATGAACAGGAAGGGGAACAGGTTGCCCGACCAGACCGGGCCGCTGCCGGCGGCGAACTGGGTGATGGAGGGCATCTGCAGGTTCGGCGACACGATGACGATGCCGATGGCCAGGGCCAGGATGGTGCCGATCTTCAGGAAGGTGGAGAGGTAGTCGCGCGGGGCCAGCAGCAGCCACACCGGCAGCACCGAGGCGACGAAGCCGTAGCCGATCAGCATCCAGGTGAGCGACTTGCCGTCGAAGGTGAAGTAGTGCGCCCACACCTCGTTTTCGCTGACGGCCTGGCCGCCCAGGATGGACAGCATCAGCAGCACGAAGCCGATCACCGACACTTCGCCGATGCGGCCTGGGCGCAGGTAGCGCACGTACACGCCCATGAACAGCGCCACCGGAATGGTGGCCGCCACGGTGAAGCTGCCCCAGGGCGAGTCGGCCAGCGCCTTCACCACGATGAGCGCGAGCACCGCCAGGATGATGACCATGATCATGAAGGTGCCGAACAAGGCGATCAGCCCCGGCACCAGCCCCATCTCCTGCTTGATCAGGTCGCCCAGCGAGCGGCCGTCGCGGCGCGTGGAGATGAAGAGCACGATGAAGTCCTGCACCGCGCCGGCGAAGACCACGCCGGCGAGGATCCACAGCAGCCCGGGCAGGTAACCCATCTGGGCGGCCAGCACCGGCCCGACCAGCGGCCCGGCCCCCGCGATGGCGGCGAAGTGGTGGCCGAACAGCACGTACTGGTTGGTCGGCACGTAGTCGAGACCGTCGTTGTGGCGGGTGGCCGGCGTGGCTCGCTTGGGATCGACCTTCAGCACCTTGTTGGCGATGAACAGGCCGTAGTAGCGGTAGGCGATCAGGTAGACGCAGACGGCGGCGGTGACGATCCACAGGGCACTGATGGATTCCCCGCGGCTCAGGGCGACGGTCCCCAGGGCGAAGGCCCCTAGGACCGCCGCGGCGGCCCAGGGAAGATGGCGGCGTAGGCTGGACATGGTGTTCATGGTTGGCGTGCTGACCGGCCTGCGCCGGCGGATGAAAGGTGATGGGGGGCGTGCAGGGCTGGTGGCGCGCTCTGCTGCAGGGGGACGGCTTGGCCGTCGGCAGGGGGGGGCCGCGCGAGGCGGTCGAGGCGGGGACGGTGCAATGCGATGCTCAGCCGCTCGAAGAGCGACAGGAATTCAAGCGGCCTGAGGCGCAGCCCGACCTGCCGCGTAGGCGCGGCGTCCGCTGCCGTGGCGGCCATCCCGCGCATGCAGTCGGCGGCCGAGGCCAGCAGGACGGTCACGTTCGGTTCCTGCACGTCGCCGCCCCGGTCGTCCTCGAAACAGGCTTGCACGGCGACGATGATCTCGCCCGCCACCATCAGGCCGTGGCGGCGCAGCAGCTCGCCGAGGTGGCGCGGCGCGCCGTCGCGGGCCGTGGCCGAGCCGTCCCACTGGCCTGCTGCGGCATGCGCATTCAAGCTGGTCACGGTCATGCTTCCCCTCCTCGATGGCGTGTGGACCCGGCGGCCACGGGGCCGATGGGCAGCAGGATGAAGGGATGATAGGTAGCGGTGCCGCGGGCGTGAACTCGCAACACTGCGGGGAGCGCACTCGTAGTTGTGCCTAGGGGAAAACGCCTAGGGCGGGGCGGCGCGGCCGGGCTGGTCTGCCGGGGCGGGGGGCACGTGCCCGCCCGTGGATCATGGCATGCCGGGGCCGGCGGGCTGGGGCGGATGCCGCGTTCGGCGGGCAACTGCGCCAGGTCTTTCGCGACGGGCCGGGCTGCAAGCCGCATGCCGCGAACACGGCGGGCCGGACACGGCCGCCTCGCGGCGGCGAGGCGGAATGCCGATTGCGATGGCGCTGCCGGCGGCGGCGCGGCCGTGCAGCAGCCGATCGACAGCCGCGCCTCGACCATCGCATGTCGGCGGTCATCCCATCCCCGATGCCGTCGTACCCCGAAGGACCACCATGCCCCGAAGCCATCTTGTCGTCGCCCGCGTGGGCCGCAACTCCCTCCACCCGATCTGGCTCGATCCAGCCCGGCCGAGGAACTGGGATCTGCATCTCTGCCCCTATCAGGAACTGGCGCCGCAAGCCGCCGCCGGCTGCCGCCTGGGAAGGGTGGTTCCCGGGCCCAAATGGACCGGCCTGCGGGCCTTGCTCAACGAGTGGACGGGCTGGCGCGAGTACGAGTACATCTGGCTGCCGGACGACGACATCCTGACCGACCAGGCGACCATCGCCCGCATGTTCGAGGTGGCGAAGGAACTGGGCTTCGACCTGTGCGCACCGGCGCTGAACGAGGCGTCCTACTATGCGCACTACACCGCCATGCGCAACCGCCGCTGTTTCGCCCGCCGCACGCATGGTCCCGTGCTTCAGCCGCCAGGCGCTGGAGCGCCTGCTGCCCACCTTCGACCTGACGAGCACCGGCTGGGGCTGGGGGCTCGACTCGCTCTGGCCCAAGCGGCTGGGCTACGAGAGTATAGGGATGATCGACGGCACGCCGGTGCTGCACACACGTCCGGTGGGGGCCTTCCGCGACGCGGCGCTGGCCCGGCGGGTCCACGCCGAATCCGACCGCATCATGGAAGCCTATGGCTGCAGGCAGGTGCACCGCACCTTCGGCATCCTCGGCCGGGCCGGGCAGCCCGTCGAGCTGCGCCCCGAGGCCCTGGCGGCAAGGCTGGTGGACGGATGGAGCTATCTCTTCGACATCAACCCGGCGGTCCTGCCCTGGATCATCGAAGCCCAGAAGCCGGACGAGGGCTGGGTCGACTACCCGATCGCCGGTTCTCCGGCGTGCGGTTCGCGATGAGGGGCTCGCACATCTTGCAACCCGGCCTGGCCCGCGAACCCGCGCCCTGCCGCCCGCCGCGGGCCATGGTGCCGTGCCTGTGCCACGCCACCATGGCGGGGCTGCCTGGCCCGGTGCGCCGCCCGAGGTTCGACCCGCGGCGACTGCGCCCGGGCATCCTGCACATAGGCTGCGGCGTCTTCCATCGCGCGCACCAGGCCTGGTTGACACAGCGCGCCATCGAGGCCGAGCTGCCGGCGCGGCCGTCCCACGCGGCGCCGCCGCCATGGGGCATCGTCGCGGCCAGCCTGCGCACGCGCGCATCGATCGACACCCTGGCAGACCAGGACGGGCTCTACACCCTCACCGAACGGAGCCCGGACCGACGGCGCATCGAACTGGTCGGCAGCCTGTGCCGGCTGCTGTTCGTGCCCGCCCACGCCGACGCCTTCCGCCGCGCGTTCGCAGACCGCGGCATCCGCATCGTGAGCCTGACCGTCACGACGGCAGGCTACTGCACCGATCCGGCCAGCGGCCGGCTCGATGCCCTGCATCCGGACATCCAGGCCGACATCCGCGGGTCCTCGCCCGGCAGCGCGATCGGCCTGCTCGTGCAGGGCCTCGCGCATCGCCGCGCCCAGGGGGGGATCCCCCGGTGGTCCTCGCCTGCGACAACCTGGCGTCGAACGGCACGGTGCTGCGCCAGGCGTGCATCGACTTCGCGGCCCTGCGCGCCGACGGCCTCGCGCAATGGATCGCCCGCAACGTACAGTTTCCCAACACCATGGTCGATCGCATCGTGCCGGCCACCACACCGGCCCATCGGCAGGAGAGCCGGGCCGTGCTGGCGCTGGCCGACGACGCGCCGGTCTCCTGCGAACCGTACTGCCAGTGGGTGATCGAAAGTTTCGACGGGCCCCGGCCCAGGTGGGAGGCCGCGGGCGCGGAGTGGGTGCGCGACGTGGCCCCGTGGGAGGCCTCCAAGCTGCGCCTGCTCAACGGCGGGCACCTCGCCATCGCCTACCTCGGCTTGCTGGCCGGTGCCGAGACCGTCGCCGAGGCCATGGCCCTGCCGGGCTTCGACCGCTTCGCACTGCGCTTCATGCTCGACGAACAATCTCCCACCCTGCCGCGCAGCGACCATGACATCGCGGCCTATGTCCGGCAACTGCTGCTGCGCTGGCGCAATCCGTGCATCGAGCACCGGCTCGACCGGGTCGGGCGCGACGGGTCGGGCAAGCTGCCGAGCCGTCTGCTCGCGTCCTTGCGCGACAACCTCGAGGCCTCGCGTCCGGCGCCTTGCACCCTGCTTGCGCTGGCCGCCTGGATGCTGTGCAGCACCTCCCGCAGGGCCTTCACCAGCCGGCTGCTGTTTCTGCAGGACCGCATGGCGGGACGCCTGTGGCGGCTGGGCAGGAATGCCGGCCACGAGCCGTCCCGGCTGGTGCAAGCCTTCCTGCGCATGCCGGAGGTCTTCGGCGACGACCTGCATCGCCGGGCCGGCCTGCCATCGACCCTGACGCGCATGTTGTCCGTCCTGCAGAACGCCGGCCCCTGCGCAGCCGTGGCGGACTGCCTGTCGGGCGCCTTGTCATGAGCACCACCGGGGCCCGTCCACCGGTGTCCGGGCTGGAGGTCGACGCCGTGGTGTTCGACATGGACGGCCTGCTGCTAGACACCGAGCGCCTGGCCCGCCAGGCGCTGCGGCAGGCCTGTGCCCAGGAGTCGCTCGAGCTGCCGGAGTCCTTGTCGCACCAGCTCATCGGCGTGCCCGCGGACCGGTGCCGCAGGCTGATGGTCGAGCACTACGGCGAGGGCATTCCGGTCGATCGCATCTTCACGGCCGCCGCCTGCCTGCTGGAAGCCGAGATGGACCGGCGGCCGCCGCTGCTCAAGCCCGGCGTGCCCGAGCTGCTGGCCGGCCTGGACGAATGCGCGATGCCGCGCGGCGTGGCCACCTCCTCCAGCCGGAGCAAGGCCCGCCACCACCTGCGGGCCGCGGGCCTCGAGGCTTGCTTCGACGTCGTCGTGACACGCGACGACGTGGCTTGCGGCAAACCCGCGCCCGACCTCTATCTGCATGCGGCGCGCGGCCTGCATGTGGCGCCGTCGCGCTGCCTCGCCCTGGAGGACTCGTACAACGGGGTGCGGGCGGCGCATGCGGCTGGCATGCCGGTCATCATGGTGTCCGACCTGCTGCCGCCCACCGGCGAGATGCGCGACAAATGCCACGCCATCCTGCCCGACCTGCATCGGGTCCTGCCGCTGTTGATGGCCGGGCAGTGCCGGTCCTAGGGGATGGGGGCCCGCGGGCTGTGCGATGCGCCGGGAGCGATGCGCCGCCGGCCAGGCCGCACCGGATGCTCGGGTGGACGCCGCCGGACTTGGCCGGGCCCGCGGGGCCTGCTGCCGGCCGCGGGATTCGGAGATGACCGACCCTGGGTGACGCCCGGTCGGGCGCACGGAAGGGGAGAACGCAAAAGCGGATGCCGTGCAGGCATCCGCTTCCCGGGACCGCCGCCCGGTCCCTCGGGCGGCGCGCGACGCGCTCAGCGGACGGAGCCGCGTCGGATGAGATTGACGATACCGAGAAGAATGATTGCGCCCAGCAGCGACAGCCCCAGTCCGCCGAGACTGAAGTCGTTCTGGTTGATGGTGCCCATGCCGAACACCGGGGCGAGAAGCCATCCGCCCAGCATGGCGCCGACGACGCCGACGATCACGTTCAGGAGCATGCCCTGTTGGGCATCGGTCCTCATGATCATGCTGGCGACCCAACCGATCAGGCCTCCTACCACCAGCCAAATGATGATGTTCATTGCTTTCTCCTTGCGCGGATTGATGAGTGAGGACGCCCGGAGCTGCATGCTGCTCCGGTGCGTCCGTCGCAAGCCGTGCAGTGGAACTGCCGGCATCTCGGGACGCGTTGCAAGGCTACGCGCAGCAAAAGCGGCGCGTCATCAGTCGTGGCCGGAAAGCGCTGTCGGCCTCATCCTACGACATCGGCTGCCGCGGACGAGCTCAGGCGATCAGCCGCTGCGCGCCTTCGTAGAGGGCAAGCAGCAGGCCGCTCACGAGGAGGTTGGCCGCCAGGTGACGGCTGCCCTGGTCGAGGCGTATGCCGACGCGTGCGCCGAGGCAACTCCAGGCGGAGATCAACAGGGCCGCGCCGGCATCGAGCCTGCCCAGTGGATGGCCGCTGGCATGCAGCAGGCCGACGCAGGCCAGCCAAAGGCCGACCGCCAGGATGGCCGAAGCCGTGAGTTCGTTGAACGACGGCTTGCGCAGGGGAATTCCGAGGAAGTGCATGGTGGGACCGGGCAGGGGCCGCGGGTGGAACTGGATGATCGATCGAGCTTAGTGGCGCCGTCGGCGGGCAAACGTTCGAGTTGGGCCGCAGGACGGCCGGTATTCGACGGATGGGTTGCCGCCTGGCGGGTGCCGGCGCCGCAGCGACAGGTTGGCTGCGGCCACCCGTGCCGCCGGGGCGGAGGAGAGGCGGCGTGGCGCATCCCTCCCCGCACGCGACGCGCCGGATTTTGCCCGAATTGAGGGCCGCGACGGCAATTCAGGGTCTTGGCCGGGACGTAAAAGTCTGTCAGCGCCATGGCCGGCGGGCACGGGCCCGCGTCCGCGGGCCGGCACCTATACGATCAGGCGCGCCTAGCGGGCGAAACCGGCGCTGTCCAGCCGGCCGCGGCACAACGTTTCCGCTATGTGGTGAAGCATTTCGACCCTCTAGAATGATTTCGCCCCGAACGATCGCCGGGCCAGCCTTCTCTGGTGAGACCCCGAACCGGGGTGATCTGACGAGCCGAGCATTGAAGTCGCCGACCTTTCTGCAAGCCTTCCAGAAGGCTCTGGTGCTGCCCCTCGCTGTGGCCGTGATGCTGTTGCTCACGATATCCGCGGCCTGGTACCTGCAGTGGCTGGCCGACGAGGCTGCCGACCTGCGCGAGCAGTCTTCGCAACGCCTGCTGCAGATCGACCGCATGCTGAACAGCCTGCGCGTGGCCGAGGCCGCCCAGCGCGGCCACCTGATCACCAGCCTGCCCCGCTACCTCGGCCCCTACGCCCAGGCCAAGGCCGACGCCACCGTGCGATTGAAGGATCTGCAGCTCCGCTACGCAGGAGACGCCGTCGCGGCCGAGTTGCTGAAGAAACTCGCGCGTTGGCACGAGCTGCGCCTGGAGGAGCTCGACGAGGGGCTGGATGTGCAGAAGTCGATGGGCAGTGACTACGCCAAGTTGCTGACCATGGCGGACAGCGGCCGCAGCTACATGCAGCAGATCGATTCCATCGTGGCCGAGCTGCAGACCCGCGAGGATGCCGGCAATCGCGCCCTGAGGGACCTGGCCGACGAACGGCGGCACGCCACGGTGCTGGCCGGGCTGGCCTTGTACCTGGTGTCGGGGGTGTCGGGGGTGCTGGTGTATCTGTCGCTGCGGCGCGAGGCGCGCGCCCGCCAGCAGCTGGCCGAGCAGATGCAGCACGACGCCTTCCACGATGCGCTGACCGGCCTGCCCAACCGCCGCTATTTCCTGGAGGAGCTGCATCGCGGGGTCAACCGGGCGCAGCGGCGTTCGTCCACGCTGGGGCTGCTGTTCATCGACCTGGACGGCTTCAAGCGGGTGAACGACGAACTCGGGCACGAGGCGGGCGACACGGTGCTGAAGCTGGTGAGCGCGCGCTTCCTGCGCGTGGTGCGCCAGGGCGACCTGCTGGCCCGCCTCGGCGGCGACGAGTTCGCCGTGGTGTTCGAGGCGGAAGATCCGCAGGGCAACCTGCTGGTCGCCGAGCGGCTGCTGGAGTCCTTGCGCCGGCCGCTGCTGGACGAGCATCCGGAGTACGCGGTGGCCGCCAGCATCGGCATCGCCGTCTATCCGGCCGACGCCGCCGATGCCGACCAGTTGCTGGCCCGCGCCGACCAGGCCATGTACCTGGCCAAGCGCGGCGGCAAGAACCGGGTGTGCCGCAACGGCGGCCCGGTGACGGCGCCAGCGGACCGCGGCTAGCTGTGAAGCTTCAATAGGTTGTTGCGGGTGTTCACCCGGAGTGGTTTTGAGAGACT
>CBIHOH010000137.1:0-7886 GCA_966211755.1 uncultured Rhizobacter sp. | reverse complement strand
AACACCCCGGCCGCAAAGGTCCCGCCATGCGGCGGGGCCCAGGCAAAAAAAAAGCCCCTCGCGGGGCTTTTTCTACGTCTGGGCGAGGTGTTCAGGACTTGCAGTGGAGGAAGCCCCGCCCCTGCAAGCCGGCGGTCTGCAAGGCCAGCAGCCGTTCCTGCAGCGCCGGGTCGGCCTGCTCGACACGCAGGCGGTGGCTGGTGCCGCCGGGCGACAGCTGGGCCACGCGAGCGCTGTGCACCCCGCGGGTGGCCAGCTCGGCCAGCGCCTTGTCGGCAGCCTCCCGGTCATCGAAACGCCCGAGCGCGAGGCCGTCGCCGAGCTCGGGCACGTTGCGCACGTCTTCGTGGGCCACGCGCAGCCGCTTGAGTTCGTCGATCTTCTTCTGGCGCAGTTCGCGGTCGGGGTAGGGGCCCATGAAGACGATCCAGGCCGGGGGGATGTCGGTTTTCACGTCCACCCAGCCGCCGGGGCCCAGCACGGCCTGCAGGGCGGCCTCGGCCGGGCCGAGCTGGGCCGAGGCATAGGGGCCGATCTCGAGGCAGGCGGTGGCCTCGCGGCTGTCCGCGTCGGGCGGCGGCAGGGGCGCCAGGACACGCACCACTTCCGGCTGGACTTGCAGCGCGAGGCGGCCCGGTTCGCGGTCGCCCTGGGCGCGTACCCCGACCAGGGTGTCGAGCCAGCCTTGTCGCCAGCTGTAGAAGCCCGCATTGGCCAGCACGAGCAGGAGCACCAGCAGCCTCAGCACGGCGCCTCCTCGTCGGCAGCGGCTTCGCCGGAGCGCAGGCGGATGCTCACCTCGCCGCTGGAGACCTCGTTGATCCGGCCGTCCGGGGCCTCCACGCGCAGGGCGCCGTTGGCCGCGACGCCGCGTGCCACGCCGAGCGGCAACGCGGCCAGGCTGGTGTCGACCTCGCGGCCCTGCAGCAGGTCGCGCCGGGCGAACGCCTCGCTGAACGCGCCGAAGCCGGAGCGGTTGAAGGCCAGCACCGCCTGCACCAGCGGCGCGGCGACCTGCAGCAGGGCGGCCGGGGCGGAGACCGCCGGGTCGAGCTCCTGGACGCAGGCAAAGCCATGGCTGAGGTGGCTCGTGTGCATGGGCAGCACGTTGAGCCCCACGCCGATCACTGCCAGCCGGCTGCGGCCGACGGCGACACTTTCGATCAGGATGCCGCCCAGCTTGCGGCCCAGCGGTTCGCCGGGGGGCGCCGCGTCGAGCAGCCACAGGTCGTTCGGCCACTTCAGCCCGATGCGCGGGCTGCGGCCGGCCTGCGGGGGATCGAGCGCATCGGCCAGCGCCACGCCGATGGCCAGCGACAGCCCCGACCAGTCGCCGCCGTCCATCGGCACCGACAGCGAGAAGGTGAGCGAGGCACCGGGTGCAGCCGCCCACAGCCGCCCCATCCGGCCGCGGCCGTGGGTCTGGTGCTCGGCCACCAGCAGGCAGGGCTGCACGTCGGCCGCGCGGCGGCCGAAGGCGGCGCTCTCGCGGCTGCGGCGCACCTGGGCCACGCCGCTTTCGGGATCGACGTGCACGCGCGCCCGGTCGAGCAGCGCCGTGTTGGTGGAGGGGCAGTGCGCCACGACCTCGACACTGAGGCCGGGCAGCAAGGGCTCGAGCTGCTCCCACAGGCCCTCGGCGCTCCAGTTCAGGCTCATGATGCTCGGCCTCGGGTGGCGTGGCGGGTGGAGACGGCGGGGCGGTACATGCGATGGCGAGCCGGTTTCATCGTTTCTTGGGCGCCAGCATGGTGCCGCGGCAGCTCGGCGCGCCGCAGCGGCACTCGAATTCCTTCTTCAGCTTGGCGGTGTAGCGGGCGTCGATCACCAGGCCATAGTCGTAGAACAACTCCTCGCCGGGCATCAGGTCGCGCAGCGCCTTCACGAACACCCGGCCGTCGACCACGTCGGTCTCGCAGTTCGGCTCGCAGGAGTGGTTGATCCAGCGCGCCGCGTTGCCGTCGACATTGCCGTCGATGACGTGGTCGTCGTCGATGTGGAAGTAGAAGGTGTGGTTGGGCTGCTCGGGGTCGTGAGGATGGCGGTCGAGCGCTTCCGGCCAGGTGATGACCTCGCCCTTGTACTCGATGATCGTGGTGTCGGCCGGGATCTCGGCGATGGCGAACACCCCCTTGCCGTGCACGCCCGAACGGCGCACCTGGATGCGGCGCCCGGCAGCGGGTGGGGCGGGGCGGGCCCGACGGTGGGCAGGGGTCTTGGCGGCTCGGGCTTGCGTCATCGGTTTCTTTGGGTACATTGAATTCATGGGTGCGCGCGTGTGCGTGCGCCCGCATGCGCGTATACACGCATGACAAGCAGATTGTAGAGAGAGCGTCGCATCTGCGCCGTTCCATACCTAGAAAGAGCCATGAGCAAGACCCTGATCATTGCCGAGAAGCCCTCCGTCGCCCAGGACATCGTGAAGGCGCTGACCCCGTCGGTGGGCAAGTTCGAGAAGCACGACGAGTATTTCGAAGGGGAGCATCATCTGGTCACTTCCGCCGTCGGCCACCTGCTGGAGATCAAGGCGCCGGAGGAATTCGACGTCAAGCGGGGCAAATGGAGCTTTGCCAACCTGCCGGTGATTCCGCCGCACTTCGACCTGAACCCGATCGACAAGAGCAAGGCCCGGCTCAACGCCATCGTCAAGCTGGTCAAGCGCAAGGACGTCACCACCCTGGTCAACGCCTGCGACGCGGGGCGCGAGGGCGAGTTGATTTTCCGGCTGATCCAGCAGCACAGCAAGAGCAAACACCCGGTCAAGCGGCTGTGGCTGCAGAGCATGACCCCGGCGGCCATCCGCGAAGGCTTCGAGAACCTGCGCAGCGACGAGCAGATGCTGCCGCTGGCCAACGCGGCGCGCTGCCGTTCCGAGGCCGACTGGCTGGTGGGCATCAACGGCACCCGCGCCATGACCGCCTTCAATTCACGCGACGGCGGCTTTTTCCTGACCACCGTCGGCCGGGTCCAGACCCCGACCCTGTCCATCGTGGTCGAGCGCGAGGAAAAGATCCGCAAGCACGTCGCGCGCGACTACTGGGAGATCAAGGCCAGCTTCGCCGCCGCGGCGGGCGAATACGAGGGCAAGTGGTTCGACCCGAAATGGAAGAAGAACCCCGACGACCCCGAGCAGCGCGCCGACCGGATCTGGAACGAACACGATGCCCAGGCGGTGGCCGCCGCGGTGCGCGGCGAGCCGGCGCGTGTCACCGAGGAGTCCAAGCCCAGCACCCAGAGCGCGCCGCAGCTCTATGACCTGACCAGCCTGCAGCGCGAAGCCAACTCGCGCTTCGGCTTCTCGGCCAAGACCACGCTGGCGCTGGCCCAGGCCTTGTACGAGAAGCACAAGGTGCTGACCTATCCGCGTACCGACAGCAAGGCCCTGCCGGAGGACTACGTGCCGGTGGTCAGGCAGACGATGGAGATGCTGGCCGGCGAAGACCTGCCGGGCCCGCTGCAGGTCTTGTCGGGCCATGCGCGCAAGGCGGTCAAGGAGGGCTACGTCAAGCCCAACAAGCGCATCTTCGACAACGCGAAGGTGTCGGACCACTTCGCCATCATCCCGACCCTGCAGGCCCCCCGGAGCCTGACCGACATCGAGGCCAAGCTGTACGACATGGTCGTCAAGCGTTTCCTGGCCGTGTTCTATCCGCCGGCCGAGTTCCTGGTCACCACCCGCATCAGCACCGTGAGCGCGGCCGGCCGCGAGCACAGCTTCCAGACCAACGGCAAGGTGATGGTCAAGCCGGGCTGGCTGGCCGTCTATGGCCGCGAGGCACAGGAGGATGATGCCAACCTGGTGGCGGTGGCCGCCGGCGAGACGGTGCGCACGGAAAGTGTCGATGTCCACGCCCTGAAGACCAAGCCGCCGGCGCGTTATTCGGAAGCCACGCTGCTGAGCGCCATGGAAGGCGCGGGCAAGCTGATCGACGACGACGAGCTGCGCGAGGCCATGCAGGAAAAAGGCCTGGGCACGCCGGCCACCCGCGCCGCCATCATCGAAGGCCTGATCCTCGAGAAATACATCTTCCGCGACGGGCGCGAGCTGGTGCCCACCGCCAAGGCCTTCCAGCTCACCACGCTGCTGCGCGGGCTGGGGGTCGAGGACCTGACCAAGCCCGAACTCACCGGCAACTGGGAGCATCAGCTCGCCGAGATGGAAAAGGGCCGGCTCAGCCGCGAGACCTTCATGGCCGAGATCGCCGCCATGACCCAGCGCATCGTGGCCAAGGCGAAGGAGTACGACCGCGACACCATCCCCGGCGACTACGCCACCTTGAAGACCCCGTGCCCGAACTGCGGCGGGCTGGTGAAGGAGAACTACCGCCGCTTCACCTGCGCCGGCCTGCAGGGCGAGGGCGAGGGCTGCGGGTTTTCCATCGGGAAGATCCCCGGGGGCCGCAGCTTCGAGCTGCACGAGGTCGAGGAATTCCTCGCCACCAGGCGGATCGGTCCGTTGGAGGGCTTCCGCTCCAAGGCGGGCTGGCCCTTCACCGCCGAACTCAAGCTCAGCTTCGACGAGGAGATCAAGAACTGGAAGCTCGAGTTCGATTTCGGCGAGGACGCCAAGAAGGACGGCGAGTCGGGCGAGCCGGTCGACTTCTCCGACCAGGAGTCGCTCGGGCCCTGCCCGAAATGCCAGGGCAAGGTCTTCGAACACGGCACCAGCTACGTGTGCGAGCACAGCGTGGGCGCGAACGTCACCTGCGACTTCAAGAGCGGCAAGATCATCCTGCAGCAACCGGTGGTGCGCGAGCAGATGAGCAAGCTGCTGTTGTCGGGCAAGACCGACCTGCTCGAGAACTTCGTCTCCAACAAGACGCGCCGCAAGTTCAAGGCCTTCCTCGCGTTCGACAAGAAAGAGGGCAAGGTGAGCTTCGAGTTCCAGCCGCGCACAGGCAAGGCGCCCCCGGCCCGCAAGACGCCGGGCAAGTCCGCTGCGGCGGCCGAGCCGGATGCGCCGGTCGCCAAGGCGGCCGCGAAAAAGGCCGCCAAGGCGCCGGCCAAGACCCGCGTCAAGGCGGCCGCCAAGGCGCCGCTGAAAGCCACGGCCAAGTCACCGGCGAAAAAGGCGGCGTAAGCTGCGCCTGCGCTCCACCGAAGGAAGTCCATGAAACTGTTGATCCTGCTGAGCACCCTGGGCCTGTCGGCCTGCGTCAGTCTCGAGTTCCCCAACGTCGTGTCCGACACGGCCAAGGCGGCCAAGATACTGGCGGAAAAGAAGGACAAGGAAGCCCAGGAGACCAAGGAGATGTTCGCCGCGGCCAAGGGCGACAAAACACCGGTCGTGAGCCACACCTACATCGGCAAGGAGGATCAGACGGTGGCCGAGATCAAGCAGGGTTGCGTGGTCGAGGCGACGCAGAAGTTCGCCCAGATCCTCGGTACCGACGTGCGTTCGGTGGTGCTGGAGAACGAGGTGGTGTCGCTCAAGGGCAAGGTCGTGGCCAACTGCAAGCTGGCCTTGCAGCAATAGGGCGATCGCCCTTCGTCCTTTCCGCGTCTGCCGCGCCTGCCTCGCGGCGCCATTTTCCGTCTGACCGCCGCCGTCCGCATGCTGCTCCCGGTGCTTCTCAAACTCCTGGCCATCCTGTCCGTGGTGGCCTTGGGCTATGTGGCCGGGCGCATGCGCTGGCTGGGCGGGACCGACCCGGCGAGGGTGCTGGGCCATGCGGCGTTCTACATCTTCGTGCCGGCGCTGTTGTTCCGGACCACCGCCCGGATCGAGCTGTCGCGCCTGCCCTGGCACACGCTGGGGGCGTTCTTCGGGCCCCTGCTGTTGTCCATCGTGCTGGTGTATGTCGCCTGCCGCCGGCGGGCGCGCCATGGTGATCCGCCGGCCGGGCCGGGTGTGCAGTCCATCACCGCCTGTTTCGGCAACACCGTGCAGATGGGCATTCCCATGGCGCTGGCGATGTTCGGCGAAGCCGGCTTGCGCATCCACGTCGCCATCGTCAGCCTGCATGCCTTGACGGCCCTGACCCTGCTGACTGCCCTGGCCGAGACCGATCTGGCCCGCGAGCGGATCCGCCAGGGGCTGGCCGATGGCCAGCTCGGCCGCATCCTGCTGCTCACCGCCCGCAAGACCATCATCCATCCGGTGGTGCTGCCTATCCTGGCGGGCCTGGGCTGGAATGTGCTGTCGCTGCCCCTGCCGGGGCTGCTCGACGAGGTGCTGGTCCAGCTCGGCCAGGCCGTGGTGCCGCTGTGCCTGGTGCTGATCGGCCTCTCGCTCGCCTACTACGGGCTCAAGGGATCGGTGCGCGGCGCGCTGCTGCTGTCGGCCATCAAGCTGTTGGGCCTGCCTCTGCTCGTTCTGCTCGTCGGGCACGGCCTGCTCGGCATGACCGGCCTGCCCTTGGCGGTGGTGGTGATGGCGGCGGCCCTGCCGACCGGCAACAACGCGCTGATCTTCGCGCAGCGCTACGAAACCGGGGAGGCCGAAGCCACCGCGACCATCGTGCTGTCGACCTTCGGTTTTGCCGTCACCGGGCCGGCGTGGCTGGCCGTGCTCAGCCGTTTTCCGTGAGGCGGTGGGCGCCTTCCGACTTCGCCACCAGCTCGAAGTGCTCCACCACGGGAGGCTGCGAGAAGTACGGTCCGACAATGGCCCGCCACTGCGCGAACAGCGGCCCTTCGCGGAAGTCGACCGTGTGGTTCTCCAGGGTCTCCCAGTAGATCATCAGCAGGTAGCGCTGCGGCGATTCGATGCCGCGGTTGACCTTGTAACCGCGAAAGCCCTTCGACCGGGCCACCACGGTCTCGACGCCGCGCCGGATGGCTTCGTCGAATTCGGCGTTCTTGCCCGGCGCGATGCGAATGTCTGCTATTTCAAGAATCATGCAATGTCTCCTGTGCTGGAACCCGGCGAGCATAGCGCCGGGGCCGGGAGCGGGTGCCGGCGGGCCGCGCGCCCCTCCCCCCTTCAAGAATCCCCTTTTCATGGAAAACCCTGCTACGCTCTGAGGTTATGCTAGGAAAGGGTGGCCGCATCGGTTTCCGTTACGTTGAACTGGAACGATTTCCCCGGTAATCGTTACAACACGTCACGGCGCGCCAGCCGCTCCGGGGACACCACACCGTCCCCGCCGGGGAATCTGCCCTGCCTGGGCTGCCAGGGATTCGATCCTGGTCAGGCGCTGCTGGTCGAGCGTGTCTTCAGCCGGCAGCCGGTGTGGCTCGTGAAGTCATGGCCTGCGGTCCGGCCGGTCGACGCACCGGAAAGGGCGGGGTTTTGTCTGCAAGCCCAGGTCCTGACGCCGGGCCGGCGGTGTGGGGAGGGTTGTCCAAGGGAGGCGGTGCAGCGATACATGCTGACACGGTCCCGGTTCAAGCGGCAGGACAGAATGCCGACAGATTTGGGGCGGTATGAAATTCATGCCGATCGGTCCTGAGGGGATATTGGATGAGTAAGAAAAGTTTGCTGGCTGCGGCCTTTGCCGCGGTCTACCTGACGGCCTGTGGTGGCAACGACGCTGCCAAGACTGCGGACGAGACCGCGGCAGCGCCTGCCCAGGGCGGATCTTCTCCAGCCGCTCCCACGCCGTCGGCACCCACGCCGCCGCCGCCCAGCGTGCCGCCCGCGCCCGCGCCCGGGCCGTCCGCCTCGCCCCCTCAACTGACCATCACCCGCACCGGCTCAGGCACGGTCAGCTCCAGTCCGGCCGGCCTGTCCTGCGGCAGCACTTGCACGACCTCGTTCGCCAGCGGCACCGTGGTGTCCCTCAATGCCACTCCGGCCTCCGGCTACACCTTCGGCGGCTGGACTGGCGGCGGCTGCACCGGCACGGGCAGCTGCACCACGACCCTCGACGCCTCGGCCACGGTCATGGCCAGCTTCACGCCGGCGCCGGTGAACGGCACGCAATACATTCCTCTGGCGCTGG
>CBIHOH010000136.1:0-8239 GCA_966211755.1 uncultured Rhizobacter sp. | reverse complement strand
AGTCTCTCAAAACCACTCCGGGTGAACACCCGCAACAACCTATTGAAGCTTCACACCTAGGGCCGTTCGCACAGGCTTCCGTCGTATGCACAGGCCCTGGACCGCCGTCCGCGTGATCGTCGAATCGACGAGCAGTTGTGCGAACGAAACCTGGTTGTAGACATCGTAGGTATGCCCCCCATGGGTCGCCGTGCCGACCGAGGCGCCCCAGCCTGACGAATTGACGGCATCGCCCGCGGCATTGCACTGTATTGGTGCTGTCCGCACTATCCTGGCGCAATCCGCCCCCGCAAGCTGTGCGCGGGAGGACGCCGCCACGGCGTTTTCCCTGGAGTCACCGGGTGGTCGACATCCGGCACGGTCCTTGCGAACGTAGGGTTCGTCCGGCGGGTGACGCTGCCCCCTGACGCTTTTTCCCTCCGCTAACGATGGCGGAACCTTCGCGGCCCAGTCCCCCGGCCGGCCGCGCTCGTTCCAACCCACACCCGTGTCTCGCGCGGAGGGTGCGTTGTGTCGTCGGCCCCGGAGAGCCGCCACGATCACGCAGACCTGCCCGCCGCGCCCCGACCCGGGTTCCTGCAGGATCAGTCATGAAGATCGTTGTCGTCGGCCACGGTATGGTGGGCCACAAGTTTCTGGAAAGCCTCGTCGAGACCGGCATGACCGGTGTCGAGGTCACGGTGCTCTGCGAAGAGCCACGCGCGGCCTACGACCGCGTCCACCTCTCCGAATTCTTCAGCGGCAAGTCGGCCGAGGAACTCAGCCTCGTCGAGCCGGGTTTCTTCGAGCGCACGGGCTTCTCCCTGCGCCTGGCTTCGCGTGCCGCCTCGATCGATCGACGGACGAAGACCGTGACCACCGCCGACGGCGAGGTGCTGCCGTACGACAGGCTGGTGCTCGCCACCGGCTCCAACCCCTTCGTGCCGTCGGTGCCCGGCCGCGACCGGGCCAATTGCTTCGTCTACCGCACCATCGAGGACCTCGAGAAGATGAAGGCCGCCGGCGCGACTTCGCGCACCGGCGTGGTCGTGGGCGGGGGGCTGCTGGGCCTGGAATGCGCGAAGGCGCTGCGCGACATGGGCCTGGACACCCATGTCGTCGAGTTCGCCCCGCGCCTGATGGCCGTGCAGGTGGACGAAGGCGGCGGGCGCGTGCTGCAGGCGAAGATCGAAGACCTGGGCGTGCACGTGCACACCGGGCGCAACACCGTCGAGATCACCGACGGCGCACGCGCCCGCCACCGCATGGTGTTCGCCGACGGCACGCACCTCGAGGTCGACATGATCGTCTTCTCCGCCGGCATCCGGCCGCGCGACGAGCTGGCCCGCCAATGCGTGCTGGCGATCGGCCCGCGCGGCGGCATCGTCATCGACAGCGCCTGCCGCACCAGCGATCCGTCGGTGTACGCGATCGGCGAATGCGCATCCTGGAACGAGCAGACCTTCGGCCTGGTGGCCCCCGGCTACGACATGGCCCGGGTCGCCGCGCGCCACATCGCGGGCGATGCCGATGCCGCCTTTGTCGGCGCCGACCTCAGCACCAAGCTCAAGCTGATGGGCGTGGACGTCGCGAGCATCGGCGACGCGCACGCCCGCACCCCCGGCAGCCGCGTCTGCCAGTACGTCGACGAGCGCCGCCAGGTCTACAAGAAGATCGTCATCAGCGGCGACGGCAAGCAGCTGCTCGGCGCGGTGCTGGTGGGGGATGCCGCCGAGTACGGCACCCTGCTGCAGATGGCGCTGAACGGCATCGCGCTGCCGGAGGAACCCGAGTTCCTGATCCTGCCCGCGGGCGACGGCAAGGCCAAGCCCGGCCTGGGCGTGGAGGCGCTGCCCGACAGCGCCCAGATCTGCTCGTGCAACAACGTCACCAAGGGCCGCATCAACGAGGCCGTGGGCGAGGGCGCCTGCACCATCGCCGAGATGAAGGCCTGCACCAAGGCCGGCGCCACCTGCGGCGGCTGCGTGCCGCTGGTGACGCAGGTGATGAAGGTGGAGATGGCGCGCCGCGGGATGGCGGTCAACAACCACATCTGCGAACACTTCGCGTACTCGCGCCAGGAGATCTACCACCTGGTGCGCGTGGGCAACATCCGCAGCTTCGACGAGCTCCTCGCGCGCCACGGCAAAGGCCTGGGCTGCGACATCTGCAAGCCGGTGGCGGCCAGCGTGTTCGCCTCCTGCTGGAACGAGTTCGTGCTGAAGAAGGACCTCGCCGGCCTGCAGGACAGCAACGACTACTACCTCGGCAACATCCAGAAGGACGGCACCTACTCGGTCGTGCCGCGCATGCCGGGCGGCGAGGTGACGCCGGACGGGCTCATCGCCGTGGGCCAGGTGGCCCGCAAGTACGGCCTCTACACCAAGATCACGGGCGGCCAGCGCGTCGACCTGTTCGGTGCGCGCGTCGAGCAGCTGCCGGCGATCTGGGAGGAGCTGATCGCCGCCGGGTTCGAATCCGGCCACGCGTACGGCAAGTCGCTGCGCACGGTCAAGAGCTGCGTGGGTTCCACCTGGTGCCGCTACGGCGTGGGCGACAGCGTGGGCCTCGCCGTGGAGCTGGAGCACCGCTACAAGGGGCTGCGCTCGCCGCACAAGATCAAGTTCGGCGTGTCCGGCTGCACCCGCGAGTGCGCCGAAGCCCAGGGCAAGGACATCGGCGTGATCGCGACCGAGAAGGGCTGGAACCTCTACATCTGCGGCAACGGCGGCATGAAGCCCCGCCACGCCGAGCTGTTCGCCTCCGACCTCAGCAAGGAAGAGCTGATCCGTCTCATCGACCGCGTCCTCATGTTCTACGTGCGCACGGCCGACCGCCTGCAGCGCACCAGCACCTGGCGCGAGAACCTCGAAGGCGGCCTCGACTACCTCAAGGGCGTCCTGCTCAACGACAGCCTCGGCCTGTGCGCCGAGCTCGAGGCGCAGATGCAGCACGTGGTCGACACCTACCAGTGCGAATGGAAGACCGCCGTCAACGATCCCGAGACCCGCAAGCGCTTCCGCTCCTTCGTCAACAGCGACAAGCCGGACGAGCACGTCGTCTTCGTGCAGGAGCGCGGGCAGATCCGTCCTGCCACGCCGCAGGAGCGCCCCGTCGCGCTCGCCGGCACCGCGCGTTGAGCCTGTTCTTCACGCCGTTCAAGGGACCCATTCCATGACCTCCGACACCCTCACCTGGACCGACGTCTGCGCGGTCGACGACATCCTTCCCAGCACCGGCGTGTGCGCCCTCGTCGAGGGCCGCCACGTCGCGGTGTTCCGCCTGGACGCCGAGCGCTTCTACGCCATCGACAACGTGGATCCGAAATCCGGGGCGAGCGTGCTGTCGCGCGGACTGCTGGGCAACCTCGGCGAGCGCATCGTCGTCGCCTCCCCGCTGTACAAGAACCACTTCGACCTCAACACCGGCGAGTGCATCGAGGCGGCCGAGCACTCGGTGCGTGCGCACCGCGTGCGGCTGGACGGGGGGCGTGTGCACGTGGCCCTGGCCTGACGACGCGCGCGGCCCGAACGAGGACAATGGCGGCATCGGCGACGCCGCCGCCTCTTGTCCTCGAACCGGGAACCTCCGCATGTCCGATCCAGCCGCGCCCTTGTCCGTTTCGACGCTCGTGCTGCGCGCCAAGCAGCTCGAGATCGATGCCGTGCGCCACCTCGCCTGCCGGGCGGAGCTGGTGGACGTCATCGGCCAGCTGATCCAGGCGCTGCAGCGCGAGCGCGGGGCCTCGAGCATCTTCCTCGCCTCGCAGGGGCGACGTTTCGCGGACACGCGCCGCGCCATCATCGACGAGGCCCGGCCGGTCGAGGCCCGCGTACGCGAGGTGTTCGCCATGCACCTGGAACCGGGCGAGGGCGCCACCGCCGCCACGTTGTCGCTGATGGCCTGGGCGCTGCTCGGCCTCGACGCGCTGGCTGCGCTGCGCACCCAGATCGAGCGCCAGGCGCTGTCCGCCCACGACTCCGTTGCCGCGTTCAGTCACCTGATCGCCGGCCTGATCGAACTCGTCTTCCACGTGGCCGACGCGGCGGCCCTGCCGAGCATCTCGCGCCTGCTCGTCGCCTTCGTGCACCTCGTGCAGGCCCAGGAGGCGGCCGGGCAGGAGCGTGCGGTGGGTGCCTTGCTGTTCGCCTCCGGCCAGTGCAGCGACGTGCACCGGCAACGAGTCGTCCACCTGATCGACGCGCAGGAGCGCAGCCTGTCGGTGTTCGCCGACTTCGCCGAGCCGGCGCTGCGCGAGCGCTGGGAACAGCAGCAGGTGTCGCCCGACACCGCCCGGCTGGAGCGCCTGCGGCGCACGCTGTGCACCGCCCGGGCGGGTGCGGTGCTCGACAGCAACCTGAGCGATCACTGGTTCGACGCGTGTTCGCAGCGCATCGACCAGCTGTGCCGGCTGCAGACCGAGCTCGTGGCCCGCTTGAAGGAGGACTGCGCTGCCCGCATCGCCGAGGCCCGGCAGGACCTGCAGGACTCCAAGGGCCTGCTGCGCCGCCTGCGCGACAACCCGCCTGCGCGCACCCACGCGGTGGATCGCTTCTTCGACACCACGACCGCGCCCGAGCCGGTGCCGCTGGTGGCGCCGGCCGGCGAGGCGGCTGCATCCCCCTCGCTCGTGGAGCTGCTGAAGGCGCAGTCGGCGCGCATGGCGAACATGGAGGGCGAACTCGAGGCCGCGCGCCGCGCGCTGCACGAGCGCAAGGTGATCGAGCGCGCCAAGGGCATGCTGATGGCACGCCTGGGGCTCAACGAGGAGGCCGCGTTCCGGGCCTTGCAGAAGACCTCGATGGACCAGAACCGGCGGCTGCTCGACGTGGCCGAGGCCACGCTGTCGCTGCCGGACTTCGCGTTCGCGCCAGGTGGAACGGCGGGCGGCAAGGCGACGGGCTGACGGCACTCCGAAGGTGCGCTGCCGTGGCGTCGTGCGCCGTCGCGAACCATTGCGGTGCCATCGACGCACCGAATCGAGGCTGCCAGGACGTGGTTCGCACTGCTTCCGTACGGCGGCTCTCCATCGGCCTGCCCCGGCGGCGTGAGGTCGACGGCGCGAAACTTGCGAGGTGGGCGGGCGCCCATCGAACTAATGGCGGTTCGGGGTGCGCACCAGGATGACGGCGTCCCTGGCGTCTCCCGCGGTCGCGGGCATGGCGCCGTGGACGCCGTTTCCGTTTGCAGCTTGGCCCGGTCCCCCGTGCCGTCCCCACCCCTCCCATTCCAAGGAAGTCATATGGCCTACCTCGCTCCTGCCGAGTTCGTCACCAAGATGGTCGATGCCGGCGAATCGAAGCTCCTGATGTCGACCCGCGACACGCTCATCCGCAGCTACATGGCCGGTGCCATCCTCGCGCTGGCGGCTGCGTTCGCGGTGACCGTCACGGTGAACACCGGCAACGCGCTGGTGGGGGCCATGTTGTTCCCGGTGGGCTTCATCATGCTGTACCTCCTCGGCTTCGACCTGCTGACCGGCGTGTTCACGCTCGCGCCGTTGGCGGTCTTCGACAAGCGCCCTGGCGCCAGCTGGGGCGGCGTGATGCGCAACTGGGGCCTGGTGTTCGTCGGCAACTTCGCCGGCGCGCTGACGGTGGCCTTGTTCATGTCGATCATCTTCACCTTCGGCTTCAGCGAGCCCCCCAACGCGGTGGGGCTGAAGCTCGGCTCCATCGGCGAGGGCCGCACCGTCGGCTATGCGGCGCATGGCGCAGCCGGCATGCTGACGCTCTTCATTCGCGGGGTGATGTGCAACTGGATGGTCTCCACGGGTGTGGTGGCCGCCATGATGTCCACCTCGGTGTCCGGCAAGGCCATCGGCATGTGGATGCCCGTGATGATCTTCTTCTACATGGGGTTCGAGCACTCGATCGTCAACATGTTCCTGTTCCCCACGGGCCTGATGCTCGGCGGCAACTTCACCCTGATGGACTACTTCATCTGGAACGAACTGCCCACGGTGCTCGGCAACCTGGTCGGCGGCCTGACCTTCGTCGGTGCCACGCTGTACTCCACGCACTACAAGACGGCCCCGAAACGCGGCGTCGCCTGATCCACGCCGACGGCCCCTCCCGATGAGCGGCTCCTTGCAAGTCACCCTCGGCCAGCACTCGCGGGCCGGGCGCGACGGCGTGAACCAGGATTTCCACGGCGCCGTGCTCCCCGGCGGCGCCCTGCGGCGTTCCAAGGGCATCGCCGTCGCCCTGGCCGACGGCATCGGCTCGAGCGCCGTCAGCCAGGAGGCGAGCGCAGCCGCGGTACGGGGCTTTCTCGACGACTACTACGCCACTTCGGACGCATGGTCCGTGCAGCGCTCGGCCCAGCGCGTGCTCGCCGCGACCAATGCCTGGCTGCACGGCCAGACCCTGCGCAGTCCGGCCCGCTTCGACAAGGACCGCGGGTATGTCTGTACCTTCAGCGCCCTCTTGCTGAAGGGGCGCGAGGTGCATCTGCTGCATGTGGGCGACTCGCGCATCTACCGCGTCCACGCCCAGGCGCTCGAGCCGCTGACCGAAGACCACCGCGTGCGCGTCTCCTCCGTCGAATCCTTCCTCGGGCGGGCGCTGGGGGGCAATGCGAATGTCGAGATCGACTACCGTTGCCTGCGGGCCGAGACGGGCGACCTGTTTCTACTCGCCACCGACGGCGCCTACGAGTACCTGGACGCCGCGGCCGTGCACGACGCCTTGGTGCGCCACGGCGACGACCTGGACGCGGCGGCCGAAGCGCTCGTCGCGCTCGCGGAGAAGCGGGGCGCCGAGGACGACAAGACCGTGCAGCTGCTGCGCATCGATGCGCTCCCCGAGGCCGATCCGTCGCGCCTGCCCCTGCAGCGCGAGGGCCTGGCGCTGCCGCCCCCGCTCGTGCCGCGGGCGCGTTTCGAAGGCTACACCGTCGTGCGCGAGTTGCACGCCAGTGCGCGCAGCCACGTCCATCTGGCGCAGGACGACGAGACAGGCAGGACCCTGGTGCTCAAGATGCCGTCGGTGGAGTTGAGCGGTGACGCCGAGTACCTCGACCGTTTCGTGCTGGAGGAGTGGGTGGCCCAGCGGCTGCACAGCCCCCACGTCCTCAAGCCGTGGCGCTGCGATCGTCCCCGCGCGCATGTCTACGTCGCCATGGAGTACGTGGACGGCCAGACGCTCGCGCAGTGGATGGTCGACCACCCCCGCCCGGACCTGGACACCGTGCGTGCGCTGGTGACCCAGGTGGCCAAGGGCCTGCAGGCCTTCCACAGCAAGGAGATGCTTCACCAGGACCTGCGGCCCGACAACGTGATGGTGGACCGCACCGGCACCGCGAAGATCATCGACTTCGCGTCCACTCATGTGGCCGGGCTGGCCGAAGGCACGCCGCATGCACGTGCGGACGCCCTCGTCGGCACGCTGCAGTACAGCGCGCCCGAGTATTTCCTGGGCCGGGGCGGCAGCGCCCGGTCCGACCTGTTCTCGCTGGCGGTGCTCACCTACCAGATGCTGGGCGGGGCGCTGCCGTACGGCCTGGACGCCTCCCGGGTGCGCTCCCCGGCGGACTTGCGGCGGCTGAGCTACCTGCCGCTGCGCCACCGCCGGCCGGAGCTGCCCCCCTGGCTCGACGCCGTGCTGCAAAAGGCCTTGCACCTGGACCCGGGCAAGCGGCAGGAGACGGTCTCCGAATTCGTGCACGACCTGGCCTCGCCGGGGCCGCAGTTCCACCGGCACCGGGCGCCGCCGCTGATCGAGCGCCAGCCGGTGGTGTTCTGGCAGGCGACGACCGTGGTGCTCGCCGTGGTGGTGATGGTGCTGCTGGCGTCCCGGGTGCTCTCGGGCGCCTGAGTTGCACTCGGCCGTGTCGGTCTGCGGCGGGACCACGGGGCGCGGGATCCGGGCATCCCGTTCTGTATCCTCTCGAAGACCCTCTATATATATGGATAGGGAAGAGGGGGGCTGGGAGTTGGTACGGGGTGTTTGCATCCCCGTGCGTCTGGAGGCGTTCCAAGGGAGAGCCGCTTCGTCTCGTCGAATCGAGGCCTGGTGCTGCTTGGGCTGGGGTGCTTCCCGGCAAGCGTTCGACGACGGATGAGGTCAACGGCAGCTTGCGTCAAATTTCCTGTTCTTTTTCTTGACCGCCGATATGAGCCGACTTATACTGAGAGGCTCCGCTGAACACAGCGCGACGCAGGAAGAAGCAGTAGCAGACCCCGGCAACGCGAAGAAGGCAGCAAAGAAAAAACGAGAAGATTGTTGACAGACTTGAAAAAAGAATGACATAATCGCTC
>CBIHOH010000135.1:0-8337 GCA_966211755.1 uncultured Rhizobacter sp. | reverse complement strand
GTGAGGGCGCTCCCGTCGTCGAGGTTCATGCCGATCCAGTCCCAGCCGGCCGCCTCGCCCGGCAGCAGCTGGTCGCTCCACTCGTGGTCCAGCCAGGCCTTGCCCCGCACCGCCAGCGCCCGCCCGTCCAGGGTGAGGGTGCCGCCGGCCAGCAACTGCGGCTCGGTGTAGTAGCGGCTGGTGGCCCCGCCTCCCTTGTGCGACAGCCCGGCCTCGCCCTGCAGCAGCACGGGCTGGGTGGCCGACAGCCTCAGGTCGAGCGCAAAGCCGGCCTGCTCGCTGTCCACCCGGGTGCCGTAGACGCTGCGCCCGGCCGGCGCGCTGCGCTGCAGGCTCCAGTCGCGCAGGCGCAGCGCGGTGTCGCCTTCGGCGGCGCCGGCCAGGCCGAAGCCGGCCCGCGCGATGCGCTGGTCGTGGCGCTGGCGCCCGGCCGCCAGGTCGCTCAGGGCGGCGTGGGCGAACAGCAACTGGCCGGCGGCGAAGCGGCTGGGGTGGCCGGCCGGCACCTCGGTCCTGGAGCGGAAGAAGGTGACCTGGAACCCCCACAGCCGCTGCTGCGCCTCCAGGCTGCCGGTGAGGTACCACCATTCGGTGCGCGAGCCGGGATGGGCGCCGAAATCGGCGGGAAAATGCAGGCCCGGCGCCGCCGCCCAGGCGACGCCGGCCCCCGGAATGTGGAGGGGGGCCAGAGAAATCAGCAGATCTCGTCGATTCATGGCTCCAAGCATCGCACTCCTGAAGGACAATCGAGGGTTGCCCGATTTTTTTCCCATGACAGAATTTTCCATTCCCCCCGATTTCGATTTCGGCCAGCAGTTCGACCGCATGACGCTGTCGCGCGCCATGGCCATGAACCCCGAGCAGGCGCTGCTCTCTCTGCACATCCACGGCAAGACGCTGCTGACGCGCATGCAGGGCGCCGGCCTGAGCGCCTACGACCAGCGCACCGAGATGTTGATCGACCGGCTCGGCCTGCGTGTGCAGGGGCATTGCACTTGCTCGGTCGGCCTGAACTGCCAGCACGTGGCGGCCGCCCTGATGGCCTTCGAGGCCCAGGAGATCCGCCGCCGCAAGAACCCGCAGGCCGCGCCCGCCGTGCGCTCGCTGGGCGTGGCGGCCAACCCGGCGGTCGCCGCCCGGCCGGTGGCCGAGCGCACGGTCGAGAACCTCGGCAGCCTGACCCTGGTGCCGGTGCTGCGCCTGAGCACCTGCGTCGATGTGGCCTCCGAGGCGCTGTTGCATCACCGCTACGGCTCGGCCACCTCGCGCAACACCACCTTGCGCCAGGCCTCGGCCCAGTTCTTCCTGCGCTACCAGCCGGAGAGCGGCGCGCCGTTCGAGTTCCACTTCCCCGCCGGCACGGCCGAGCAGACCCTGGTCGAGCGCACTGACCCGCAGCATCCGGGCCAGCGCAGCGCCATCCGCTTCCAGCGCCAGGGCAAGCAGGAGGCGGCCGCCCTGCTCGAGCTGTTCACCAACCTGGGCTTCCGGCCCTGGAGCCTGGCCGCCGGCCTGGCGCACAACCGTCTCACCAAGGTCGCCGCCTCGCGCACCGCCACCGCCGCACCGCACGCGCTCGAAGGCCAGCCGCTGGTGCTGGTGCCGCAGCTGCGCGACCAGTGGCCCGCCCTGCTGGCCAAGCAGCTGCCCGAGCTGCAGGCGCGCGGCTGGGCGATCGAGCTCGCCGAGGACTTCCCCTACGAGATGCACAGCCCCGACGAGTGGTCGGTCGATGTGCAGGAAGCGCCGGACGGCAACTGGTTCAGCCTCGGGCTGCAGGTGCGCGTCGAGGGCGAGCCGGTGAACCTGGTGCCGCTGCTGGTCGGCCTGGTGCAGACCGGCTGGCTCAAGCTCGATGCCGCGCTGCGCGACCCCGAGGGCGATGTGCTGGTGCCCTGGCCGAGCAACGAACCAGTGCTGCCGGGCCGCCCGGTGCGCCAGCGCCTGCTGCGGGTGCCGGTCAAACGTGTCGCGCCGCTGATGGACTGGCTGCGCACGGTGTTCGAAGCCAACGGCAAGGAGGCGCCGCTGCGCATGTCGCGCTATGACCTCGGGGCCATGGACGACCTCTCGGTCGGTGCCAAGGTCACCGCGCCGCCGAGCTTCACGGCGCTGATCGAGCAGGTGCGTTCCCTGCGCACCGGCGAGGGCCTGCCGGCGGTCGCCCCGTCGCCCAAGGTGCAGGCCACCCTGCGCCACTACCAGCTCGATGGCCTGGCCTGGATGGACTTCCTGCGCCGCGCCGGCCTGGGCGGGGTGCTGGCCGACGACATGGGCCTGGGCAAGACCTTGCAGGCGCTGACCCTGCTGCAGGGCGAGATGGACGCCGGGCGCCTGGACCTGCCGACCCTGGTGATCGTGCCGACCAGCCTGATCGGCAACTGGCACGCCGAGGCCAAGCGCTTCGCGCCGGACCTGAAGGTGGTGGTGCTGCACGGGCCGCAGCGCATGCAGTATTTCCCGCGCATCGCCAAGTCCCACCTGGTCATCACCAGCTACCCGCTGGCGGTGCGCGACATCGACACGCTGGCCGCCCAGGAGTGGCACTACCTGATGCTGGACGAGGCGCAGCGCATCAAGAACGCGCGCAGCCAGGCGGCGCTGTCGGTCAAGGGTCTGCGTGCCCGCCACCGGCTGTGCCTGAGCGGCACGCCGCTGGAGAACCACATGGGCGAGCTGTGGAGCCTGATCGACTTCGTCTGCCCCGGCTTGCTGGGCAACGAGAAGGAGTTCCGCGAGCACTACCGCAACCCGATCGAGAAACGCCAGGAGGCCGCGCTGGCCGAACACCTGGCGCGCCGGGTGCGGCCCTTCATCCTGCGCCGCACCAAGCAGCAGGTGGCGCGCGAGCTGCCCGCCAAGACCGAAAGCCACCTGCGGGTGCAACTGAGCGGCGCCCAGGCCGACCTGTACGAGACCGTGCGCGCCACCATGGACAGCAAGCTGCGCGAGGCCATCGAGAAACAAGGCCTGGCGCGCAGCCAGATCATGGTGCTCGATGCCTTGCTGAAGCTGCGCCAGGTGTGCTGCGACCCGCGCCTGCTGAAGGTGGGCGAGGGCCCGACCTCGAAGAGCGTGCCTTCGGCCAAGATGGAGCTGCTGCTCGACCTGCTGCCCACGCTGGTCGAGGACGGCCGGCGCATCCTGCTGTTCTCGCAGTTCACCGAGATGCTGAACCTGATCGAGGCCGAGGTCGTCAAGCTCAAGCTGCCCTACCTGCTGCTCACCGGCGAAACCAAGAACCGCGCCGAGATGGTCGAGCAGTTCCAGAACGGCGATATGCCGCTGTTCCTGATCAGCCTGAAGGCGGGCGGCGTGGGCCTGAACCTCACGGCGGCCGACACCGTCATCCTGTACGACCCGTGGTGGAACCCGGCGGTGGAGCAGCAAGCCATCGACCGCGCCTACCGCATCGGCCAGGACAAGCCGGTGTTCGTCTACAAGCTGCTGGCCAGCGGCACGGTCGAGGACAAGATGGTCGAGCTGCAGGCCCGCAAGGCCGGGCTGGCCGATATGCTGCTGTCGGGCGTGGCCAGCGATGCCGCGCTCAATGCCCAGGACTTCGACGAACTGTTCAAGCCGCTGGGGGGCACGCAGGGCTGAGCCCGTGGCGGCGAAAAGAGCCGATCGCGCCCAGGCCGCACGCGGCGGGGCGCTGCCGGCATGGGGCAGGCGCTTCGAGAAACACCGCCGCGAGGCGGCCCCCGCGGCCAGCCTGGGGCTGGTGCACCGGGTGTATGCGGACGCGATCGAATGCGCCCGTCCGCATCCGGGGCGGGGTACCGCGGCGCTGTGGGGCCTGATCGCAGGGGCGGCCTGCGGCGGGGCCGGCTGGGGCTTGTCGGTGCTGGCCGACGGTGCCGCGGCGCCGCTGGCCGTCGGGGTGGTGCTGGGTGTCTATGTCGGCCTGTGGCTGTTGCACGGCGACCTGTTCGCTCCCGAGGACTTCGGCGCGGTGGTGTTCGACCGCCGGCGGCGCAGCTTGCTGCGTCTCGATGTGCAAGCCGAGCTGCGTTTGAGCCGCCCCTTCCGGGGGCGGCGCTGGCAGCTTGTCGAACACGACTGGGACCGCCTGGCCGTGCAGCATGAACGGCAGCCCGGGCCGGACGGCTCGTGGCGGCATCACCTGGTGTTCATGGAGCATGTCGGCGAGGGGCTGCCCGGGCGCACGGCCCAGTTCCGCCTGTCGATGGACCCGGTGATCGGCCCGGCCCACGACACCCGCATCGAGTCCCTGTGGGAGCATCTGCGGCGTTACATGGAAGAAGAGGGGCCGCCCCGGCCGCCCGGCGAGGCGGAGCCGGCGCCGCCGCGTCGACCGGGCTGGTGGCAGTGCCTCCTCGACCTGCCGCTCCTGGGGCCGCGCTACCGGCCGGCATGGCGCCGCACCCCGCTGCGCATGGCCTGCCTGCATGCGGCGGCGCCGCTCGCGCTGCCGCTCTTCCTGCTGTGGGCCAGCCTGCGCTGGCTCGGTCACCTGACGGCCGAGCAGGTGCCCTGGCCGCTGCCGGAGCGTGCGCCCGCGCGCCGGCCCCTGCGCGGTCGGCTGCAGTCGCCGGCTCCACTTGTCCCGTTCGCACCGGTGGAGTTGCGCGACATCGATTTCGGCGCGTGGCGGCTGCAGCAGTTGCACGCCAGCCGTCTGCTGATCGACCTGGCGGTGCCGCGGCAACTGCCGCTGTCGGCCTATCGGCGGCACGGCCGTTGGCTGCGGTGGAGCGGGATGGCGCTGGCGCTCGCGGCGCTGGCCCTGCCACTGCTCGGGGCCGGCCAGGGCGGCGCGTCCGCGCTGCTGTGGCTGGGGGGCGTGCCGCTGTGGCTGCTCGCCTGGGTCGGGCGGCCGGGGGATCCCGGCTTCGAGCCGCAGCGGCTGGAGCTGGACTCGGGCCGGCGCCAGTTGCGGATCGAAGGCTGGCGCCATGCCGAGGCCGAGGTCCGGATCATCCCATTCGAGGACCTGGCCCGGGTGTATGTGCGTTTCGTGCGGTCGACCGCGCATTCGGCCGGCTCCGGCAGCCGCCTGGTGCTGGTGTCGGAGCGCAAGCCCGAACCGGTGGTCAGCGCCAACCTGCGCTTCGACAGCGAGCTGCTGCTGGCCTGGATGGTCCCCATGCTGCCGCGCCATGTCCTGCTGCATGGCGAAGACGGCGATTGAACCGGCCGCGGCACACGACGCCGTCGTCCCGCCGCAGCGGAAACCACGGGCGTGCCCGCTTCCCCCGGCTTGCCACCACCATGCTCGACGAATTCCGCGTGCCGCCCGGCGCAGGCGGGAGAGCGCGTGCCCTCAGGACCGGGGCAGCACCCGGGCCGAGGTCCATAAGAGGCGGCCGGTCAGCGTCATCAGGTCGTTTTTTTTCTGGACTTCCTCGGCACCCGCCCGGGTCGGTGGCGTCGAGATTCCGCGCGTGGCGCTCATCACCACATCGTTGTACTGCTTGCGCAGGCGCAGCTGCTCGTCGGCCGTCTCGGCGCGGCTGTAGTCGGCGTACAGGGTCTTGAGCGGGAGCGCCTGGGCCTCGGCCTGCGGGTCGGTGAACACCGGCAGCGTCACCGGAGCCGGGACCGGGTCGGGCTTGGGATCGGGCTGGGCACTCTTGTTCTTGGCATAGTAGCCAGGTTGCCCGGAGTTGGTCTCGAAGTAGGCCAGGAAGCTGTCCTTGGTGAACAGCTTGGTCTGGACGTTGCTCGTCAAGTTGCGGTCGCGGGTGGTGATCGACTCGGGGAATTTCTCGTGCACGCCGTAAGTCCACGACTTGTCGATGAACAGCTTGTCGTCGACGCTGAACGGACCCTTGAAGACCACGCCGTCGAGCTGGATCGACTGGTTCAGGGCGCGGAGCCCGTTGCCCGCAGAAGGGCTGGAGGAATACACTTCGCTGACCGTGACATAAGGGCTCAGGGTCGGGTTGATCAGAGCTCCCTTGGTCTCGGCATAGACGATGAACTCGAGCTTGCCGATGGCGGGCGACTCGATCGTATGCCGGCCGGCGGGCAGCGAGATCTCCTGGGCCGATTGCGCCTTGATGTCGTAGGCGGTCCCGTCGATGCGCACGCTCAGCGACTCGGGGCCCGGGTTGTCGATCGAGAAGTCGACGTTTTTGTTCAGGCAGCCCGACAGGGCCAAGGCGGTACAGGCCGCCAGCAGGGCGACAATGCTTGTTTTCAGGGTCTTCATCGTGAGTCGGAAAGAGGCTTTGCGGTGACGTGCCCACCCGCCCGGGCTTACCGGCACGTCCGTCCGCATTGTTTCATTCTTCATGGCAAAACCCATCCCCCGACTCTCGCCAAGCGACATCGCCCAGATCGTCGACACCGCCTGGCACGCCCCCGATCCGCTCACGGCCGTGCTGTACGGCCACGGCCTGTCCGAAGGCCAGCTCGTGCAGCTGCTGCGCCGCGAGCTCAGCCCCGCCGCCTACAAGCTCTGGACGCAGCGGGTCAAGGCGGGCGGCGGCACCAAGGCGCCGAAACGCGACGGCGTGCTCGCCCGGGCGCCCGCCAAGCCGGCCGCGAAACGTCGCGGCTGAGGCCCTCGACAGCTGCGTCCTTCCCTTGTTCCACCGTTCCCGTCCACGCGCTCCGGCGCACCGTGACTTTGTGCCCGCAGCCGCTGCAGCGGCGCGGCGCGGCCCTGCCTACACTGGCCTTTCGCAAAACACCGCTGAAAGCGGGTCGGGCGAAGTCGCCGTCGTTGGGGTCCCGTCGCACCGTCGCCCGGGCGTAGGGCATGGGCGGTGGCTCCTGGTCCAGGCCGGGAGCCACCTGCCGTTCGGGCCGGTCCGGCCTGCCGTGTCCCCACGACTTCCATTCCCATGACCACTCGTTCCAGCTCCCCCTTGGCGATCCCCCGCGGCGGCCAGGCCGTGCTCGCATGGCTGCGCGCCTTCTGGCCGGGGCCGGTGAGGGTCGACGCCCGCGAGCGCCTGCGGGTGGTCCTGGGGGCGGCGGTGGGCATCCTGCTCACCGGGCTGCTGTGCCACCTGGCGGGTGCCAGCTTCCTCGGCACCCTGCCGTGGCTGGTCGCCCCGATGGGCGCCAGCGCCGTGCTGGTGTTCGCCGTCCCGGCCAGCCCCATGGCCCAGCCCTGGCCGGTGGTCGGCGGCAACTTCCTCTCCTGCCTGGTGGGCATCGCCTGCGTGCGCTGGTTCGGCGTGTCCGAGCTGTCGGCGGCGCTGGCCGTGTCGGCCGCCATCGGCCTGATGTTCAGCCTGCGTTGCCTGCACCCGCCCGGCGGCGCCAGCGCCTTGCTGATGGTGCTGGGCGGCGTGGCCGACCCGGGCTTCGCGTTCTACCCGGTGCTGTGCAATTCGGTGCTGCTCACGCTCGCCGGCATCGCCTACAACAACGCCACCCGGCGCCGTTATCCGCATGCCCAGGTGAGCCCGCCCAAGGGGGAGCAGATCCCCGGCACCGGGGCCACCGAAGCCGACCTCGACGCCGTGCTCGCGCGCTACAACCAGGTGCTCGACATCAGCCGCGACGACCTCGAGACCCTGATCCAGCAGACCCAGGCCATGGGCTACCAGCGCCGGCTCGCCGAAGTGCGTTGCCGCGACATCATGTCGCGCGACCTGGTCACGGTCGAATTCGGCACCCCGCTGCAAGAGGCCTGGGCGCTGCTGCGCGAGCGCAGGATCAAGGCCCTGCCGGTGGTCGACCGGGTGTTCCGCGTGGTCGGCATCGTCACCCTGGCCGACTTCATGCGGGCCGCCGAACTCGACCTGCACCAAGGCTTCGAAGCCAAGCTGCGCCACCTCATCCGGCCCAGCGGCAAGACCCACAGCGACAAACCCGAAGTCGTCGGCCAGATCATGACCCGGCGCGTGCGCGTCGCCAGCGAACACCGCAGCCTGATGGACCTGGTGCCGCTGTTCGGCAGCACCGGCCACCATCACATTCCCATCATCGGCGAGCGCGAACGGCTGGTGGGCATCATCACGCAATCGGATGTGGTGGCGGCGCTGGGGCGCTCGGAGTGGCCAGGGCCGGGGTGAGGCAGGGATCGAAGGCGCCTTCCTCGGCCGAGGCCCCACGCTGCCGCAACGGCCGGGTGGGCCGGTGATGATGCATCGATCCCAGGCCGAGTCGCCCAATGCCTCGCAGCCGGCCTCCCGGCCGTAGGCTCGAGCATCGGTGCGATGCCTGCCTGCGCAACGGCCGCGGCGCCGCACGACTCATGGAGCCGTCGCCCGGAAAGCTTCCAACCGTTCCAGGTACCACGCCGGAAATCCGTGCTCACGGGCGGCCGCGAGCAATTGTATGCGCGCAATGAACCACGCCCTTGAGCCGCAGGCTGCAACCTGACAGCCTACGTTCCCACGTAGATGAACATGG
>CBIHOH010000134.1:0-8534 GCA_966211755.1 uncultured Rhizobacter sp. | reverse complement strand
GTCGAAGGTCTGCATGCCCAGCTCGCGCGACTTCTTCATGATCTCCTTGATCTCGCTGACCTCGCCTTTGAAGATGAGGTCGGAAATCAGCGGCGTGTTGAGCAGGATCTCGACCGCGGCGATGCGGCCGCGCCCTTCCTGGCGCGGCAGCAGGCGCTGCGAGATCAGGCTCTTCAGGTTGAGCGACAAGTCCATCAGCAGCTGGGCGCGGCGCTCTTCGGGGAAGAAGTTGATGATGCGGTCGAGCGCCTGGTTGGCGCTGTTGGCGTGCAGCGTGGCCATGCACAAGTGGCCGGTTTCGGCGAAGGCCACCGCGTGTTCCATGGTTTCGCGGTCGCGGATCTCGCCCATCAGGATGACGTCCGGGGCCTGGCGCAGCGTGTTCTTCAGCGCCTGTTCCCAGCCGTCGGTGTCCAGGCCGACCTCGCGCTGCGTGATGATGCAGTTCTTGTGCGGGTGCACGAACTCCACCGGGTCCTCGATGGTGATGATGTGCCCGTAGGAGTTCTCGTTGCGGTGGTCGACCATGGCGGCCAGCGAGGTGCTCTTGCCGGAGCCCGTGGCCCCGACGAAGATGACCAGGCCACGCTTGGTCATGGTGATGTCCTTGAGCACCTGCGGCAGGTTCAGGCTGTCGATGGTGGGCAGGGTCTGCGGAATGGTCCGCAACACCAGGCCGACGTGCCCCTGCTGCACGAAGGCATTGACACGGAAACGACCGATGCCTTGCGGCGAGATGGCGAAGTTGCATTCCTTGGTGCGCTCGAACTCGGCCGCCTGCTTGTCGTTCATCACCGAACGGGTCAGCGCCAGGGTGTGCTGGCTGGTCAGGGGCTGCGGCGACACCTTGGTGACCTTGCCGTCGACCTTGATGGCCGGCGGGAAGTCGGCGGTGAGGAACAGGTCGGACCCGTTGCGCGACACCATCAGGCGCAGCAGGTCGTTGACGAATTTCGATGCCTGGTCTCTTTCCATGATGTTCCCTTGATGCTCCAGGCTGCTCAGTTGCTCGACAGTAAGGCGCTCAGGCGCGCGCTGACCTGGCGCAGCCGCAGCGACAAGCGCCTGGACAGCGAGGCCAGCAGCGCCAGCCCCAGCCGCGGCTCGGTCGTGATCATCTCATCCAGGCGCGCGGCCTCGACCACCGCCAGCGTACACGGCGTGAGGGTGGTGCAGGCGGAAAACCGCGCGCCGGCATCCAGCAGCGACATCTCGCCCAGCATGTCGCCCACGCGGGCCTCGGCCAGGCGCGCGCGCCCGCCCCAGGGCTGCACGCGGTCGACCGCCAGCGTGCCTTCGAGCACGATGAGCATGTAGTCGCCCTGTTCGTCCTGGCCGATGACTTCCTGGTTGGCCGGCACGGTGACGAAGTGCAGGTACTGGCTCATGCGCAGCAGCTCGGCCGTGCTGAGCGCGGCGACATACCGGTCGGCGCCCCAGAGCCTGGCGAACAAGGGCTCCGCCGCCTTGCGGTCCAGCGCCTTGGCGCCGACCATCGCGGCGCGGTCGGCCCAGGTGGCCAGCACCTGGGTCTCGTCGGCGCGCTCCATGAACTGGGTCGAGAAGAAGCCCGAATCGTTGCCGCGCGAGTCCTCGGCGGCGCCCGCCGGCTCTGCGCCCGTCCCGCGGGTCAGTCGGTCGAACAGTTTCTTCAGGGCCATGTCGCGAAGGAGATCAGTCGGTCGGGGAGGCGCTCAGCCGGGGAAGTTCTCGGGGAACTTGGCCTTGCCGCGGGCTTCGGCCGGGGAGATGATGTTGCGCCGCACCAGGTCGGTGAGGTTCTGGTCGAGTGTCTGCATGCCCACGGTGTTGCCGGTCTGGATCGACGAGTACATCTGGGCGATCTTGTTCTCGCGGATCAGGTTGCGGATGGCCGCCGTGCCCAGCATGATCTCATGGGCGGCGACACGGCCGCTGCCGTCCTTCAGCTTGCACAGGGACTGCGAGATCACGGCCACCAGCGATTCGGACAGCATGGCGCGGACCATTTCCTTCTCGGCCGCCGGGAAGACGTCGACGATGCGGTCGACCGTCTTGGCCGCGCTCGAGGTATGCAGGGTGCCGAACACCAGGTGGCCGGTCTCGGCCGCGGTGAGCGCGAGGCGGATCGTCTCCAGGTCGCGCATCTCGCCCACCAGGATGGCGTCCGGGTCCTCGCGCAGCGCCGAGCGCAGCGCGTTGGCGAAGCTCAGGGTGTGCGGGCCGACCTCGCGCTGGTTGACCAGGCACTTCTTCGACTCGTGCACGAATTCGATCGGGTCCTCGACCGTGAGCACATGGCCGTACTCGTTCTCGTTGAGGTGGTTGACCATGCCGGCCAGGGTGGTCGACTTGCCCGAGCCGGTGGGCCCGGTCACCAGCACCATGCCGCGCGGCTTGAGGGCCAGCTCGGCAAAGATCTTGGGCGCGTTGAGCTGCTCCAGCGTGAGGATCTTCGACGGGATGGTCCGGAACACGGCGCCGGCGCCCCGGTTCTGGTTGAACGCATTCACCCGGAAACGCGCCAGGCCCTGGATCTCGAAGGAGAAATCGACCTCCAGCGTCTCTTCGTAGCTCTTGCGCTGCGAGTCGTTCATGATGTCGTAGACCATCTCGTGCACGTGCTTGTGCTCGAGCGGGTCGACATTGATGCGCCGCACATCACCGTGCACGCGGATCATCGGGGGCAGGCCGGCCGACAAGTGCAGGTCGGACGCCTTGTTCTTGACCGAAAACGCCAGCAGTTGGGTGATGTCCATGTGTTTTCGAATGGGTGTAGAAAGCATGCCCGCCAACTTCGCGGCAAACCACTCGAAAACCCTTGGTTCTCGCTTGGGATAGGCTCGGGAGATTATGGCGACGATTTCTTCGAACATACAACAAGTGCACGACCGTATTGCCGCGGCCTGTGCGGCGGCACAACGGCCCGTGCAAAGCGTCACGCTGCTGAATGTAAGCAAAACCTACGGCCCCGAGGCGGTGCGCGAGGCCTTTGGCGCCGGCGAGCGCCGCTTCGGCGAGAACTATGTGCAGGAAGGGCTGGACAAGATCGCCGCCCTGGGCGACCTGCGCCCGCTCATCGAATGGCATCTCATCGGCCCCCTGCAGAGCAACAAGACACGCGCCGTGGCCGAGCACTTCGACTGGGTGCATGCGGTCGACCGCCTCAAGATCGCGCAGCGGCTGTCCGAGCAGCGGCCCGAGGGCCTGCCGCCGCTGCAGCTGTGCCTGCAGGTGAACATCAGCGGCGAAGCCAGCAAGAGCGGCCTGGCGCCGGCCGAGGTGCCGGCGCTGGCCGAGGCGGTGGCACGGCTGCCGCGGCTGCGGCTGCGCGGGCTGATGTCCATCCCCGAGCCGGCGCACGAGCCGGCCGCGCAGCGCCGGCCGCATCGCGCGCTGCGCGAGCTGATGGCGGGCCTGCAGGCGGCGGGCCTGCCGCTCGACACCTTGTCCATGGGCATGACGGCCGACCTGGAGGCGGCGGTGCTGGAAGGCGCGACCCTGGTGCGGGTGGGCAGCGCGATTTTCGGCCACCGTGCGGCCGCCTGATGCGGCGCCGGGCAGCACTACACTCATAGCCATGAACACCATTGCATTCATCGGCGGCGGCAACATGGCCAGCGCCATCATCGGCGGTCTGCTCAAGAGCGGGCGCTCCCCCGGCGACTTCCTCGTGCTCGAGCCCAACGCCGACCAGCGCGGCGTGCTGCAGCGCGACCTGGGCGTGATCACCCTGGAAGCCCCCGGCTCGGTGCTGCAGCGGGCGGAGGTCGTGGTGTGGGCGATCAAGCCGCAGAACTTCAAGGCCGCGGCCGAGGCCTGCCTGCCCCAGGTGGGGCAAGCGCTGCAGTTCAGCATCATGGCGGGCCTCCGCAGCGACGCCATCGCGAGAGCGCTGGGCACCGAGCGGGTGGTGCGCTCCATGCCCAACACCCCGGCACTGATCGGGCAGGGCATCGCCGGCCTGTACGCCCGGCCGGCCGTCACGCCGGCGGAGAAACGCGAGGCCGAACGGCTGCTCGCGCCCACCGGCCGCACCCTGTGGGTGGCCCAGGAAGCCGACCTCGACGCGGTGACGGCGATCTCCGGCTCGGGCCCGGCCTACGTGTTCTACCTGGTCGAGGCCATGATGCAGGCTGCGGTCGAGATGGGCTTGTCGGCCGAACAGGGCAAGCAGCTCGCGCTGGCCACCTTCGCCGGTTCGGCCGCGCTGGCCCAGGCCTCGCCCGACACCCCGGCGGTGCTGCGCGAGCGCGTCACCTCCAAGGGCGGCACGACCTACGCGGCCCTCGGCTCGCTCGAGGCCAACGGCGTGAAGACCGCCTTCGTCAAGGCACTGAAGGCGGCCCAGCGGCGCGCCGCCGAGCTGGGCGACGAATTCGGTTGAAGCCGGGCGGGCCGGAAGCGCCCGGCGGCCTGCCTGTCAGGAGCGAACGCCGGGGCGAGCCGCGGCGACTCACTCGCCTTGAGAGGGGTCGTGTGAGCGGTATGGATAGACGGTCATGCGCAGCTCCAAGCCGAGATCCGCGACACGCCTCAGCTGTGCTGGCGACAGGCTCGCGGACATGGGGTTCTCCTCCAGCCCTCCGTCGAATCCATAGTCGAATACGCGGGAAGTGCAAGACTGCCAGAGCCTCCTTGGCTCTTCTGGCAGCCCTTCCAGCAGGCCCAGCATGTGCTCGGTACACGCGGCCGGATCCGGATTCAACTGGCCGCCGATGACCGGCTCGACAGCCAAGTGCTCGCCGTTCGCGCCGGGGCCGCAGTGCAGCACCATGACACGGGCTCCAAAATGCCGGGCGAGGGGCGCAAGACTCGCCGACGACTCCAGCTCCAGATCCAAGTTCAGGAAACACGCGGGAGAAGAAACGATATTTGACATGGGAAACGCTTGAGGTCTGGCATGAACGGCTGGCGCAGACATGCTAAGCCCGCCTGCTCCCGCAGACAAATCCTTGCAAATTATTCAAGATCGAGCGCCATTGATCAGCAATTTCGACGAGCCAAGGCGACAGGCCAGTGCCTTTCGAGCCCCATCTTGAATTTGACGGTCCACAGACCGTAGAAATCTCCTTCAATGGAAAACTGGAGCGTGAATTCGTCTTCATTGTCAGGCGGCACGGAGCAAATACCTTCCAGGAACCACTCGCTTCCGCCCGCAAGCTTGTGGCGATCGACGAATTCGTCCAGATACGCCGTGGCAGCGGCTTTGAGACTTTGGACATCGGCGACCGCGCGCTGGATCACGGAAAGGCGTTGCGGATCCGGCTCGCTGGCTGACCCGTCAACAAGAACTTCCACCTCTTCCTCTGGCGACGGGAGTAGCCATGCATGGTCGGGTTTCAACAGCAGGCCCGGCGGCATCACCGACTAACGCCACCCCAGGTCGACCACCACCCCGGCGAACAGCGACAAGCCGATCCAGTGGTTGAGGCGGAAGGCGCGAAAGCAGCCCTCCCGGCTGCGCCCGCGGATCATCGTGAAATGCCAGGCGACCTGCAGCGCCGCCGCCGCCACGCCGAGCAGGAACCACGCGCGCAGGCCATGCTGCCAGCCGACCCAGCCCCACAAGGCGAGCGCCAGCGCATAGAACAGCATCACCCCGGCGACGTCGAAGCGGCCCAGGGTGATGGCCGAGGTGCGGATGCCGATCTTCAGGTCGTCGTCCCGGTCGACCATCGCATATTCGGTGTCGTAGGCCAGCACCCAGAACAGGTTGCCCAGCAGCAGCCACCAGGCGAGCGCCGGCACCCGCGCCTGCACGGCGGCATAGGCCATGGGGATGCCGAAGCTGAAGGCCACGCCGAGCACCGCCTGAGGCATCGCCAGGAAGCGCTTGGTGAAGGGGTAGAAGATGCTCACCGCCAGGGCGGCGAAACTCCAGGCGATGGTGACCGCGTTGGTCGTCAGCACCAGCAGGAAGGCCAGCAGGGCCAGGCCGGAACCGAACAGCAAGGCCTGGCGCACCGTCAGCAGCCCGCTGGTCACGGGGCGCTTCGCGGTGCGCTTGACGTGTTTGTCGAAGTCGCGGTCGGCCACGTCGTTCACCACGCAGCCGGCACTGCGCATCAGAAAGGTGCCGGCCACGAAGACCAGCAGCAGGTGCCAGCCCGGGAAACCGCCCGCGGCCAGCCACAACGCGGCCAGGGTCGGCCACAGCAACAGGTAGCTGCCGGCGGGGCGGTCCCAGCGGATCAGGTCGAGGTAGAGCGACAGGCGGGACGGCGGCGGGCTGGACATGGCCTGATTGTCCTCCACGCCGGGCTCAGGACCAGTCGATCCGCTCCCACAGGGCTCGCAGGCGTTGCGCCTTGGCGGGGTTCAATTGCGTCGCCCAGTCGAGGCGACCGCGCAGGTGCGCCCGGTAGTCGGCCACACCGCAGCGGTTCTGGCTCGCCGGCCCGTGTTGCACGCACTGGTGCAGCTCGGCCCGCAGTCGGTCGAAATCGGCCCGTGGCAGGTTGGGATGCCGATTGACCACCACCCCGCAGACCTGCTGCCGTGCGGCCGCTCCACTGAGGCGGGTCTTGCGGTGGTTCACCAGGTAGCCCTCTTCCCGCGCCGCCCGGCCGACATGGGCCTCCAGCCGGGCGAAGGCCGGGCGCAGCGAGGCCGGGCCCGAAAAGACCAGGTCGTCGGCATAGCGCGAGTAGGTCGCGCCGAAGGCGAACGCCAAGCCGTCCAGGCGCAGGTCGAGCTGGAAGGCGCAGAGGTTGGCCAGCATGGGCGAACTCGGCGCCCCCTGCGCCAGATGGGGGCTGCGCAGGCAGATCGCCTGGTGCCAGTCCAGCCAGCCCTCGTCGCGCAGCCGCTGGATGATGGGCTCGGGCGTGCTGACGGTGCACAAGGCCGCCAGCTCCTGCGCCACGCCGGGCGGGTAGCCCAGGGTGCGGAAGACCGCGCGCACCCGGGCCAGCCGGATGCTGCTGAAGAAATTCCTCAAGTCGAAATGCAGCACCACGGCCTGCCCGGCGTGCTGCCGCGCGTGGCTGAGCACGGACCGGCCGGCGACGAAGCCATGGCAGGCCTCGTGCACCGGCACGCGGTCGAGCAGGTCGTGCAGCACGCCCGTCTGCAAGGCCTTCAGCCGGCGGCGTGGGGCTTCGATCAAGCGGCCGCCGCCGGCCGCCTTGGGCACCAGGGCGAAGCCGTAGTGCTGGTGCTGCAGCCCGGCCTGGCGGCGGATGGCGGCGTGGGCGGTGAACCAGGCCAGGGTCTCGACATCGATGCCCAGCCAGCGGGCCAGGTCGGCGCTGTGGTCGAGCCGGGGCAGGGCGAGCTGGTCCAGACCCATCGGGGCCGGGTGCATCTTCGACGGGCGCAGGATCCAGCGCCGGATGGCCGGCTTGCAGGCGCTGTGCCAGGCATCCGCCCAGGCCTCGCTCGCCTCGATGCGGGCGGCCAGCTCGGGCACGCTGAGACGCGCCCAGGTGGACGCCGACAGTGGGAAAACCTGCTCCACCAGTTTCGGCACCCAGGCGGGCTCGCCGTCGAGCACGGCCAGGGCGCGAGCCCGCACGGAGGAGGGCGAGCGGTCACCCGCCAGCAGCGAGCGGGCCAGACCCTGGGCGATGAGTTGGCGGGGGGAGACTTGCATGCTTGAGGGGCCACATTCCAACCTGCCGGTCTTGCGTGAGGTGGTGGGCACGCCGTGCGCAGTCCCTCACGCCACGTATGTCATCCTCGATCCATCCACCGCGGGGGTTCCCCGCGGCACGAAGACAGGGTCCGAAAACCCTGCGTTTCGCTTGAAACTTGGAATGTGGCCGGGGCTGATGATAGCTTGGCGCCCGCCCGGCTCCGGCCGCGCCCGGGCCCTGTTGCCTCAGCCCTCCAGCCGCCGCTGGAACACCAGCCCCGCATGCTCGCGCAGCGCGTGAAACTTGATCTTCGGCCAGTTGGCTTCGATGGCGCGCAGCTCGGGCGCGTATTCGACCAGCACCGTCGGGGCGTCCACCGCGTCGTGGGCCACGCGGTGCGAGTTGGCGTCGATGAAACGCTTGAGCTCCCGATCGCCGCCGTCGGCCTCGTCGCAGGTGACCCAGCGCGCCACCTGGAAGCGGCTGGGCGCGATGCGCGCCTTGACGCCGTATTCGTGCTCCAGCCGGTGCGCCACGACTTCGAACTGCAGCTGGCCGACCGCGCCCAGCAGCAGCATCGAGCTGGCCACCGGGCGGAACACCTGGATCGCACCTTCTTCGCCGAGCTGGGTCAGGCCGGCGCGCAGCTGCTTGGAGCGCAAGGGGTCGGCCACTTCGACGGTGCGGAACATTTCCGGCGCGAAGAAGGGCAGGCCGGTGAACTGCAGCGCCTCGCCTTCGGTGAGGGTGTCGCCCAGCTGCAGCACGCCGTGGTTGGGGATGCCGATGATGTCGCCGGCATAGGCCTCGTCCAGCAGCTCGCGGCGCTGGCTGAGGAAACTCACCACCGTGTTGGGACGCAGCTCCTTGCCCGAGCGCACCACCTTCAGCCGCATGCCGCGCTCGAAATGGCCGGAGGCCACGCGCAGGAAGGCGATGCGGTCGCGGTGGGCCGGGTCCATGTTGGCCTGGATC
>CBIHOH010000133.1:0-8545 GCA_966211755.1 uncultured Rhizobacter sp. | reverse complement strand
GGGGTTCACACCAGCTTCTTCAGCAGCTCCGCCTTCTTGGCGTCGAACTCGTCCTGCGTCAGGATGCCCTTGCCCTTCAGGTCGGCCAGCTTCTCGAGCGTGGCCATGATTTCCTCCGGCTTGAGCCCGGCCGGGGCCGCGGCCGCGGCGGTCGCCGCCGCGGGCTGGCCCTGCAGGCCCTGCGACAACTGCTGGGCCATCACCTGGCCGAGCGCCACGCCGGCGCCCAGGCCCATCGCGTCGCCGGCCATGCCGCCGCCCTGGCCGGAGCCTTCGGCGAATTTCGGGATCGACTGCGCGGTCTGGTACTGCATGAACTTGCCCATGTCGCCGACCATGCCCATGCCGATCTTCTGGTCGAGGATCTTCTGCAGCTCCTCGGGCAGCGAGACGTTCTGCATGGTCACGCCCTCCAGCCGCAGGCCCAGGGCCTCGAAGGACGGGGCGGTGGCCTCGCGCAAGGCCTTGGCGAACGCGACCTGGTTGGCCGCGAGGTCGAGAAAGGCCACGCCGCTGGAGGCGACGGCGTCGGAGATGTGCTGCAGCATCAGGCCGCGCAACTGGCCGTCGATGTCGGCCGCGGTGTAGAGCTCGCGCGTGCCCGACACCTCGACATGGAACTTCTGCGGATCGACCAGGCGGAAGCTGTAGTTGCCGAAGGCGCGCAGGCGCACCGCGCCGAAGTCCTTGTCGCGGATGGTGACGGGCTGGCTGGTGCCCCAGCGCTGGTCGATCTGCTGGCGGGTGCTGAAAAAATACACATCGCTCTTGAACGGGCTCTGGAAGAGCTTGTCCCAGTTCTTGAGGTAGGTGAGCACCGGCAGCGTGCTGGTGTCGAGCGTGTAGCGGCCCGGCCCGAAGACGTCGGCCACCTTGCCTTCGTTGACGAACACCGCCATCTGCGAATCGCGCACGGTGAGCGAGGCGCCATACTGGATTTCATTGCCAGACATCGGATAGCGCCAGGCCAGGACCCCGTCCTCCGACTCGGTCCACTCCAGCACATCGACGAACTGTTTCTTGATGAAATCCATCAGCCCCATGTAGATCTCCGGTAAAGAATGCCGCAATGATAGGCCAGGCACAGCGGCCCGTCCCCCCGAAAAAGGGTGGTTCAGGGCTGGGGCGGAACGCCGATCACCCGCACGCGGTAGGCCGGGTCGATGGCCTGCACCAGCGCCGCGATGAAGCGGGCCTGCTGCGCCCAGGCGCGGTCGGGCTGGGTGTCGAGGGTGGACACGCGGATCAGCATGCCGTCGAGGATCTGCCCGCGCACGCCGAAGGACAGCTGGCGCAGGCGGAAGGCGCGAGTGTCGTTCTCGACCACATCGCCGAGCACCGTCCAGTAGGTGATGGGCTCCGAGCGGCCCGGCTGCGTGGCCAGCAGGCGGCTGGCGGGCAGCGAGCGCCCGCCCAGCGCCAGGTCGAACCGTTCGAGCTTGCTGACCTTGAACCCGCCCGAGGCATAACAGATCTCGGGCCGGTGGACCTGCAGGCCGGTCGACTGCTCGGTCCCGTAGACCACCGACAGCATCATGCTCTCGCCCTGCGGGCCGATGTACACCCGCTCGAGCACCTGGTCGTAGATGCCGTACAGCTTGCCTTGTTCGTCCGCGGGCCGCACCAGCGCCGCGGAACGGCTGCTCTGGCGCCACTCGCCCACCTGCGACGGGAAGATGAGCTCGAGCTTCACCGGCGGGCGGTCGTCGGACAGGCGGCGCGTCGGCTTGCCGACGATGGCCAGCCCCGCCGCGCCCCCCATGGCCAGGGCCAGGACCAGGGCCTTGCGTCGTGCCGGCTGCATCATTCGGCCCACCTTTTCGGCAACACCGCGCCCAGGACACGGTCGAGCGACATGATGAAGACCAGTGCGACCGCGAACAGCACCATGCCGGCGAAGCCGTGCACGAAACCCTGCCCGACCTCGTCGCCCAGGTGGTAGGTGATCAGCACCAGGATGACGACGCGCACCACGTTGGCAAAGAAGGCGACCGGCACCACCAGCAAGGCCATCAGCACGCTGCGCACGGCCGACTTGTAGGCCATCATGTGGGTGTACAGCAGGCCCAGCGCCTCGAGCGTGAACATGGTCTGCAGGCCGGCGCAGGCCTCGGCCACCAGCAACTGGTACTGCCCCACCGTGATCACCACTCCCGAGCGACCGATCGGATAGCCGAGGGCCGACATGAGCGCCGTGGCCACGATCGACACCCCGGCCTTCAGCGGACCGGTGATCTGCAGCACCACGCCATACGGCAGGGGCACGACGAAGAGCAGGAAGAACAACGGGAACCAGAGCATGCGCAAGCCGGCCCAGCCACGGTAGTACAGGGCGACGGCCGCCAGCACGAACACCTGCGACAACAGCTCGAGGCGCAGGAACTGCTGGGTCCGGCCGAACACATAGAGCAGCAAGCCGAACGCGAGCAGGCCGGCCGTCGCGTACGGCGCGGGCCGGCTGTCGAGGGCGGCCAGCGCGGGCAGCTTGCTCAGGAACAACCAGCCGCAGACCAGCAGGACCAGGGGCTCGTGGCCCTGGCTGTACGACTTCCAGAAACCCTCCAGGAAGTCCCAGTAGGTCGGCAGGTACAACAAGGCCAGGCCGGTGGCGACCAGCGCGACGGCGGCCGCATCGAGGTGGACCGTCCAGGGCCGGGCCCGCCTGGCGACGACTTGCAACAACTCCCCCATGGGTACTTCCCGACCGGGCTGGCTTACTGGGCGGCCGAGGCCGGCGCGCTGCCGGCCGGTGCGCTCGCAGCGGCCGCCCCCAGCTGGGCGAAACGCCCCTGGTACTCGACCTTGGCCTGGTCGCGCAAGGCCTTCACGCCGTCTTGCAGGACCTGGCGCTTGCGTTCATTGACCAGGAAGGCGGCGATGAGCCGGTTGGCGGCCGTACGCGCGACAGGCGAGGTCTCGGAATGCAGCAGCGTGAGAACGCGCAGGGCGCCCTCGCCGGGCAGCACCAGCGACTGCCCCGGACGCAGCGCGGCCAGCTGGTCGAGCATGGTCAGGGGCACGTCCTCGGCCGACACCGAGATCTGGCGCGTGCTGGAGCGCAGCTCCTCGAGACGCAAGGCCTCGTTGAGCTTGTCGACGCCGCTGACCGCCTGCAGGCGGGCCTTGACCGCTTCGGCGCGCTCCGCCGGCACGCCGACGGTGGTCTCCTGCAAGGTATACAGGCGGCGCTCGCTGAAGAGGTTCGGGTGTTCGTTGTAGTAGCGGTCGATCTCGTCGCTCGACGGCTCGGTGACCTTGCTGCCGAGCCGGTCGAGGTAGGCACGCGCCAGCACTTCGCGCTTGGCGGCTTCCATCATCTGCACGACCTTCGGGTCCTGCTCGAGCTTGTCCTTGCGCGCGGCCTGGGCGGCGAGTTCCTGGTCGACCAGGCCTTCGAGGACACGGCGGGTGCCGAGGTCGGATTGCGCGGCGCCGGCCTGGCGCTGCAGCAGCAGGTCGACCTGATGGACCGACACTTCTTCGCCATTGACCTTGACCGCGACCTGCGAGCTGGTCTTTTTCTCGTCCTTGTTGCACCCGGTGGCCAACAGGCCGGCAGCGACCAGCGAAAGCAGCAGCACGCCGCCGCGAAGGGTTTGAATCGAAAAAGACATGTGTGGGTTCCGAGGACTGAGGAGCGCGCCGTGCGCCCGATGGCTGAATGCGAAGCCTAGCGGGAGGCCGTGGATTCGCCAGTCCCCCTGCTGAGGGGGCAAGCATCGCACAGACCGGCCCGGCGTGAAAAATTTCACGATCCGCCGTTGCCGGCACGTAAAAAAGGCGGATCCGGAGATCCGCCTTTGCAGCGACGGCGGACGGCACGAAGCCACCCGCCTGCGCGTTACTTCTGCTTGCGGCGACGAGCCACGAAACCGATGGCGGCCAGGCCGAGGCCCAGCATGCCCAGGGTCTCGGGTTCCGGCACGGGAGCCGACACGCGCGGGATGGCCAGGATCGAACCGTGGTAGGCGGCCGTACCGAGCGAGCCGGTCACGTCACCCGACACCACCAGCTGATAGGCGCCGGCCAGCAGGCCGCTGAAGGTCATCGTCGCAGGGCCGACCTGGAACGACGAGCTCGCACCGGAAGGGCTCACCAGGCTGACGCTGGAGATGCTGAGGTCACGCCAGAAGTTCAGGTCGAACGTGGTGACGGCACCGGCCAGCACGGCGGACGGCGAGCCCAGCGTGAAGTTGTAGGTGTCGACGAAGTGCTGGTTCGACGAGAACGTGTTGCCGAAGTTGGTGCCGGTCGGCGAGCCGACGACGCCCAGGTTGAACGTGGCGGCCATGGCCGGCGCCGAAGCAGCCAACGCCAGCGCGCACACCAAAGATCTCAGTTTCATGAATACTCCAATCTGCAAAAACAGTTACTACTACACACTACCTTGACTTTGCCATGGGAGGCGGTCCAATGCTTGTTTTCGCCCCCCTGATTCAGGGGGGCCCCGCAACCCGTCGCGCCCCCCTATCTAGAGGGAATCCCGTCCACTCCCAGGCCGCCGGCCCCTAGGCACGTCCACCATGAGCACACCCGCAAGAACCTTGTCCCTGGCGATCATCGGCGCCGGCCCGGTCGGCCTGGCGCTCGCCCTGCAGTCCGCGCGCGCGCTGCCCTGGGCGCAGGTCACGCTGTTCGACCAGCGCAGGCTCGACCATCCGGTGGAAAGCGACCCGCGCGCCCTGGCGCTTTCGCTGGGCAGCGTGCACTCACTCGAGCAATTGAGGGTGTGGCCGCGGATCGCCGGCCAGGCCTGCGCCATCCGGGCGGTGCACGTATCGCAGCAGCAGCCCGCCTTGCTCGGCCTGACGCTGGGCAGCCTGCGCGAGCCGACCCTGCGCATCACCGCCGAGGACGAGCGGGTGCGGCAGCTCGGGGCGGTGGCCAGCTATGGCGCCATCGTAGCCCCGCTGCAACAGGCCTGGCTGGAAGCCTGCGCCGCCGAGCCCACGCGCCTGGGCAGCCGCTTCGACACCCGGGTGGGCAGCGTCAAGCCGCTGCCCGGCGGGGTCGAGGTCGACGCCGGAGTGGTCGACAACTTCGATCTCGCCGTCATCGCCGAGGGAGGGGTGTCCACCGAGCAGGTCCGCAAGGCCTGGACACGCGACTACCGCCAGACCGCCTGGGTCGGCACGGTCACCCTCGAAGGCGGCGAACGCGGCATCGCCTACGAACGCTTCACGCCCCAGGGCCCGGCCGCGCTGCTGCCGCTGGGCGACGATGCCGAGGGACGGCGGCGCGCCTCGCTGGTGTGGTGCGTGAACACCGATGACGACCCGGTGCGTCCGCTCGACGAGCGGCAACGCCAGACCGTGCTCAACACGGTCTTCGCCCCGTGCACCGGCCACATCAGCTCGGTCTCGCCCCTGAAATCGTTCCCGCTCGCGCTCAACGCCGAGCGCCGCCTGGTCGACGGCCGCACCGTGCGCATCGGCAACGCGGCCCAGACCCTGCACCCGGTGGCCGGCCAGGGCCTGAACCTCGGCCTGCGCGACGCCCACGAGCTGGTGGCCCGGCTGCGCGACGGCGACATCGACACCGCCCTGCGCCGCATCGAACGCCAGCGCGCGCCCGACCGCCTGGCCATGATCGCCGCCACCGATTTCCTGGCCCGCAGCTTCACCTGGCCCTGGCCGGGGCTGGGCACCCTGCGCGGCATGGGCCTGGCCGCCTTGCAATGGTCGGGGCCGTTGAAATCGCAGATCGCCCGGCAGATGATGTTCGGCCGCCGCTGAGGCAGCGGCCGAGCCGCGGCGGCAGGCTCAGAGCCGGCGGTGCGACAGCGCCGGCAGCTGGCTGCGCACCGACTCGAGGCGCGCCGGGTCGAGCCGGGCCAGCACCACGCCTTCCCCCTCTTCGCGCAGCGCCAGCACCTCGCCCCAGGGGTCGACCACCAGGCTGTGGCCGAAGGTGCGCCGGCCGTTCTCGTGCAGGCCGCCCTGGGCCGGAGCGATGATGTAGCACTGGTTCTCCACCGCCCGCGCACGCAGCAGCAACTCCCAGTGGGCGCGCCCGGTGGTGTGCGTGAAGGCCGCCGGCACGGCGATGACGGCGCAGGGCGGCTGCATCAGGGCGCGGTACAGCTCGGGAAAACGCAGGTCGTAGCAGACGCTCAGGCCGACCCGCAGGCCGTCGGCGTCGAAGGCGACCGGCGCGTCCCCGGCGTGCAGCACCTGCCCCTCGTCGTAGCGCTCTCGGCCGTTGTCATAGCGGAACAGGTGCATCTTGTCATAACGTGCCGCCATGCGGCCATCGGGCGCATACACGCAACAGGCGTTCATCACCCGGTCGGGCACCGGCGCGCGCAGCGGCAGGGTGCCGCCGATCAGCCACAGGCCATGCCGGCGCGCCGCCTCGCCCAGGGCCTGCTGGATGGGGCCGTCGCCGGGTGTCTCGGCGACGGCCAGCTTGTCGCGGTCGTTCTGGCCCATCAGGCAGAAATACTCGGGCAGGGCCACCAGCCGCGCGCCGAGCGCGGCCGCCTCGGCGATCAAGCCGAGCGCACGCTCGAGATTGCGCTCGACGCTCGGGGTCGAGACCATTTGCAGTGCAGCCATCCACATGGAGAACTCCTTACGCGCCGCGTCACGGGCGCACCCTGACAGCTTACGCTGAGGGAAGGGTTTTCGTCTCGGACGACGGCAGGCGATGTGGGGCAAAATCCAGCCGCAAGACCTGCCCGGCCCTTTTTGGCTCATCTTCTACAGCGTGCCCTCGCCTCATGGTTTCTGAGTCCCCCTCCGCTGGTGCGCTGAGCGAAGCGCTCGAGCTGCTGCCCGGCGGCCCGGCGCTCGCCGCGCACAGCCGCTTCGTGCAGCGCGTGCGCCGCCGCTACGAAAAGGAATTGCCGCTGCTGCCGCCCGGGCTCCCGGACGCCGCGTCCATGGGCCGCCTGATCGACACCTTCGTCGCCGCAGGACGCCCGCTGGCCAGCGCCCTGCGGGTGACGCGCCACCTGGTGCTCGAACGGCTGGCCGTGCTCGACATCGAGGCCAACCTGCCGATGGAAGCCGTCACCCTCGCGATGACCGAGCTGGCCGAGACCACCCTCGACCGCGCCGTCGTCCAGGCCTGCGCCGACCAGGACGCCCGCTTCGGCGCCCCGCTGGACGCCAGCGGGCAGCGCATCGACTTCTGGGTCGTGGGCATGGGCAAGCTCGGCGCGCGCGAGCTGAACGTCTCCTCCGACATCGACCTGATCTACGTCTACGAGGACGCGGGCGAGACCGCGGGGCCCAAGGTGGTCAGCGCCCACGAATACTTCTCCGAAGTGGCGCGCAGCCTCTACGCCCTGATCGGCGACACCACCGACGACGGCTTCGTCTTCCGGGTCGACCTCGCCCTGCGCCCGAACGGCAACTCCGGCCCGGCGGTGGTCAGCCTGTCGATGCTGGAAGAGTATTTCCAGGTGCAAGGGCGCGAATGGGAGCGTTTCGCCTGGCTGAAGAGCCGGGTCGTCGCCCCCCGCGACAGCCTGCGCAACGGCCGCGCCGTGGCCTTGCGCGAAACCGTCACCGCCTTCGTCTATCGCCGCTACCTCGACTACGGCGTGTTCGAAGGCCTGCGCCAGCTGCACCGCAAGGTACGAGACGAAGCCCAGCGGCGGGCGGCCGGCCGGCCCGAACGGGCCAACGACGTGAAGCTCTCGCGCGGCGGCATCCGCGAGATCGAGTTCATCGTCCAGTTGCTGCTGGTGGTGCGGGGCGGCCAGTTCCCCGAGATCCGCACCCGCTCCACGCTGAAGGCCCTGGCCCGGCTCACCGCCGGCGGCCTGATGAAACCCGCCAGCGCCGAACGTCTCGCCAAGGCCTACGTCTTCCTGCGCCGGGTGGAGCACCGCATCCAGTTCCTGGACGACCAGCAGACCCACCTGCTGCCCACCGCCGACAGCGACCTCGCCTGGATCGCCCGCAGCATGGGGCTGGCCTGCAGCGCCGACGCCTGCGAGCTGCTCGATACCTTGTGCGAGACACGCGAGTTCGTCGCCATGGAATTCGACGCCCTGCTGCACGACGGCCAGGCCCGCGCGGGCGGCGCGCCCGGCGGCTGTCGCGGCTGCGGCCAGCCGCCGTCGGCCATCGACAGCGAGGACTTCCTCGAGCGCCTGCCCGCGCCGCTGGCCGAGCGGGTGCGTCGCTGGTGCGAGCAGCCGCGCATCCACCTGCTGCGCGACGAAAGCAAGCTGCGGCTGGGCAAGCTGATCGCACGCGCCGCCCAGGTGGTGCAAGAGGGCCGCTGCGGGCCCGAGGCGGCCGCCCGTTTCGTCGACTGGCTCGAGCCGCTGCTGCGGCGCGAAAGCTACCTGGCCTTGCTGGTCGAGCGGCCCGAGGTGCTCAACCGCCTGCTGCGGCTGCTCGGCCTGGCCCGCTGGCCGGCCCAGTTCCTGCTGCGCCACCCCGGCGTCGACAAGGTCGCCTTCACCGGCTCGACCGCTGCCGGTCGCGCCATCGGCGCGATCTGCGGCCAGCAGCTCAAGCGGGTCTCCCTCGAGCTCGGCGGCAAGTCGGCGGCGATCGTCCTCGACGACGCCGACGAGGCTGCTGCG
>CBIHOH010000132.1:0-8609 GCA_966211755.1 uncultured Rhizobacter sp. | reverse complement strand
AGGCGATGTCGATCTCGTTGTCGAAGTGGCCGATGTTGCAGACGATGGCCTGGTCCTTCATGGCGAGCATGTGGTCGTGGGTGATGATGCTCTTGTTGCCGGTGGTGGTCACGAAGATGTCGGCCTTGTCGGCGGCGTACTCCATGGTCACGACCTTGTAGCCTTCCATCGCGGCCTGCAGCGCGTTGATCGGGTCGATCTCGGTCACCCAGACCTGGGCACTCAGGGCGCGCAGGGCCTGTGCCGAGCCCTTGCCCACGTCGCCGTAGCCGGCCACCACGGCCACCTTGCCGGCGATCATCACGTCGGTCGCGCGCTTGATGCCGTCGACCAGCGACTCGCGGCAGCCATACAGGTTGTCGAACTTGCTCTTGGTGACGCTGTCGTTGACGTTGATGGCGCGGAACAGCAGCGTGCCCTTGGCGCTCATCTCCTTCAGGCGGTGCACGCCGGTGGTGGTCTCTTCGGTCACGCCGATGATCTGGGCCGACTTGCGGGTGTACCAGGTCGGGTCCTGCGCCAGCTTGGCCTTGATGGCGGCGAACAGGCAGGTTTCCTCCTCGCTGCCGGGGTTGTTCAGCACCGAGGCGTCCTTCTCGGCGCGCTGGCCCAGGTGCATCAGCAAGGTGGCGTCGCCGCCGTCGTCCAGGATCATGTTCGGGCCTTCGCCTTCGCTGCCCTTGGGGCCGAAGTCGAAGATGCGGTGGGTGAAGTCCCAGTACTCGGCCAGGGTCTCGCCCTTGTGGGCGAACACCGGCGTGCCTTCGGCGACCAGCGCGGCGGCCGCGTGGTCCTGGGTCGAGAAGATGTTGCACGAGGCCCAGCGCACTTGCGCGCCGAGCGCCTGCAGCGTCTCGACCAGCACGGCGGTCTGGATGGTCATGTGGATGCTGCCGGTGATGCGCGCGCCCTTGAGCGGCTGGCTCTTGGTGAATTCTTCGCGGATGGCCATCAGGCCGGGCATCTCGGTCTCGGCGATCTTGATTTCCTTGCGGCCCCAGGCGGCAAGGCTCAGGTCGGCGACGGCGTAGTCGTTGGCGTTTTTCAGGACGGCGTTCATGTCAGGCTCCAGTCGATGAGGAACCCGCGCGCGTATCGGACCAGGAAAGTTGAACACTCACCCACGAGGACACGGCGTGCGGGTGAGCGCGGTTGCAATTGAAGTTCCGAGCCTGGGGTGCCACGCCTGCGGCGGGGGGGACCTTGCAACGCTCCTCGGAAAGTGGGCGAATTGTAGCCGCAGCCGGCCCTGCGGGCCAGTCCCGCCGCGTGACACATTGCGCGGGCGTGAGCCCCGGCGTTCAGCAGGCGGCGTCGATGCAGGGGCTCATGCGGGTCATGCGGGCCGGGCCGAAGATCGTCGCGAAGGCCACGTCCTTGGCGTCGCGGCCCGTGCCGATGCGGACCAGCTCTTGCACCGGCGACATGCGGGTGGGGTCGAACATCACCCAGCGTCCGCCCAGGTAGGCCTCGAACACTGCGTGGAAGTCGGGCGGCGGCTTGTCGAAGCGCGCGTAGCCGGTGACCAGCCGCGCCGGGATGTTGAGGGCGCGGCAGAAGGTCATCGCCAGGTGCGAGAAATCGCGGCAGACGCCGGCGCGTTGCAGGAACACGTCGCGGGCGGTGCTCATGGTGGTGGTGGAGCCGATCTCGTAGTCGAGGTGCTGGTGGACCCAGTCGCAGATGGCCTGCACCCGGCCGAGGCCGGGAGGGATCTGGCCGAACATGTTCTGCGCCACCCGGCCGAGCAGGTCGGATTCGCAATAGCGGCTCGGCATCAGGTCGTGCAGCACCTGGTCGGGCAGCTCGGCGATGGCCATTTCGTCCGCCGGCCCCGCCGGCGCCTCGGGCAGGCGCCGCACCCGGGCCCGGTAGTGCAGGCCGAGCGTGCCCTCTCCGGCACGCAGGCGCAGGAAGCGGTGGTGCAAGGTCGGATCCTCGAAGACATGGTGCGGCAGCGCCGGCGACAGCGTGAGCGATTCCGACAGCAGTTCCTGTCCCATGCCGTGCAGCGCGTGGATCTGGAACAGGAAGTCGCAGTCGCCCGTCAGCTCGTAGACGAGTTCGCAGTCGATGTCGAACGGCTGGCCGGCCTGGGGCTTGTCACTCATGAACGGCTCCATCGGCGAAAAAAGCGCGGCAGTGTGCCATTGCAACGCGGTGCCGGCCCGGCGTCCATCGGCGGGCCGCACCCGCCGGGGTAGGACAAGAGCGCATCCGTCCCCGCCGGGCGGCCGCGACTGTGCGAGCATGGGCGCCATGTCCTCGTCCGCCCGTTCCTCGCCGCCGGCCACGCTGGCCGCTGCCGCCGCGCTGGCGCTGGCCGCCGCCGTCTCGCTCGGCCTGGCACGTTTTTCCTATGCCTTGCTGTTGCCGCCGATGCGGGCCGACCTGGGCTGGAGCTATTTCACCGCCGGCTCCATGAACACGGTCAATGCCGCCGGCTACCTGCTCGGCGCCCTGCTGGCCCCGGCCTGGTTGCGCCGGCATGGCCCGCGCCGGCTGCTGCTGGCCGGGGGCTGGGGCGCGGCGCTGCTGCTGGGGCTGCACGGGGTGGTGCGGGCCGACGCGGCCTTGTATGCGTTGCGCCTGCTGACCGGCATGGCCAGCGCCGCCGCCTTCGTCGCCGGCGGCCTGATGGCGGCGCGGCTGGGCGGCGGCTCGCGGCTCACCCCGGGGCTGGTGCTGGGCCTGTACTACGGCGGGGTGGGCCTGGGCATCGTCGTGTCGGCGCTGATCCTGCCGCCGCTCGCCGCCTTGCCCGTCCGGCACGCCTGGCAGGGGGCCTGGGTCGGCCTGGCCGCCTGCGCGGCGCTCGCCACCGCGTTCACCGCCCGGGCCACGCGGGGCTTGGACGCAGCGGCGTCGGCGGACAGCGCGCCGCCGCCCTGGCGGTGGCGCTGGTTCGGTTTCGGCCTGGCCTCGTATTTCCTGTTCGGCCTGGGCTACATCGGGTACATGACCTTCGTCGTCACCTTGTTGCGCGAACAACAGCTCGCCGACGGCCTGATCGCCGTCTTCTACGCGCTGCTCGGGGCGGCTTGCGTGGCCTCGTCCTGGCTGTGGGCGGGCTTGCTGCAGCGCTTTCGCGGCGGGCAGCCGATGGCGCTGCTCAACGCCTTGCTGGCCTTGGCCACGCTGCTGCCGGTGCTGAGCCGCCATGGGCCCGCCGTGTTCGCCTCCGGGGTGTTGTTCGGTTCGGTGTTCCTGTCGGTCGTGGCCTCGACCACCGCCCTGGTGCGCCATAATCTGCCGCCCGCCGCCTGGGCGCCCGGCATCGGCGCGTTCACCGTCGTGTTCGCGGTCGGCCAGATCGTCGGGCCCAGCCTGGTCGGCTGGCTGGCCGACGGGTCCGGCGGACTGCGCTCCGGTCTGGCGCTGTCGGCGGCCGTGCTGGCGCTGGGCAGCGGGCTCGCGATGGGACAAAAACCGCTGGCCAGGCCCGATACCGAATGACTCCTCCGTCCCCCATGGAAATCGATACCCCGCGCCTGCGCCTGCGCGCCTGGCGGCCGGCAGATGCCGAGCCCTTCGCCGCCCTCAACGCCGATCCGCGGGTGATGGCGCATTTCCCCGCCGTGTTGTCACGCGAGGCCAGCGACGCGCTGCTCGAGCGCCTGCAGTCGCGGATCGCGACGCAAGGCTGGGGCTTCTGGGCCGTCGAGCGGCGCGACACGCGACAGTTCATCGGTTTCACCGGGCTGCAGACGCCGGCGCTGCCTCTGCCGTTTTCGCCCTGTGTGGAGATCGGCTGGCGCCTGGCCTTCGAGCACTGGGGCCGGGGCCTGGCGACGGAAGCGGCCCAGGCCGCGCTGTGGGCGGGTTTCGAGCGCCTGCAGCTGCAGGAGATCGTCTCCTTCACCGCCGTGGCCAACCGCCGCTCCCAGGCGGTGATGCGGCGCCTGGGCATGCAGCCTGCCGCGGCCACCTTCATGCATCCCGCCCTGGCGCCGTCCAGCCCGTTGCGCGAACACTGCCTGTACCGGCTCGACCGGCTGCGCTGGCTGGGCTCGGATGCCGCCGCGATCGCCGCGGCCCGCGCCGTGTGACCGTGTGGACCGGCCCTGGGGCCGGGCCTGCGCCGGCCGCCGCTCAGCGGCTCAACAGCCGTTTCAGCTCGCGGAACAAACGCGGCACGTTCAGCGGCTTGGTCAGGTAGAGATCGAAGCCGGCCTGGAGGGCGCGCGCCTCGTCGGCGGCCATGGCGTTGGCGCTCAGGCCGATCAGCGGCACGTGGCGGGTCCGCGGGTCGGCGCGCAGCCGGCGGCAGACCTCGATGCCGTCGATGCCCGGCAGGTCGATGTCGATGATGGCCAGGTCGGGCGGGGCGAGCCGGGCCTTGTCCAGCCCGCTCCGGCCATCGGCCGCCACGCTCAGCTGGTAGACCGGCCGCAGCGCGAGCACCTGGCGCAGCAGTTCCACGTTGGACGGGTTGTCCTCGATGTAGAGCAGCTGCCACGAGGCGGGCAGCAGCGGCACCGGGGCGCTGCCGGGGCCGGTGCTCAGCTCGGCCGCATCTTGCGTCGCCTGCTCGAACGGGGCCGGCGCCTGGGCCAGTTCGAAGCTGAAGGTGGAGCCCACCCCCTGCTGCGAGACCACCTTCAGTTCGCCGCCCATCAACTCGACCAGGCGGCGGGTGATGACCAGACCGATGCCCGTGCCCTGCACCATCTGGTCCGCCTGTTCGAAGCGGGTGAAGGGCTCGTACAGCCGCTCCAGCTCGGAGGGGCTGAGGCCGCGGCCGGTGTCGGCCACGCGCACGCGCACGCGCCCGTGGCCCGGCAAGTCGGCCGACACCAGCACCTGCCCGTTCGCCTGGTTGTACTTCACCGCATTCGACAACAGGTTGTTGAACACCTGCTTGAGCCGTTTGCGGTCGCCCATCACCCAGCAGGGCAGGGCGGGGTCGCAGCGGTTGTCCAGGCGAATGCCGCGCGCCTGCGCCTGCGTGCTGACCAGGTCGACCGATTCACCGACCACCGCACACAGGTCCAATGCCTCCATCGAGGTCGCCATGGCGCCCGCCTCGATGCGCGCAAGATCGAGCACCTCGTTGATCAGCTCGAGCAGGTGCCAGCCGGCCATTTCGATCTGCTTGACCTTCTGCCTCTCCTGGGCGTCCAGGCCGGCACTCGGCATCGACAGCAATTGGGAGAAGCCGAGGATGGCGTTCAGCGGCGTGCGCAGCTCATGGCTCATGCGCGACAGGAACTCCGACTTCGCCCGGCTCGCCTTTTCGGCGGCATCGACCGCCTGGCGCATGTCGGCGGTGCGCTCGTACACCCGGCGTTCGAGCTCTTCGTTGACGTGGCGAAGTTCCTGCTCGGCCAGCACGTGGCGGGTGACGTCGGTCAGCGTGGTGACGACCGCATAGGGCCGGGTCTCGCCGTCGCGGAACAGGGGCGATGCGTTGACGGAGTTCCAGACGAACGCGCCCTCGTGCGGCATCAGCTTCACCAGCAGGTTGCGCACCGGCTCGCCGGTGGCCAGCACCCGGTTCATCGGCCAGTCTTCCGGGGCCAGGGGCTCGCCCTGGGCGTCGAGCAGGCAGTAGTTGCCGGCGTTTCCATGCAGGGGCTGCCCCCGGACGAGGGCATGGCGCTGCAGCATGGCTTCGTTGCCGTCGATGACCTTGCCGGTGCCCGCCTCGGTGACCACCAATCCCTCGGCCAGGGTGTCGATCATCGCCCTCAGGTAGGCCTCGCGCTCGTGCAGGATCTTGAGCTGCGCCTGTACCGCCTGGGCCATGAGGTTGAACGCGCCGGACACCTGCCGGATCTCCTGCATGGGGCTGTCGGGCAGCTGGAGCCGGTAGTCGCCGCCGGCCACCCGCTGGCTGGCCTCGGCCAGGTGGCGCAGGCCGCGGGTGACCCAGGTGGTGCACAAGGCCTGCAGGGCCGTGCCCACCAACAGGAGCAGCGCGCCGACCAGCAGGCCGGTGCGCCAGATGGTGTCGCGCGACTGCTCCAGGCTGGCCGTGCGGATGCCGTAGCGCACCTGTCCCAGGGCGGTCCCGCGCAGCGTCAGCGGCATCTGTGCCGCCAGCGCCGTCGGGCCGCCGGCTGGCGTGCCCATGCTGCTCACCAGGGTTCCCCGGGTGTCGAGCACCTCGAGGTAGGCCAGCCTCCTGTCCGCCACGCATTCCTTCACCACGGTATCCAGCGTGGCGTAGTCACGGGTGGCCAGCAGCGGGCCGATGGCCGCGTTGAGCAGCGGGCGCAGCTGTTCGGCCTCGGTCTGGAACTGCTCGTTCAAGGCGCTCGACAGGAGCTGCTGTGCATTCCACAGCAGCAGCCCCAGCATGACCAGGAAGATGGCCAGGTTTCCCAGGAAAAGCCGTGCGCGCAGGGTTCTGAGCAAGGGACTCCCGTCGAAGAGTGGGGTGGACTTCAGCGCACCGGTTGGAGAAGCGGGCGGGGCCGCCGGAGGACCGTCATGGCCGCGCCTGTTCAAGCGAGCAGCGGCGCGCCGCCCCAGACCGCGATGGCTGCGGCAGGGGGGCGGTTCCTGTCATGGCGGCGCTGCCGTCGATCATGCGGGCTGGCGCGCGGCGGCTTGCAGTTGCTCCAGCAGGGCGGCGCTCTCGGCCAGGCGCGCCGAGTGGCCGTAGCGGTCGAACTGGTCGCTGAGGGCGGCGCGGCCGGCAGGACGGCTTGCCTCGGCAGCCTGCAGCGCCAGTTCCGGATCGATCGTCCTCTCGCCGGTGGGCATCAGTTCGCCGCGTTGCTCGGCCGGTGCGGGCTCGGGGGTGTCGGCGGGAGGCCGTGGCGGCGTCGGACGAGGTGCAGGCGGGGCGTCCTTCCCGACCTCCAGGTCGAGGTGAGAGGAGGCCTGGCGGCCGGCGCTGTCGCGTGCGATGACCTGGATCGACAGGGTCTGTACCAGGCCCTGGGGCGGGCGGCCGGAGAGGGTGCCCGTGGCCGGGTCGAACTTGAGCCAGGCCGGCAGCGGACGGCCATCGGCCAGGCGCGCCTCGATGCTCACCCGGGCACTGCTGTCGCTGTGGCTGAAGGTGGAGGCCGGCAGGCCGATGCTCAGGGGGGCGCCGGAACGCACGGAGAAGTCGCCGATGTCGGGGATGGCCCGGAGCCCGGGACCGTCGTTGGACATGCCCAGCCTGACGAAGCCGATGGCCTGGCCATTCGGTGTGGCGGGCGGGGCGACGGGCGGGGCCGGGTCGTGGGTGGGGCCGGTGTTGTTCGGGCCGCGATCCCCGATGGAGGGCAGGCCGGGAGCTCCCGGGCTGGCGAGGGACGGCACGAGCGTGGGGGCGTTCGGCGGGAGCGCGACGTCCAGGGGCACCAGCGTGACGGGCGGCATGGGCGCCGCAGGCACGGGTGGGGGCGAGGGCGGCTGGACAGGAGGGGCCGGCGGCGCGGCTGGCACCGTCGGGGCGACGGCCTGGATCTCGTAGGCCGGTCCTGTCAGTCCGCCTGACAGCGTGTTGCCTGCCCTGTCCATGATGCCGGTGGCACTGGCATTGAGGTTCAGGCCGAGCCGGCCTGCGCCGTTCAGGCCTCCCACGACCACGGCATAAGTCCTGGCATCGACGGCGGTCACGGAAATGATGCTGGCGTTAACGAAGGGGGTGCCGGCGAGCGTGAAATCGCTCGCGTCGACCCCGGAGACGGCTTCCGAGAAGGTGACGGTGTAGCCCACGGCAGGGGTCCTCGTGGGGGAGTTGTCCGACAGGGTGATGCTGCTGGCGACGGGGTCGACCGTGTCGACCAGCACACCCGCCGTCGCTGCGGCATTGTGGAGGGTGGCATCGAGGGCGTTGCCGGCCGCATCGCCCAGCAGCGCGCCGTTGGCCTGCAATCCGCTGATCGAGATCCCGTCGGCGTCGTTGTCGTCGGCCTGCACCGTGTAGGTGAACAGCAAGGCATCGCTGCCCGAGCCGGAGGTGTAGGTGGCGTAGGCGGTGCGCCCGCCGATGTCGAGCGCCAGGCGCGGCGTGCCGGCGGAGGTGTCCACGATCACGGCTTCGCTGGTGTTGACGGTGAAGCTCAACACTTCGCCGGCGTTGTAGTGGCTGTCCGGCGGGACGCCGACGCTGGCCACCGTGGGCCCGGCGGCATCGACCCGCACGGCCGTGGTGGCCCCGACGTTGGCGAACGTGGTCTGAGCGTTGTTGCCGAAGCTGTCGCGCACGGTGGCGCCGTTGAGCTCGATGGCGCTGCCCACGGAGATGCCGCTGGTATCGAGCTGGCCGCTGGCGATGGTGAGGCGGAAGTCCAGTGCTGCGCTGCCGGAACCTGCAAGATAGGTGGCGTAGACGGTGCCGCCGGTGTCCAGCGCGATGGCGATGCGCGGCAGGCCGGCGGTGGTGTCCACCGTCACGGCCTCGGAGAGGTGGACGGTGAAGTCGAGATTCTGGCCTGCGGTGTAGGTGCCATTGTCCGGGACCGTCACGCTGGTGACGGTGGCCGCGGCGGTGTCGATGGCGTAGTTGTTGGAGTCGGAGCTGCCCGTGCCGGCATTGCCGGCCGAGTCGCTCACGCCGGTGTTGTCCAGGGTGATGAGGTTGCTGGTGTCGGAGACGCTGGCGGTAGGGGTGAAGGTGGCGGTCCAGGTGGTGCCGCCGTCGGAGGAACTCACCGACGAGAGCG
>CBIHOH010000131.1:0-8673 GCA_966211755.1 uncultured Rhizobacter sp. | reverse complement strand
TGCGGAACAGGCGCGCAATCGTTCGCGGGCTGGCGCCCGTGCTCTCGGCCCATTCCTCAAGCGTGCGCCAGCGGGATGGGTCGTCGATCACCGCCTCGCACAACGCGAGCAGGCGCTTGTCTTGCGGCAGGTCCACCCCGAGGGGAATCGATTGAGCGCGGCGCAGTTCGTCGAGCACCAGCATGCTCAGGTGGTACTCGCGGTCGGTCGGGGTGCGCTCGCCCGGCTCCACGGTGAGCTGCATCACAAGCTCACGCATCAGGCTGGAGACCTCCAGCACCCGGCATTCTCGCCAGGGCGAATCGGGCGGTGCGGCGCCGTCGGGGCCGCAGTGGTTCTCGTCCTGAAAGAGGTAGACCGCGCGCAGTTCCGCGTCCTCGACCACATTGACCACATGCTCCACGCCGGGCGGGATCCAGACGGCCCGCGACGGCGGCACGATGTAAGAGCCCCGCCCGGCGGTCACGCGGATCACGCCGGTCATTGAAAACGCCAGCTGCGCCCAAGGGTGCTGGTGGGGATCGATCGAGGTGTCAGCCTTGAGCTTGCGGCTCTTGGCCCGCACAGGATGCTCCCGGGTGGGGGTGAACTGATTGGGGTCCAACGGGGGCACGCTGGCGCGGCGGCGGTCGGGCAGGGTGGTTCGGGCCATTGGCAGGATCTCGATAGAGATTGACGAGTTATCGTAACTCGGCCGCGCCGGCGACGCCTAGAGTGCTCGCATCCCCCTAGAACATGGCTCCCCGACCCCCATGACCACCGCCTCTGCCGCCGCCGCTGTCCCCTTGCGTCAAGATGCCCGCACCATCGGCCTCATCGGCCTGGCGCACGGGTCTTCGCACTTTTTCCACCTCATGCTGCCCCCGCTGTTCCCGATGTTCATCCGGGAGTTCGGGCTGACGTATGCGGAGCTTGGCCTGCTGGTCACCACGTTTTTCGTCGTTTCGGGAGTGGGCCAGGCGCTGGCCGGGTTCGTCGTGGACCGCGTGGGCGCGCGGCCCATCCTCTTCGCCGCGCTCAGCTGCTTCGGGCTGGCGGCACTGGCCACCTCCACGGCGCAGGGCTATGGCGGGCTGATGCTCGGCGCGGCACTGGCCGGCCTCGGCAACTCGCCCTTCCATCCGGTGGACTTCACGATCCTGAACAAGCGGGTCTCCCAGCCCCGGCTCGGGCATGCCTTCTCAGTGCACGGCATCAGCGGCAACCTCGGGTGGGCGGCCGCCCCGGTGTTCCTGACCGGCGTCACAGCGCTCACCGGGTCGTGGCGCATCGCATCGGCAGGCATGGCGGGATGGGCGCTGCTCGTGATGGCCATCCTGTGGTGGCATCGCGATGCCATCGACGACAAGGCGGGGTCCTGGGCGCATGAACGCGCGGCCAAGCCGGGGGCGGCGGTGCACAGCGAGCATCCGCTTGCCTTTCTGCAACTGCCATCGGTGTGGCTGTGCTTCTCGTTCTTTTTCTTCTCGACTTGCGCGCTGAGCGCCATCCAGAGCTTCGCCAGCCCGGCCTTGAAGAGCCTGTATGGCCTGCCGATCGAGGCCACGGCCTTCGTCGTGACCGGCTACATGCTGTTCGGTGCCGCCGGCATGGTGGTGGGCGGATTCGTGGCGGCCGGTGCGGATCGCCTGGAGAAGATCATCGGTTCTTGCCTGATGGCATCGGCCGTGCTGTTGTGCCTCGTGGCCACCGGTGTGCTGCCGGGCATGGCGGCGGCCGGCGTGGTGGCCGTGGCCGGGTTCGGCACAGGGCTGGCGGGGCCTTCGCGCGACATGCTGATCAAGCGTGCGGCGCCGCCGGGGGCCACGGGCCGTGTCTACGGGACGGTGTATTCGGGTCTCGACATCGGATTCGCACTGGCTTCCCCCATCTTCGGTTCACTGCTGGACCATGGCGCGCCGCGTGGGGTGTTCTATGGCTCGGCGCTGGCGCTGGCGCTCGGCGTGTTGTCGGCGTCGCTCGTGGGGGCAGGTGTGGCACGCCGCCGCGGAGGTTTTAAAGTGGCCGCATGACGCGCGCCACGCCTTCGACCCGATCGGCCGGCCACCTGCTGGTCGAGGCCCTGATCGCCCAGGGGGTGGACACCGTCTTCGGCGTCCCGGGCGAGAGTTTTCTTGCGGTGCTCGACGGCTTTCACGAGCACCGCGATCGGATCCGTTTCATCACTTGCCGTCATGAGGGTGGGGCGGCCTTCATGGCCGAGGCACAGGGCAAGCTGACGGGCAGGCCAGGCATCTGCTTCGTGACCCGGGGGCCGGGTGCGGCCAACGCGAGCATCGGCTTGCATACCGCCTTCCAGGACAGCACCCCGATGGTGCTCTTCATTGGCCAGGTCGCGGGCGACCAGCGCGACCGCGAGGCCTTCCAGGAGCTCGACTACCGCCAGGTGTTCGGACCCGGCACGCTCGGTTTCGCGAAGTGGGTGGGCGAGGTGCACGACGCCGGTCGGCTGCCCGAGTACATCTCCCGCGCCTTTCATGCCGCGATGCAGGGTCGCCCAGGCCCCGTCGTGCTGGTGTTGCCCGAGGACATGCTGGCTTCGCCCACCGCTGCGCCGGTGCTGCCGCGAGCCGAACCGGCCACGGCATGGCCTGCGCCCGGCGCCTTGCGCCACGTGCGCCAACTGCTGCTGTCGGCAAGGCGCCCGTTCGTGATCGCCGGTGGCAGCGGCTGGGATGGCCCGGCGTGCCAGGCGCTCCAGCGCTTCGCCGAGAACTGGCAGTTGCCCGTGGGCTGTGCCTTCCGGTTCCAGGATGTGTTCGACAACCGGCATCCCAACTATGCCGGAGACATCGGCATCGGCATCAACCCGGCCTTGGCCGAGCGCATCCGTGCGGCCGACCTCGTGCTGGCGGTAGGTGCCCGGCTCGGCGAAATGACGACCGGCGGCTACACCCTGCTGAAGGCGCCGCGCCCCGAACAGCAGTTGATCCACATCCACGCCGGCGCGGAGGAACTGGGCCGGGTGTATGCCGCAGACCTGTTGCTGCAGGCATCGATGCAGAACGCGGCCAAGGCGCTTGAAACCCTCGCCGCGCCGGTGACCGTGCCCTGGTTGGACTGGACCGCCGCGGCCCACGCCGACTACGAGGCCGGCCACCTGACCCGGGCCATCGAGCCGCTCGACATGGCCGTGGTCGTCAAGACCATCCAGCGGCTGGCGCCGCCCGACACCGTGTACACCAACGGCGCAGGCAACTATGCCGGCTGGCTGCATCGCTTCGTGCGCTATCCCGGCCTGCAGCACCACGGCCGCAGCCAGCTCGCGCCCACGGCGGGAGCGATGGGCTACGGCGTGCCGGCGGCCGTCGCCGCCGCCCTGTTGTATCCACAGCGCACCGTGGTCAACCTCGCCGGGGACGGCGACTTTCTGATGACGGGACAGGAGCTGGCCACGGCCATGGGCCATGGCGCGCGCCGCCTGATCAGCATCGTGGTGGACAACGGCACCTACGGCACGATTCGCATGCACCAGGAGCGCACCTATCCCGGGCGCGTGAGCGGCACCGACCTGTGCAATCCCGACTTCGCCGCGCTCGCCCGGGCGTTCGGATGGCGCGGTGAGGCGATCACCACCACGGCGGCGTTCGAGCCGGCTTTCGATGCTGCGTTGCGCAGCGGGATGCCGACCTTGCTGCATCTGCGCCTCGATGCTGAGGTGATCACGAGCCGGACCACACTCACGGCCATTCGCGGTGAGCAGGGCGGTGCAGCCGCTTCACCGAGCCGACCCTGACCGGGCTGGACACTCCTGGTGATTGACCTCGGCGGCCAACGCATGGACAACGTGCAGGTGGTCCAAAGGGAGAAACTGCATGATCTATCCAGCCCTGTACAAGCAGCCCGTGGTGCTCGACCAGGCCCGGCATGGCCGCCTGAAGATGCAGGAAGGCCGGCTGATCGATTGGCAGCGCATCGCGGGCATCCCATCGTGCTACCTGCATGCGGCCGAATTCGCGGATGCGTGCCTGGAATTTCCGATCGTGTTCGTCCGCATGCAGGCGGATCCGCAGACGGGTCAGTCAGCCATCGGTCCGGCAGCGGTGTTCGGCTTCGGGGAGCACGAAAACCTCTATGTCGAAGGAGGACGATGGCGGGCCGGCTATGTGCCGGCGCACTTCCGGGCCTGGCCGTTCGGCATGCGGCAGGCTGCAGATGGGACGGTGCAGGTGGTGCTCGATGAATCGTGCCCCGGGCTCAATGAAGAAACTGGTACCCCCTTGTATGACGAAGACGGTGCGCCCAGCGCGTACACGCGGGAGGCGGTCGATTTCGTGAAGAAGATCTACGACGAGATCCCGCGCACCCAGGCGTTCTGTTCCCGGCTCATGCAACTCGACATCTTGCAGCCCAGGCGCTTCGAGCTGGATCAGGCCTCAGGTGGCCCCATCAAGGCCGAGGGCTTCTGGGCGCTCGACGAGGGCAAGGTGGGCGCCTTGTTCGACGAGCAGGTGCTCGAACTCCATTCGAGCGGCTACCTCGGGGCGTTGCATGCGCATCACCTGTCTTTGCGACATCTGGCGCGCATGGTGCGGTGGCGTGCGAAGCGCATGAGCGATGCTGCCGCCGGCTGAACACGTCCTGTCTGGCCAGGCTGGAAAATCATCGCTTGACCCTCACGAGGCGTGAGGCTCCAGAGTGGCGGCAGAGGAGAGAACAGACGCATGTTGTTGAAGGTAGGTGAACTGGCAAAACGCACAGGCCTGACGGTCAGGACCTTGCACCACTACGACGAACTGGGTCTGCTCAAACCCTCGCACCGATCCGAAGCCGGGTATCGCCTCTATGGTCGAGACGATCTGGCGCGGCTGCATCAGATCCAGGCACTCAAGCAGCTGGGCCTGGGGCTGGCGGACATCGGTGACACGCTGGCCACCGAGGGGATGGCACTCCCGGGCATCATCACGCAACAGCTGGCTGCGCTCGACAGCCAGGTGGAGAAGATCGAGCGGCTGCGCCTGCAGCTGAGGCGGCTGAAGGTGAAGATGGACGCGGGTGACATGCCGGAGGTGGCCGATTGGCTCACCACTCTGGAGATCATGACCTTGTACGACAAATACCTCACGCCCGAAGAACAGCAATCGCTCGAGGAGCGCCGGCGAAGCGCCAGATCAGACCTGGACGCCCGCTGGCCCGAACTCGTGAAGGCCATGCGCGACTTGCTCGACCGCGGCGTTCCGCCGACGGCTTCGGACGCGCAACGGCGGGTGGCCGAATGGACGGCGCTCGTGGACGAAACCACCGGCAACAATCCCGGCCTGCTGCACAAGCTGGACGCGATGACCCGCCATGAAGCCAGCATGCAGGCGCAGACGGGCATCGACCCGGCGCTGCTGAACTATGTGTTGGATTGCATGCAGGCCCGCCAAAGGGCGCTGTATGCCAAATACCTCACGCCCGAGCAGCTGGAGCGGGTGATGCTGGGTCGTGCCAACACGGGCAAGCAATGGCCGCCCCTTGTCGCTGCCATGCGCCGGCTGTTCGATCAGGGGGCCGAGCCGCACGACCCTGGCGTGCGCGAGCTTGCGGTGAGGTGGAAGGCCTTGTTCGACGTGACCCACGCCGGTGACGACGGGAGTTTGAAAGTCAGGCTGCAAGCCGCCTATGCGCAGGAGCCTGAACTCTTGCGCGGAACGGGTCTGGACATGCCGTTGCTGTCGTTCGTGGGGCGGGCGATGGCGGCGTTGTAGGCCGGTCCCTGTTCCTGTCAGTCGCTGCTGCTGGATGAACCGCTGTCGTCGCTCGACGACGACGCATCGCATTGCGATGGGCCTTCGTCGCTGGAGGAAAAATCCGCCTTGTCAGCGCAGGGCTCAGGCTCCGGCAGCAGCGCATCGGCGACCGCTGCAGCCGCCCCCGCCGCCAGTGCGGGCGCGAGCAGATCAACGGTGGTGCCGGCCGACGGCGTGTCCGTGAACTGCGCGCGGTGCCGCGGTGCATCCTCGGGCGGATTGTCGGCGAAGTGCTTGGACGGCTCGACGCCGTGCACATGCTTCATCAACGCCCGAATCAGGATGACCACGACGGTCGCGATGCCGATGATGCCGAGCAGGCCGATGCCGCCGAAGACGAGATAGAAAAAGGCTCCCATGGGGCAAAGCATATCGTGGGGGCGCGGGTGTCCGTTCCCGCTGGCTCACCTCTCGAGCCTGAGGGCATCGATACTCCGGTACGTCTGCATCGCGGAGAATGCGCGCTGCACCGATCGCCCTCCATGCCGTCCTCGTCCATGACCTCCACTGTCCAGCCCGGCCTGCTGGTCCTGCACGGCAACCGCGCCGAGCTGCTTCGGGACGCCTTGTTCGAATGGATCCAGCGCCAGCCGCTGGGGCCGCTCGAGGAAGAGGTGTTCCTCGTGCAGAGCAACGGGGTGGCCGAATGGCTGAAGATGGCCCTCGCCCAGCGGCTGGGCGTGTGCGCCGCCACGCGGGTGGAGTTGCCGGCTCGCTTCATGTGGCGCACGTTCCGCCAGGCGCTCGGGCGGGAAGCCGTGCCGCCTGTTTCGCCGTTCGACAAGACCGCGCTGACCTGGCGCCTGATGGCCCAGGTGCCGGCCCTGCTGGGCCAGCAAGGTTTCGAACCGCTGGCTCGGTTCCTGCAGGGCGGCGATGTGGCACGCCGGCTGCAACTCTGCCGTCGGCTGGCCGACCTGTACGACCAGTATCAGGTCTACCGCAGCGACTGGCTGGAGGCCTGGGCCCAGGGGCGGGACGTGCTGCCCACCGGGCAGGGGTCCGGTCCGCCCGTGCCGGACGACCAGGCCTGGCAGCCCGCACTGTGGCGGGAACTTCTCGGCCGCCTGGATGGCGTCGAACGGGCGAGCATCCGGCCCCAGCTGCACCGCCGGTTCGTCGATGCCATGGCCGGCGATGCCCCCATCGCGGCGCCGCTTGCGCGACGGGTGGTGCTGTTCGGCATGTCGCATGTGCCGGCGCAGACCCTGGAGGTGCTGGCTGCGCTGTCTCGCCGGGCCCAGGTGCTGCTCGCGGTGCCCAATCCGTGCCGCTTCCATTGGGCTGACATCCTGGACAGCCGTGCGGCGCTGCGTGCGCCGCGACGCCGCCATCCCCTGCGGCATGGGCGTGATCTCGCCGAGGTGCCGCTGGAAGACCTGCATCTGCATGGCCATCCACTGCTGGCGGCCTGGGGGCGCCAGGGGGGTGATTTCATCCGGCAGCTGGATGCCTTCGATGATGAAGCCGCGCGCAGGCGCCTGGCCATGCCGCGCGTGGACCTCTTCGACGAAGGAGATGGCGATACGCTGCTGTCGCAGGTCCAGGCGCGTGTGCGGGATCTGGTGCCGCTGGCGGAGCACCCGCCTGTTGCCGTGCGCGGCAGTGACCGCTCCATCGTCTTTCACGTGGCCCACAGCGGTCAACGGGAAGTCGAGGTGCTGCACGACCAGTTGCTCGCGCTGCTGGCGGCGCCGGCCGACACGCCGCTGCACCCGCGCGACATCGTCGTGATGGTGCCCGACATCGAAACCTTTGCGCCCTCCATCCGCGCCGTCTTCGGCCAGTATGGGAGGGGCGATGCACGGTTCATCCCCTTCGACATTGCCGACGTCAGCCACCGCGGCACGAACCCGCTGGTGCTGGCGGTCGACTGGCTGCTGCGCCTGCCGCAGGAGCGCTGCCGGCTCAACGACGTGCGCGACCTGCTGGACGTGCCGGCCGTCGCCGGCCGCTTCGGCATCACCGACGCCGACCTGCCGCAGCTCACTGCATGGATGTCCGGCGCCGGCGTGCGGTGGGGGCTGCATGAGGCACAGCGCGCGGACCTGGGGCTGGCCGCCTGCGGCGAGCAGAACACCTGGCTCTTTGGCCTGCGGCGCATGCTGCTCGGCTATGCGAGCGGCCTCGTCGCGGCCGGCACCCCTTTCGACGGCATCGAGCCCTATGCGGAGGTGGGTGGCCTGGAAGCCGCGCTGGCCGGGTCGCTGGCTGCACTCGTGGATGCGCTGGCAGGGTGGTGGCAGGCCGCGGTGATGCCTGCCAAACCAGCCGTTTGGGCGGAACGGCTGCGCGAGCTGATGGCGGCATTGATCGAACCCACCGACGAGCGGGACCGCATCACCATGGCCGCGCTCGACGACGCCTTGCGCCGCTGGCTCGAAGCCTGCGACACGGCCGGCTTCGATGAACGCGTGCCCCTGGCCGCGGTGCGCGAAGCATGGCTGTCGGAGCTCGATGAGCCGGGCCTCGGGGGCCGCTTCCTGGGCGGCGGCGTCACGTTCTGCACGCTGATGCCCATGCGCTCCATTCCGTTCGAGGTCGTGTGCCTCTTGGGGATGAACGACGGCGACTATCCGCGCGCCAGCCCGCGCAGCGATTTCGATCTGATGGGGCTGCCGGGCCAGGCGCGGCCGGGCGACCGCTCCCGGCGCGACGACGATCGCCAGCTGATGCTCGAAGCCGTGTTGTCTGCCCGGCGCGTGCTCTACATGAGCTGGACGGGCCGCCATGTGCGCGACAACAGCGAACTGCCCCCCTCCGTGCTCGTGTCCCAGCTCCGCGACTACCTGGCGGCGGGCTGGACGGGCGACGTGCTGGGGCCGCGCACCACCGAGCATCCATTGCAGCCCTTCAGCCGGCGCTATTTCGAAGGCGGCGAGCTTTTCACGCATGCGCGGGAGTGGCGGGCCGCGCACGAGGCGCAAGCGAGTGGCACTTC
>CBIHOH010000130.1:0-8885 GCA_966211755.1 uncultured Rhizobacter sp. | reverse complement strand
GCCTCTTCGCAGACGGTGTGCAGCTTGTGCTCGCGCAGGATCTGCTTGATCTCGTAGAAACGCGAGCTCGGCGAACCCGCCTTGACGCGGATCCAGTCGGGCTTCTTCAGGGTTTCGGCCGGGACGATCTTGATCGGGATGCGCGCGGTCTTGGCTTGCGCCTTTTGCTTCGCCGTGGCGTCGTACGCGGGGGAAGCGGCGGGAAGGGTGGAGTCGGTGGACATCGATAGCTCTCAAAAACGGGGGCCTGCCTCGGCCCGATAGGGCCTCAGCTCAGGTGCGACACCAGTTTGCCACCCAGTTGACGCGCGACCGTGGTCCAGTCGGCGTGGACGCCCAGTGTAGCCAAATCGACCGTTTGCAGGCCGGCATAGCCGCACGGATTGATCCTGAAAAAGGGTTCCAGGTCCATGGCGACGTTCAGCGCCAGGCCGTGGTAGGTGCAATGGCGGCTGACCTTGATGCCCAGCGCGGCCACCTTGCCCAGGCCCTGGAAAGGGTCGGCGCGCGGGCCGGTCAGGGCCGCATGGCCGAAAGGATCGGCCAGCTTGACGTAGATGCCGGGCGCGCCGGCGACCCGGTGGCCGGTGACGCCCAGGCCTTCCAGGGTCTTGAGCAGGGCTTGTTCGAGCCGGTAGACGTATTCCTTGACGTAGATGCCCAGGCGCTGCAGGTCGATCAGCGGGTAGGCCACCACCTGGCCCGGCCCGTGGTAGGTCACCTGGCCGCCGCGGTTGGACTGCAGCACCGGAATGGCGCCGGGATCGAGCAGGTGCTCGGCCTTGCCGGCCACGCCCTGGGTGTAGACGGGGTCGTGCTCGCACAGCCAGATCTCGTCCGGCGTGGCCGATGTGCGCTCGTCGGTGAAGCGGCGCATGGCGGCGACCGTCGCGGCGTAATCGGCGCGGCCGAGCAGGCGGAGGGTGGGAGCGGACTGCAAAGACATGGGGGGATTGTCGGCGACGGCGCGCCGCCCTCGAGCTGAAGAGCAAGGCGCCACGTCCGGATCGGAAATGGCTGCGTCAGGGAGAAGGGGCCGGCGGCATCACCGTCCGCGCGGCCATGGCAACGGCCGCACGTCCCCGGACGAGTTCACAGAACCATCTTGACCATGGGGTGGGTGGACAGGGTGCGGTACAGCTCGTCGAGCTGTTCGCGGCTGGTCACCAGCACGGTGATGGTCAGGCCCAGGTACTTGTGGCCCTTGCTGGGGCGGGTCTCGAGCGTGGCCGCGTCGAAGCCGGGATCGAACTGGCGAGCGACCTGCACGATGGCATCGGAAAACCCGTCGACGTTCAATCCCATGACCTTGATGGGGAAATTGGACGGGTATTCGATCAGGGATTGCTCGGGAGGGATGTCTGTCATGGAACACACGATGGGGCCGGAGCCGCCATTGAAATCAAATGGATTGGACGGCTTTCGCACGCTGGTAGGCGGCGAAGAGCCGGGCATAGACCGGGCCGGGCTTGCCTCTGAGCGCGCCGTGCCCGACGGCTTCGCCGTCGATGTGGGTGACCGGCAGCAGCTCCTTGCTGCTCGCGCTGAGCAAGACCTCGTCGGCCGCCAGCACCTCGGCTTCGCTCAGCGGACGCAGGTTGAAGGCGATGCCCTCTTCCTCGCACAGCTCGCGCAGCAGCTCGTAGCGGATCCCCTCCAGCAAGTGCTCACTCTTCGGCGGCCCGAGCAAGGCGCCTTCGTGCACGATCCAGACATTGCTGCTGGAGGCCTCGGTGAGGTAGCCGTCACGGAACAGCAGGGTCTCGACGGCGCCGCGGTCAGCCGACATCTGCCGCGCCAGCACGTTGCCGAGCAGGGAGATCGACTTCAGGTCGCCGCGCTCCCAGCGGAAATCGCGCGCCGTGACACAGGCCACGCCCTGGCGGCGCTGCTCGGGGGTGGGCGCCTTGAGCGGCTGGGCCATGATGAACACGGTGGGCGGCACATCGGCCGGCATGACGTGGTCGCGGGGCGCGACGCCGCGCGTGACCTGGAGGTACAGCAACAGGTCGTCGGCGGGCTGGGCCGCGACGAGCGTGCGGCAGTGGGCCAGCCACTGCGCAGGGCTCAAGGGATTGCCGATGCGGATCTTGCCCAGGCCGTGGTCCAGGCGGGCCAGGTGCTCGTCGAAGCGGAAGATGCGCCGCCCGTACACCGGCAGGACTTCATAGATGCCGTCACCGAACAGGAAACCCCGGTCGAGGACGGACACCTTGGCGTCGCGCAAGCTGCCGAACTCGCCATTCAGGTAGCACAGGGTGTCTGGAATCGCTTGCATGGGCGCCTCCGATCATCGGCTGAAGGCCCGCAGATTACTTGATCCAGAGACGCACCGCATCCCATGCACGACCCAGCAACCCGGCTTCTTCGACCGCTTCGACCACCACCAGGGGCCTCTCGGCCACCTTGGCACCGGCCGCGGTGGAGACACGCAGGGTGCCCACACGCTGCCCCTTGGTCAACGGCGCCACCAGCGGGTCGGTGCGTTCGATCTTCGTCTGCAGCTTGGCGCCCTCGCCCTTGGGCACGCTGACGAAGACCGCTGCGCTGGACCCGAGCTTGGCCTCGTTGGCCTGGCCCTTCCACACCGGCACGCTGGAGACGGGCTTGCCGGCCTCGAACAGGCGCACGGTGTCGAAGGCCTGGAAGCCCCAGTTCAGCAGCTTCTGGCTTTCGTTGGCGCGGCCATCCATCGAGGCGGCGTTGAGCACCACGCTGAGCAGGCGGCGCTTGCCGCCGGCACCGCCCGTCGCGCCCAGGTTGGGGTAGTCGCGCTGGGCCGAGGCCACCAGGCAGTACCCGGCCGCTTCGGTGAAGCCGGTCTTCATGCCGTCGACGCTCGGGTCGCGCAGCAGCAGCACGTTGCGGTTGTTTTCGTTCGAGGCCGGCGAGCCCTCGTAGCGGTACTTGCGGATCGAGTAGATGGGGTAGTACTCGGGAAAGTCGGAGATGATGCGGCTGGCGATGACGGCCATGTCGCGGGCGCTGCTCTTGTGGCCAGGCTCGGTCAGGCCGGTGACGTTCTTGAAGCTGGTGTTCTTCAGTCCGAAGGCCTGCGCCTGGCGGTTCATCATGGCCACGAACTGCTCGAGCGAGCCGCCCACGGCCTCGGCCAGCACCACCGAGGCGTCGTTGCCGGAATTGACGATCATGCCGCGCAGCAGCTCGGACACCTTGGGCGTGTTGCGCGGCTCGACGAACATCAGCGAGCCCCCGCCCTTGCGCTCCTGCCAGGCGCGCAGCGACACCGGCAGGGTCTGCTCGAGGTTGAGCTTGTGCTCCTTCAGCGCGGTGAACACCACGTAGGCGGTCATGAGCTTGGTCAGCGAGGCCGGGTCCGCCGGCGCGTCGGCCTCGCGCTCGGCCAGGGTCTGGCCGGTCGTGAGGTCGAGCAGCAGGTAGCTCTTGGCCGCCACTTCGGGCGGCTGGGGCATCTGGCCCCAGGAGGTGGCGGCGCAAGAGAACGCCAGGACGAAAGCAAGAAGTCGTTTCATGAATCAGTTCAAAAAAGGCGGCCCGGCCGCGGAGCATGCCTCACAGATGCCAGCCGCGGACCACCAGGTGTTTGAGCAGCGTGAGCTGCCCGTGGAAGAAATGGCCGGTGCCCGGGATCACGACCACCGGCAGGGACTGGGGACGCGCCCAGTCGAGGGTGGCGGACAAGGGCACGACCTCGTCCATCTCGCCGTGGATGACCAGGGTATTCGCCGGCACCGGCGGCACCTGCTGGCGCTGGGTCGACGGCCCGACCAGCACCAGCCGCTGCGGCCTGGCGGCGTCGGGCAGGCGCGAAGCCGCCTCGGCCGTGACGTAGGCGCCGAAGGAGAAGCCCGCCAGCACCAGAGGCAAGGCGGCATCGCGCTGCGAGGCGATCACCGCGAGCGCGTCGTCCACCTCGCCGCGGCCTTCGTCCCAGCTGCCCTCGGACGCGCCGACGCCGCGAAAGTTCAATCGCACGGCGCGATAGCCGAGCTGCACCATCGCGCGCGCCAGGGTCTGGGCCACCTTGTTGTCGAGCGTGCCGCCCTGCTGCGGGTTCGGGTGGCAGATGACGGCGACGCCGGCGGCCTCGCCCTCGGGCCGGTCGACCGCGCACTCGATCGCCCCGGCCGGACCGGCCACGAAAAAACGTTCGCCCCGGGAGAGCATCAGCGCCCCACGTTGTCGGGCAGCCGCAGGCGGTCGACCACCTTGCCGTTCTTCAGATGCGACTCGACGATCTCGTCGATGTCCTCGTCGTCGACGAAGGTGTACCAGACCGCCTCGGGGTAGACCACCGCCACCGGGCCGCCGGCGCAACGGTCCAGGCAGCCCGCCTTGTTGACACGCACGCCGCCCGGCCCCGCGAGCTGCCCGGCCTTGACCAGCGACTTGCAGCGGTCGAAGCCGGCCTGCGCATGGTGGTTGGCACAGCTGTCCTCGCCGCTTTCGCGGTGGTTGAGGCAAAAGAAGATGTGGCGTTGGTAATAGGTCATCGCGGCATTTTACGGAGTGCGGCCGATCCGGGCCCGGACCATCGCAGGCGTGAGGGGGAAAGCGGCAGTCCCCGCTTCAACCGACCCGATGGCCGGGTTCGCTCCCCGGGGGGGGCGCGACGGCCGCCGGGCGCACCGGCGGGGGCTCGTCGCGGGCGACCACCCGGGTGAACAGGTACCACAGGGCGGCATACGGCCACAAGCGGCCCACCCATTGCGCGGCACCGTGGAAGCGGATGAAACGGCCCTGCTCCCAGGCGAACAGGCTTTCGGCGTAATAGGGATCGGCCGGCGCCTGCGTGACCAGCGCCACCAGGGCGGGCAGCACCATCAGGCCCATGCCCGCGGCGGCGCGCCGGGGCAGCCGCGACATCAGCAAGGCGACCAGCACACCGATCGCGAACCCGGGCACGACCGGCGGAGTGACCCAGGCCAGCGCATGCTGGGGGCCGAAGTTCAGCGCCGTGGACAAGGTGGTGGCGGCAAAACCGAAGGCGCCGACCAAGGCCACCAGCACCACGCGACGCCACCTGCCCGGCACGATGCTGAAAGCCACCAGGCAGGGCGCGAGCAGGCCGAGCAGGATGGCCAGCAGTTCGCCGCCCCGGGACAGCGGGGTCAGCGAGCCCTGGAAATCCAGCCAGCCCTCGGCCCACAGCTCCCACGGCGTATCGACGAAGGCCGCGCCGGCCCAGTCCCGCAGATGGAAAAGGATCTGCCCCACGCCCAGCGGCACCGGGGTCGGGAACAGCAGGCCGAGAGGCCACAACAGCAGCAAGGCGATGCCGCCGGCACTGCGCGCGATGAACCATCGGTCGCGCAGCAGCTGCCAGCGCTCGAGTCCGCCCAGCCACTGCACGCTCAGCGCGACCCACATGCCGAGCAGGCTGCCGGCGGCGTTGAGGGTCAGGTCGAGGCTGGAAGGCACACGCTGCGGCAGGTAGTTCTGCAGGTTTTCGAGGACGAAGGACAGCAGTGCGCCGGCCAGCGCCGCCGCCAGCGCCGCCCACCCGGCCCCGCGCCCGCTGCGCACCATGGCCACGAAGACCAGGGCGCCGAACGGCATGTAGCCGAGCAGGTTGGCCACCACGTCGAACACCGTCCAGTAGTGGCCCCAGGGCAGGTGGCCCAGGCCGGAATACGGCAGCTCGGCCGGCAGCTTCCAGCCGGTGAACGGCGACAGGCTGGCATAGGCGATCAGCGCCCCGTACAGCAGCGCCAGGGGCGCGGCGGAACTGCGATGGCGCGGATTCATCACCGGATCAGAAAGGTTTGACGACCACCAGCACGACGATGGCGGCGAACAGCAGCACCGCCGACTCGTTGAAGACGCGGAACCAGCGCTCGCTGCGCGTGTTGCCGAACTGCTCGAACTTGCGCAGCAGGGACCGGCAGGCATGGTGATAGCCGATGACGGCGACCACCAGCACCAGCTTGGCGTGCATCCAACCGCTGCCGGGGCCGCGCCCGATGCCGAACCCCAGCCACAGCCACAGCCCGAAGAGCAGCGCGAACACCATCAGCAGGCTGGAGAAGCGGTAGAGCTTGCGCGCCATCAGCAGCAGGCGCTCACGCTCGGCATGGCTGTCGGCCGGGACCATGGCCAGGTTGACGAACAGGCGCGGCAGGTAGAACAGGCCCGCGAACCAACTGGCCACGAAAATCAGGTGCAGGGATTTGACCCAGGGATACAGACTCATCATGGGACGATTATGTCCGGCTGCGCAAGAAAACCGTCCGGCAGGGACACCCGGGCCGGACGGCGGGCAGTGCGCCTGGTGCGCCGTGGCGCCAGGCCTGCATGCGGCAAGGCAGCGCACCAAAAAAATGCCCCGACCATCGGCCGGGGCTGGAAAAGCCTTATCGCTGTCATCACGGCAAGGCTCCTGCTCAGGGAGGAAAAGCAGGGAACGACCGCCTTGCGGCTATCATTCAGCGCCGACTTTATCAGATGCCGAGCGGCCTTTTGAGCTCACGGAACACCGGAAATATGCGTAATTTGCGCACTAGTTCCATTGAAATGGTTCATCGGCATCGAGCGCACGCCACACCTGACGCGACCCAGATCCGATGCACACGCCACCGCCCTTCCCCTCGAGCCGCCCACGCCGCCTGCGCCGCGACGAGTTCACCCGTGCCCTGGTGCGGGAGAACCGGTTGCACACGAGCGACCTGATCCTGCCGGTGTTCGTGCTGGCCGGCCAGGGCCAGGCGCAGGACGTCGCCTCGATGCCCGGCGTGCAGCGCCTCAGCCTGGACCGGCTGCTGCCGGTCGCGGAGGACTGCGTGCGTCTCGGCGTTCCGGCGATGGCGCTGTTTCCGGTCATCGACCCCGCCCTCAAGACCGAGGACGGCCGCGAGGCGCTGAACCCGGAGGGCCTGGTGCCGACGGTGGTGCGCGAACTCAAGCGCCGCTTCCCCGAACTCGGCCTGTTGACCGACGTGGCCCTCGACCCCTTCACCTCGCACGGCCAGGACGGCCTGGTCGACGACAGCGGCTACATCGTCAACGACAAGACCGTGGCGGCGCTGACCCGGCAGGCGCTGGTGCAGGCCGAGGCGGGGGTGGACATCGTCGCGCCCAGCGACATGATGGACGGGCGCATCGGCGCCATCCGCGCGGCGCTGGAGGGCAAGGGGCTGATCCACACGCGCATCATGGCCTACAGCGCCAAGTACGCGAGCGCCTTCTACGGCCCGTTCCGCGATGCGGTGGGTTCGGCCGCCAACCTGGGCAAGGGCAACAAGAAGGCCTACCAGATGGACCCGGCCAACACCGACGAGGCGCTGCGCGAAGTGGCCCTCGACCTGGCCGAGGGCGCCGACATGGTGATGGTCAAGCCCGGCATGCCCTACCTCGACATCGTGCGGCGCGTGAAGGACGAGTTCAGGGTCCCCACCTTCGCCTACCAGGTGAGCGGCGAGTACGCGATGCTCAAGGCGGCAGCGGCCAACGGCTGGCTGGACCACGATGCCGTGATGATGGAAAGCCTGCTCGCCTTCCGGCGCGCCGGCGCCGACGGGGTGCTGAGCTATTTCGCCCTGCAGGCGGCCCGGCTGCTGAAACAGGCCTGAGCGCATGCGCATCTTCCACATCCGGGCCGACCAGTTCGTCGAACTCGAGACCCTGCCCGAGCAGATGCCGGCCACCGGCTACCTGTGGATCGGCAGCGGCCGCCGCGAGTTCGAGGTCCAGGTGGCCAAGCTGCAGGCGGCCCTGCAGAACTGGACCGGCGGCCAGCTGGTCGACCTGCATGTGTCCGACCTGCTGAACAACCAGCTGCCCTCGCATTTCGACTACACCTCCTGGTACGACCTGCTGGTGTTTCGCCGCCTGGCCGCGGGCAACGGCAGCGATTCGATGTTCCTCGACGAACAGCGCGGCACGCTGTCGAGCGCCCGGATGGCCCTCGAGGCCATCGACACCAGCCCGGTCGGCTTCGCCGTCTTCGACCGGGTGTTGCTGACCGTGCACCCGACCGACTGCCAGGTGCGCGACTTCTTCGCCTCCAGGATGTTGCAGATGATGGCCGGTGCCGAGGCGCGCGGCGACCAGCGAGGAGGTGCGCTGCGCCTGCCGAGCAGCCCGGCCGACCTGATGCTGCGCATGGTCAACCACATGGTCGACAGCTACCTCGACCTGCGCCGCCTGATGACCAAGCAGCTCGGTTACCTGCAGCAGGAGCTGTTCAATCCACGCGGGCATTTCGACAGCTGGCAGGTCTTGCTCGATTCACGCAATGCCCTGCACCTGCTGGAGGAGACCTGCGAGGACCAGCGCAGCGCCATCGTCGAATGGATCGATGCGCTCGACGAATGGCCGAGCGCCGCCGACCCGCAGGCCGGGCGCGAGCGCGAGCTGCTGAGGGTGCGCTCGCGCGATGTGCTCGAGCACATCGAACGGGTGTTGAGCCATGTGCGGCGCCTGGAGTCCTCGGCCGAGGCCGCGGTGCAGATGCATTTCTCGGCCCAGGGCCACCGCACCAACGACATCATGCGCACGCTGACCGTGCTGACCGCCATCTTCATGCCGCTGAACCTGGTCACGGGCTTCTTCGGCATGAATTTCGACGGGCTGCCGTTGATCCACAGCACGGCGGGGGTCTGGATGGCCTCGCTGTTCATGCTGGTGATCGGCGTGGCGCTGGGCATCTTCTTCTGGCGCAAGCGCTACCTCAGCACCTCGCACCGGATCCACTGAGATCGGCCGCCGTCCCGCGGTCGAGGTGCCGCAGGCGCGGGCGCACGGGGCCCGCCTGCGCCGGGCGACGCACCCTCACATCCGGGCCAGGGCCTGTTCCAGATCGGCACACAGCTCGCCCGCGTCCTCCAGCCCGACGTGGATGCGCACCAGCCGGCCGGCGTGTTCGTCGGCACACTGATCGTTGTCTCCGTGATCACGGTCCGGAT
>CBIHOH010000129.1:0-8950 GCA_966211755.1 uncultured Rhizobacter sp. | reverse complement strand
CTTCCTGTTCATCACCATCGCCTGCGGCGCGGTGTCGGGCTTCCATGCGCTGATCTCCTCGGGCACCACGCCCAAGATGCTGGAGAACGAATCGCAGGCGCGTTTCATCGGCTACGGCGGCATGCTGGCCGAGTCCTTCGTGGCCGTGATGGCCCTGGTGGCCGCCTCGGTCATCGACCCGGGCATCTACTTCGCCATGAACAGCCCGGCGGCACTGGTCGGCAACACGGCCGAGACGGTGGCCTCCACCTTGTCGACCTGGGGTTTCGTCATCACCCCCGAGGCGCTGGAGCAGACCGCCCGCGACGTGGGCGAGAAATCCATCCTCGGCCGCACCGGCGGCGCCCCCACCCTCGCGGTCGGCATGGCCTACATCCTGCAGCAGGTGGTCGGCGGCAAGGCCATGATGGCCTTCTGGTACCACTTCGCGATCCTGTTCGAGGCACTGTTCATCCTCACCGCGGTCGATGCCGGCACCCGCGCCGGGCGCTTCATGCTGCAGGATCTGCTGGGCACCTTCGTGCCGGCCTTCAAGCGCACGGACTCGCTGGTCGCCAACCTCACCGCCACCGGCCTGTGCGTGGCCGCCTGGGGCTACTTCCTGTACCAGGGCGTGGCCGATCCGCTGGGCGGCATCAACACCCTGTGGCCGCTGTTCGGCATCTCCAACCAGATGCTGGCGGCCGTGGCCCTGATGCTCGGCACGGTCGTGCTGTTCAAGATGAAACACGATCGCTATGCCTGGGTGACCGCCGTGCCGGCCTGCTGGCTGCTCGCCTGCACCCTCACCGCAGGCTGGCTGAAGATCTTCAGCGCCGACCCGAAGGTGGGTTTCCTGGCCCACGCCACGAAATACAGCGATGCCCTGGGCCAGGGGCTGCTGCTCGCGCCGGCCAAGACACCTGAGGCGATGAAGCAGATCATCTTCAACGACCGCCTCGACGCGGCGCTGTGCGGCCTGTTCATGCTGGTGGTGCTGAGTGTGCTGGGCTACAGCGTGCGCGCCGTGCTGGCCGCTCGCTCGGCCAAACGTGCCACCGCCCAGGAAACGCCCTTCATCGCCGGCGCAGCCGCGGCACGCGGATGAACGAGATCGGCAAGCCGGCCCTCGGCGACTTGCCCCGCCAGATCGGCGCCGCCGGGCGCTATCTGGCGCAATCGATGCGCCTGATGGTCGGCATGCCCGATTACGGCAGCTACCTCCGCCACCGGGAAGCCACCCACCCCGGCGAACCGGTGATGTCGTACGAGGAATTCTTCAGGGAGCGGCAACAAGCCCGCTACGAAGGCGGCAAGGGACGCTGCTGCTGAGCCCTGCGGGGCCGTCGGGAAGACGGCCCCGCGCCGTCATGTCCAGCGCAGGACCGTTCATCGCAAGAGCGGACCGCCCGGCCGGCCACCTCAGCGCAGCACGCGCAACCCGGCCGGCCCGGCGTCCACCCACCCGATGACGGCCGCCTCGTCGAAGCCCTCGTCGCGGAAGATCCCCAGCACCTCGGCGGCACTGTCGGGGCTGCAGCTGACCAGCAGGCCGCCCGAGGTCTGCGGGTCGCTGAGCAGGACCTGCGCCGACGGCGGCAGCGCGGCGTCCAGCACGACCTGGTCCCCGTACCCCGCCCAGTTGCGGCCCGAAGCACCGGTCAGCAACCCCTCGGCCACCAGGGCCTCCACGCCGTCCAGCAGCGGCACCTTGGCCCACTCGATCGACACCGACACACCGGCGCCGCGCGCCAGCTCCAGGCTGTGGCCGGCCAGGCCGAAGCCGGTCACGTCGGTGAGGCCATGCACGCCGGGCAAGGCCGCCAGGCGCATGCCGGGGGTGTTGAGCCGGGTGGTGGTGCGCAGCATGCGGGCATAGCCGGCATCGTCCAGCCGGCCCTTCTTCAGCGCCGCCGACAACACCCCGACACCCAGGGCCTTGCCCAGGACGAGCAGGTCACCCGGCCGGGCGCCGGCATTGCGGCGCACCCGGTCGGGATGCACCAGGCCCAGCACCACCAGGCCGTAGATGGGCTCGACCGAGTCGATGCTGTGCCCGCCGGCGATCGGGATGCCCGCGTCGCGGCAGACCGCCTGGCCGCCCTGGACGATGCGGCCGATCGCCTCCAGCGGCAGCTGACCGACCGGCATGGCGACGATGGCCAGCGCCATGATCGGCCTGCCGCCCATGGCGTACACGTCGCTGATCGCGTTGGTGGCGGCGATGCGGCCGAAGTCGAAGGGGTCGTCGACGATGGGCATGAAGAAATCGGTCGTGGCCACCAGCGCCTGCTCGTCGTTGAGCCGGTACACGGCCGCGTCGTCGGCGGTCTCGATGCCCACCATCAGCTCCGGCGGCAGCAGGCCGCCCGCGCCGTTCCTGAGGATCTCGGCCAGCACGCCCGGCGCGATCTTGCACCCGCAGCCGCCGCCGTGCGAGAAGCTGGTGAGGCGCAGGGGGACGGAGGGGGTCGAGGCGGTCATGGACGGTCGGGACGGAAACGGCGGAACCCCCATTGTGCCGGCCCCCGGCAAATGGCTGGCACACTTCGGGCTGGCCGCATCGACGACGGCGCATTTCCATTTTTCGGCTCCTGCCGGCGCAGGGCCTCTTCTCTCACTGCCAGTCACACGGATGGACACCGAATGAGTTTGTCCCTGCACCAGCTCGGACTGGTCCATGCCAACCGGCACCGCGCGTTGGGCGGGGTGACGCTGACGCTGCGCGCGGGCGAGCGGCTGGCCCTCATCGGCCCGTCCGGCGCCGGCAAGACCAGCCTGCTGCGCCTGGCCGGCCTGTCGCTGCGCCCCGGCGAGGGCACGCTGCAAGTCCTCGGCCAGGCGCCGTGGCAAGCCGGTGCTGCCGAGTTGAAGCGCCTGCGCTCGCGCATCGGCACCATCCACCAGGCGCCGCCCATCGCCCCGCGGCTGCGCGTGGTCAGCGCCGTGCTCGCCGGCCGGCTGGGCCGCTGGTCCACGGCGCGTGCGCTCGCCTCGCTGCTGTATCCGGCCGACCTCGACGGCGCCTGCCGGGCCCTGGAGCGGGTCGGGCTGGCCGAGCGCCTGTTCGACCGCTGCGACCGCCTGTCCGGCGGCGAGCTGCAGCGCGTGGGCGTGGCCCGCGTGCTCTACCAGCAACCCGAGCTGCTGCTGGCCGACGAACCGGTGTCGGCCCTGGACCCGGCCCTGGCCGACCGGACCCTGGCCGAGCTGGTGAGCCAGAACGAGTCGGCAGGCGCCACCCTGGTCGCCTCGCTGCACGCCGTGGACCTGGCACTGAAGTGGTTCCCGCGGGTGGTCGGCCTGCGCGCCGGCCGGCTGATGTTCGACCTGCCGGCCGGCGAGGTCGACGAGGCCATGCTGCGCTCCCTGTACGACTCCGAGGAAGGCGCCGCATCGCCGCGGGCAGACGACCCCGTCCCGGGGCCGGACGCGGCCGCGCCCGGCGTGGCCTGGCCGCGCCCGGACTGCCGATGAGCCCGGGCGCCGCGCCGCTGCGCGATCCGCTGGCCCGCCGCCGGGCCAGCGCGCTGCTGCTCGCCGCGCTGCTGCTGTGGCCGCTGCTGGTGCTGGCCGAGTTCAAGCCCTGGGCCCTGCTCGATCCGGGCCATCTGCAGGTCATGGCCGGTTTCCTGGCCGGCTTCTGGCCGCCGGCGACCTCGCCCGACTTCCTGCGCCTGCTGTGGGAGGCGACCCTGCAGACACTGGCGATGGCCACCGCCGGCGTCGCCCTGGCCGGGCTGCTCGCCTGCCCGCTCGCCTGCATGCTGGCCGCGTCGCTGTCCGTGTCGCGCATCGGGCCCGGGCCCGGCCGGCAACGCGCCCGCGCGCTGCGCGGGGCGGCGCGCGGGCTGTCGACGCTGCTGCGGGCCATTCCCGAGGTGGTCTGGGCGCTGGTCTTCGTGCGGGCACTCGGCCTGGGGGCGGCGGCCGGGGTGCTGGCCATCGCCGTCACCTACGGCGGCATGCTGGCCAAGGTGTATGCGGAGATCCTCGATTCGAGCGACACGCGGCCGGCGCGGGCATTGCTCGAAGCCGGCAGCGGCCGCCTGGCGGCCCTGGGCTACGGCCTGCTGCCGGTGGCCGCGCAGGAGCTCGCCTCCTACACCGTCTACCGCTGGGAATGCGCCGTGCGGGCCTCGGTCGTGATGGGCTTCGTCGGCGCCGGCGGCCTCGGGCAGTTGATGGACCAATCGATGAAGATGCTCAACGGCGGCGAGGCCAGCAGCATCCTGCTGTGCTTCCTCGGCCTGGTGCTGCTGTCCGACACGCTCAGCGCCTGGCTGCGAAAGGCCCTGGCATGAGCGGCGCGCCGCAGCGCCGGCGGGACGGCCGCCTGCGCGGCCTCCTGACCCTCGCCGGCCTGGCGGCGGCGGTGGTGGCGAGTTTCCTCTACCTGGATCTCGGATGGCAGCAGCTCTTCGACGCCGAGGCCGGCCGATCCATGGCCCGCTTCGCGGCTGAATTCTTCCCGCCCGACACCTCCCCGGGCTTCGTGCGCAAGACCGCCCACGCCGCGCTGCAGACCCTGGCCGTCTCGGCCCTCGCGACCCTGCTGGCCGCGCTCGCGGCCGCCGTGCTCGCGCTGCCCGCGGCGGGCCGCCTGGGGCGATTCGCGCGGCAGCTCTCGCGTTTCGGCTTCAACCTGCTGCGCAGCGTGCCCGAGCTGGTGTGGGCGGCGCTGATGGTGCTGGCCGCCGGCCTGGGGCCGTTCGCGGGCACCCTCGCCCTGGCCCTGCACACCAGCGGCGTGCTGGGCCGGCTGTTCGCCGAGGCCCTGGAGAACGCGGCACGCGCCCCCGAGGCGGCCCTGCGCGAGGGCGGCGCCGGCCCGGCGGCGGCCTTCGCCTACGGCAGCCTGCCCCTGGTCCTGCCGCAGTGGCTGGCCTATATGCTGTACCGCTGGGAGATGAACATCCGCATGGCCGCGGTGCTCGGTTTCGTCGGTGCCGGCGGGCTGGGCCAGATGCTCTACTTCCACCTGTCGCTGTTCCAGCAGGCCCAGGCCGCGACCGTGCTGTGCGCCATGTTCGCGCTGGTGTGCGGCGTCGACCTGCTGAGCGCACGGCTGCGGCGCGGCCTGGTGCCGTCCCACGCCTGAAGGCCGTATGCCGTTCGCCACAGCGCGGCGCCGCGGGCCTCGGAGACGGCGGCACCATCTTGTACAGTGAGGCGGCCCGCATCCCGGGCCGGCTCCTTACCACTCTCTCCAGGCGGACACGCGCGATGCGATCAGACACCCTGCGGCCTCACGGCGGTCCGGACCGCCCTGGCATGGACACGGCATGCGGCTGAAACACATCGAGGTCTTCAACGCGGTCATGCTGACCGGATCCGTCAGCGGTGCCGCGCGCCTGCTGCACGTCACCCAGCCGGCCATCACCCAGACGCTGCAGCACGCCGAGATGCAACTCGGCTATGCCCTCTTCACGCGCGAACGCAACCGGCTCATCCCGACCTCCGAGGCCCAGGCGCTGTATCCCGAGGTGCTGCAGCTGGTGTCCCAGCTCGAATCGGTGCGGCGGCTGGCGGGCGCGCTGCGCTCGGGCAAACGCGGCGAGCTGCGCCTGCTGGTCGTGCCCTCGCTGGCCGTGCGCGCCCTGCCGGATGCGCTCAAGCGCTTCCGCCAGCGGCACCCGGAGCTGGCCGTGTCCATCCGCACCCTGCATTCACGCGAGATCACCGAGGCCATCGCCCTGCGCGAAGGCGATGTGGGCATCGTCTACGGGACGACCCAGCATCCGGCCGTGCAACACGTTCCGGTCGCGACCGGGCGGCTGGTCTGCGTCTCGCTGCTGAGCTCGGGCGGCAGCGACCGCCGCACCACCGTGGCGCTGGCCGACGTGATGCGCGGCGGCTTCATCCGCATCGACGAACGCGACCCCATAGGCGCGATGCTGGCCGAACAGTTCGCGCGCCAGGACCTGGCCCCCGCGGCCGGCATCACGGTGCAGACCAACCACATCGCGATGGTGCTGGCCGAGCAGGGGTTCGGCCCGGCCATCATCGATTCGTTCACCGCGGCGGCCACCACCAGCGCGAACCTGCACGTGCGCACCCTGCTGCCCGAAGTACCGGTCAGCGTGCAGGCCCTGCTGCCGCGCGGCGAACGCTCGCCGCGCGCGGCCGGCGACCTGATCGAGGCCTTCAAGGCCATTGCCGGCGGCGCCTGAAGCCGCGACCGGGGCTGAGCCTCAGTTGGGGACCCAGTCGGACGGATACTTCCAGAAGTCCTTGAGCAGGTAGTTCATCGGCAGCTTGAGCGAGCGGTCGTGCGGCGGGATCGGCTGCATGAACCAGCGGTCGTGGAGGGCCACGGCCTCGCGCGAATGGATCAGGCGCTTCATCTCCGCATCCACGACCTGCTTGAACTCGGGATCGCTCTTCGGAAGCATGATGCCCAGGGCCTCGGTGGTGAGGAACTTGCCCACCACCTTGAAACGTTCCGGGTTGGGCCGGCTGGCGACCAGGCCCACCAGCAGCACCTCGTCCATGACGAAGCCGTCGACCTCGCCCTTCTCGACCATCTCGACGCCGCGGATGTGGTCGGGCACCGGCACGATGTTGATGCGCATCAGGCGCTCGCGGTTGGCGCTGTCGATCGCCTTGAGCGGCGTCGAGCCCACGGTGGAGGCGAGCTTCTTGTTGGTGAAGTCGCTCAGCTCCTGGATGTTGCTGTCGGCGCGCACCAGGTACTTGGCGCCGGTGATGTAGTGGGGAATGGCGAACGCGACCGTCTGCCGGCGCTCGGCATTGTTGGTCGTCGACTCGCATTCGAGGTCGATCTTCTCCTGCACCACGGAGGCGATCCGGTTGGCCGAGGTGACGGTGACGTACTCGATGGCCAGGTTGTTGAGCCCCAGCTTCTTGCGCACCGCCTCGGCCAGCTTCTGGCAAAGCTCGATCGAATAGCCGACCGGCTTGCGGTTGGCGTCGAGGTAGGAGAACGGGACCGAGGCATCCCGGTGGCCGATCACGATCTTGCCGGTCTGCTTGATGCGGTCCAGGACGGGGCCTGCTTGCGCCGACGAGACCACCACCCCCAGGCACAAGGCCGCCGTGCGGGCCAGTCGAACCATGTTGTTCATTGGGACAAATCTTTCATGAAAACCAGACTGCGGTCACGGAGCAGGATCCGTGCCTCAACCGGCCAGAATACCCGACGATCGGGTACCCGAGGACCGGGCCCTAGGAAATCCGAGAAGCACTTGGCACCTCGAGCTGGAAAAGACTCACCACCTGGGCCAGCCGCGTGGCCTGGTCCTTCAGGCTGTCCGCCGCGGCCGCCGCCTGCTCGACCAGGGCGGCGTTCTGCTGGGTGATCTGGTCGAGCTGCGCGACCGAGCCGTGGACCTGCCCGATGCCCTCGCTCTGCTCGGAGGCCGCGGCGGCCATCCTCGCGATGATTTCCGAGACACTGTCGACGGCGGCCACGAGCTCCGTCATGGTGCGCCCCGCGTCCCCCGCGAGGCGGGCACCTGATTCGACCTCCTCGACACTGGCCGCGATCAGCGCCTTGATCTCGCGGGCGGCGCTGGCCGAGCGGCCGGCGAGGGTCCTCACCTCGCCCGCCACCACCGCGAAGCCCCACCCCGAATCGCCTGCGCGCGCCGCTTCGACGGCGGCATTCAGCGCCAGGATGTTGGTCTGGGCCGCGATGCCGTCGATCACCCCGACGATGTCGGCGATGCGACGGGAGCGGGTGTTGATCTCGTCCATGGTGTCGACCACGCGCGAGACGATGCTGCCGCCGCGCCCCGCGACCTCCGAGGCCGTCGAGGCCAGTGCGTGCGCCTGCTGGGCGCACTCGGCGGACTGGCGGACCGTTCCCGTCAGCGTGTCCATCGACGAAGCCACCTGCTGCAGGTTGGAGGCCGACCACTCGGTGCGCTGGCTCAGGTCGAGATTGCCGGTGGCGATCTCCACGCTGGCCACGCGGATGGACTCCGAGGCCTGCTGGACGGACTGGATCGAGCCGCGCAGGCGCTGGACCATGCCGCCCAGGCTGCGCACCAGGTCGCCGATCTCGTCCTGGTCGTCGCTGCCGGGCTGGGTATGCAACTCGCCTTCGGCCACCCGCTCGGCGGCGCGCACCGCATTCTGCACATTGGCGTGGATGCGCCGCTGGTTGACCCAGGCGAAGCCGATCGAGCCCGCCGCGGCCAGCAGCCCGAGCAAGCCGACCAGCACGGCATGGCGCAAGGCGGTCGCGGCCAGCCCCGCGCTGTCCTGGAGCGCACGCGCCTGGACCATGGCGATGACCTCGTCCAGGCTGGCGTTCAAGGCCTTGAAGTCGTCGTCGGCCGTCTTCATGGCCTGGGCATTCGGCGCCTCGGTCGACAGGTCGACCGCCGCGTCGCTCGAGCCGGCATACGCGGCGACCTGCCCCGAGAAGACCTGCAAGGACTTGGCCAGCGAGGCATCGATGGCGGTGCCCGCGGACCGGGCGCGCGCGTTGTCGGCCACCGTCTTCATCAACTGCCTGCGCTTGGCGCGGATGTCCAGGATCTGCCTGGAACTCATCAGGTTGATGACTGCCATCGAGCGGTACAGATCGATGTGCGAGTTGCTGAGCTGCGACTGTAGGCTGGCGATCTGCCCGTACTCGAAGATCATCGACAGCTGGCTGTCCCGGCTGCGCTCGCGGAAGGCGTCGAGCACCCACAGGGCCACCCCCACCACCAGGACCAGCATCAGGGCGGTGGACAGCGGTGGAAGCACCAACTTCGTGCGCAGTTTCATGGCAAGCTCCAGACAAATCCGTGCACGGGCCCGCTTCCGTGCCCCCGTTCAGTGTTGAAGAATCCTGGACAAGAAGTCACGGGCGCGAGGGCTTCGTTCCTCCGGCCTGCCGAAGAAGGCGTCTCTCGGGCAGTCCTCGACGATCCGGCCGGCGTCCATGAAGATCACGCGGTGGCTGACCTTGCGGGCGAAGCCCATCTCGTGGGTGACGCACATCATCGTCATGCCC
>CBIHOH010000128.1:0-9051 GCA_966211755.1 uncultured Rhizobacter sp. | reverse complement strand
CCGCCACCGCTCCGGCTTGTCGTCGGCACTTCGCTTTGCTCGTGCTGGGCTCGCTTCGTATTGCATCGCCGCTGACGCGCGGGCTTGTAGTCCGCACTTCGCTTCGATCTGCCGGAGCCGGACGTAGCGCCGACCTGCTGGGTCGGCAATGACCGGCCCAGCAGCCCTGGGTTTTCCTCCTTCGGTCCGTTGCGACATCGGGTCTCGATTTCCGTCCGAATGAGGGGGACGCTCGTGCGATCAAAACGAGCGGTGGACGTTATCCTCGCGCTTGCACTGACAACTTGCGAGAAGCCAACATGACCATCTCCGAACAGACCGAGGCGTTTTTCGGCAAACGCGTGCTCGACTACGTGAGCGGCAAGGCGGTGACGAACGATCCGCAGACGGTCTATCGCTTGAGCCTCGATTACGACGCCGATCGTTCCATGGCCGATCTGCTGGAGGAATTCCTGGGCCAGGTCGATACGCAGGCGCTGGAGGCCCTGGTGATCGGGGCCTGGGCCGAGCCCCACGACACCAGTCCCGACGATGCCCTGGACCTGCTCGTCCGTCGCGCCGCCGAGCTACCCCGCCTGAAGGCCTTGTTCGTCGGCGACATGACGTACGAGGAATGCGAGATTTCCTGGATCATCCAGGGCAATTACCTGCCGTTGCTGCAGGCGTTTCCGGCACTGGAGGCGCTGCGCATCCGCGGCTCCACCTCGCTGCAGTTGCCGCCGTTCTCCCATGCCGGCTTGCGCGAGCTGGTGATCGAGTGCGGCGGCCTGCCCCGCGAGATCACGCAGGCCCTGGCAAGCTCTAGCCTGCCAGCCCTCGAACATCTCGAGCTGTGGCTGGGCACGTCCGACTATGGCTTCGAAGGCGACACCGATCTGTTCCGCCAGCTCCTGCAAGCGCTGCGCACCCCTCGCCTGCGCCATCTCGGCCTGCGCAATGCCGAGATCGCCGACGAGTTGGCACGGTGGCTGGCCGGCGAGCCCTGGGTCGCCGATCTGCACACCCTCGACCTGTCCCTGGGCACGCTGGGAGATGCCGGCGCCGAGGCGCTTTGCGCCAGCCCGTACCTGGCCAGGCTGGCACGCCTCGACTTGTCCCACCATTACGTGTCCGCCCCGCTCCAGGCCCGCCTGCGCGCCGCGATCCCCGGCGTGGTCCTGAACGACGAGCAGGTGTCCGACGACGAGGACGACCGCTACGTCGCAGTGGGTGAATAGGTCTGCCCTCCTAGCGAAAGGCCCGCGGTGCCGTCGACACAGCCCGACTCCGGCACGCCCCCGCACTGGGTCGTGCTCGGCGTGGCGTCCAGCAAGCGCGCGCGGGGTTTGCAGGCCGCCCGCGCAGGCCTGGGGCTGCCCCCCGCGCAGTTCGTCGAGTGGCAGGACTGGCTGGCCTCGCCACAGGCCCTGCAGCAGCAGTTGCTACGCCCTTGCCGTTTCAAGATCGAACCGCCCGGCGACGATGCCCACGCCCACCTCCACCTGATGGAGCTCGGCAACGATCGCCTGGGCCGGCCCCGGGGCCGGGCGCCCGCCCATGGCGAGTTGCTGGCCACGGACGCCTGGTTCGCCGGGTTCTCCGCCCAGCTGGCACATCTCGACTCGGTGCTGGCCGGCCTGCCCCATGTGAAGCCGCTCAATCCGCCCGCCGACATCCTGGCCATGACCGACAAGCTGCTCTGCCAGCAACGGCTGCAGGCCCATGCCGTGCCGACGCCCCCCTTGCTGGGCGCGGTCTCCAACTACGATCATTTCATCGACCTGATGCGCCAGCACGGCCATGACCGGGTGTACCTCAAGGCCCGCTACGGGTCCTCGGCCGCCGGCGTGCTGGCGTATCGCCACAACGGGCGCGGACAGGCCCAGGCCACCACCTCGGCAAAGCTGGTGGACGATGGCGGTGGCGCACGCCTGTTCAACGTCAAGCGCCTGCGCAGCTACGACCGGCCGGCCGAGATCCGCCAACTCGTCGACTCGATCGCCGCGCAGGGCGCGTACGCCGAAGCCTGGATTCCCAAACCGCGCCTGGGTGCGGGTCACTTCGACCTGCGGGTGCTGAGCCTGGACGGTCGCCCCGCCCATCGCGTGGCACGTGTCGGCGAGCGCACCATGACCAACCTGCACCTGGACTGCCGACGTGCCGATCCGCTCGAGCTGATGGACCCGGCCCAGCAGGCCTTGCTCGAAGGCGTGGTGCGCCAGGCTGCCCGGGCTTTTCCCGACAGCCAGCTGATCGGTTTCGACCTGGTGGTGAACCGGCAGTCGGCCCGGGTGCTGGAGGCCAATGCCTTCGGCGACCTGCTGCCCGGCCTGCTGTGGCAGGGCCGCGATACCTATGCCGCGAGCGCCTGCGCATGAAACCCCTCGACCGCCCGGACGGCCCCGACATGAACCGGCTCGTCGGCAGCCACGACATCCTGTTCATCACCCTCGACACCCTGCGTTTCGATGTCGCCCAGCAGTTGTTCGAGCGCGGCGAGCTGCCGGTGCTGTCGCGCCATTTGCCGCCCACCGGCTGGGAGCGCAGGCACACGCCCGGCAGCTTCACCTACGCCGCGCACCAGGCCTTCTTCGCGGGTTTCCTGCCCACACCCGCCACGCCGGGCCGCCATCGGCGCTTGTTCGCCACCGCGTTCCGAGGCAGTGAAACCACCGCGGCAACCACCTGCGTGTTCGAACAGGAGAACATCGTTGCCGGACTGGGCGCGCGCGGCTACCGCACGGTCTGCATAGGCGGCACCGGGTTCTTCAACAAGGAGACCGCCCTCGGCTCGGTGCTGCCGGCGATGTTCGACGAGAGTCACTGGAGCCCGGCGCTCGGCGTGACCCACCGCCATTCGACCGAGCGCCAGGTGGCACTGGCGATCGAGCGCCTGCGCGGCATCGACGGCCGGGTCTTCCTGTTCATCAACGTGTCGGCCCTGCATGCGCCCAACCGCGGCTACCTGCCCGGCCAGGCGAGCGACTCCATCGACAGCCATGCCGCCGCGTTGCGCTATGTGGACGCGGCACTCGAACCGCTGTTCCAGGCCTGCGCCCGGCGTGCCCCGACCTTCGTCATCGCCTGCTCCGACCATGGCTGCGCCTATGGCGAAGACGGCTATACCGGCCACCGCCTGGGGCATGAATCCGTCTGGACCGTGCCTTACGCCCACTTCCTTCTTGGTGCCCTTTGAATCCCTCCTCGACAGAGCCACTGGCGGAACTGATCCGGCGCGGTCCGTACCAGGCCTATTCCTACTCCTACCCGCACAAGAGCGCCTACCGGGCGCTGGCGCGGCCCCGCTCCCTGGCGGAGCTGTGGGCCGGCGAGGACCGCTCCGCCTTGTTCGCCTATGTGCACATCCCGTTCTGCAGCATGCGCTGCGGCTTCTGCAACCTGTTCGCGATGGCACGCCCCCAGGAAGAGCTGGTCGAGGCGTATCTGGCCGCGGTGCTGCGCCAGATGCAGGCCCTGGACGAGGCCCTGGGCGAGCGCCGCTTCGCCCGTTTCGCCATCGGCGGCGGCACCCCGACCTACCTGTCGGCCGCCCAGCTGGAGCGCCTGTACTCGGCGGCGCAAGGCATTCTCGGCATCGACCTGGGCAGCACCCCCTCGGGGATCGAGGTGTCGCCCGAGACCATCAGCGCCGACCGTCTCGCGGTATGCCGCGCGGCAGGTGTGGGCCGGGTCAGCATGGGCATCCAGAGCTTTTCCGAGCAGGAGGTCCGGGCGCTGGCCAGGCCTCAGCAGAACGCGGTGGTGGCAAACGCCATCCAGGCCATCCGGCACGCCGGCTTCGCCGTGATGAACCTCGACCTCATCTACGGCATCGAGGGCCAGACCGTGGCCAGCTGGCTGGCGTCGATCGACAGCGCACTCGCCTTCGCTCCGGAGGAGATCTATCTCTACCCCTTGTACGTACGCGAGCAGACCGGCCTGGGCCGCATGGCGATACGGCGCGACAGCGCCCCGGCCGATGCGCGCCCGGCGTTGTACGAGGCCGCGCGCGAGCGCCTGCACCGCGCCGGCTACACCCAGGTGTCGATGCGCATGTTCCGGGCCCCGCATGCCCCCGCCGAGACCGGCCCGGTGTATTGCTGCCAGAAGGACGGCATGGTCGGCCTGGGGGCCGGCGCGCGCTCCTACACCACCGGCCTGCACTATTCGAGCGCCTATGCGGTCGACCGGCCGGCCACCCGCCAGATCATCGAGGACTTCATCGCCCTCGCTCCCTCCCGCTTGCAGCAGGCCGAGTACGGTTTCGAACTCGACCGGCACGAACAGCGGCGGCGCCACCTGATCCAGTCGCTGCTGGCCCATCCCGGCCTGCTGCACCAGGCCTACGAGCAGCGCTTCGGTTCGCGCTGCCTGGACGACTTCCCGCAGCTGCACGAGCTCACGGCCCTCGAACTCGCCCATGACGACGGGCAGTGCCTGGGCCTGACGGCGCGCGGGCTGTCCTATGCCGACACCATCGGGCCCTGGCTCGGCTCGCCGCGCGTCGCCGGCCTGATGCGAGAGAAGGCCGCGGCGTGCTGACCCTGCTCTACCGGGGCAGCCTCAGCAGCTGCAACTACGCCTGCAGCTACTGCCCGTTCGCCAAGCGCCGCGACACCCGCGCCACCCTGGCGCGGGACGCATCGGAGCTGGCCCGCTTCGTGGCCTGGGTCGCGGCGCGGGCCGAGCCGACGCGGGTCCTGTTCACGCCGTGGGGCGAGGCCCTGGTGCGGCGCCACTACCGCGACGCCATGCTGACCCTGGCCGCGCTGCCGCAAGTCTCGCAGGTGGCCCTGCAGACCAATCTGGCGGGTCCGCTGACGTGGCTGGCGCAAGCGCCGCGAGACAAGCTGTCGCTCTGGTGCACCTACCATCCGGACCAGACCAGCCTGGAGCGCTTCGTCGGCCGCTGCGAGCGCCTGCAGCGCATGGGGGTGCGCCATTCGGTGGGCGTGGTCGCGCTGCGCGAGCATTTCGAGGCCATCCGGGCCCTGCGGGCAGCGCTGCCGCCACACTGCCCGGTCTGGCTCAACGCCTACGACCGGCGCGGGCCCGGCTACTACAGCGCCGGTGACCTGGCCTGGCTGGAAGACATCGACCCCTGGTTCCCCTACAACCACTCCCCCGGCGGATCGCGCGGCAAACCCTGCCGGGCGGGGGCCGAACTCCTGTCGGTGGACGGCGCCGGCGAGGTGCAGCGCTGCCATTTCGTGCCCCGGCGGCTGGGCAACCTGTACACCGACCCGCTGTCCCGGATGCTGGAGGAGCGCCCGTGCAGCCGCCTCAAGTGCGAGTGTTTCATCGGCTACGCCCACCGCCGCGACCTGCCCTTCCACGAACGGTTCGGCGACGGCGTGCTGGCGCGGATTCCGATCGCCTCCAGCTGAGCGCCGGGCGCCGCGCCCAGGCCTTCAGTCGGGCACGTAATCGGTCGGGAACTTCAACGAAGTGAGCAACAGGCTGGGCATGCGCATGCCCAGGTTGATGCCCTTGGGAGGGATCGGGTTGAGGAACCACTTGTCGTACGTGCGATGCAGTTCGCCGCTGAGGATGAGACGCCGCATCTCCGTGTCGATGATCTTCTTCAGCACCGGGTTCTCGCGTTCGAAGCCGATCGCGTACGGCTCGACCGACATCGACTTGCCCACGATCTTCAGGTCCGCCGGACGCGGAACGCTGGCACGCAGGCCGTAAAGCAGCACATCGTCCATCGCGAAGGCCTCGACCTTGCCGGTCAGCACCCAGTGCACCCCCTCCGCATGGTCCTTGGCCAGGGCGACGTTGAGCTCCGTCGACTTGAGCTGGGCCGCCCGCTCCAGTGCCTTCACGTTGGTCGAGCCTGCCGTCGAGGCCACCGTCTTCTGGTGCAGGTCCTCGATCTGATCGTACGAAGTGGAGGAACGCACGATCAAGCGCGAGGACGCGACAAAGTGCGGAATGGTGAAGGCCACCCTGGCACGACGGCTGGCGGTGTTGGTGGTGGACCCGCATTCGAGGTCGATCTCGCCGCGTTCGATAGCCTCGAAGCGGGTGCTGGAGGAGACCGGCCTGTACTCGATCTTCAGTTGGCGCATCGCCAGGTGCTGGGCGATGGCACCGGCCAGTTTCTGGCACAGATCCAGCGCATAGCCGACGGGCTTGCCGTCGGCGACGTACGACAGCGGAATCGACGTCTCGCGATGACCCAGGATGATGGAGCCGCGGGCCTTGATCCGTTCCAGCGCATCGCCCTGCGCGCCGGCCTGCTGAGGCCACGACACGGCCGACAAGGTCATCAACATGACTCCCCAGACCAGCACCTTCTGGTATGGACTGGACGGTTCTGAAGGATTCGCACGCATCATCTTCCCCGGTCGGCCGATGGCCGCCGGGCGCTCCGCAAGCCCCAGCCCATAGCAGGGAATCGCAGGCGCCGACGGCATCGGATAAAAAAGAGCCGGCCCGGAGGCCGGCTCAACTGGACGAACCAGTCGCAGAAAAATCAGAACGAGTGACGCAGGCCGAGTTCGTAGCCGGTGGAGTTGCGGCCGGCGGCGATGCCGGGCACGGTGGTGCCGGTCGAGAAGACCTGCCCGTCCTTGTTGGAGATGCGCGAGGCGGTGGCGTACAGCGCGGTCCGCTTGGACAGGTTGTGCACATAGCCGGCGGCCATCAGGTTGGCATCGGCGGAGTCGCCCGTGGCCGAGCCAGCGGCGCCGCCCGACAGGTCGGCGTGGCCCAGCGACACCTTGATCACGCCCGCGCCCACCGGTGCGGTGGCACCGACCAGGAACAGGTTTTCCTTCTGACCGACATACTTCATGTGGCTGAACGAGGCCATCACCTTGACCACGCCGAAGTCGTACGAAGCGCCCAGTGCGCCGATCTTGTAGTCCTCTTCGGCTGCGTCGGCCTCGGTCTGGCCGTAGGCACCGGTGACGTCCAGGGCGCCCTTCGCGAAGCCGACACGGCCGCCGGCATACCGGTTGCCGATCGTGCCTTCACCCGCCGCGACCGACAGCTGGCCGTAGACGCCGCCGAGGTTCTTCGGCAGGAAGTAGCTCACCTGGTTGTCGGCGCGGGTGTTGGTGTTGACGGTGGCCGTCAGCGAGGACTGGAGGTTCGAGAAGCTGCCCACGCCGCTGTCGCCGAACGCGTCGAAGTCGCCGACGGCGGTGTAGGTGGGCGTGAAGTGGCGGCCCACGCGCAGTTCACCGAAGCCACCGGCCAGGCTGACCGTGGAACGGCGATGCCAGAACTTGGCGGACGTGGTGCCGGTGTCCGGTTTCAGGGCCGATTCCAGCCAGAAGCCGGCGCTCAGGCCACCACCGAGGTCTTCGGTGCCTTGGAAACCCAGGCGGCTGTTGTTGAGCCCGTCGGTACCGACCTGGCTGTCCTTGGTGTCGCCGTTGCGGATGTGCCGCAGATTGACGTCCAGGACGCCGAACACGGTGACGGTGGACTGGGCCGAGGCAACACCGGCAAGCGCGCTCAGCACCGCGGCGACGACGAGAGATTTCTTCATGGGTATGACGTCCAAGTTTCTTTGGGTGGGTTGGGGGGGCTAACGACGAACAACGGCTGGACAGCCGATTCAGGGATAGAGCCCGCGTTCCTGGCGGGCCATCAGGATGCGCTCGCAGGCCACGGCGTAGGTCGCCGTGCGCAGCGAGATCTTGTGCTTCTCGGCGGTGTGGTAGATGTGGTTCAGCGCTTCGACCATGATCTTGTCCAACCGCTGGTTGATCTCCTCCTCGGTCCAGAAGAAGCTGGAGAAGTCCTGCACCCACTCGAAGTAGCTGACGGTCACGCCGCCGGCATTGCAGATGACGTCGGGCACCACGATCACCTTGCGCTCGGCCAGGATGTCGTCCGCGCTCGGCACCGTCGGGCCATTGGCGCCTTCGAGCACCAGCCGCGCCTTCAGGCGCTGCGCCCGGGCCGCCGTGATCTGACCCTCGAGCGCCGCCGGGATCAGGATGTCGCAGTCCACGTCCCAGAAGGCCTCGTTGTCGACACGCTCGGCGCCGTTGAAGTTACCCACGCCGCCGTCGCGGCGCTGCGCCACTGCCAGCGCCGGCAGGTCGATGCCCTTCGGATTGACGATGGTGCCGGTGTGGTCCTGGATGGCCACCACCTTGGCGCCCGCCTCCACGAACAGCTCGGCCGCGAACGAACCCACGTTGCCGAAGCCCTGCACCGCCACGCGTGCCCCCGCCAGAGGCAGGCCGATGCGCTGCGCCACCTCACGCCCGGTGACGAACACGCCGCGGCCGGTCGCCTTGACCCGGCCCAGCGAGCCGCCCAGGTGGATCGGCTTGCCGGTGACCACACCTGTCGACGTGGCCCCGGTGTTCATCGAGTAGGTGTCCATCATCCAGGCCATCACCTGGCTGTTGGTGTTGACGTCCGGGGCGGGGATGTCCTGCTGCGGCCCGATGATCAGGCCGATCTCGCTGGTGTAGCGACGTGTCAGGCGCTCGAGTTCCTTGGTCGACAAGGTCTTCGGATCGACACGGATGCCGCCCTTGGCGCCGCCGTACGGCAGGTTGACGGCGGCCGTCTTGATGGTCATCCAGGCCGACAGCGCCATCACTTCCTCGAGGTTGACCCCGGGGTGGTAGCGCACGCCGCCCTTGCCCGGGCCGCGCGACAGGTTGTGCTGCACGCGATAGCCTTCGTAGTGGCGGATCGTGCCGTCGTCGAGTTCGATCGGCACATCGACGATGAGCGCGCGCTTCGGGCGCTTCAGCGTCTCGACCCAGCGGCCGAGGTGGCCCAGGTAGGGCACCACACGATCGACCTGCGACAGGTAGGTGCCCCAGGGGCTGTCGGGACTGGGCTGGAGGTAAGACAGATCTGAACTCACGTGAAGCTCCTTCGATTTCTGGAAATTGGGTCGGCGAGTGGAATCAGTGCTGGAGAATCTTCGACAGGAAGTCACGGGCTCGCGGAGAACGGGCCTCCGGCTGGCCGAAGAAGGCCTCGCGCGTGCAGTCTTCGACGATCCTGCCGGCGTCCATGAAGATCACGCGGTTGCTGACCTTGCGGGCGAAGCCCATCTCGTGGGTGACGCACATCATCGTCATGCCC
>CBIHOH010000127.1:0-9084 GCA_966211755.1 uncultured Rhizobacter sp. | reverse complement strand
TGGTGCCGCTCATCGACGTGATGCTGGTGCTGCTGGTGATCTTCATCGTCACCGCACCCCTGCTGACCCAGGCGGTCAAGCTGGAGCTGCCCAAGGCGAGTTCGGTGCCCAACGTGGTGAAGGCCGAGAAGATCGACTTCGCCATCGATGCCAAGGGTGCGCTGTACTGGAACGGCGAACCGGTCGACCGGGCCGAGGCCGCCCGCCGCTTCGCGCTCGAGAGCCAGAAGCAGCCGCAGCCCGAGGTCCACCTGCGCGCCGACCAGAGCGTGGCCTACCGCAGCGTCGCGCAGACCCTGGCCGATGCCTCCAAGGCCGGCTTGAGCAAGGTCGGGTTCGTCAGCGAGCCCGAGACGCCCTGAGCCATGCACACGCCGCGAGACCTTCCCGGCGAGGCGCCGTCCACCGGCTGGTCCGGCCTGCAAGGTGGGCAGGCCGCAGCGGCTGCCGAGCCCGGCGCGCCGCCGGCCCGCACCGCCGGGCCGGCGCCCGTGCCCTGCATCTCCAGCGACACCTTGCTGGCCGGGGCCACCGAGCTGCACATCGAGCACCGCGGCTCCCTGTACCGCCTGAAGCAGACCTCGCTCGGCAAGCTCATCCTCACGAAATAGCCGCCGGGGGCCGCGCCGCGCTCAGACGTCGGACCATTGCCGCAGCAGGTTGTGATAGTGCCCGGTGAGGCCTAGCACCTCCGGGCAGTCGCCCAGCTGCTGCCGCAGCGACTGGATATTCCGGTCCAGTTCGTACAGCAGGCCGCGCCGCATGTCGTCGCGCACCATGCTCTGCACCCAGAAGAACGAACACACCCGCAGGCCGCGTGTCACGGCCTGCACGCGGTGCAGGCTGCTGGACGGGTAGACGATCAGGTCACCCGCCGGCAGCTTGACCTCGTGCGTGCCGTAGGTGTCCACCACCACCAGCTCGCCGCCTTCGTAGTCCTGCGGGTCGCTGAGGAACAGGGTGCAGGAGACATCGCTGCGCAGCCATTGCTGCGAGCCCGGCACCGAACGCACCGCGCCGTCCACGTGCAGGCCGTAGTGTTCCCCGCCCTCATAGCGGTTGAACAGCGGCGGCACGGTGCGCAGCGGCAGGGCGGCCGAGAAGTAGAGCGGCTGCCGGGCCAGCGCCTGCAGGATCACTTCGCCCAGCTCCAGGGCCAGCGGTGAGGTTTCGGGCAGCTGGCGGTTCTGCTTGACGCGCGCGCCTTGCGGACCGACGGTCGCGCGGCCATCGATCCAGTCGGCGTCGTCCAGCCGTTGCCGGATCGCGCCCACCTGCTCGCGGGTCAGCACCTGGGGGACATGCAGCATCATGATTCGCATCCTTCAAAGAAAAAGGGCCTCACCCGAAGGAGAGGCCCGAGTTTCGCATCGTTGGCTTGGCGTCAGAACTGCACGTTGGCCGTCAGGGTCGCCGTGCGCGGAGCGCCCATCGTGTAGCGGTTGCCGGCGCTGTTCATGCTGGCGATGTAGAACTTGTCGGCCACGTTCTTCAGGTTGAACTGCAGCGACACCGACTTGTTGATCTCATAGGCGGCCATGGCGTCGAACACCCAGTAGCTCGGGATGCCGTGCGAGCCCACCGTGGTGGAGGTGATCGGGTTGCTGTTGCGCACCGTCGACTTGACGTAGCGTGCGCCACCGCCCACGGTCAGCCCGAACGGCAGGCGGTAGGTGGTCCACGAGGTCAGGCTCAGCTTGGGCGACCAGGCGAGCGACTGGCCGACTTGGGTGCTGTTGTTGGAGGGGGCGGCGTTGACCTCGGTCTCCATCATGCCCAGGCCGAGGTTGAGCTGCCAGTCGGCCGTCACCATGCCGGCGGCGCCCAGTTCCAGGCCCTTCACCGTTTTCTTGCCCATCTGGATCTCGTCGCCCAGTGCAGGTGTACCGGGTTCGATCGAGTCGTTCTCGGTCTCGGACTGGTAGATCGCCGCGGTCAGCGCCATGCGGTTGTCGAACAACTCCCACTTGGTGCCGATCTCGAAGCTGCTCGCTTCGGAGGGGTCCAGGTTGGGGTTGTTGATGTTGTCGGCCGATGCACTCAGTGCAAAGTTGTCGCTGCCGGGTGGCTTTTGCGAGGTGCCGTAGGCTGCGTAGACGCTGCCGTTGGGGGCCGGCTTGTACAGGGCCCCCAGTTTCCAGGTCAGCAGGTCGTCGGACTTCGCCTGGTCGCTGGTGACGAGCGTGCCGACCGGAAGCGAGGGGTGGCTTCTGGCTGTTGAGGCGCTCACCCCGCTGGTTTCGGTTTTGTATTTTTCCCAGCGCAGGCCGGCATTGAGGTGGAAGCGTTCGTTGATCTTCAAGGTATCGAACGCGTAGGCGGCCACGGTGGTGGTGCTGCCTCGCGTCCAGCCGCCGTTGGGCAACACCGGTGCGAACGTGTCGTCGAGGCTGGGGTGGTACAGGTTCGCCCGGCTGCCGCTGCCGACGGCGGCGAGGGTGGTGTTGTTCTGCTTCTCGTGGATGAATTCGATGCCGCTGACGAGCGAATGCTTGATCCCGGCGGCCTCGAAGTCGGCATTCAGGCTGGTCTGGTTGGTCAACAGCAGGTTTTCTTGGTCCTTGCCTTGTCGAGTGCGCAGGATCGTCCAGGCGTCCCGGTTGCCAGGATTCCCTGTGTCGTATTCGAAGCCACCTGTCGTGGAAGTCATGTTGATGCCAGTGAGCACATACCGTTGTTCGGTCCTGCCGAGACGCGAGGTGTTGCGCAAGATGACACCGGGCTTGAGATCGTGTTCGATGCGCGTGGTGAACATGTCCACCCGCACGTGGTCGTAGTCGTCGCGCGAACCGTAGTAGTTGCTGCGGTCTACCGGGGGAGCGGCGTAGCTGTCGCTGCCGATCTTGATGCTGTCATAACCATTGATGCCGATGGCCGGGATGCCCCCGTCGGGCCGGTTGTCGTGCTCGACGTGCAGGTAGTTGAAGTAGGCGCGCGTCGGCGTGTTCAGGCCCAGCGCGAGCGAGGGCGCGAAGCCCCAGCGGTCCTTCTTGACCATGTCGCGGTCCACCGCGCCGCTCTTTTGCTGCATGAAGTTCAGCCGCAGCGCGGTGCCGTCGCCGAGGGCGGGCAGGGTGATGTTCGTGTCGGCGGTCACGCGCTTCATCTCGCCGTTGCCCAGCGTGATCGAGCCCGAGGCCGCGTCCTCCAGGGTCGGCTGCTTGGTCGACAGGTTGATGTAGCCGGTGGGCGAGCCGCGCCCGATGTCGGCGCCGGCCGGGCCCTTGACCACTTCGACCTGCTCGATGTTGAACATGTCCCGGCTGATCGAACCCAGGTCGCGGATGCCGTCGACGAAGATGCTGCCCTGGGTGTCGAAGCCGCGCATGAACACCGAGTCGCCGGTCTGGGTGTTGCCGTTCTCGCCCATCTGGAAGGTGATGCCGGGGGTGTTGCCCAGGGCCTCGCTCAGGGTCGTGGCGGCTTGCTGGGCCAGTATCTCCTTCTTGATCACGGTGATGGTCTGGGTGGTGTTCACCAGCGGCTCCGTTAACTTCGGCGTGGCGGAGCGCTCCGCCTTGTACGGGTTGGCGGCGGCCGCCTTGACCTGCACCGACGGCAGCGTGGCCGGTTCGGACTTGCCCTCCGCCTGGGCCCATGCCGCCACGGGCAGGGTCAGCATCGCCAGCGCGGCGCTGGTCTGGGTGAGGCAGGAAGGCAGCACGGGGGCGTGCTTGCGGCTGATGATGTGAGCCATGGCTCGGTACTCCGGATCGTTGGCAAGAGGGGCTGCGTTGGCTGGCTGGTTCCTCGCAGGCACGACCGGGACGTCGGAAATGGGGGAGCGGATGGCTGGCTGACGCGCAAGGCGCGGCATCGCCGCCGCCTTGATCAGCTTTGGATGATAATCATTCTCATTCGTGTGGTCAACGAGGAACAGGCGTTCCGCGTTGCCGGCGCGAAACGTTCACATGGCCGGGTCGGGGTCTGCCGGGGGCTTCGGCGACGCCAGCCCGGCGCCCAGCTCGGCCTCGATGGTCTCGATGCTGGGCAGGCTGTCGCCGAACGTGTCGGGCAGCTGGCGCAGCAACTGGTATTCGGCGACGCCCATGGGTTTGGTGATGCCCGACAGCGCGTATTCGGCGACCAGCCGGTTCTGCTGCTGGCACAGCAGCAGGCCGATGCTGGGCCGGTCGTCGGCCGCCTTGATCTGTGCATCGACGGCCGCCAGGTAGAAGTTGAGTTGACCGGCGTGTTCGGGTTTGAAGGCGGAGGCCTTGAGCTCGACCACCACATAACACTTGAGGCGCGTGTGATAGAACAGCAGGTCGAGGAAGAACTCGTCGCCGTCCACCTCCAGGCGGAACTGCCGGCCGACGAACGCGAACCCGGCCCCGAGTTCGAGCAGGAAGCGGGTGATGTGCCGGATCAGGCCGCGTTCGATCTCGCGTTCCTGGGCTTCGTCGCCGAGCCCGAGGAAGTCGAACAGGTAGGGGTCCTTCAGGGTTTCGAGGGCCAGGGCCGATTCGGCGGGCGCCATCCGGGCTTCGAAATTGTTCACCGCGGCTCCCTGGCGCTGCCGCAGGCGGTTGCGGATGTTCAGCTCGAGGGTGCTGCGCGACCAGCCCCGCTGAACGGCCTGTTGCGCATACCACTCGCGCTCCTCGGGGCGGTCCAGCTTGGTCAGCAGGGTGACGATGTGGAACCAGGGCAATTGGTCAGCAGGCTGCTGACCAAATTGGCCCTGCGGGCAATGCTGCGCGAAAAACCGCATGTACTTGAGGTTGCTGGACGACCAACCGCGCATGTCGGGAAACGCATCCTTCAAGTCCCTGGCCAGCCGGTCGATCACCTTCGCACCCCAGCCCTGCGCCTGCTGGCGCAGCAGGATCTCTTGGCCGATGCTGGCGTAGAGCCGCACGAGCTCGGCATTGACGGCCAGCGAGGCGCGCTGCCTGGCCTGGCTGATCTGGCGCTTGAGTTGCGACAGCCAGGCGGCATAGCCTTCCGGCAGCGGGTGGGGAGAGGGGGCGGATTTCAAAGGGAGGCCTTTCGTGGAGGGGACCCTGCCTCGCCTGGCGAGGGCAGCGCCGGGAAACGAACCTCCCAGTGTCAGGCCGCAGGGCGCCTGTACTCCCCACGCCGACCGCCGCAAAAGCTCATTGCGGCAGCTCCCAGCCGCCGCCTAGGGCCTTGAAGACGGCGATCGCGGCCGTCAGGCGCGACAGCCGGATCGTGGCCAGCGTGTCCTCGGCCGCGAACAGGCTGCGTTGCGCGTCGAGCAGGTTGCCCAGGTCGTCGGCCCCTTCGCGGAAGCGCAGCTCCGACAGCCGCAGCGCGCGTTGCGCCTCCGCCCGGATCAGCAGCTGCGCCTGTTCCTGCTCGCGGTTGCGGGCGGCTTCGCCCAGGGCGTCGTCGACTTCCTTGAGCGCGGTGTGGACGGCGCGCCGATAGCCGTCGACCAGCTGGCGGCGCACCGACTCGCTCACCTGCACCTGGTTGCGCTGGCGGTCGCCGTCGAACAAGGTGCGCAGGATGGACGCGGTGATCTCCGCGCTGAAGACCGGGTTGCCGAGCGAGAGCAGGGCCGCGCTCGACATGCCCGCGCTGGCCGACAGCGAGATGGTGGGCAGCAGGGCCGCACGGGCCGCCGCCACGTCCGCGTCGGCGGCGGCCAGCTGGGCCTCGGCGCTCGCCAGGTCGGGCCGCCGCGTCAGCAGCGAGGAGGGCAGGCCGGGCGCGACCTCGGGCACGGCCATGGGGCCGAAGCTGCTGGCCAGCACCGTCAGGCCCTGGGGCTGGCGGCCGAGCAGGATGGCGAGGGCGCTGAGCGTCTGCCGCTCCTGCAGCTGCAGGGGCAGCAGTGCCGAGCGCTGGCTCAGCACCGCCGAGCGCTGGCGGCTGGCGTCGAGCGCCGTGGCCGCGCCGTTGCGGTAGCGTGCGTCGACGATGCCTTGCAGGCGTTCGGCGATGGCCAGGTTGTCGCGCGCCACCGCCAGGCGCATGCGCAGGGCGATGATCTGGAAATAGGCGTCGGCGACGCCGGTGGTCAGCGACAGCCTGGCGGTTTCCAGGTCATGGCGTGTCGCGCGCAGCGAGGCCCGGCTGCTCGCGGCCAGCGCCGCCACCCGGCCCCACAGGTCGATCTCGTAGCTGACACCGAGCGAGGCGTTGGTGGATCGGGTGCTGAGCGCGTTGCCGGAGCCGGGCGTGTCGCTGACACGCGAGCCGGTGTCGGCTCCCACCTCGACCTGCGGGAACAAGGACGAGCCCGCCAGCCGGGCGGCCAGCTCGGCCTGCCGGACCCGTTCGGCGGCGATCGCCAGGTCCAGGCTGCCGGCCTGGGCCTCGTCGATCAGGCGCACCAGCTCGTCGGACTGGAAGCGGCGCCACCAGTCGCGCTCCAGGGCCGCCGCGGCGGGGCCGGGCTCGGCTTCGGCCCATCGCGCCGGCATCTCGAGCGCCGGGCGGGTATGGTCGATGCGCGTGGCGCAGGCGGCCAGGGCCAGCGACAGGCCCGCCCACAGGGCGATGCGCGGCAGGCGGGGCGACGTGAAGACAGGGTTCATGCAAATCTCATTCGGCGGAAAGCGCGACCACCGGATCGAGCTTGGCGGCCTTTTTGGCGGGAAGGTAACCGAACACCAGGCCGGTGGCGAAGGCGCAGCCGAAGGCCAGCAGCACGGGCATGAGCGAGTACTGCACCGGCGTGTCGAAGGCGCCGATGATGGCGGCCGCGGCCAGGCCGCCCAGCACGCCGATGGCGCCGCCCAGCGCCGAGACCACCACCGCCTCGATGAGGAACTGCTGCAGGATGTTGGCCTCGCGCGCGCCGGTGGCCATGCGGATGCCGATCTCCCGGGTGCGCTCGGTGACCGACACCAGCATGATGTTCATCACGCCGATGCCGCCCACCAGCAGCGAGATCGCGGCGATCGAGCCGAGCAGGATGGTCAGCGTGTTCTGCGTCTGCTCGGTGGCCTCGATGATCGAGGCCATGTTGCGGATCTGGAAATCGACCACGCCGTGGCGTTCGAGCAGCAGGGCCTCGACCTTCTCCTGCGTGTCGTCGATCTGCTTCACGTCGTCCACGGCCACCGTGACGTTGCGCAGGTAGCGCTGCCCGGACAGCCGCAGGCTGCTGGTGGCGTAGGGCACGAAGACCACGTCGTCCTGGTCGCTGCCGGTGGGCGAGGCGCCGCGGGTGGACATCACCCCCACCACCTGGAACAGCAGGTTGTTGACGAGCACGAACTGGCCGACCGGCTCGGTGTCGGGGAACAGCGCCTGCGCCACCGTCTGCCCGAGCACGGCCACCGTCGCGTAGCCGGCCTCGTCCTCCTCGCTGAAGAAGCTGCCCTTGGCGACCGGCCACTTGCGCGCCAGCGGGAACTTGTACGAGGTGCCGGTGACACTGGTGCTCAGGTCGGAGGTGCCGACCCGCAGCGTGGCCGAGCTGCTTTGCTCGGGCACGGCGGCCAGCACGTTGGGCACGCCGTCGATGGCATACACGTCGGGCAGGACCAGCGTGGCCGTGCCGCCGAAGCCGCGCTGGTTGGGCGCGCCGGGGCGGACCAGCAGCAGGTTCGAGCCCATGGCGCTGATGCGGTCCATCACCTGCTGCTTGGCCCCGTCGCCGATGGCCAGCATGGCGATCACCGAGCCTACGCCGATGACGATGCCCAGCAGGGTGAGGGCGGCGCGGAACAGGTTGGCCCGCAGCGAGCGCAGGGCCATGCGCGCGGCCTCCAGGATGTCGCCCAGGTGCGAGCCCTCGCGCGGCACGACCGGCCGCACGAAGGCCTGCTGCCGGGGCGAGGCGGGCGCCGGCCCGGGGTCGGAGACGATGTGGCCGTCCTTGATCTCGATCAGCCGGTGCGCGTGGTCGGCGACCTCGCGTGCATGGGTGATCAGCACCACGGTATGGCCGCGCTCGGACAGTTCGGCCAGCAGCTTCATCACGTCGGCGCCGCTCTTGCTGTCCAGCGCGCCGGTCGGCTCGTCGGCGAGGATGATGCGCCCGCCGTTCATCAGGGCGCGCGAGATCGACACCCGCTGCTGCTGTCCGCCCGAGAGCTGGTTGGGCCGGTGGTGCAGGCGGCCCTCGAGGCCGAGTTCGCTCAGCAAGGCTTTGGCGCGCTGGTGGCGCTCGTCGGCCGCGAGGCCCGAATAGATCGCCGGCACCTCGACGTTCTCGGCCGCGTCGGCGGTGGCGATGAGGTGGTAGCTCTGGAACACGAAACCGAAGTCGTCGCGCCGCAACAGCGCCAGCTCGTCGCGGCTCAGCTGCGAGACGTCGCGTCCCATGAAGCGATAGCTGCCGGTCGTGGGTTTGTCGAGGCAGCCGAGGATGTTCATCAGCGTCGACTTGCCCGAGCCCGAGGCCCCCATGATGGCGACGAACTCGCCTTCATAGACCTGCAGGTCGATGCCGTGCAGCACCTCGGTCGACAGCTCGCCGTTGCGGTAGGTCTTGGTGACGCCGCGCAGCTCGATCAGCGGGACTTCGTCCGCCGGCCGCACGCGCGCTCCGGTGCCGCCGTCCATCAGCGGCCCCTGCCCGAGCCGCCGCCCTGGCCGGCACCGCCGCCGCCGAATGAGGGCAATCCGCCCGGCTGCCCCTGGCCCGCGCCCTGGTTTTGTGGCGCGCGCTGGGCGGCGGGCGGCGGCTTCAGGCCGGCGATGACCTGGTCGCCTTCCTTCAGGCCCGACAGCACCTGGACCTGGACGCGGGTGCTCACCCCGACTTCGATCTGGCGTTCCTCGATCCGGCCCTCGGCGTCGATGACCTTGACGCTGGCCTTGCGCGGGCCACGTGCCGTGGCCGACGCGAAGCCGCCGGCGACACCCCGCGCCACCGGGCCCGAGGCCGGCGCCGATGCCGCGCTGGCGGCCCCCTCGGCACGCGGGCCGTGGCGGCGGCCGGCCTGCGGCGAGGAGGCGGGGGCGACGACGGCCGGGGCGACGTCCGTCGACGCGGATTCCTGCTCGCGCCGGGCGCGGCGGCGCTCGCGCATGGCCTGGCGTTCCTCGGGCGACATCGCTTCGAAGGCGGCCCGGCGTTGCTCCCGGCTCATGTCGGCGAAGCGGCCGCCATCGTCCGCCGCTGCCGAGGCCGCCGGCCCGGCGGGGCGTGCGGCGTCC
>CBIHOH010000126.1:0-9101 GCA_966211755.1 uncultured Rhizobacter sp. | reverse complement strand
CCTCGATGTACTTCTTGGCGTTGTCCCAGGCGCCGCCGCCGGTGCACATCGAGATGGCGACGAACAGGCCGGTGACGATGGTGCCCATCAGCAGGCCGCCGAGCGCGGCCGGGCCGAGCAGCAGCCCGACGACGATGGGCACGATCACCGGCAGCAGGCTGGGGACGATCATCTCCTTGATGGCCGCGCCGGTCAGCATGTCGACCGCGCGGCCGTACTCGGGCTTGCCGCTGCCGTCCATGATGCCCTTGATGTCGCGGAACTGGCGCCGCACTTCCTGCACCACCGCGCCCGCGGCCCGGCCCACCGCTTCCATCGCCATGGCGCCGAACAGGTAGGGAATGAGGCCGCCGATGAACAGCCCGACGATGATCATCGGATTGGACAGGTCGAAGCTGACGACCAGCTGGCGCGCGCCCAGCGCATGCGTGTAGTCGGCGAACAGCACCAGCGCGGCCAGGCCGGCCGAGCCGATGGCGTAGCCCTTGGTGACGGCCTTGGTGGTGTTGCCCACGGCATCCAGCGGGTCGGTGACGTCGCGCACGCTCTTGGGCAGCTCGGCCATCTCGGCGATGCCGCCGGCGTTGTCGGTGATCGGACCGTAGGCGTCGAGCGCGACGACGATGCCGGCCATGCTGAGCATCGAGGTGGCGGCGACGGCGATGCCGTACAGCCCGGCGAGCTGGTACGACACCAGGATGGCCACGCACACGAAGATCACCGGCCAGGCGGTGGAGCGCATCGACACGCCCAGGCCGGCGATGATGTTGGTGCCGTGCCCGGTGGTCGAGGCCTGCGCGATGTGCTGCACGGGCTTGTAGTTGGTGCCGGTGTAGAACTCGGTGATCCAGACCATGGCCGCGGTGAGCACCAGGCCGACGATGCAGGCGCCGAACAGGCGCATCTGGCTGCCCGCGGCGCCCAGCGCGTCGTCGGCGAAGAGCTGGCGCGTGATGAAGTAGAAACCCGCCAGCGAGACCAGCCCGGCCACGACCAGGCCCTTGTACAGGGCCGGCATGACGTTCTTCATGCCCGGCGAGGCCTTGACGACGCTGCAGCCGACGATGGAGGCGAGGATGGAGAAGCCGCCCAGTACCAGCGGATAGAGCACGGCCGAGGCCTGCACCCCGGCCTTCGCACCGGCGAAGCTGAGCGCGGCCAGCGCCATGGTGGCGATGAGGGTGACGGCATAGGTCTCGAACAGGTCGGCCGCCATGCCGGCGCAGTCGCCCACGTTGTCGCCCACGTTGTCGGCGATGACGGCCGGGTTGCGCGGATCGTCCTCGGGAATGCCGGCTTCGACCTTGCCCACCAGGTCGGCGCCCACGTCGGCCCCCTTGGTGAAGATGCCGCCGCCCAGGCGCGCGAAGATCGAGATCAGCGAAGCGCCGAAGGCCAGGCCCAGCATGGGCTTGAGCGTGGCCGACAAGGACTGCGGCGCGGTCGAGCCCAGGCTGGTGAGCAGGAAGTAGAAGCCGCCCACCCCCAGCAGCCCCAGGCCGACCACCAGCATGCCGGTGATGGCGCCGCCCTTGAAGGCCACGTCGAGCGCCGGGCCGATGCCCTGGGTGGCCGCCTGCGCGGTGCGCACGTTGGCCTTGACCGACACGTTCATGCCGATGAAGCCGCAGGCCCCCGACAGCACCGCGCCGAGCACGAAGCCGCCCGCGGTCACCAGGTCGAGGAACACCGCCATCAGCAGCGCCAGCACCACGCCGACGAGGGCGATGGTCTTGTACTGCCGGGCCAGGTAGGCCGCCGCGCCCTGCTGGATGGCGGCCGAGATCTCCTGCATGCGCGGGTTGCCCGCGCTTTGGCGGAGGATCCAGCTGCGCTGGAAGAATCCGTAGATCACCGCGGCCAGGCCGCAGGCCAGGGCGAAGTACAAGGCCAAGTGGGTGGACATCAAGGGGGTCTCCTTCCTCGTGAGTAGGTCGATGAGATGCATCCGCCGTGCCCATCACTCGTCACCTGCGGGCAGGCGCTGGAAGGGTTCGGGGCATGCTACGGGAAGGCCGGGGCCATGGCAACGAGCGGGCGCTGGTGTTTTCCATCGGAACGGCCTGTAAGCCCTGCCACTGGACGGCGGCTAAAATTCGGGTTTCCCCGCGCAACCGGTAACTTCAGAGACCCCTTCATGAGCCTTCACAAAGTGACCCCCGGCGCCAAGGCGCCCGAACAATTCAACGTCATCATCGAGATCCCGATGAACGCCGATCCGGTGAAGTACGAGGTCGACAAGGAAAGCGGGGCGATCTTCGTCGACCGTTTCATGAGCACCGCCATGCACTACCCGTGCAACTACGGCTACATCCCGCAGACCCTGTCGGACGACGGCGACCCGGTCGACGTGCTGGTCATCACCCCGTTCCCGCTGGTGCCGGGCGTGGTCGTCACCTGCCGCCCCATCGGCATCCTCAAGATGGAAGACGAAGCCGGCGGCGACGCCAAGCTGCTGGCCGTGCCCATCGACAAGATCCTGCCGATCTACAGCCACTGGCAGAAGCCGGAGGACCTGAACGAGCTGCGCCTGAAGACCATCCAGCACTTCTTCGAGCACTACAAGGACCTCGAACCCGGCAAGTGGGTCAAGGTCACCGGCTGGGAAGGCCCGGACGCCGCACGCGAGGAAGTCCGCAACGGCCTGGCCGCCTTTGCCAAGCAGAACAAGGACTGAAGTCCTGCGGCATCCTGGAAAAGAGAGCTTCGGCTCTCTTTTTTTGCGTGGAGGGCGGACGGGTGCAGCCCGCCAGGATGCCCGCCGCAAGCAGTCGTCGCGCTCCCTCCTGCCTCGCTCAGGACGCCTCGAAGCGCTGCCTGTAGGCGGTTTCGTGTTCCTCGTGCAGGGTCCAGAACGCGGGTGGTGTCTCGCCGTTCAGCCGGGCGAGGAGCATCGCCAGATGCGTGTGCCATCCACCGGCCACGCTGGCGAGGCGGGCCCGGTCCACGCGGCGGTGGGTGAGGGTGAGCTGGACCAGCCGCTCGACCGGGGCCAGCTCGAAGCTCACCTCGGATTCGTTGTCGCCATCGTCCCAGGTGTGGGCCAGCAGGCGCGGGGGTTCGCAGCGCGTGATGCGGCCGCGCACCGCATGGCCGGCCTCCATGAACCGGTAGTGCGCCGGGGGCGCCGCCCGGTGGGGCGACAGCTCGGCATGCCTGAAATGCAGCTCGATCGCGCCGCCCACCTGGCTGGCCATCGGGCCGCCGGCCAGCCACCGGCTGCGTTGCTCGGGAACGGTGAGGTACTCCCATACGCGCTCGATCGGCCCCGGCAGCATCCGTTGAAGCTGCACGGTATGCGGCCCGGTCAGGCGGGCGAAGCCCTCGGTGGGCCCGAGGACGCGCTGCAGCGCGTCCAGCATCGTGGTCCATCCGGCGCGTGTGCGTTCCGCGAAGTCGGCCCAGGCCGGGTCCAGCGTGTGCTGCAACACCAGACGGGTGCCGTCGGGCACGGGGGCGAAGGCCAGGCTGACCTGCGAGTTCGACTCTCCGGCCACCCCCCAGGTGAAGGCCAGGCGCTGCGGCCGCTCGACCACCAGGTACTCTCCGGCATGCTCGACCAGCCGGCCCTGGCGGCGCACGGCGAACGAGAAGCGGCCGCCGGGGCGGGCATCGACCTGCAGGTGCACCAGGGTCTCGTCGCGCACGGCGGGGCCGAACATCCACCGGCACAGCCAGGCCGGGTCCAGCCAGGCATCGAAGACCTGGTCGGGCGGGGCCGGCAGGTCGCGGGCGATGGTCAGGGTAGGGGGCTTGTTCATCGCGGGTCTCCTGGGCGGGACGGGGGCGAGCACGTCCCGCATTCTTCCGCGCGGAGGGCCGCAGCGCCTGGCCGACCGGCCAAGGCCCGCGGAACTGTGGGGCTGCTGGCTCGCTCTACACTGGCCGTCCGTTTTTTGCCGAGCCACTGCCTATGCTTCATCGAATCCTTTGTGTCGTCCTGGGCCTGACCACGGCCCTGCTGGTGCAGGCCGCCCCCGCCCCAGCGCCCGCCGTGCCGGCGGGTGTGAAGCAGGTGCAGGCGGTCGAGGGCATCGTCGAGTACCGGCTGGACAACGGCCTGCAGCTGCTGCTCATTCCCGACGACGCCAAGCCGACCACCACGGTGAACATGACCTACCGTGTCGGCTCGCGGCACGAGAACTACGGCGAGACCGGCATGGCCCACCTGCTCGAGCACCTGCTCTTCAAGGGTTCGAAGCAGCACCGCAACGTCTGGGGCGAGTTCACCAAGCGGGGCCTGGCCGCCAACGGCAGCACCTGGTTCGACCGCACCAACTATTTCGCCAGCTTCTCCGCCAACGAGGAGAACCTGCGCTGGTACCTCGGCTGGCAGGCCGATGCCATGGTCAACAGCTTCATCGCGCGGCGCGACCTGGACACCGAGATGACGGTGGTGCGCAACGAGATGGAAATGGGCGAGAACAAGCCCGAGCGCATCCTGTTCGAGAAGACCCTGGCCACGATGTACCAGTGGCACAACTACGGCAAGAGCACCATCGGCGCCCGCAGCGACGTCGAGAACGTCGACATCCCGCGCCTGCAGGCCTTCTATCGCCAGTACTACCAGCCCGACAACGCCACCTTGATCGTCGCCGGCAAGTTCGACCCCGCTCAGGTGCTGCGCTGGGTGGCGGCCGATTTCGGCAAGATCGCCAAGCCCACCCGCAAGCTGCCCGTGCAGTACACGCTGGACCCGCTGCAGGACGGCGAACGCGGCATCACCTTGCGCCGCATCGGCGGCGTGCCGCTGCTCAATGTCGCCTACCACGTGCCGCCCGCCGCCCATGTCGACTATGCCGCCATCGAGCTGCTCAACATCGTGATGGGCGACACCCCCTCCGGCCGCCTGCACAAGCGCCTCACCGAAAAGCAGCTGGCCGCCAGCACCTATGCGTTCTCACAGGGCCTGGCCGATCCCGGCTTCACGCTCTTCGGTGCCGAACTCGCCCCCGGCCAGGACATCGACCGGGCCCGCGCCGAGCTGTTGCAGACGCTCGAATCGGTGGCCCGCGAACCCGTCACCGAAGAAGAATTCAAGCGCGCCCAGGTCAAGTGGCTGAAGGACTGGGAGCAGGCCTTCACCAACCCCGAGACCGTGGGCGTGGCCCTCAGCGAGTCGGTGGCCCAGGGCGACTGGCGGCTGTTCTTCCTGATGCGCGACCGGGTGCGCCAACTCGCGCGCGCCGACCTGCAGCGCGTGGCCGAGCAGCGCCTGCTGCCGTCCAACCGCACCCTCGGCCTGTACCTGCCCACCGAGCAGCCCTTGCGCTCGCCGCCGCCGGCGCGCATCGACCTGGGCGCCGAGCTGCGCGGCTTCAAGCCCCAGGTCGCGGCGGCCCAGGTCGAGGCCTTCGACGCCACGCCGGCCAACATCGACCAGCGCACCCAGCGCTTCGACATCGGCGGCCTGAAGGTCGCGCTGCTGCCCAAGGGTGCGCGCGGCGCGGCGGTGCGGGCCACGCTGAGCCTGCACTTCGGTGACGAAAAAACCCTCTTCGGCAGCGGTGACGTGCCCGAGGTGCTGGCCGCCTTGCTCGACAAGGGCTCGGCCACGCTGAGCCGCCAGCAGGTGCAGGACAAGCTCGACGCGCTGCAGACCGAACTCAGCTTCAGCAGCGCGCCGGGGCGGCTGACGGTCAACCTGTCGTCGCGCCGCCAGCACCTGCCCGAGGCCATCGCCCTGGTCGCCGACCTGCTGCGCCACCCGGCGCTGCCGGCCGATGCCCTGGACGAGATCAAGCGCCAGTCTCTGTCGGCGATCGAGCAGCAGCGCCGGGAACCGGGCCCGGTGGCGCAGAACACGCTGGCCCGCCTCGACAACCCGTACCCGCGCGGCGACGTGCGCTACGTGCCCAGCTTCGACGAGATGGTCGAGGATGCGAACGCCGTCACCCTGGAGAAGGTGCGAGCCTTCCACCAGCGCTTCTACGGCGTGGCGCGGGCCGAGTTCGGCGCGGCCGGCGACATGGACGTGGCGGCCGTGCAGGCGGCCCTGCAGGCCGGCTTCGGCGACTGGCGCGGCGGCGAGCCCTATGCGCGCATTCCGCTGCCGCTGCGCCCTGCCAAGCCGGCGCGCCTGCTGCTGCCCACTCCCGACAAGCAGAACGCCACCCTGGTCGGCGGCGTGGCCGTGCCGCTTTCCGACACCGACCCCGACTACCCGGCCCTGATGATGGCCAACTACCTGCTCGGCTCGGGCGGCAATTCGCGCCTGTGGACCCGCATCCGCGAGAGCGAGGGCCTGTCCTACGACGTGCGCAGCACGATCAGCTGGAACAACGAGGAGCCGCATTCGCAGTGGCTGGTCAGCGCGATCTTCGCGCCCCAGAACCGGGCCAAGGTCGAGGCCGCCTTCCTCGAGGAACTCCAGCGCGCGCTGGCCACCGGCTTCAGCGCCCGCGAGCTGGCCGAGGGCCAGCGCGGCCTGCTGGGTTTCCGCAGGCTGTCGCGGGCCCAGGACGGCAACGTCGCCTCGGCGCTGGCGACCAACCTGCACCTCGGCCGCACGTTCGCCGTCTCGGCCCGGGTCGACAAGGCGCTGGCCGAACTCACGCCGGCCCAGGTCAACGAGGCCTTGCGCCGCTACGTGAAACCGGCCGACCTGGCCATCGTCTACGCCGGCGACTTCAAGCCCTGATCAGTCCGGCCCACCGCGCTTGAACGGCCGGCGCCCGTCCAGCTCGTCCAGGTAGCCGGCCATGCCTTCGCCCTCGCGGGCGAGGTAGTCGGCCACCGCCTCGGCGAACTGCGGGTGGGCCAGCCAGTGCGCCGACCAGGTCTGCACCGGCAGCAGGCCGCGGGCCATCTTGTGTTCGCCCTGGGCGCCGCCCTCGAAGCGCCGGTAGCCGTGTTCGATGCACCAGGCCAGCGGCTGGTAATAACAGGCATCGAAATGCAGGTGGGGCACATGTTCGGTGGCGCCCCAGTAGCGGCCGAAGGCATGGCCGCGGGCAGCGTCGATGGCGATCAGGGACACCGCGATCCGCCGCACGCCTTTCCAGGCGACGAACAGCAGCCAGTTGTCCGGCATCGTCTCGGCCATGCGATGGAAAAAGGCGCGGCTGAGGTAGGGTGTCGAGCGGTGCTCGACATAGGTCTGCTCGTAGCAGCGGTAGAAAAAATCCCAATGCTCCGGCGTGATGGCCGCGCCCAGGTGGTGGGTGAAATTCACCCCGGCCTCGCTGACGCGGCGCCGCTCCTGCTGGATCTTCTTGCGCTTGTCGCGCTGCAGGCAGGCGAGAAAATCCGCGAAATCGGCATAGGGCTCGGGCGCCCGGTTGGTCCAGTGGAACTGCACCGTGCTGCGCATCATCCAGCCCGCCTCGCGGGCCGCCTGCCGGTCAGCCTCGTCCAGGAACAGCACATGGGCCGACGACAGGCCGGCTTCGAGCGCGAGCTGTTTCATCGCGTCGAGCAGCGCGATGCGCGCCGGCAGGTCGCGCGCCAGCAGGCGCGGCCCGGGCACCGGCGTGAACGGCACCGCCCCCAGCAGCTTGGGGTAGTAGCGCAGGCCGTGGCGCTGGTAGGCCTCGGCCCAGGCCCAGTCGAACACATATTCGCCGTAGGAGTGGTCCTTCAGGTACAGCGGGCAGGCCGCGACCAGGCGCGTGCCGTCGTACACGGTCAGGAAGCGGGGCGTCCAGCCGGTCCGGCCCGTGGCGCTGCCCGACTCGTGCAGCGCCAGCAGGTAGGCATGGCGCATGAACGGGTTCGCCGAGGGCTGGGCGTCGACCAGGGCATCCCAGGCGGCAGCGTCCAGGTCGGCGGGGTGGGTGAACACCCGGATGACATAATCGTTCGAGCTGTTTTTTTCATTCATATGCCATCACATTCCAGCGTCAAAGTTGCGCTCGCGCAGATCAATGCCACGGTGGGCGACCTCACCGGCAATGCCGGCAAGATCATAGACATCGCCCGGCGCGCCTACGCCGAAGGCGCCTGCCTCGTGCTCACCCCCGAGCTGAGCCTGTGCGGCTACCCGCCCGAGGACTTGCTGCTGCGCCCGGCCTTCATGGCCGCCTGCGCGCAGTCGCTGCTCGACTGCGCCCGCGCGCTGGCCGACCTGCCGGGTTTGTTCGTGGTGGTGGGGCATCCGCATCAAGTGGGCGAGCGGGGGGATGTTAGGTCGAAGTCGCATGCCGTGCAGCAGCGCTTCAACGCGGCCTCGGTGCTGTCGGGGGGGCGTGTGCTCGCCACCTACTGCAAGCGCGAGCTTCCCAACTACCAGGTGTTCGACGAACGGCGCTATTTCGCCTCCGGCCGCGATGCCGGTTTCGGTGCCGTGGTGTTCGAGGTCGAGGGCCTGAAGGTCGGCCTCAACATCTGCGAGGACGCCTGGTTCGACGAACCCGCGCGCGCCGCCAAGGCCGCCGGGGCCGAGCTGCTGTGCGTGTTGAACGCCTCGCCCTTCCACCTCGGCAAGGGCGACGAGCGCGAGGCGCGCATGGCCGAGCGGGCGCGCGACGTGGGGCTGCCGCTGCTTTACGCCCACCTCAGCGGGGGGCAGGACGAAGTCGTCTTCGACGGCGCCTCCTTCGCCCTCGACGCCGCCGGCCGCGTGGTGGCGCGCGCGCCGATGTTCCAGGAAGACCTGTGCCTGGTCGACATCGGGCCCGATGGCATGCACGGCGTCGTGCACCCGGTGCCCGAGCTCGAGGCCCAGGCCTGGGCCGCCCAGGTCACCGGCGTGCGCGACTACATCGGCAAGAACGGCTTCCCCGGCGCCCTCATCGGCCTGAGCGGCGGCATCGACTCCGCCCTGGTGCTCGCCGTGGCGGTCGACGCCCTGGGGCCCGAGCGGGTGCGCACGGTGATGATGCCCTCGCCGTACACCGCCGACATCTCCTGGATCGACGCCCGCGACATGGCGCAGCGCCTGGGCGTGCGCTACGACGAAATCTCCATCGTGCCCGAGTTCGACGCCTTCAGGCACAGCCTGTCCGGCGAATTCGCCGGCCTGCCCGAGGACGCCACCGAAGAGAACATCCAGGCGCGCATCCGCGGCACCCTGCTGATGGCCTTGTCCAACAAATTCGGCAGCATCGTGCTCACCACTGGCAACAAGAGCGAGATGGCCACCGGCTACTGCACGCTCTACG
>CBIHOH010000125.1:0-9133 GCA_966211755.1 uncultured Rhizobacter sp. | reverse complement strand
TCATGGGCGACAAGTGCACGCGGCGCTGCCCGTTCTGCGACGTCGGCCACGGCCGCCCGGACCCTCTCGACGCGAACGAGCCGGCCAACCTGGCCAAGACCATCGCGGCGCTGAAGCTGAAGTACGTGGTCATCACCAGCGTCGACCGCGACGACCTGCGCGATGGCGGTGCCGCCCACTTCGTCGAGTGCATCCGCCAGGTGCGCGAGCAATCGCCCAGCACCCGCATCGAGATCCTCACGCCCGATTTCCGCGGCCGCATGGACCGGGCGCTGGAGATCCTCAAGGCCGCGCCGCCCGATGTGATGAATCACAACCTCGAGACCGCGCCCCGCCTCTACAAGGAGGCGCGCCCCGGTTCCGACTATGCCTTCTCGCTCAACCTGCTGAAGCGTTTCAAGGAATTCGCGCCCGGCGTGCCCACCAAGAGCGGCATCATGGTCGGCCTCGGCGAGACCGACGAGGAGATCCTGCAGGTCATGCGCGACATGCGCGAGCACGGCATCGACATGCTCACCATCGGCCAATACCTGGCCCCCAGCGGCCACCACCTGCCGGTGCGCCGCTACGTGCATCCCGACACGTTCAAGATGTTCGAGCGCGAAGCCTTCGCCATGGGTTTCACCCACGCCGCCGTCGGCGCCATGGTGCGCTCCAGCTACCACGCCGACCAGCAGGCCGCCCACGCCGGCGTCGCCGACACCTTGTAGGCGGGGTGAGGGGGCGGTCTCGCCCCGTCGTCCTGCCCCGCGCCGCAATGCGGGCCGAGACGAAGTCTGCCGGCACTCGGGTGGGGCAGCTCCCGTGCCGGAGGTCCCGCACACGGGGGGGCGTCCCTTGGTGTCCGGTTCCGACGCGCTGAAGCTGAAGGCCTGTCCGCGCATCGTCGAACGAAGCTGGCGTTCGCTCAGGCTTCTTGCAGCAGTTGTTCCACCAGTCGGTGGAGCGCCGCGAAATCGGGTTCTCCGACGTAGCGTTTGACGATCTCGCCGCGTTTGTTGATCAACACCGAGGTGGGGGTGAGCTGGATGTCCCCGAAGCTCTGGGCCACGGTCCCCAGGTTGTCGATCACCACCGTGAACGGCAGCTTGCGGGACTCGGCGAAGTTCACCACGTAGGCCGGCGGGTCGTAGCTCATGGCGACGGCCAGCGTGTCGTAGCCTTGCGCCTGGTACTTCCGGTGGGTGGCGACGATCTGCGGCATTTCCTTCACGCAGGTCGTGCAGCTGGTCGCCCAGAAGTTCACCAGCACCACCTTGCCCCTCAGGTCGGCCAGGCGCGCCGGCTTGCCGTCCAGTTTCACGTAGGCCACGTCCGGCGCCTGCTCGACACGGCCCATGGTCAGGTAGGCGAGGGCGGCGGCGGCGCCGAGTGTCAAGGCGCCGAGGCCGATGGCAAGATGGCGGGTCAGTTTCATTGAAGGGTTTCCATGCAGCGCAGAAAGTTTACGTCAGTCCTCTTGTCCGGCCTGGCTGTCGGGAGCTGGGGGCCGGCGGCACATGCCTTCGGCCTGAGCGAGTCGGATGCCGCCATCGGCGTGCGGGCGGCGCTGGAGCGGGGGGCCGTGGCCGCGGTCGCCCTGCTCGGGCGTACCGATGGATTCCTCGGCAACCCGAAGGTTCACATCGAACTGCCGGGTTTCCTGAACGACGCGGCCCGCCTCCTGAGGGCCACCGGCCAGGGCCGTCGCCTCGACGCCCTCGAGCTCGCAATGAACCGGGCGGCCGAGGCCGCCGTGCCGGAGGCCCGCGCGCTGCTGGTGTCGGCGGTGAAGGACATGAGCGTGGAAGACGCCGTACGCCTCGTCACCGGCGACGACGACGCGGTCACCCGCTTTTTCGAGAGCAAGACCCGCGAACCCTTGGTCGCCCGCTTCCTGCCCATCGTCACCCGGGCCACCGAACGGGTGTCCCTGGCCGAGAAATACAACGCGGTGGCGGGCAAGGCGGCCAGTTTCGGGCTGCTGCGCAGCCAGGACGCGAACATCCAGGCCTACGTGACCGACAAGGCGCTGGACGGTCTGTTCCTGATGATCGGCGAAGAGGAACGCCGGATCCGGCAGGACCCGGTCGGCACCGGCAGCGCCATCCTGCGCAAGGTCTTCGGCCGCTAGGCCCCTGGGGCCGTGCGGACGGGGGCGCCGGCTCAGGTCGTCTTGGACAACTCGAACATCAGGGCCGAGGGCAGCGAGCTCATGATCGCGTCGCGCCCGACACGCGCCATGTTGTGGCCGCCGAAGCCGGAAATCTCGAAGGTGCTGCCTTCCTCGATGATCTCGACGAACACCACCTCGGCGCCGTTGGCGGCCACCTCGTTGCGCAACTCGTTGAAGCGGGTTCCCCGCAGCACCGATTCGATCACGATGGCATGCGGCAGCCCGCCGCGACAGAACTCGCGTGCCTCGTCGACCGAGCTCACGAAGTCGACGATCAGGCCCATGTTGCGGATGGCGTCGCGCACCTGCACCCGCACGTCGCGCCGCGAGGCCACGACCAGCACCTGGCTGCCGGCCAGGGGCTTGGAGCTCACGGAGGGAGAAAAGCCCTGGTCCAGCTCGATGGCGCTGACCCCTTCGATCTGGTCGTTGACGGTGCGTGGGAATTCGATGGTCAGCGTGACGTTCGCCCCTTCGACCTTGCGCTCGATCGGCAGGCCCATGGTCCAGGCCGTCTGTTCGAGAAGGCGCCAGGTCGTGGTGTCCAGGCCTGCGAGCAGGGCGGCCTGGCCCGGCTCGTCGTCCCGCTGATCGGCGGCCCGGAAGGCGAAGCGGCACACCAGCCGTGCATGGGCCGGCCAGGTCTTGATGTCGCTGCGCAGCTCGATGGTCGACTGCGACCGTGCCAGCGACCAGGCCAGCACCGCATTGATCAGGTTGGACAGCAGCGAGGCGTCCACGATGACCTCGGCCGGCCGGAGCGAGGGCTTGACCAGCAGGCCGCGCGCCTGGATGTCCCGCGCCCGCTGAACCAGCACCTCCTTGAGGATGTCGGCCAGGGCGAGCCGTTCGTGCGTCTGGCGCAGCCGGCCCGACGCCAGCCTGGCGAGTTGCTGGCCCACCAGGCTGATCTGGCGCGCCTGCCCGATCTCCTCGACCAGGGCACGCAGGCCGGCGCGGTCGATGCGCCCGCTGGTGGCCAGGGCTTGCACGCGCTCCAGGGCGGCCGTCAGCGGCCCGGCCATCTCGGCGCTCAGCTCGCCGACGACATCGCGCCAGCGGGCCTCTTCGGTGGATTCCTGTTCGGCGCCCGGAACAACAGGGGGCGGGCTGGCCCTGTTCAAGTCGGTCATGTCCATGGGTGTCTGCCTTGTCACGAGTGCATCGGCGGAACTGCCGGATGTGGCTCCAGCCAAGTGTCTCTTGAGACGAGACTTTTGTGGCGGTTGACACAGGCAATTCCCCCGGACTCGGGGGGCAGCAAGCTACTTAATGGCAAACCCCGAATTATCCCAAAACTCCTGTGCTGAAGGGGATTTGCAGCCGTGTTAGCGCTTACACCACACCCTCGTCCCGCAACCGTCGGCAGTCGGCCTCGGACAGGCCCAGCTCGCGCAGCACCTCGTCGGTGTGTTCGCCCAGCAGCGGGGGTGGGCGGCGGTACTGCACCGGCGTGGCCGACAGCTTCAGCGGGCTGGCCGGCACGCGCAGCGTGTCGCTCAGCGGATGGGGCATGGCCACCGCCATCCCGCGGGCCTGCACCTGCGGATCGGCAAAGACCTCCCCCAGGTCGTTGATGGCGCCGGCGGGCACCTTGGCCGCCTCGAGCGCCGACAGCCAGTCGTGTTTGCCGCGGGTCTTGAAGACGGCCGCGAGCAGCGGGATCAGGACGGTGCGATGGCGCACCCGGTCCGCGTTCTTCTCGAAACGCGGGTCCCGCGGCAGCTCGGGCAGTCCGGCCACTTGGCAGAACCGGGCGAACTGGCTGTCGTTCCCGACCGCGAGAATCACATGCCCGTCGGAAGCCTCGAACACCTGGTAGGGGACGATGTTGTGGTGGGCATTGCCCACCCGGCCTGCAGGCACGCCGGTCGCCAGGTAGTTGGCGCCCAGGTTGGCCAGCATCGCCACCTGGGTGTCCAGCAGTGCCATGTCGATGTACTGCCCCTGGCCGGTCGCATCGCGGTGCCGAAGCGCCGCCAGGATGGCCACCGCCGCGTACATGCCGGTGAACAGATCGGCCACCGCCACGCCCACTTTCTGCGGGCCGCCGCCGGGCAGGTCGTCGCGTTCGCCGGTGACGCTCATCAGGCCGCCCAGCCCCTGGATGGCGTAGTCGTAGCCCGCGCGTTCCCGGTAGGGCCCGGTCTGGCCGAAACCGGTGACCGAGCAATAGACCAGGCGGGGGTGGAGGGCGCGCAGGCTCGCTTCGTCCAGCCCGTAGCGGGCCATGTCGCCGACCTTGAAGTTCTCGATGAGCACATCGCACTCGGCCGCCAGCCGGCGGATCAGCGACTGTCCCTGGGGATGGGCGATGTCCACCGTGACCGAGCGCTTGTTGCGGTTGGTCGCCAGGAAATACGCCGCCTCGGCGGTGTCGCTGCCGTCGTGCCCCTTCAGGAAGGGCGGTCCCCAGCCGCGGGTGTCGTCGCCTCCCGCGCCGTCGCGCGACGGGCGTTCGACCTTGATCACCTCGGCCCCCAGGTCGGCCAGGGTCTGCGTGCACCACGGGCCGGCGAGCACCCGGGACAGATCGAGGATGCGCACCCCGGCCAAGGCGAGGGGGCCGGGCGGCGAGGAAGGTGATGCGCTCATGCCCGGATTGTGGGGCCGTCGTCCGATAATGCCGGCATGCTTCGTATTCCGGTCCTTCCCCGACCTGCGGCCCTGCTCCTGGTGCTCGGCGCCTTCGCCGCATGCAGTCCCACGCTCGACTGGCGCGAGGTGCGTCCCGAGGGCAGCGGGCTGCTGGCCCTGTTCCCCTGCAAACCGACGGTTGAAACCCGCACCGTCGTTCTCGAGGGTTTGGCGGTACGGCTGAGCATGCAGGCCTGCCAGGCCGGCGGCAGCACGTACGCCGTCGCCACCGGCGAAATCGGCGACCCTGTCCGCGCGGCCCCGGTGCTCAACGCCTTGCTGGCGGCGCAGGCTGGCAACCTGAGCGCAAGCGTCTCGGCGCGGCAAGGCTTCCATGTGAGCGGCTCGACGCCGCAGGCCCCGTCGTTTCGCGTGACTCTTTCGGGCCGCTTGCCGGACGGCTCGGCGGTCTTCCAGGAGGCGGCGTTCTTTACCCGGGGCACCCGGGTGTTCCAGGCCATGATGATGGGGCCGCGGCGCGATCCCGAGGCCAGCGCCACGTTTTTCGAGAGCTTCAAGCTCCCGTCATGAGTGCCGCATCGACTGGCCGGCGGCGTGCTTGCCGGTCTTTTCCCCTCGGCCGGTGCCGCGCTTGCATGGGATGTGTGGTTTTTGTATCGAGATCCACCCCCGACAGGCGTTAGTCTTGGGGCCCGATCGCTTCAACTGCTGATAATCCAAGGTCATGCCCGGTCTTCTCATCATCGCCCATGCTCCGATGGCGTCCGCTCTGAAGGCGGTCGCGGAGCATGCGTTCCCCGACTGCGCGCAGCGCCTCGTCGTGCTCGATGTGTCGCCCGACATGCCCCCCGAGGACACCGAGGCCCAGGCGAGGCTGCTGCTGGCCCAGGTGCGCAGCCCCGAGGCCCTGGTGTTCACCGATGTGTTCGGGGCCACGCCTTGCAACGTGGCCCAGCGGCTGGCCGATGGCGTGCAGGTGAAGGTGGTCGCCGGGGTCAACGTTCCCATGCTGTGGCGCTCCCTCTGCTATGCCGACGAGCCTCTCGACACCCTGGTGACCCGTGCCATGGCGGGCGCCACCCAGGGCGTGATGCAGGTGGCGGTCGCCAAGCCTCAGAATCAAGCTTTCAAACCAGGCGCCCATGATCAAAGCCAACATCCACATCAGCAATAAGCTCGGTCTCCACGCCCGGGCCTCCGCCAAGCTGACCAAGCTGGCCGGCAGCTTCCAGAGCGACGTGTTCATGGCACGCGGTGATCGCCGCATCAATGCCAAGAGCATCATGGGGGTGATGATGCTCGCCGCCGGCATGGGCACCGAGGTGGCGCTCGAAGTCGACGGCGCCGACGAGCAGGCCGCGATGGACGCGCTGCTCGGGCTCATCGCCGACAAGTTTGGTGAGCCCGAATAAGCCTCGGTCGGCCCGCAGCGGGGTTCAGTCGCCGAGAAAGTGCCTGCGATAGCGTGCCGGCAGATCCTCGAGTCGCATCAGCATCGGCAGGTCCGCCGTGTTGAAGTCCGGATCCCATGCCGGCGGTCCCAGGACCTTCGCCCCACAGCGCAGGTAGCCCTTGATCAAGGCCGGCGGCTCGATGTCCAGCCCACGCTCGAGTTCTTCCACCGGAAGCGGCAGCCGCGGCTAGGCTTGCAGCTCGATCGGCGCCAGGTGCCGTTGCCGCAGCCGTTCCCACAGACTGGCGGCGTAGTGCCCGCCGTCGCGCATGCTCACGCTGGCGCAGCCGACCATGGTGTGCAACCGGTTCCTCACCATGAACTCCGCTAGCGCGCCCCACAAGGCCATGATGGCGCCGCCGCAGCGCCAGGCGGGATGCACGCAGGAGCGACCCAGCTCCACCATGCTCGAGCGCAGATGGCGCAGCCGGGTGAGGTCGAATTCGGTATCGCTGTACAGGCCGCCGACGCGTCTCGCCGCGTCGGGGGTCAGGACCCGGTAGGTGCCGATGACCGGGCCGGACTCGCCCTCGTCCGATGGCGCCCGGACCAGCAAATGCTCGCAGTAGGGGTCGAACACGTCGATGTCGTGCCCGGGCGGGCTGCCCTGCGGAACATTCAGCCGCGCGCCCATCTCGACCGCGAAGACCAGGTGTCTCAGTTGCTGCGCCTGGCGAACGTCCGTCTCATCGCGCGCCCAAGCCACTTCCAGGCGAGGCTCAGCGGCGTGTGATCGGCGGTGAAGCGAGCTCCGGGTGGACGGGCCCGGCAGCTCCGAGATCGGCATCGTCGGCAGCGGCAAATCCCTCATGTCGTTCTCCTGTTGCATGGGGGAATGCTGGTGCCAACGCATGACATGGCCGTGAACCCGCCATGACACCTCCATGACATAGGGGGCGGACCCTGATGTGGGTACAGGGGGGCGCTGATACGATGGGAAACATGAGCTTTCAGGTTTTTGGTTTGCCGGTTGCACGGGGTGTCGCCATTGGACGGGCCGTCCTGATCGCGTCCAGCCGGGTGGACGTCGCCCACTATTTCATCGACGATGGCCAGGTCGATACCGAGATCGAGCGCCTGCGCGGCGCCCGCGATCTCGTGGTCTCCGAACTCACCACGCTGCAGCGCGACCTGCCCGCCGATGCGCCGGCCGAACTCTCGGCCCTGCTCGACGTGCACCTGATGCTCTTGCGGGACGAGACCCTCACGCTGGCCACCAAGCAGTGGATCCAGGACCGCCACTACAACGCCGAGTGGGCGTTGTCGGCCCAGCTGGAGGTGCTGGCCCGCCAATTCGACGAGATGGAGGACGACTACCTGCGCGAACGCAAGGCCGATCTCGAGCAGGTGGTCGAGCGCCTGCTGCGGGCCATGGCGCGCGGGCCGTCCTCCCTGTACGCCCCGGGGCCCGGCGTGAGTCCCAGGGACTTCGCGGGTGAGGATCCGCTGGTGCTGGTGGCCAACGACATCGCGCCTGCCGACATGCTGCAGTTCAAGCGCAGCGTGTTCACCGGGTTCGTGACCGACGTCGGCGGCAAGACCTCGCACACCGCCATCGTGGCTCGGAGCATGGACATCCCGGCGGTCGTGGGCGCCCGCGAGGCCAGCCACGTGGTGCGGCAGGACGACTGGGTGATCATCGACGGCGACTGCGGGGTGATCATCGTCGATCCTTCCCCGATCATCCTGGAGGAATATCGTTTCCGGCAGCGCCAGAGCGGCCTCGAGCGGGACCGCCTGTCACGCCTGCGGCACACGCCCGCCGTCACGCTCGACGGGGAGCGGGTGGAGCTGCGTGCCAACATCGAGCTGCCGGGCGACGCACCGGCTGCGCTGGAGGCCGGTGCGGTGGGGGTGGGGCTGTTCCGCAGCGAGTTCCTGTTCATGAACCGCGGCGGGGAGCTGCCCGGCGAGGAAGAGCAGTTCGAGGCCTACAAGGCGGCGGTCGATGCCATGCGGGGGCTGCCGGTGACCATCCGCACGGTGGACATCGGGGCTGACAAACCCCTGGACCGCCTCTCGGCCAACGAACTTCGCCACGAACATGCGCTCAACCCCGCGCTCGGCTTGCGGGCCATTCGCTGGAGCCTGTCCGAACCCGGCATGTTCCGGCAGCAGCTGCGGGCTATCCTGCGGGCCAGCGCATTCGGGCAGGTCCGTGTGCTCATCCCGATGGTCGCGCACCTGAGCGAGGTCCGCCTGGCCTTCGAGGCCATCGCGCGGGCCAAGCAGCAGCTGACCGACGCGGGCCGCCCCTTCGGCGACGTCCAGGTGGGCGCCATGATCGAAGTGCCGGCCGCGGCTCTGATGCTGCCCGCGTTGCTGAAGCATTTCGATTTCGTCTCCATCGGCACCAACGACCTCATCCAGTACACGCTCGCCATCGACCGTGCCGACGAGGCGGTCGCCCACTTGTACGACCCGTGGCATCCGGCGGTGCTCAAGCTGGTGGCGGACACGATCGCCGCGGCCCGTGCCGCAGGCAAGGGCGTGAGCGTCTGCGGCGAGATGGCGGGCGACCCCGCCTTCGTCGATCTTCTGCTGGCCATGGGCTTGCGCAGCTTCAGCATGCACCCGTCGCGCATCGCCGCCATCAAGCAGCGGATACTTCGTGCCGATACCAGGTTGCTGACGCCGCACCTGGCGGCGGTGTTGTCCAGCGACGATCCGGAAGCCACCTGCCAGCGGCTGTTCGAGAAGCGGAACGCCTCGCTCTCCTGAGGCGGTGCCGGAGGTCTGCATCGCAGGGCTTCAAGAAAATGAAAGCCATTGTTGCAACCACCGTTTTTCGTGCTACAGTCATGGACTCGCTGGAAACAGCGCGACGCAGGAAGAAGCAATAGCAGACCCCGGCAACGCGAAGAAGGCAGCGAAGAAAAAACGAGAAGATTGTTGACAGACTTGAAAAAAGAATGACATAATCGCTC
>CBIHOH010000124.1:0-9170 GCA_966211755.1 uncultured Rhizobacter sp. | reverse complement strand
GGCGCGGCCGGCTCGTCCCGTCAAGCCGCGGCGACCGGGATCTTGCCGATCCGTGCCTGCCACTCGCGCGGGCCGGTGGTGTGCACCGAGGTGCCGGTCGAGTCGACCGCCACCGTGACCGGCATGTCGGTGATCTCGAACTCGTAGATGGCTTCCATGCCCAGGTCGGCGAAGCCGACGACCTTGGCCTGCTTGATCGCCTTGGAGACCAGGTAGGCCGCGCCGCCCACGGCCATCAGGTAGGCGCTCTTGTGCTTTTTGATCGCCTCGATGCCGGCCGGGCCGCGTTCGGCCTTGCCGATCATGCCGATGAGCCCGGTCTCGGCGAGCATCATCTCGGTGAACTTGTCCATGCGCGTGGCGGTGGTCGGGCCGGCTGGGCCGACCACTTCGTCGCGCACCGGGTCGACCGGGCCGACGTAGTAGATGACGCGGTTGCTGAAGTCGACCGGCAGCTTCTCGCCCTTGGCGAGCATGTCCTGGATGCGCTTGTGCGCGGCGTCGCGGCCGGTGAGCATCTTGCCGCTCAGCAGCAGGGTGTCGCCCGGCTTCCAGCTCGCCACCTCTTCGCGGGTGAGGGTGTCGAGGTTCACCTTGCGGCTCTTGTTGTAGTCGGGCGCCCATTGGACATCCGGCCACAGGTCGAGGCTGGGCGGCGTGAGGAAGGCCGGACCCGAGCCGTCGAGCACGAAGTGCGCGTGGCGGGTGGCGGCGCAGTTGGGGATCATCGCGACCGGCTTGCTGGCGGCATGCGTCGGGTAGGTGGCGATCTTCACGTCGAGCACGGTGGTCAGCCCGCCCAGGCCCTGGGCGCCGATGCCGAGGGCGTTGATCTTGTCGCACAGCTCGATGCGCAGCTCCTCGAGCTTGTTCTGCGGGCCGCGCTGCTTCAGCTCGTACATGTCGATGTCCTGCATCAGCGACTCCTTGGCCAGCAGCATCGCCTTCTCGGCCGTGCCGCCGATGCCGATGCCCAGCATGCCCGGCGGGCACCAGCCGGCGCCCATGGTCGGCACCGTCTTCATGACCCAGTCGACCAGGTTGTCGCTCGGGTTCATCATGACGAACTTGCTCTTGTTCTCGCTGCCGCCGCCCTTGGCGGCGATCTGGATGTCGACCGTGTTGCCGGGCACCACGCTCATGTGCACCACCGCGGGCGTGTTGTCGGTGGTGTTCTTGCGGGCGAACTGGGCGTCGTCCACGATGCTGGCGCGCAGCTTGTTCTCGGGGTCGTTGTAGCCGCGGCGCACGCCTTCGTTCACCGCATCCTCGATGCTGCCGGCGAAGCCCTCGAAACGCACGTCCATGCCGATCTTCATGAAGATGTTGACGATGCCGGTGTCCTGGCAGATCGGGCGGCGGCCTTCGGCGCACATCTTCGAGTTGGTGAGGATCTGCGCGATCGCGTCCTTGGCGGCCGGGCTCTCCTCGAGCTCATAGGCGCGCGCCAGGTGGGCGATGTAGTCGGTGGGGTGGTAGTAGCTGATGAACTGCAGGGCGGCGGCGACGCTCTCGACGAGGTCGGCGTGGCGGATGGTGGTCGTCATGATGGGGGGGAGGTAGCACCGGAAGCGCCGATTATCTCCTCCAACCGGCGGGGCGGCGGACCGGCGACTACGTATCGGGGCGGGCCGTGACGTGGTACCGCGTGGCGTGTGGTCCGGGGCCGCCTGGGAGCTTGGATCGTCGTACCGGGACGGTACGGCACCCATTGAAGCTTCACAGCCAGGCCAGTGGCCCAAGTGAGCCTGCCCGATCCCTTACGCCCGTCAAGGTGTTTTTAGAATAGGTGTGGCCGTCGCTATTGATGGCCACGGCGTAATACTCGAGGAAATTATGCGCGAAGAACTTCCAATTTGTCCGGGTTGCAGGGCGCCGTGCATGCCTCAGCAAACGCTTGTCCTGCAAGAGCAGATTCGCGCCTATTTCGACAGTTCGCCAGGAGATGTGGGCTTTATTTTTCAAAGCGATAGGCAGGCCGCATATCGATTCTTTACGGCATCACCCCACAAAGGTTGGGCCTGCGACGCTTGTCTGAATGGCGGTCAGGCCCTGCGCGGAGATATTTGTCAACAAACATATGGAATTTGGCAGCCCCACTTGGCTTATGTTGATCAGCACTCAGTATGCCGCACTTGTAGGAAGGCGTTTGTATTTACCAAAGAAGAGCAAAAGCATTGGTACGAAGATCTAAAATTCTGGGTGGTTTCCTATGCCGTCCGATGCTGCGCATGCCGGCAAGCATTGCGTGAGCGCAGGGCGACCATCGCCTCTGCGCAACGCGACATTGCGAGACTGCGTGCTGAATTTGACCCTTGTGATGTTGAGCAATTGGAGCGATTAATTGCTTTGTATGAGTTGACCGGTAGCCATCACCAAGTCGCCGCTTATAAGCGCCGGCTCGGTCGGCTGCGAAAAACCAAATAATCTGTGTCACGTGGCGCCGTGCCATCAAGCCCTCATGTCAGCCGCACATCGGCCGCTTATTCGGCAGGGTTTGCCTCCTCGAAACCCGGGACGATTCAAACGAATCAACGGCCACGTCGTCAGCCCGTCCAGGAAGAGCCGATATTCTGAAGCTCGCGGAACGATCCTGCGGTGCACGTGTCGTGACAGTCAGCAGTCTCGCTTACCTGATGGGGTGCATCCGGTTCGATGATCTCGGTTGGGAGCAAGGCCATGCCAAGTGGCCGGCCTATGCGCAAAGCAAGCCGGCCAACCTGATGTTCGCCCTCGAACTGGCGCGACGCCTGCAAGTGTCCAGCCGCCAGATCATCGGCACCGCAGTGCATCCCGGTTATGCGGCCACCGGTCTGCAGATGGCCGGGCCGCACATGGCGAACTCGGCCCTGGACAAGCTGTTGGAGAGCACACGCCGAGCATCCACGGGAATGAAAGCTCGTGATGAAACGCTTGGCACTGGCCCGACGGAGTCGCAGGAAACTGGCCGAGTCCGTTTTGTCCGTAGGAGCACGCACCGGGCGATCGGTGGGGCAGTTTCGCGGTGCACTGCCGTCATCGGGCGATACGGTACGGTGGCGGCGATGCTCCCGATGAGGTCGTCGTGGCGGATCGTACTCGTCACGATGCAAAGGGCTGGCACCGGAAGCGGGGATTATCCTCTGCAACGGTCCTTCGGCCGGCGCGGGAATCGCGGATGCGAAAGCCGCAAGGCGCTCCCGGCGGGTGCCCTGTCGGCCACCCCCGCCGGGCTGTGACACACTGCGCGGAAATGTGAGTGCGAGGCCGCTGCAGGCCCGCCCGCCGGGGAAGTAAGCCGTTCGTAAGTGGCCCGGCTTACCGTGCGCCCGGAGAATCATCGATGCCAAGGAGACTGCCATGAGCGATACCCCCAAGATCTATGCCCCCCCTGAGTCCCTGGCCCGAGGCGCCTTCGTCGCCGGCATGGAGGCCTACCAGCGCCTGTGCGCCGAGGCCGAGGCGGACTACGAAGGCTACTGGGCCCGTCTGGCGCGCGAGTTCGTGAGCTGGAAGAAGCCGTTCACCGAGGTGCTCGACAGCCGCGACGCGCCGTTCTTCAAATGGTTCCAGGACGGCACGCTCAACGTCTCGTACAACTGCCTGGACAAGCAGGTCGAGGCGGGCCTGGGCGACAAGCCCGCCATCATCTTCGAGGCCGACGGCGGCCAGGTCTCCCGCATCAGCTACCGCGAGCTGCTCGAGCGCACCTGCCGGCTGGCCAATGCCTTGCGCGCCCAGGGCGTGAAGAAGGGCGACCGGGTGGTCATCTACATGCCGATGTCGGTCGAAGGCGTGGTGGCCATGCAGGCCTGCGCCCGCATCGGCGCGACCCATTCGGTGGTGTTCGGCGGCTTTTCGGCGCAGAGCCTGCGCGACCGCATCCAGGACGCCGGCGCGGTGATGGTCATCACCGCCGACGAGCAGCAGCGCGGCGGCAAGCAGCTGCCGCTGAAGGCGATCGTCGACGAGGCCCTGGCCCTGGGCGGCTGCGACAGCATCCGCCAGGTGGTGGTCTACCGGCGCACCGGCGGCAGCATCGGCTGGACCGCGGGGCGCGACGCCTGGCTGCACGAGCTGATGGCCGGCCAGCCGGCGAGCTGCGAGCCCGAATGGGTGGGCGCGGAGCACCCGCTCTTCCTGCTCTACACCTCGGGCTCCACCGGCAAGCCCAAGGGGGTGCAGCATTCGAGCGGCGGCTACCTGCTGCATGCTTCGCTGACCACCCAGTGGACCTTCGACCTGCACGATGAGGACATCTTCTGGTGCACCGCCGACATCGGCTGGGTGACGGGCCACACCTACATCGCCTACGGCCCCTTGTCGCTGGGCGCCACCCAGGTGGTGTTCGAAGGGGTGCCCACCTTCCCTGACGCCGGGCGTTTCTGGAAGATGATCCAGGACCACCGGGTGACGGTGTTCTACACCGCGCCGACCGCCATCCGCTCGCTGATCAAGGCGGCGGAAGGCAACCCCGCCGTCCACCCCGGCCGCTACGACCTGGGCAGCCTGCGCATCCTCGGTTCGGTGGGGGAGCCCATCAACCCCGCCGCCTGGGAGTGGTACCACCAGCACATCGGCGGCGGCCGCTGCCCCATCGTCGACACCTTCTGGCAGACCGAGACGGGCGGCCACATGATCACCCCGCTGCCGGGCGCCACGCCCCTGGTGCCGGGGTCGTGCACGCTGCCGTTCCCCGGCATCCAGGCCGCGGTGGTGGACGAGACGGGCAAGGAAGTGCCTTGGGGGCAGGGCGGCATCCTGGTCGTGAAAAAGCCCTGGCCGTCGATGATCCGCACCATCTACGGCGACCCCGAGCGTTTCAAGAAGAGCTACTACCCCGAGGATTTCAAGGGCGAGTACTACCTGGCCGGCGACGGCGCGATCCGCGACGCCCGCACCGGCTACTTCACCATCACCGGCCGCATCGACGACGTGCTGAACGTCTCGGGCCACCGCATGGGCACGATGGAGATCGAGTCGGCGCTGGTCTCGCACACCGAGCTGGTGGCGGAGGCCGCAGTGGTGGGACGCCCCGACGACACCACCGGCGAGGCCATCTGCGCCTTCGTGGTGCTCAAGCGGGGCCGCCCGAGCGGCGACGAGGCCAAGGCCATCGCCAAGGCCTTGCGCGACTGGGTGGGCAAGGAGATCGGACCGATCGCCAAGCCGAAGGACATCCGCTTCGGCGACAACCTGCCCAAGACCCGTTCCGGCAAGATCATGCGGCGCCTGCTGCGTTCGGTGGCCAAGGGCGAGACCGTGACGCAGGACACCAGCACGCTGGAGAACCCGGCCATCCTGGAGCAGCTCGGCCAGGCGTACTGAGCCCTGCGGGGCGGCAGCGCCCTGGCGATCCGTTGTCCGTTTCGGGCAGCCCCGGCCGGGCATCCGCCCCCGAGGCTTCGTTTCGAACGCAGGCGGGAGCTATGTCCCTTGCTTGTCCACCGACAGGGCGACGGCCGTTCGCGACGCGTGCAAGGCGGCCGTCGCCAGCTTGCGCCGTACCGCGGCACCGTAGGCGGCGTCCGCCGCGGTGAAGTGGGCGAGCTGGCGCTCCTGGATGTCCGCCGGCACGCCGTACAAGGCGCCGGCGATGTTGCCGGCCAGGCGGTCGCGGGCGGCCGCGTCCATCAGCCGGAACAGCTTGCCGGCCTGGGTGTAGTCGTCCGAGCGGCCGCGTTCGTCGTGGCGCCCGGCCTGGCCGTGCAGCGCCCAGCCCGGGTCGCCGTGGCCGAAACCCGAGGCCGGCAGGCCGCGCGAGGCCACGTTCGCGTAGTGGCGCGCCGGGCCGGCTTGCTGCTGCGGCATGCTGCCGGCCATGGCGCCGTCGCGCTGCTGGTGATGGAAGGGGCAGCGCGGGCGGTTCACCGGCAGGTGCTGGTGGTTGGTGCCGACCCGGTAGAGCTGGGCATCGTGGTAGGCGAACAGCCGGCCTTGCAGCATCTTGTCCGGGCTGAAACCCAGGCCGGGCACCACGTTGGCCGGCGAGAAGGCCGCTTGCTCCACCTCGGCGTGGTAGTCGACCGGGTTGCGGTTCAGCTCCAGCACGCCCACCGGGATGCGCGGGAAGTCCGCGTGCGGCCAGACCTTGGTCAGGTCGAACGGGTTCCAGCCGGTGCGCTGTTCCCAGCTCTCGGCTTGCTGTTCGGTCATGACCTGGATGAAGACATCCCACTTCGGGAAATCGCCTCTCGCGATGGCGTCGAACAGGTCGCGCTGGGCGTAGTCGGGGTCGCAGCCGGCCAGGCGCACGGCCTCCTCCGGCAGCAGGTTCCTGATGCCCTGCCGGGTCTTGAAATGCCATTTCACCCAGACCCGCCCGCCCTCGGCGTTGATCAGGCTGAAGGTGTGGCTGCCGAAGCCGTCCATGTGGCGGTAGCCGTCGGGCGTGCCGCGGTCCGAAAACAGTATGGTCACCTGGTGCAGCGACTCGGGCGCGTGCGACCAGAAGTCCCACATCGCCGTGGCCGATTTGAGGTTGCTCTGCGGATCGCGTTTCTGGGTGTGGACGAAGTCCGGGAACTTGATCGGATCCTTGATGAAAAACACTGGCGTGTTGTTGCCGGCGAGGTCCCAGTTGCCCTCTTCGGTATAGAAGCGCACGGCGAAGCCGCGCGGATCGCGTTCGGTGTCGGCCGATCCGCGTTCCCCGCCGACGGTCGAGAAACGCACGAAGGTGTCGGTCTGCTTGCCGACCCGGTTGAACAGCGCGGCCTTGGTGTATGTCGAGATGTCGTGCGTGACGGTGAAACGCCCGTAGGCGCCCGAGCCCTTGGCATGCACCACGCGTTCCGGAATGCGCTCGCGGTTGAAGTGCTGCAGCTTCTCGATGAGGTGGAAGTCCTGCAGCAGCACCGGGCCGCGCGGGCCGGCGGTGAGCGAGTTCTGGTTGTCGTCGACGGGGATGCCCGACGCGGTGCTCAGCTGGGGTCCGGGGGTGTTCATCAAGGCTTCCTTCGAGTGGTGTTCGCGATGGAACGTACTCTAGGGACCGGTCTTCCATATGAAAAGATAATGTTATCTAGGCTAATGATAGATGTTAGCTATCGATTTGCCGGGGTGTGCCGGCACCCCGCGCCGCCATGAAAAAAGCCCCGCGATGCGGGGCCTCGAAGCAGGGCAGGGCGGGGGGCTTATTTCTGGGCCAGCACCCATTGCACCAGGGTTCGCGCCTCGGCCTCGCTCACGGCCGGGTTGGCGTCTTTCATGGCGGGCATGAAGACCGGGCCCCACACGCCGGAGCCGCCCTTGAGGACCTTTTGCGTGAGCTTGTCGGTGGCGTCTTTCTGGCCGGCGTACTTGGCCGCCACGTCCTTGAAGGCGGGGCCGACGACCTTCTTGGCCACCGTGTGGCAGCTCATGCAGTTCTTCTTCTGGGCCAGGTCCGCGTTGGCGAATGCCGGGGTGCAGGCCAGGGCCGAGAAGGCGATCGTCAGATAAAAGGACAACTTCATGATTTCCTTCCGATGTTGGTGCTATCCAAGTGAACTACATTCCAACACTACTGGACATAACGCATTCTAAGGTGCCCCGTTGACGTACCAGGCTGCGGCACGGTTCACGGACGATGCATTTTTTCCCAAGGAACAGGCCATGTATTTCGTGGTTCTCGGCGTACTGCAACTGCTGATGAAGACCGCCGAGTTCGGCCCGGTGGCCGCGTGGTCGTGGTGGGTGGTGCTCTGGCCCTTCGCGGCCGCCGTGCTGTGGTGGGCCTGGGCCGACCTCACCGGCTACACCAAGCGCCGCGAGATGGACAAGATGGACAAGCGGGTGGCCGAGCGGCGCGAGCAGAACCTCGCCAAGCTCGGCATGGACAAGCGCGGGCGCCGCGGCGGCGTCAAGAAGCGCTGAGTCGCGGCGCCGCGCCTCCCGCAGGCCTGCCCCGGGGGCAGGCCGCCGGGTTCAGAACCGGTCGAGCACCGCGCCGGTGCTGGCGCCCGAGGCATTGCGGGCGAACTTCGCCAGCACGCCGCGGGTGTAGCGCGGCGGCGGCGGCGTCCAGGCGGCGCGGCGGCGCGCCAGTTCCTCGTCGGGCACGTTCAGCTGCAGGGTCAGGGTGTGCGCGTCGATGGTGATCGAGTCGCCTTCCTGGACCAGCGCGATGGTGCCGCCCGCGTAGGCCTCGGGGGTGACGTGGCCGACCACCATGCCCCAGGTGCCGCCCGAGAAACGCCCGTCGGTGATCAGGCCCACCGATTCGCCCAGGCCCTGGCCGATCAGTGCCCCGGTGGGGGCGAGCATCTCGGGCATGCCCGGCCCGCCCTGGGGGCCGAGGTAACGCAGCACCATCACGTCGCCAGCCACGATCTTGCGCGCCATGATGGCGGCGAGCGCCGATTGTTCGTCGTCGAACACTCGCGCCGGGCCGGTGATGACCGGGTTCTTCAGGCCGGTGATCTTGGCCACGCAGCCTTCGGGCGACAGGTTGCCCTTGAGGATGGCCAGGTGGCCCTGCGCATACAGCGGCTGGTCGATGGGGCGGATCACGTCCTGGTCGGCGCGCGGCGCGTCGGGCACGTCGGCCAGGTTCTCGGCCACGGTCTTGCCGGTGATGGTGATGCAGTCGCCGTGCAGCAGGCCGGCCTTGAGCAGCATCTTCATCACCTGCGGGATGCCGCCGGCGCGGTGCAGGTCGATCGCCAGGTAGTCGCCCGAGGGCTTCAGGTTGCACAGCACCGGGGTCTTGCGGCGCACGCGCTCGAAGTCGTCGATGGTCCATTCGACCTCGGCGGCGTGGGCGATGGCCAGGAAGTGCAGCACGGCATTGGTGGAGCCGCCGGTGGCCATGATCACCGCCACCGCGTTCTCGATCGACTTGCGCGTCACGATGTCGCGCGGCTTGAGGTCGTTGCGCACCGCCTCGACCAGCACCCGGGCCGCTTCCTTGGCGGCGTTCGAGATCTCGTCCTGCACGTTGGCCATGGTGCTCGAATACGGCAGCGACAGCCCGAGCGCCTCGAAGGACGAGCTCATGGTGTTGGCCGTGTACATGCCGCCGCACGAGCCGCTGCCGGGGATGGCGCGGCGCTCGATCTGGCAGAAGTCCTCTTCGTCCATGTTGCCGGCGGTGAACTGGCCGACGGCCTCGAACACGCTGACGATGTTGAGGTCCTTGCCCTTGTAGTGGCCGGGCAGGATGGTGCCGCCGTAGACGTAGATGGCCGGCACGTTGGCGCGCAGCATGC
>CBIHOH010000123.1:0-9228 GCA_966211755.1 uncultured Rhizobacter sp. | reverse complement strand
CTACGGACTGGAAAACGGCTCCGAGGGCTTGTACGCCGTCTACGATCTCGGGGGCGGCACCTTCGACATCTCGCTGCTGCGTCTGTCCAAGGGTGTGTTCGAGGTGGTCGCCACCGGCGGTGATTCGGCGCTCGGCGGCGACGACTACGACCGCGTCCTGGCCGACTGGGCGCTGGCCCAGGCCGGCCTGCCGGCCGACACGCCGCAGGACAAGCGGGCGGTCCTGGTCGCGGCCCGTGCGGCCAAGGAAAAGCTGTCCTCGGCCGAGCACGCCGTGCTGGCGTGTCCGCTGCAGGGCGGCGAACTCTCGGTGCGGGTCACGCGCGAGCAGTTCGAATCGCTGGCACGGCCGCTCACGGCGCGCACGGTGGCCGCCATGCGCAAGGTGCTGCGCGATGCGCAGGCTTCCGCCGACGAGGTGCAGGGCGTGGTGATGGTGGGCGGCTCCACCCGCATGCCGCACGTGCAGGCGGCGGTGGGTGCGTTTTTCGGCAGCACGCCGCTGACCAACCTGAACCCCGACGAGGTGGTGGCCCTCGGTGCCGCCATCCAGGCCAATGCCCTGGCGGGCAATGCCGGCGCCGAGGAACTGCTGCTGCTGGACGTCATCCCCCTGTCCCTCGGCCTGGAGACCATGGGGGGGCTGGTCGAGCGCATCATTCCGCGCAACAGCACCATCCCGACCGCCCGTGCCCAGGACTTCACCACCTTCCAGGACGGGCAGACCGCGCTGGCCCTGCATGTGGTGCAGGGCGAACGCGAGCTGGTGAGCGATTGCCGCTCGCTCGCCCGCTTCGAGCTGCGCGGCATGCCGGCCATGGTCGCCGGTGCGGCGCGCATCCGGGTCAGCTTCCAGGTCGACGCCGACGGCCTGCTGAGTGTCACGGCGCGCGAGGAGTCCTCGGGCGTGGAGGCGGCCATCAGCGTGAAGCCGAGCTACGGCCTGTCCGACGACGAGGTGGCGCGCATGCTGCGGGAGAGCTTCACCACCGCCGAGACCGACATGCAGGCGCGCAGCCTGCGCGAATCGCGGGTCGAGGCCGAACGCATGCGGTTGGCCACGCGCTCGGCCCTGGCGGCCGACGGCGACCTGCTCGATGCCGCCCAGGTGGCTGCCATCGAGGCCGAGCTGGCGGCACTGGAGGCGCTGAGCCGGGGCGACAACCACCACCTGATCGACGATGCCGTCGAGTCGCTGGCCAAGGCCACCGAATCCTTTGCAGCCGAACGAATGAACCGCAGCCTGCGCCAGGCGTTGACGGGCAAACGTGTCGAGGAAGTCTGAACATGCCCATCATCAAAATCCTGCCCCACGCCGAGTACTGCCCCCAGGGCGCCGAGATCGAGGCCGCGCCCGGCACCTCGCTCTGCGAGGCCATGCTCGAGCACGACATCAACATCGAGCACGCCTGCGAGATGAGCTGCGCCTGCACCACCTGCCACGTGGTGGTGCGCGAAGGCCTGGCCTCGCTGGGCGAGATCGACGAGGCCGAGGAAGACCTGCTCGACCGCGCCTGGGGCCTGGAGCCCAACTCGCGCCTGTCGTGCCAGGCCATCCTGTCGCAGCAGGACGTGACGCTCGAGATTCCGAAGTACTCGATCAACCACGCCAAGGAAAACCACTGAGGCGAGGCGCCGGGCCCGGTCCCTGCACGGGCCGGTCATGCCCTGCGTGGGCAGAAAAAAACCTCCTGGCCGCGGGGCCAGGAGGTGCCTGAAAGGGCAATGCCCTGCTGAGGAGTCGGCAAGCGCTTCACTTCTTGCCGAGCAGTATTTAGCAAGGCCCGTGCCAAATGCGGGCTCGCGCTCGCCTTGCCGGCTCAGGCCGCTTGCTCGACCCGGCCGTGCCGTGTGTACAGGAAGTCGAGCACCTGCTTGCGGTAGTGCACATAGGCCGTGTCCTCCGCCAGGCCGACGCGGTCGCGGGGGCGGGCCAGCTCCACGCTGAGGATCTCGCCGATGGTCGCCGCCGGGCCGTTGGTCATCATGACGATGCGGTCGCTCAGGAGCACCGCCTCGTCCACGTCGTGGGTGACCATGACCACCGTGCTCCGGGTGCGGGCCACGATCTTCAGCAACTGGTCCTGCAGGTGGGCGCGGGTGAGGGCGTCGAGGGCGCCGAAGGGCTCGTCCAGCAGCAGGACCTTGGGCTCCATGGCCAGGGCCCGGGCGATCCCCACGCGTTGTTTCATGCCGCCCGAGATCTCATGCGGCCGCTTGTTCGCGGCATGCACCATGTTGACGAGTTCAAGTGCCTGATGGGTGCGTTCGTTGAGGCGGGTGCGGCTTTCCTTCTGGCCGAACACCCGCTCCACCGCCAGATGCACGTTTTCGGCGCAGGTGAGCCAGGGCAGCAGCGAATGGTTCTGGAACACCACGCCGCGCTCGGGGCCGGGGGCCGCGATCTCGCGGTTGTCGCACAGCAGCGTGCCGCTGCTGGGCAAGGTGAGGCCGGCGATCAGGTTGAGCAAGGTGGACTTGCCGCAACCCGAATGGCCGATCAGGGTGACGAACTCGCCCTTGGCGACCGACAGGTTGATGTCGCGCAGCGCATGGAAACGCCCCTTTTTGGTGTTGAACACCATGTCGGCCTGGTGCACGTCGATGAAGTTTTTCATGGGAGGCTCCGGTTCAGACGTCGTCGTAGGAGAAACGCTTGGCGATCGAGACGAGCAGCCCTTCGAGCAACAGGCCGACCATGCCGATCACGAAGATCGCGATGAGGATGTGCTGGACGTTGAGGTTGTTCCACTCGTCCCACACCCAGAAGCCGATGCCGACGCCGCCGGTCAGCATCTCGGCGGCCACGATCACCAGCCAGGCGGTACCGACACTGAGCCGCACGCCGGTCAACATGTAGGGCAGCACCGCCGGGAAGAGAATCTTCCTCATGATGTTCCACTCGGACAGGTTCAGCACCCGCGCCACGTTGAGGTAGTCGGCCGGCACCCGTTGCACGCCGACGGCGGTGTTGATGATCATCGGCCAGATCGAGCAGATGAAGATGGTCCAGATGGCGGCCGGGTTGGCGGACTTGAACACCAGCAGCCCGATCGGCAGCCAGGCCAGGGGCGACACCGGGCGCAGCAGGCTGACCAGGGGCGACACCATGTGGTTGAGGACATTGAAGCGCCCGATCATGAAGCCCAGCGGGATGCCCACCAGCGCGGCCAGGCCGAAGCCGACCGCCACGCGCTGCAGCGAGAACAGGATGTTCCAGCCTATGCCCTGGTCGTTGGGCCCCTTGCTGTAGAAGGGGTCGGCGAACAGGGTGATGGCGGCATCGAGGGTGGCCGCCGGACTGGGGAAGGTGCTGCTCTTCATCGTCAGCAGGCCCCAGATGCCGACCAGCAAGGCGATGCCGATGAGCGGCGGAAGCACCCGCAAGGCGAGACCGTTCCAGTCGATGCGCCGGCGAGGGGCGCTCACCTGCCCGGCCGCGGGCGCGGTGCCTGTTGCGGCGGCCCTGGGGGCTGCGGCAGGGCGGGTTTCCTGGGCCGCTTCCAGAGGGGCATGAAATACTGCACTGACCATGATGTTCTCCGTTTGACTCGACTCAGGCCTTGACCACAAAACTGTCGGCGTACTTCCTGGGGTCCTTGCCGTCCCAGACCACGCCGTCGATCATCTTGCTGGTGCGCAGCACGTCCTTGGGGACGCTGATGCCCAGCGCGCCCGCGGCTTTCTTGTACAGATCGATCTGATTGATCTTCTGGGCCACGCCCAGGTAGTCGGGGTGCTCCTTCAGCAGGCCCCAGCGCTTGTGCTGCGTCAGGAACCACATGCCGTCCGACAGGTAGGGGAAGTTGACCTGCCCGTCGTTGAAGAACTTCATGTGGTTGGGGTCGTCCCAGGTCTTGCCCAGGCCGTTCTGGTAACGCCCGAGGATGCGCGGGCTGATCGCCTCCACGCTGGTGTTGACGTACGACTTGTCGGCCACGGTCTCGGCCATCTTCAGCTTGTTCTGCAGGTTGGCGTCGATCCAGCGGCCGGCCTCCAGGATGGCCATGATGACGGCGCGGCAGGTGTTGGGGTTCTGCTTGACGAAGTCGGCGGTGGTGCCCAGCGATTTTTCCGGGTGGTCCTTCCACAGGTCCTGCGTGGTCACGCCGGTGATGCCGATGCCGTCCATGATGGCGCGGTGGCCCCAGGGTTCGCCCACGCAGTAGCCGTCCATGTTGCCCACGCGCATGTTGGCGACCATCTGCGGCGGCGGCACGGTGATGACCTTGGCATCCTTCATCGGGTTGATGCCGTAGGAGGCCATCCAGTAGTACAGCCACATCGCATGGGTGCCGGTGGGGAAGGTCTGCGCGAAGGTGTACTCGCGCTTTTCGTTCTTCATCAGCTTGGCCAGGCTCGGGCCGTCGACCGCGCCTTTGTCGGCGAGCTTCTTCGACAGCGTGATGGCCTGCCCGTTGTGGTTCAGGTTCATTAGCACGGCCATGTCCTTCCTGGGGCCGCCGATGCCCAGGTGCACGCCGTAGACCAGGCCGTAGAGGACGTGGGCCATGTCCAGCTCGCCGTTGACGAGCTTGTCGCGCACGCCGGCCCAGGAGGCTTCCTTGCTCGGGATGATCTTCACGCCGTACTTCTTGTCGAAGCCGAGCACCGAGGCCATGACGACCGAGGCGCAGTCGGTGAGCGGGATGAAACCGATGCGCACCTCTTCCTTTTCGGGCTTGTCGGAGCCGGCGGCGTGGACGACGCTCTGCAGGCCGGGCAGCAGGCCGGTCGCGCCGCCCGCGGCGGCGGCTTTGATCAGGGTGCGACGGCTCATGGGGGTCTTTCGGTCGAGTGGGCTGTTCATGGCAGGTTCTTTGGGTGTCCGCAGGGCGGAAGACAAAAACAAAAAGGCGTCCGCACGAACCCGGGAAGTGATTCCCGAACGCGTGGGGACGCCGTCGTCCCACCGGTATCACGCCGCCATTGACGCGACCCGGTGTCTTCAGAAGATCGCCGTTGACCTTCCAGTGAGGTTTCAGCAAGCCCTGTGCCAGCGTTTTCCGCGGCCAAGGGCCTGGCGGGCGCACCAAAGCGGCGCGCCATGCACGGGATCAGGCGAGCAGGTCGCTCACGTCGATCAGCCGCTGGGCCACATCGGCCAGTTTCATGCCCTTGTCCATGGCCGTCTTGCGCAGCCGGGCATGGGCCTCGGCCTCGCTCAGGCCGTGGTGGCGGATCAGCAGGGCCTTGGCGCGATCGACCAGTTTGCGCTCCGACAACTCGGTGCGTGCATCGGCCAGCTCGCGCCGCAGTCCTTCTTCGTGCTGGAAGCGGGCCATGGCCACGTCGAGCACCGGCTTGACACGCTCGGCGGCCATGCCGGCCACCACGTAGGCGGTCACGCCGGCGGCGATGGCCGCACCGACATGGGTGGTGTCCTCGTCGTTGGTGAACAGCACGATGGGACGGCGTGCGTCACGCGTCGCCAGGACCACGTGTTCCAGGGTGTCGCGCGCCTGGCTCTCGGCGTCGACGATGATCATGTCGGGCTGGATCTGCGCCAGCCGGTCGGGCAGGAAGAGGTCGGCCGGCAGCACGGCGACGATGTTGTAGCCGTTCTCGAGCAGGCCGATGCGCAGGCTGCGGGAGCGTTCGGCCTCGGCCTGCGCATCGGCGGCCTCGGGCGCCAGCGAATCGGGCGCCACGATCACGATGCGCAGGGTGGGAGCGGGGGGCGTGCGCGGAGCGTTCATGAAGGAGCGGGCGAGCAACATCCGCGCCAGAGAACGGGCCCCCCTCGTTCCAGCGTGAAAAAGCCCGCATTCGGCGGGCTGGGTGCGGGGCGCCGGGCCGGCTCAGCGGCTGCCGCGGCTCAGGTTGAGCTTGCGGCGGATCCAGTCGCCCAGCGGGCGCACCGAATCGAGCAGGGTGTCGGAGACAAACAGCTCGCGTTCGGTCAGCAGGCCGCGCGAATCGAGCGAGTCGAGGAACTGGCGCACCTCTTGGCGGCGCACGCCGCCGCTGGTCATCAACTGGGCCATCGACATGTAGCGGTGCGACATGTCGCTGAGCATGCGCCGATAAGCCGTGCCCGTGAACGGTGCGGCGAGCTCCGGCCAGGAGCGTAGGCGGTATTCCTTCATGTCTATATCCCCAACTGCTTGTTTTCACCCTGGTTTTGGCGGGCCATGGCGCGAGGCCGAAGGGTAGTCCAGCCAGCTGACTCAACCATAAGGGGTCTCCGCAAATGTGGGGTAAATGCCTATGGTCATGTGTTACGGGATGAAACCCGTTTTCGGGTCTGCCGGCGGGTCTGCCGGCGGGTCATGCAGGCCGATCTGCCTCGGTACACTGCTGCCATGAATGTCCTGGGCGTTGAATCTTCTTGTGATGAAACCGGTGTGGCCGTGGTGCGCTGCGAGGGTGCGGGGGTGCCGCGGCTGCTGGCACATGCCTTGCACAGCCAGATCGACATGCACCAGGCCTATGGCGGGGTGGTGCCCGAGCTGGCTTCGCGCGACCATATCCGCCGCGTCGTTCCCCTGGCCCGGCAGGTGCTCGCCAGCGCCGAGCTGCCGCTGGAGGCCGTGGATGTCGTCGCCTACACCCGCGGCCCCGGCCTGGCGGGCGCCCTGCTGGTCGGTGCCGGCGTGGCCAACGCGCTGGCGGCGGCCCTCGGCAAGCCGGTGCTGGGGGTGCATCACCTGGAAGGCCACCTGCTGTCGCCCTTCCTGTCGGCGGACCCGCCGCAGTTTCCCTTCGTCGCCTTGCTGGTCTCGGGCGGCCATACCCAGCTGATGCGGGTGGACGACGTCGGCGTGTACGAGCTGCTGGGCGAAACCATAGACGACGCCGCCGGAGAGGCTTTCGACAAGTCGGCCAAGCTGATGGGCCTGGGTTACCCGGGCGGCCCCGCGCTGGCGCGGCTGGCCGAGTTCGGGGACGCCTCGACCTTCGCGCTGCCGAGGCCGCTGCTGCACAGCGGCAACCTCGATTTCTCCTTCGCCGGCCTGAAGACGGCGGTGCGCACCCAGTTGCTCAAGCTGGGCGGCAACGTCTGCGAGCAGGACAAGGCCCACCTGGCCGCCTCGACGCAACAGGCCATCGCCGAGGTGCTGGTGAAGAAGTCGATCGCCGCGCTCAAGCAGACGGGGCTGGCGCGGCTGGTGGTGGCCGGCGGGGTGGGGGCCAACAGCCTGCTGCGCCAGCAATTGAATGCCGAATGCGCGAAGCGCCGTGCCCGGGTGCACTACCCGGAGCTGTCGCTGTGCACGGACAACGGGGCCATGATCGCCCTGGCCGCCGCGATGCGGCTGCAGCGCGGGGCGGCGCCGCGCCATGACTACGGCTTCGACGTCCGCCCGCGCTGGGACCTGGCCGAGGCCTGATCGGCCGAGGTGGATGCGCCAGGCCCGGCAACGGGCTCGTTGGCCCGGGTCGGGTGGAGCAGGCCGTGGCCGGATCTCGCGACTGCCGTGGCGCGGGGGCATCTCCGCCGGCAGGCCGGCCCCGCCTACGAACGCGCGTCGGCCGCGTTCCCGGTGGAAGGTGGGTTCGCCTTCGCCCGGTGCCGTTGCAACCGGCGGCCTGCGGGTGAGGGGGCACTCCGCAGGCCTGCCACATCGGCTATACTCGACAGGCTTTACGCTTTGGAATACCGTTTTCAGGCAGCCAAACCATGCCTGGGGGCGGTGCCGAAGCGAGAGAAAACCTCGGCGAAACCGATGAAAACGCACGAGGAAAACGCACGGCGCGGGTTGGTTTCACCCGCCACCGCAAGTCGCAACCCTCCAGGAACCGCCGCGCAAGAGCGCCGGCGCCCCGGAACATCAGGAAACAGAAATGTCCACGCTTGAACAAAAGGCCGAGATCGTCAAGGCCAACGCACGCACCCCCAACGACACCGGCTCGCCGGAAGTCCAGGTCGCGCTGCTCACCGCCCGCATCAACGAGCTGACCCCCCACTTCAAGACCCACCTCAAGGACCACCACGGTCGCCGTGGCCTGCTGAAGATGGTCAACACCCGCAAGAGCCTGCTGGCCTACCTGAAAGACCGGGACGCCGACCGCTACACCGCCCTGATCCAGAAGCTGGGTCTGCGCAAGTAATTCGCATCAGTTAGCCAAGAGCCTGTTGTCTGGATCCACCAGCACACAGGCTCTTTGCATTTGGAGTCCAGCCATCCACGATGACGATGTGTCATTCCAGCGGCGTTTGCGCACCGAGCGCCCCTGGAATGGCATCGCGCCAGGGTGCTGCCACTCCAGGGTCAAGGCGCCGCCCGCCAGGCGCCGAAAATCTCAGGAGACACGCATGAGCATGTTCAACAAAGTCACCAAGACCTTCCAATGGGGTCAACACACCGTCGTTCTGGAAACCGGTGAAATCGCCCGCCAGTCGAGCGGTGCCGTCATCGTCAACATCGAAGACACCGTCGTGCTGGCCACCGTGGTCGCGGCCAAGAACGCCAAGCCGGGCCAGGATTTCTTCCCGCTGACCGTCGACTACATCGAGAAGACCTACGCCGCCGGCAAGATTCCCGGCAGCTTCTTCAAGCGTGAAGGCCGCCCGAGCGAACTCGAGACGCTGACCTCGCGCCTGATCGACCGTCCGCTGCGCCCGCTGTTCCCCGAAGGCTTCTACAACGAAGTCCAGGTCGTGGTCCATGTGCTGTCGCTGAACCCCGAGGTGTCGGCCGACATCGCCGCCCTGATCGGCTCCAGCGCCGCGCTGGCCATCTCCGGCATCCCGTTCAACGGCCCGATCGGTGCCGCGCGCGTCGGCTACATCAACGGCGAATACGTGCTCAACCCGGGCAAGACCCAGTTGCTCGACTCGAAGATGGACCTGGTCGTCGCCGGCACCCAGGCCGCCGTGCTGATGGTTGAGTCCGAGGCCCAGCAGCTGAGCGAAGAGATCATGCTCGGTGGCGTCGTCTTCGGCCACCAGCAAGGCAATGTGGCCATCGCCGCCATCAACGAGCTGGTGCGTGACGCCGGCAAGCCGGCCTGGGATTGGCAGCCTCCCGCCCAGGACGAGGCCTTCGTGGGCAAGGTCGTCGCGCTGGCCGAGGGCCCGCTGCGCGCCGCCTACCAGATCCGTTCCAAGCAGGCCCGTACCCAGGCCACGCGCGAAGTGGCCGCCGCGACCATCGCCTCGCTGCAGGCCGCCGAGGTCGAGTTCGACAAGGTCAAGCTCGAGAACGTGCTGTTCGAGATCGAGGCCAAGATCGTGCGCAGCCAGATCCTGTCGGGCGAGCCCCGCATCGACGGCCGCGACAC
>CBIHOH010000122.1:0-9305 GCA_966211755.1 uncultured Rhizobacter sp. | reverse complement strand
TGATCTTGATCTTGCTGCGCACCAGGTCGTTGGTGGCCGCGCGGCCCCATTCGCCCGCCGCGCCGTCGGTCTTGGACAGCACCTCGAGGTTGTCGTCCAGGGCGCCCATCCAGGGCGACATCTTTTCCTCCTCGGTGCCGGGCAGGAAGCCGATGTCCTCGCCCACCGGCACCGTGACCCGGGTGACGATGATCTCGGTGTAGCGGCGGTCGTCCATCACCTGCGACAGGGCGGCTGCGAGGGTCATCAGCGTCTTGCCGGTGCCGGCGGTGCCGGTCAGGGTGATGAAGTCGCAGTCGGGGTCCATCAGCAGGTTGAGGCCGAAGTTCTGCTCGCGGTTGCGGGCGGTGACGCCCCAGACGGCGTTTTTCTGGTGGGTGTACTCGCGCAGCGTGCGCAGCACCGCGGTCTTGCCGGTGATCTCGGTGACCTTGGCGTACAGCGGCGTCGCACCCGGCGCCTCGAGGAACACGAACTGGTTGATCAGCAGCGAGGGCACCATCGGACCGCTGATGCGGTAGTAGGTGAGCCCGCCCTGGTTCCAGCTTTCCATGGTCTTGCCGTGCTGCTCCCAGAAGTCGGCCGGCAGCGGCAGCACCCCGGTGTAGAGCAGGTCCCCGTCGTCCAGGGTCTTGTCGTTGAAATAGTCCTCGGCGGCCAGGCCGAGCGCGCGCGCCTTGATGCGCATGTTGATGTCCTTGGACACCAGCACCACCTCGCGCGTGGGCTGCTGCTCGCGCAGCGCCTTGACCACGCCCAGGATCTGGTTGTCGGCCTTGCCCTGCGGCAGGCCCGCCGGCAGGGTGACGTTGAGCAGCGTGGTCTGGAAGAACAGCTTGCCGCCCGCCTCGCGGTGGCCGGTGTGGCCCAGCGACAGGCCGTCGGCCATGTCGGCCCTGGGCTGGCCCATGACGCTGGCGGCCAGGGCGTCGAGGTCGCGGCTGACCTGGCGCGCGTTGCGTGCCACCTCGGACATGCCTTTTTTGTGGTCGTCCAGCTCCTCGAGGGTGATCATCGGCAGGTAGACGTCGTGTTCCTCGAAGCGGAACAGGCACATCGGGTCGTGCATCAGCACATTGGTGTCGAGCACGAACAGCTTGGCCGGGCCGGTGCTGCGCGCCTTGCGCGGCTTGGCTTCGGCGGCGGGACGCGGCGCCGCCGGTGCGGCCGCGCGGGCCAGCACCTCGGCCGCGGCGCGCTGCACCGGGGCCGCCTCGCGCGGCGCCTCGATCAGGTTGAGCGTGGCGGTCGCGGGCTCGGCCGCGGCATGTTTCTGGGTCCGTTTGCCCGGTTTGGGCGCGGCCTGCGATTCGAAGTCGGCGGGAGTGAGGAGGGAGGCTCGTTTGGCAGGCGGCTTGGGCAGTGGCATGGGTGGGGGATCTCCGGTGCGGGACGCTTCAAACGAAAAAGCCGCACAGTCGCCTGTGCGGCTTGGGGAGGTGTAGGGGGCGTGGTTCCTGACTCACGGGCATGAACCCATTATGCACAACTTGCGTGGCGGCTCAACCGGCCCCGCGGGCGCCGCGGCGCCCGGGGCAGGCCCACCCCGAGCGAGACCGGCGCGGCATGCAAAAAGGCCGACGCGAGCCGGCCTTTCGGAGCGAGGCCGCCGGGCCGGGCTTACTTCAGGGCCTTGACTTCCTTCAGCACTTCGTCGACGTGGCCGGCGACCTTCAGGCCGCGCCACTCGGCACGCAGCACGCCGTTGCCGTCGATCAGGAAGGTGCTGCGCTCGATGCCCTTGACCTTCTTGCCGTACATGATCTTGTTCTTGACCACGCCGAACATGTGGCAGAGCTTTTCCTCGGTGTCGGCGATCAGCTCGAAGGGGAGTTCGAGGGCCTGCTTGAACTTGTCATGCGAGGCCATGTTGTCGCGCGAGACGCCGAACACGAGCGCGCCGGCCTTCACGAAGTCCTTGTGGCGATCACGGAATTGCATGGCTTCGGTGGTGCAACCCGGGGTATTGTCTTTCGGGTAGAAATACAAGACGACGGTTTGCCCGGCGAATGCCTGAGGCGTGAATTTCACGCCACCAGTTGCGAGCGCTTCAAATTCCGGGAGAGGCTTGTTGAGAGCTGGCGTCATGAAGAATTCAGAGAAGTTGCGCCGCAGGAGGCGTAGCCAGCGATTATAAGGCCTGCGGCCGAATCATCCGGGTGGTATACACGTCCCACATTAGGGGGATAAGCCGCTGCCGTGCGTCGTTGCGCTAAGCCGCCGTGCTCGTCCGCTCAGGCGGCGGCCGGCATCAGCAGCGCCAGCACCACCGAGCGGCCTTCCGAGGCCAGCACGTTGTAGGTGCGGCAGGCGGCGCCGCTGTCCATGGTCTCGATGCCGATACGGCGTTCGATCAGCGGACGCAGCAGCGCCGCGGGCGGGAAGTGGATGCGCGCTCCGCTGCCGTAGATGACCACCTCGGGGCGCAGCCCGGCCACCTGCTCGAAGTGGGCGACGGTGAGTTCGCCCGCCCCGGCCGGGCCCCAGGCCAGCACCTCGCCCTGCCAGGGCACGAGCACGCTGTGCCGGCGGGGCTCGCGGTTGACCGACACCTCGCCGGCCACATAGCCGGAGATGACGTTCACGCCTTCAATGCGTTCCGGTTGGAGTTTCAAAGGGAGCTGGCCTCGATTTCGGGGGGCGGCGGGTCCGGGATGGTGCGCGCCTATGGTTAAATTATATGTTTTGCGTTGCACAATCACGCCATGCGCGACCGCGCGGCGTCGCCGTCCCGGCGGCGCGACGGCCGCGGGGGGCGGGCGGCCCTCATCTTCCCTGGGAGACCTTTGTTGAAATCCATCGTCAAGTCCGGCAAGCTGGCCAATGTGGCGTACGACATCCGCGGACCGGTGCTCGACAAGGCACGCCAGATGGAGGAGGAAGGTCACAAGATCATCAAGCTGAACATCGGCAACGTGGCCGCGTTCGGGCTGGAGCCGCCCGACGAGATCGTCCAGGACATGATCCGCAACCTGTCCGGAGCGGCCGGCTACACCGACAGCAAGGGCTTGTTCGCGCCGCGCAAGGCGGTGGTGCACTACATGCAGGAGAAGCAGGTGCAGGGCGTGACGGTCGACGACGTCTACCTCGGCAACGGCGCCTCCGAGCTGATCGCGATGAGCATGAACGCGCTGCTCAACGACGGCGACGAGGTCCTCATCCCGGCCCCCGACTATCCGCTGCACACGGCCGTCGTCGGCCTGTCCGGGGGCACGCCGGTGCACTACGTCTGCGACGAGCAGTCCGACTGGATGCCCGACATCGAGGACATCCGCCGCAAGGTCACGCCGCGCAGCAAGGCCATCGTCGTCATCAACCCCAACAACCCGACCGGCGCGCTCTATCCGGACAGCCTGCTGCTGCAGATCATCGAGATCGCGCGCGAGCACGGGCTGATCGTGTTCGCCGACGAGATCTACGACAAGACCCTGTACGACGGCCACACCCACACCAGCATCGCCTCGCTGGCCGACGACGTGCTGTTCGTCACCTTCAACGGCCTGTCCAAGAACTACCGCGCCTGCGGCTACCGCGCCGGCTGGATGGTCGTGTCGGGCGAGAAGCGCCATGCGCGCGACTACATCGAGGGCCTGAACATGCTCGCGTCGCTGCGGCTGTGCGCCAACACGCCGGGCCAGCTCGCCATCCAGACCGCGCTCGGGGGCTACCAGAGCATCAAGGACCTGGTCGCGCCCGGCGGCCGGCTGTGCCGCCAGCGCGACCTGGCGCACCAGCTGCTGAGCGACATCCCCGGCGTCTCCTGCGTCAAGCCCAAGGGTGCGCTGTACATGTTCCCGCGGCTCGATCCCAAGGTCTACGACATCACCGACGACCAGCAGTTCGCCTACGAGCTGCTGGCCGAGGAGAAGGTGCTGATCGTGCAGGGCACCGGCTTCAACTGGATCCGGCCGGACCATTTCCGCCTGGTGTTCCTGCCCAATTCCGACGACCTCACCGAATCGGTGGGCCGCATCGCGCGCTTCCTGCACGGCTACAGCAAGCGTCGTTTCTTCTGATCCTCCGGTCCGGCTTGCATTCGCTCCGGTCTTCGATCCTTTCCTGACTCACACTCACCAAGACTCACAAGGTCTGTTCATATGAAACCCATTCAAGTCGGCCTGTTGGGCATCGGTACGGTTGGCAGCGGCACCTTCAAGGTGCTCACCCGCAATCAGGAAGAAATCCGCCGCCGCGCCGGGCGCAGCATCCAGATCGCCATGGTGGCCGATCTCGACACCGCCCGCGCCCGCGCGGTGGTGGGCGAGGGGGTCGAGGTGGTGGCCGATGCCCGCCAGGTGATCGCCAACCCGGACATCGACATCGTCATCGAGCTGATCGGCGGCTACGGCATCGCCAAGACCCTGGTGATGGAGGCCATCGCCGCCGGCAAGCACGTGGTCACCGCCAACAAGGCGCTGCTCGCCGTGCACGGCACCGAGATCTTCGCCGCGGCCCAGACCAAGGGCGTGATGGTGGCCTTCGAGGCGGCGGTGGCCGGCGGCATCCCGATCATCAAGGCGCTGCGCGAGGGGCTGACCGCCAACCGCATCGAGTGGATCGCCGGCATCATCAACGGCACCACCAATTTCATCCTGTCCGAGATGCGCGACAAGGGCCTCGACTTCGACGTGGTGCTCAAGGAGGCGCAGCGCCTGGGCTACGCCGAGGCCGACCCCACCTTCGACATCGAAGGGGTGGACGCGGCCCACAAGGCCACCATCATGAGCGCCATCGCCTTCGGCATCCCGGTGCAGTTCGAGCGCGCCCACGTGGAAGGCATCACCGGCCTGCAGGCGGCCGACATCACCTATGCCGAGCAACTCGGCTACCGCATCAAGCTGCTCGGCATCACCAAGCGCCGCGACGACCTCATCAAGACGCCGGGCGGCGTGGGCGGCTTCGAGCTGCGCGTGCACCCGACCCTGGTGCCGGCCAAGCGCCTGCTGGCGAACGTCGAGGGCGCGATGAACGCGGTGGTGGTGCAGGGCGACGCCGTCGGCACCACGCTGTACTACGGCAAGGGCGCGGGCGCCGAGCCGACCGCCTCGGCCGTGGTGGCCGACCTGGTCGACATCACCCGGCTGCACACCGCCGACCCCGACCACCGCGTGCCGCACCTGGCCTTCCAGCCCAACGAGCTGGCCAGCACCCCCATCGTCGGCATCGAGGAGGTGGTGACGGCCTTCTACCTGCGCCTGCAGGTGGCCGACCAGGCCGGCGTGCTCGCGCGCATCACCGGCATCCTGGCCGAGCGCGGCATCTCGATCGACGCGCTGCTGCAGCGCGAGTCGGCCGAGGGCGAGGCCCACACCGACGTCATCATCCTCACCCACGACACCGTCGAGGGCGAGATGAACAAGGCCATCGCCCAGATGCAGGCCCTGCCGACGGTGCTGGCGCCCATCGTGCGCATCCGCAAGGAAGAACTGAGCTGATCCATCGAACACGCGGAGACTTTGCCTTGAAATACATCAGCACCCGTGCGCTCCCGGGCGACGCCCAGGCCCCGCGCGGCTTTTCCGACATCCTGCTCGAAGGCCTGGCGCCCGACGGCGGCCTGTACCTGCCCACGCACTACCCGAAGATCGACCGGGCCACGCTGGCCGCGTGGCGCAAGCTGCCGTACCACGCGCTGGCCTTCGAGATCCTGTCGCTGTTCATCGACGACATCCCGGCCGAGGACCTGCGCCGCCTGGTCGACAAGACCTACACCCCGGCGGTGTTCGGCACGCCGCAGATCACCCCGCTGAAGACGCTGCGGCCCGGCCTGCACCTGCAGGCCCTGTCCAACGGCCCGACCCTGGCCTTCAAGGACATGGCGATGCAGCTGCTCGGCAACCTGTTCGAGTACGAACTCGGCCGCCGCGGCGAGAACCTCAACATCCTGGGCGCCACCTCGGGCGACACCGGCAGCGCGGCCGAGTACGCGATGCGCGGCAAGAAGGGCGTGAACGTCTTCATGCTGTCGCCCAAGGGACGCATGAGCCCGTTCCAGCAGGCGCAGATGTTCAGCCTGCAGGACCCCAACATCCACAACATCGCAGTGGAAGGGGTGTTCGACGACTGCCAGGACATCGTCAAGGCGGTGTCCAACGACCTCGACTTCAAGCGCCGCTACAAGATCGGCACCGTCAACTCGATCAACTGGGCGCGCCTGCTGGCCCAGGTCGTCTACTATTTCGCCGGCTACCTGCAAGCCAGCAGCGATGACGGGCAGCCGGTGAGCTTCGCCGTGCCTTCGGGCAACTTCGGCAACATCTGCGCCGGCCACGTGGCGCGCATGATGGGCCTGCCCATCCGGCACCTGGTGCTGGCCACCAACGAGAACCGGGTGCTCGACGAGTTCTTCCGCACCGGCACCTACCGCGTGCGCAGCAGCGCGGAGACCTTCGAGACCTCCAGCCCGTCGATGGACATCTCCAAGGCCTCGAACTTCGAGCGCTTCGTGTTCGACCTGGTGGGGCGCGACGGCGGCCTCACCCGCGAGTTGTTCAAGGTCCAGGTCGAGCAGCAGGGCTTCTTCAAGCTCACGGCGGCGCAGTTCGGGCAGATCGCCGGCTTCGGCTTCCAGTCCGGCCACAGCACCCATGCCACGCGACTGGCCACGATCCGCGAGACCTACGAGCGTTTCGGCGTGATGATCGACACCCACACCGCCGACGGCCTGAAGGTGGCGTACGAGTTCATCGAGGCGGAGGTGCCGATGATCGTGCTGGAGACGGCCCTGCCGGTCAAGTTCGCCGACACCATCGTCGAGGCCCTGGGCCGCCAGCCGGAGCGGCCGAAGGCGCTGGAAGGCATCGAGCTGCTGCCCAAGCGCTTCGAGTCGATGCCGGCGGACGCCGAGGCGGTCAAGCGCTTCATCGCGGCCAAGGCGTGAGGGCGGGGCGGGTGCCGCGGACGGAGGCAGCATGAAGGTGGTCGGGTTCTGCGGTTTCTCCGGCTCGGGCAAGACCACCCTGATCGAGCAGCTGATCCCGCGCCTGCGGGCCGCCGGCCAGCGCGTGTCGGTGCTCAAGCATGCCCACCACGCCTTCGACATCGACCATCCCGGCAAGGACTCGTACCGGCACCGTGAGGCCGGCGCCTTCGAGGTGGTCATCGCCTCGCGGCGCCGGCTGGCGCTGGTGCGCGAATACGAGGCCGAGGCCGAGATCGACGTGCACCAGATGGTGGCCGAGCTGAGCCCCTGCGACTGGGTGCTGGTCGAGGGCTTCAAGTACGCCGCCTTGCCGAAGATCGAGGTCTGGCGGGCCGTCACCGGCCAGCCGGTGAACTATCCCTCGGATCCTTTCGTGGTGGCCATCGCCACCGACAGTGTCCCCCAATTGCCCCAGCCCACCGGTCTGCCGGTGCTGGACATCGACCGGGCCGACGCCGTCGCCCGGTTCCTGCTCGACGACCCCCGTCCCTATGCCTACGTCCCGCCCCAGTCCCCAGCCGCTGCTCTCGCTCGATGAAGCGCTGAGCCGCCTGCTCGGCAGCGTGCCGGCCTTGCCCGAGGGCGAGGCCGAGTCGCTGCCGACCGGCGAGGCGCTGGGCCGGGTGCTGGCTGCCGACGTGGTGTCGCTGGTCGACGTGCCGCCGGCCGACAACAGCGCGATGGACGGCTACGCCCTGCGCTGCGCCGACCTGCCGGCCGCCGGCGCCGTGTTGCCGCTGAGCCAGCGCGTCGCCGCCGGCAGCGTGCCCGAGCCGCTGCAGCCGGGCACGGCCGCCCGCATCTTCACCGGGGCCCAGGTGCCGCCCGGGGCCGATGCGGTGCTGATGCAGGAGCACTGCGAGGCGCTCGCCGAGGCCGTGCCGCCGGCGGTGCGCTTCGGCCGCCTGCCGACGCCGGGGTTGGCCATCCGCCGTCGCGGCGAGGACGTGCGCCAGGGCAGCGTGGTGCTGCCGCGCGGCCGGCGGCTCGACCCGCAGGCGCTGGGCCTGGCCGCCGCGGTCGGGGCGGCCCGCCTGCCGGTGATGCGGCGCCCGCGGGTGGCGCTGTTCTCGACCGGCGACGAACTCGCCATGCCGGGCGAACCGCTGCCCCCCGGCGCGATCTACAACTCCAACCGGTTCACCCTGCGGGCGCTGATCCAGTCCTTCGGCGCAGAGTGCAGCGATTTCGGCATCGTGCCCGACCGGCTCGACGCCACCCGCGACGCCCTGCGCCGCGCGGCCCTGGGCCACGACCTGATCGTCACCAGCGGCGGCGTGTCGGTGGGCGAGGAGGACCACCTGCGGCCGGCCCTGCAGGCCGAGGGCCGCCTGGACCTCTGGCAGATGGCCATCAAGCCCGGCAAGCCGCTGGCGTTCGGTCAGGTGCGCCGCGAGGAAGGCCAGGGCTGCGCCTGGTTCATCGGCCTGCCCGGCAACCCGGTGTCGAGTTTCGTGACCTTCCTGCTGGCGGTGCGGCCGGTGCTGCTGCGGCTGCAGGGCGCCTCGCCCGCCATGCCCGAGCCCTGCCTGCTGCGCGCCGATTTCGACTGGCCGGCGGACAGGCGCCGCGAGTTCCTGCGCGTGCGCCGCAACGAGCGCGGCGGGCTGGACCGCTTCCCCCACCAGGGCTCGGGCGTGCTCACCTCGGTGGTCTGGGGCGACGGCCTGGTCGACAACCCGCCCGATACCGCCATCGCCCAGGGCGATGCGGTGCGCTACATCGCTTTCTCGGACTGGCTGGCGTGAAGATCCGCGTGCGTTATTTCGCCGGCCTGCGCGAGGCGCTGGGGGCCGAGGAACAGGTCGAGGTGCCCGAGGGCAGCAGCGTGGCCGAGGTGCGCGCCCTGCTGGCCGGGCGCGACGCCGCCCACGCCGCGGCGCTGGCCCCCGGCCGGGCCCTGCGCAGCGCGCTCGACCAGCAGCTCTGCGACGGCGCTGCGCGGGTGGGCGAGGGCGCCGAGCTGGCCTTTTTTCCGCCGGTCACCGGGGGCTGAGATGGACCCGGCCCCGCGCGTGCGCATCCAGACCGCCGATTTCGACCTCGGTGCCGAGGTCGAGTCGCTGCGTGCCGGCGACGGCGGGGTGGGGGCGGTGGTGGCCTTCGTCGGCACAGTGCGCGACCGCAGCGGTGCCACGCCGGTCGGCGCGATGGAACTCGAACACTATCCCGGCATGACCGAACGCTCGATCGAGGCCATGATCGACGCCGCCCATGCCCGTTTCGACCTCCGCGCAGCCCGGGTCGTGCACCGGGTCGGGCCGCTGCAGCCGTGCGAGCAGATCGTGCTGGTGGCCGTGGGGGCCGGCCCCCCGGGCGCGGCGGACCACGCCCGGGGGTTACAGGTGGGCGACCGCCAAAAACAGCCCCCCGGCTTGGCGAA
>CBIHOH010000121.1:0-9471 GCA_966211755.1 uncultured Rhizobacter sp. | reverse complement strand
GTCAGCGGCCCGCACCCGGAGCGCGGCCTCGTATTCCAGCAACACACGCTATTTCCATGGAAATCCGTGCTGGCCAACGTTGCGTTCGGCCTGAAAATGCAGGGTGTGGGACGGCATGAACGGGAAACGCGGGCGCGCGAATTGGGCGACCTGCCGCACCGGCTCCACGGGATCCGGGGCTGCGAGAGCGCCCGCGACCCGGTGGGGATGCGGCGGCTCGGCGGCCGTCGCGCCGAGCAGCGGCTGGCGCGGTTCCTGCTCGACCTGATGCAGCGGCTGGAGGCGCGCGGTTTCTCTTCCTCCTCGCTGGTGTTGCGCATGACACGCGAGGAGATCGGCAGCTACCTCGGCATGAAGCTGGAGACGGTGAGCCGCTGCTTTTCCAAGTTCCAGCAGGAGGGTGTGCTGGCCGTGCGGCAACGGCAGGTCCAGCTGCTCGAACGCGACAGATTGCAGACGCTGGCCGGCGGCTCGGAGCGCTGAACGGGAGCGCCGGCCCATGCGGCGGGGCCGACGGCCGCGGATGATGGCGCCATGCCGTGCTACCGTGCGCCCGGGCCGAGGCCATCGCCACCGAGCCCCTTCCCGATACCAACCAGCATGAGCGACACCCTCCGCAAAATCAGCGCCGTCAGAATCGCCACGGGCGCTCCGCCCTCGATCTGCAGGGCCCTGCTCGAATCGGTCGATTGGGACGTCGACAGCGCCATCGAGCTGATACGGCGGCAGGCCGAGCCGGTCCCCTCGCCGGCCGAGTCGCTGTTCGACGCCTCGACCTGGTTCGCCGGTCCGCCGCTGACGAGCAAGATGGTCGCCGAGGCCGAACGCAAGCTGGGCTGCACCTTCCCGAAGGCCTACCTTGCCTTGCTGCGGATCCAGAACGGCGGCATGCTCAAGCGCAGCCGTTTCATGGCCAGAGCGCCGGCCTTGGCCGAAGCGGCGTATTTCGATACCGACGGCCTGCGCGGCATCGGTGGCGCCCACGGGATCGATGCGGACAAGGAAGCCCTCGTCAACGAGGACTGGCGCCGCCCGAAACACGCGGTCGTCTTCGCGGACGCCCCAGCCCATGGCCACGAGGTCTTCATGTTCGACTACAGCGCCTGCGGGCCGCAGGGAGAACCGGCCGTGGTCTGGGTCAACAGCGACGACCCGGAGCACACGCTCGTCGTCCGCCTCGCACCCGACATGGACAGTTTCCTGCAAGGCCTGGTCGAGCCCCCCGGCGAGCCGGAGGACGACCCGGACACCGCGCCTTGAGCGGCGCCCGCGGGCCGGCCCGGCCCGCGAACACTCAGCGACTCGGCGTGCACGATACACCGGGCCGCGAGGCATGGCGCAGCCAGGCGATCAGGTCGGCACGTTCGTGCGCGTCCTTCACCCCCGCATAACCCATGCTGGTACCGGGCACGGCCTCGGTCGGCGCGCGAAGGAAGGCATCCAGGCTGGCCTCGGTCCAGACGATGCGCGACTCGCGCATCGCCTTCGAATAGTCGTCGAAGCCCGGTGCGGTGCCGGCGCGGCGGCCGAACAGGCCGCAATGCTGCGGGCCGGTCCGGTTGGCCTCGATCGCATGGCAGGCCACGCAGCGGGCGTAGACCTGCTCTCCGCGCTGCAGGGCGGCCGGCGCCGCGGCCGGCGGTGCCGCCCCGGCCACGGCGCCCCCTGCCCATGCCAGCACGCCGGCGACGAGCCCGGCACGCCAGCGCGTGTTCATGACATGAACGCCGAAGGCACGGCGGTCTCGCCCAGCGCCTGGCGCAGCACCGCCCAGTGCATGGCCTCGTCGCCCAGGATGCTGGCCGCCACCTGGGCCAGCGTGCGGTCGGCGAACAGCGGCACGGCCCCCAGGTAGGCCGAGATCGCCCCCTTCTCCAGGCCGGCGGCGAAACGCAACACGTCGGCCTGCGACTTCAGCTTGTCGACCGGGAAGCTGTACTTCGCCTTCGCGGCGACCGCCTGTCCGCCGAGCTTTTTCACCGTGGCGGCGATCGCCTCGGCATGCTCCTTGTGATGGCCCTGGAACGAGAGGGCCAGGTTCAGCACGTCCTTCTGCAGCAGCCCGCTCTCGGCGCCGACCTGGTAGGCGGCGACCGCTTCATATTCCGCGCCAAGCGCGGTATTGAGGACGCGCACGTCGGCCTCGAGTTCGGCCGGGCCGACCTTGGCGGCCGCCGCCAGGGCCTCGCGCCCGCCGAGCAAGGCGATCGCGCCGGCCGACAGCATCAGGCCCGAGCCCTTGAGGGCACGGCGGCGCGACAGCGCGGACAAATCTTCGGGCAATGGGAATCTCTGACCGGTCATGGTCATCTCCTGGAGTGGGTGGTGGAAGGGAAAGGAAAAACGGAAGCGGCGGTTTCAGCCGGATCCTTGGGGGAGCAGGCGCCCCTGCCGCCGCAAGGCGGCCAGCACGTGGGCCACAACCGCATCGCAGCGTGCGCCGGCGAAGGCGTACACGTCCTGCGTGTGGGCTTCCAGCTGCGCGCCGAGGGCGTCGCGCAGCAGGGTACGGGCGCGCAGGTAACGCGTCTTGACGACCGCCTCGCTGACCTGCAGGCATTCGGCGGTTTCGTCGACGCTCATCTCCTGGACCGCGCGCAGGATGAACACGCCTCGGTAGATCGGCGGCAGGCTGTCGATGGCGCGCTGCAGCAGCGCGCGCATCTGGCCGCGCTCGGCCACGGCGTCGGGCGAGTCGGCGGCGGGTGCGTTGAAAGCCATCGTGTGCTCCGGGGCGGGCTCGGCGTCGAGGTTGAGGCTCTCGTGCAGCGGCACCGAGCGGCCCCGCTTGCGCTGCATGTCGAAGGCCAGGTTGAAGGCGATGCGCGCCAGCCAGGTCCCGAGGGCCGACTCGCCGCGGAAGGTGTGCAACGTGGCGAAGGCGCGCAGGTAGGTTTCCTGCACCACGTCCTGCGCCTCGGCGTCGTCACCGACCACCCCCCGCGCGCTGCGGAACAGAAGCCGGTTGTAGCGCCGCATCAGGGCTTCGAAGGCCGAGGCATCGCCCTCGCCGATGCGGGCGACGAGCGCGGCATCGGTGAGCGGCGCGCCGGGGACCGGCGGCATGTCGGTGGGGGTGGCGGGCATCGCAAGCCGTGGGAAATCTTGGTTCATGCTTCTTAGACGTCGGCGGCCGACAAAAGGTGACAGGATTTTCCGATCCTCCGTGCCAGCTTCCGGGCGAGGTGCCCGCTGCGACGTTCAGCAGAAGCCGGCAGGCGTGCCGGGGATACTAGCCGGCGCTTCGGGCGCGAGCATGGCGCCAGGCCGGGAGGCGGACCGCCGTGCACCGGGTGCCGCCGGCGGTGATGCGCGGCGCGGGACGTGGTGCTGCAACCTGCAGCATGCCGGCGCTGCGCCTAGCAACCGGAGGTATCGATCACGGTGTCAGCCGTCTCGTCGATTCGTTCGATTCGGACCTCAAAACGTTCAAGCGCGTTTCCCGCCCTGAACGATGTGTCGGTCACGAAAAGCATTCTTCCGCCATGGGACCGGGCCAGGGGCCGGCAGGCTGCGGACAAGAACTGAGCCACGGTTGTGGCATCACGCTCCGGGCCAGGCGCGCGGGCCGTGTGGCCGGTCCGTTGCAGCCGGTGGAACCGACGACCGCGGACGTCCTCCCGGTGATGTCATGCGGCTCCTCGAGGCACGTGCCGATGGCGATAGGTGGATCGCCGAGTGGCGCGGAATCGCCACCTCCCCCGTGAGAATGCCCCGAACGACAGACAGACAAACCGGCCCGGCCGGGCCGGCGTGCGATGCAGGAGCATCGTGCACGACGGGCCTGGCTGCGACACCCGACGCGGCCGGGCGATCAGCTCGGCGCGCTCGCGTGTCCTCCGCTGCGACACCGCGCCGGTGCCGGGCACACCCTGCGCCAGGCCTGCTTGCAGCTTCGCTCAACGGTTGCGAAGGCCGGCCTGGTTCTGCTGAAGCCGTGCGAGGAGGGCGTACAGGACATCCATGGACAGCACCGACGTCAGGTGCATGGCATGGAAGACCTTGCCCTCGCTGTCGACGATCCCCGCGCGTTCGCTCCAGCCGTTCTCCTTGATGTCGGCGATGCGTCCGATCTCGATCGCCTTGCCCTTGACGCTCAACCGGCTCGACGTGACCTCGAGCTCGTAAGTCGGATAGTTCAGGTTGCGCGAGGCCACCATGCTCTTCGAAAAGGCCACGGAGTCGGACAGGCAGCGGAACACGGCGCGCTCGCCGCTCATCACCGCGCCATACAAGCGTTCGCTTCGCCTTTCGGCGTGCAGGCTGCGCAGTTGCTGGCACAGCCGGCCATACCCGGATATGCGGGCGCCAACGAATTTCCAGGGTGCATCCGGCGAGGCGCGATAGCCCAGCCCACCATAGAGGAAGACGTACAAGTCCTCGATGTCTTCGTAAAAATCGAGTCGGTCGCCCTGGCGATCCACCGCCCGGATCGCGTTCTCATGAAGATAGAACTTCGGCTGCGATGCGGCGAGCCACCAGCTGACAAACGCGATCACCGGGCCCAACGCGATCAAACCGAAGGCGATGGCGGACAAGCTGGACACGTCCCCTTTGTACTCGAAACCGTGCCCGATCTGTGAAATCAACCACAACACGGCCAGCCCGCAACCCGAACACACGACTGCGATGAACCACCATCCAATCAAGAAGGACCTGCTTACCCCATGGGTGCTCATCAAAGCACCCGCTTTTGCATCAACAGCCACACCTGCCTCCGATTTCGACTTCTGGCCTGGATGCGAATCGCCAAAGCGACATGCAGCCAAACCTTCTGTAATATTTTTACACGTCAGCCTGTGACCGCCCCCCCCGGATACACGGGGGAAGGCATGCCCAGGAGGCCCCAGTGCCGGGCAAGGTGTGCGTGTTCGAGAAGAAGCGCCGGTCGCCGTGCTGGCCTCCCATGCGGAGCAAGAAAGGCAAAGTCCGCCAAGCGACACGGGCCCCGCTCTACGATCCGCCTGGGAAGTCGGCCGGCCCAGCCCGGCTGTCGTCGATGACCAGCCACTGGGTCAACCCCGAAGCCGCCGCGATCACGCCCCAGAAAACCAGGAAGGCCACCGAGTAGACCGTGCTGCGCGACCAGTCCAGCGGCCCGGCGCCGAAGCTGTGCAGGTCGGCCGGGTCCACCATCGAAAAGACCAGTCCCTCCAACACGCAGGCCATGGCGAAGGCCGGCCAGAGGATCAGCAAGGCCCGGCCGTGGCGCGGCCGGCGCACGCCGTCCGGCGCGCTGCCCGCCAGGGCTTCAGCGCCGAGGGGCGGCTGCATGATTGCGAGCCTGTGCAGCCGGGGTCAGGGTCTCGGGCCGGGGGGACGCGGCCTCGCGCAGCGGCTCGTCGCCCCAGCGCAGCGCGATGGCCAGCGTGACCATGCTCGCCAGCACCACCGCCGCCGGGCCACCCAGCACCAGCCAGACGGTGGGCACACGCCACCACGGCAAGGACGGATTCAGCATCTTCTTTTCAGTCACGGGCCTCTCCTGGTTCAACTCAACGCGGAACGACAAAGGTGGACTTCTCGACGACGGCCGGGCCGCCAGGCGTGTCCGCCGCCACCTCGAAGCGGATCGGATGAGCGCCCGGGCCTAGCGATTTGGCGACCTGCGGCGGCACCTGCACCGCCACCGTCACCCAGCGCGCCTGCGCCGGCAGCAACTCGATCTCGGTCCGGTCCGCCAGCCCGGCACCTTCGATGCCTGACACGCCGATGCGATAGCGCTGCACCCGTTCGGTGGCGTTCATCAGCTGCAGCCGGTAGATGTTCTCGATGCGGCCGTGCTCCACCAAACGGGCCAGGGTCATGCGGTCGCGCACCACGTCCACCTTGAGCGGGTGGCGCAGGGCCAAGCCAAGGACGAAGGCCGCCGAGATGGCCAGCAGCACGGTGCCGTAGACCAGCACCCTCGGTCGCAGCACCCGCCCGGCCAACTGGCGCCGGCCCCAGCCGTTCGCCAGGCCGTTCTCGGTGGCGTAGCGGATCAACCCGCGCGGGTACTTCATCTTGTCCATCACGCCGTCGCAGGCATCGATGCAGGCACTGCAGGCGATGCACTCGTATTGCAGGCCGTCGCGGATGTCGATGCCCACCGGGCAGACCTGCACGCACAAGCCGCAGTCGATGCAGTCGCCGAGACCGGCCTGCCGGTGGTCGGCGCCCCGGGCGCGGGTGCCGCGCGGATCGCCCCGGGCGCCGTCGTAACTGACGATCAGCGTGTCGCGATCGAACATGGCGCTCTGGAAGCGCGCATAGGGGCACATGTACTTGCAGACCTGCTCGCGCAGGAAGCCCGCATTGCCGTAGGTGGCCAGGCCGTAGAAGTTGACCCAGAACCACTCCCAGGGCCCGAAGCCGAGGGTGAAGGACTCGGCCCAGAGACTGCGGATCGGCGTGAAGTAGCCGACGAAGCTGAAGCCCGTCCACAGGGCGATGGCCAGCCACACCGAGTGCTTGGCCGTCTTGCGCCAGAGCTTGGCCGGGCTCCACGGCGCGGCGTCGAGTTTCAGGCGCGCGCCGCGTTCGCCTTCGATGCGGCGCTCGACCCAGAGGAAGATCTCGGTGTAGACCGTCTGCGGGCAGGCATAGCCGCACCACAGCCGGCCGGCCACCGCGGTGAAGAAGAACAGGCCGAAGGCCGACAGCACCAGCAGGCCGGTGAGGTAGATAAAGTCCTGCGGGTACAGCACCAGGTCGAACAGGTAGAAGCGCCGCGCGGCCAGGTCGAACAGCACCGCCTGGCGCCCGTTCCAGGGCAACCAGGGCAGGCCGTAGAACAGCGCCTGCGTGATCCACACCATGACCCAGCGCCAGCGCGCGAACCAGCCGCGAACCGAGCGCGGGTAGATCTTCTTCTGCTTCTCGAACAGCGACACGGTGCGCGCACCGCCCGCGGCCGCCTCGGCGGGCACGATGGGAATCACTCGGCCGCGGGAAGGCACGGGGGTGGACATCGCCGGCTCAGCGCGCGCCGCCGGCCGGCGGGTTGGACAGGCCCCAGACGTAGGCCGCCAGCAGGTGGATCTGTTCGGGCGACAGCCGTGTGGCATGGGCCGGCATGACGTTCGACTTGCCCTGGGTGACCATGGCGACGATCGCCTCCTCGCCCCAGCCGTGCAGCCACACGCCATCGGTCAGGTTGGGCGCGCCCAGAGCCTGGTTGCCCTTGCCGTCGGCCCCGTGGCAACCGGCGCAGACCCCGAACTTGGCCTTGCCCATGTAGGCGGCGATGCCGTTGTGCGGGCTGCCCGACAGGCTGAGCACGTAGTTGGCGAGGTTGCTCACGTCGGTCGAGCTGCCGATGCCGGCGGCCAGCGCCGGCATGCTGCCATGGCGCCCGAGGGTGATGGTCTCGGCGATCTTCTCGGGGCTGCCGCCCCACAGCCAATCACGGTCGGCGAGGTTCGGGAAGCCCTTGCTGCCGCGCGCATCCGAGCCATGGCAGGTGGCGCAGTTGTTGGCGAACAAGCGCTCGCCGATGGCCATGGCCTGCGCATTCCTGACCAGCTCCGGGGCCGGCACGCCGGCCAGTCCGGCGAACAGCGGCGCCGTCGCCGCGCGCGCCGAGGCCTGCTCGCCCTGGTACTGGCTGGTGCTGGTCCAGGCCAGGCTGCCGGGACTGCTGCCCAGGCCCGGATAGGCCGCCAGGTAGATGCCGGCGAACACCACCGTCAGCACGAACAGCCACATCCACCAGCGCGGCAGCGGGTTGTTGAGCTCGCGCAAGTCCTCGTCCCAGACGTGGCCGGTGGTGTTGTCGCTGGCCATCACCCGGCGCCTGGCCGCGATGAACAGCAGTGCCAGGCAGCCGAGCAGGCTGACGACGGTCACGGCGGCGACGAAGATCGACCAGCCGTTGTGGAGGAAGTCGCTCATGGCCGCTCTCCTTCGGCGGGAGCCGGACGCCCGGGCGGCGCCGGTTCGTCATCGAAAAGCAGCAGCGCCGCGGCCTCGTGGGCCGCCCGGCGGGTGGGGCGCCAGGTCCACGCCAACAGGCCCAGGAACAAGGCCAGGCCGGCCAGCGTGACGAGGCTGCGAGCATCGTTGAGGTCCATGAATGTCCTTCTCTTACTTCACATGGGTGCCGAGCGACTGCAGGTACGCCACCAGGGCGTCCATCTCGGTCTTGCCTTTCACCGCCTCGGCGCTGGCGGCGATCTCGGCCTCGGTGTAGGGCACGCCGAGCTTCTGCAGGGCGCGCAGCCGCGGCGGCACGCTGGCGGCATCGATCAGCTTGCCCTCCAGCCAGGGGTAGGCGGGCATGTTCGACTCGGGCACCAGGTCGCGCGGACCCGCCAGGTGCAGGCGATGCCATTCGTCGCTGTACTTGCCGCCGACGCGGTGCAGGTCCGGCCCGGTGCGCTTGCTGCCCCATTGGAAGGGATGGTCGTAGACGAACTCGCCCGCCACCGAATAGTGGCCGTAGCGCAGCGTCTCGGCATGCAGCGGGCGGATCATCTGCGAATGGCAGTTGTAGCAGCCCTCGCGCAGGTACAGGTCGCGCCCGACGAGGGCCAGCGAGTCGTAGGGCTTGAGGCCCTGCACCGGCTGGGTGGTGGAGCGCTGGAAGAACAGCGGCACGATCTCCACCAGGCCGCCGACCGCAATGACCAGCAGGATCAGCACGATCATCAGGAAGCTGCTGGTCTCGATGCGCTCGTGTCCGCTGACTGGTTTTTCTGAAGCCATGGAACGGATCTCCTCAAGCGTGGGCGAAGCGGGGGATGGCGCTGGCCTCTGGACGGCCGCTGCGCGCGGTCATCACCACGTTCCAGGCCATCACGCACATGCCGCCGAGATACAACAGGCCGCCGATCAGGCGCACCAGGTAGAAGGGCCAGCTCGCCTTGACCGACTCGACGAAGGTGTAGACCAGGGTGCCGTCGGTGTTCACGGCACGCCACATCAGGCCCTGCATCACGCCGGCGATCCACATCGCCGCGATGTACAGCACGATGCCGAGCGTGGCGATCCAGAAGTGCAGCTCGATGGCGCGGGTGCTGAACATCGTGGTGCGGCCGAACATGCGCGGGATCAGGTAGTACAGCGAGCCCATCGAGATGAAGCCCACCCAGCCGAGGGCGCCGCTGTGCACGTGGCCCACCGTCCAGTCGGTGTAGTGGGACAGGGCGTTGACCGTCTTGATCGACATCATCGGCCCCTCGAAGGTGGACATGCCGTAGAAGCTCAGCGCCACGATGAGGAACTTCAGGATCGGGTCGTCGCGCAGCTTGTGCCAGGCCCCCGACAGCGTCATCACGCCGTTGATCATGCCGCCCCAGCTGGGGGCCAGCAGCACCAGCGAGAACACCATGCCGATCGACTGCGCCCAGTCGGGCAGCGCGGTGTAGTGCAGGTGGTGCGGACCGGCCCACATGTAGGTGAAGATCAGCGCCCAGAAGTGCACGATCGACAGCCGGTAGCTGTACACCGGGCGCTCGGCCTGCTTGGGGATGTAGTAGTACATCATCC
>CBIHOH010000120.1:0-10025 GCA_966211755.1 uncultured Rhizobacter sp. | reverse complement strand
CTTTCCCTGCTTTCCCTGCTTTCCCTGCTTTCCCTGCTTTCCCTGCTTTCCCTGCTTTCCCTGCATTCCCTGCATTCCCTGCATTCCTGGTTCTCCCTGGTTACCTCCATTCCCCCGACCCCAGGCTTGCCGCCGCTCCCGTGGACGCCCCTCATGCGCACCCTCTTCCTGATCCGCCGTTTTCCGGGCCTTGCACCGTGAGCGCTTTCCCCGTGGTGAACTGGACCGAAGACGGTCAGCCCCGAAGCGCGCGCTGGCGATCGGAAAGCGGCGCGGCAACGCCCAAGCGGGTCGTGATCGCCGACGACCAGACGCCGGCCGACACGGCCTACCGCCTCGCCTGCGAGGGCACGGCCCTGCTGTGGCGGGGCGACTTCCAGAATGCCCGCCAATTGCTGCAAGCCCTGGCGCGTCGCGCCGACACCCGGCCGCGCAAGGCGGCCCGACGCGCTGCGGCACCACCGGCCACGCCGGCCGCGGCCTTCCACCTGCACCGGCAGGCGCAGGCGCAACGTGCCCGCACGCTGTCGATGCTGCTGCTGCCGTTCGAGCCCGGCCACCAGCTGCCCTTGCGGCGTGCGCCCGACGTGCGGCAGGCCTGCACCGAGGCCTATGGCGAGGCCGACGAGCCCTACCTCGCCTCGATGCGCGAACTGCTGGGCCTGATCGGCGCGCACGAATGGCGCAAGCGGGGCGTGGCCGTGCCGGCCCTGGGCGCGCGCATCCATGCCCACTACGGCGTCTTCACGCCGGTGCGCGGCGAATACATCGGCCTGGTGGCCCAGGCACCGCTGCCTTCCAGCGCGCTGGCCTTCGACATCGGCACCGGCACCGGCGTGCTGGCGGCCGTGCTGGCCCGCCGCGGCGTGCGGCAGGTGGTGGCCACCGACCAGGAGCCGCGCGCCCTGGCCTGCGCGCGCGAGAACATCCAGCGGCTCGGCCTGGGCGAACGCATCAGCGTGGTGGGCGCCGACCTGTTCCCGCCCGGCCGCGCGCCGCTGGTGGTCTGCAACCCGCCCTGGGTGCCGGCGCGGCCGACCTCGCCCATCGAAAACGCCGTCTACGACCCCGACAGCCGCATGCTGCTGGGTTTCCTGAACGGCCTGGCCGCCCACCTGGAACCCGGCGGCGAAGGCTGGCTGGTGCTGTCGGACCTGGCCGAGCACCTGGGGCTGCGCTCGCGCGAATGGCTGCTGGCCGCGATCGAGTCGGCCGGGCTGATGGTGCTCGACCGGCTGGACGTGCGCCCCGAGCACCCGAAGGCGAGCGACCCGGACGACCCCTTGCACGCCGCCCGCCAGGCCGAAGTCACCTCGCTCTGGCGGCTGGCGGCGCGCTGAGGGGGCCGCCCGCCCTAGGGCTCAAGTCCCCGTCGGGGCGTGCTCGAGCGCCGGTTCCTGGTTCTCTCCCGGCACCTTCCCGCGGGCCAGCAGCGCGTACATGGTCGGCACCACGAAGACCGTCAGCAAGGTGCCCAGGCTCATGCCGCCGACGATCACCCAGCCGATCTGCTGCCGGCTTTCGGCGCCGGCGCCATGGGCCAGGGCCAACGGCAAGGCGCCCAGCACCATCGCGCCGGTGGTCATCAGGATGGGGCGCAGGCGCAGGGCCGCGCCCTGCACCACCGCCTCCAGGGTCGGCATGCCCTGCTGCCGCATCTGGTTGCTGAACTCGACGATCAGGATGCCGTGCTTGGTGATCAGCCCGACCAGGGTGATCAGCCCGATCTGCGAATAGACGTTCAGCGTGCCCCCCGACAGCTGCAGCGCCCCCAGCGCGCCCACCATCGACAAGGGCACGCTGAGCATGATGATGAAGGGGTCGATGAAACTCTCGAACTGCGCGGCCAGCACCAGGAAGATGAACACCAGGGCGAGCACGAACACCAGCCCCAGGGCCCCGCTGGACGAGCGGAACTCGCGCGAGGCGCCGTTCAGTTCGGTCGAATAGCCCGGCTTGAGCAGCCTGGCCGCCGTGCCGTCCATGAAGTCGAGCGCCTCGCCCAGCGAATAGCCGGGTGCGAGGTTGGCGGTGATGGTGACCGATCGGCGCTGGTTGAAGTGGTTCAGCTCGCGCGGGCTGACCGACTCCTTCACCGTCACCAGCGAGGACAGCGGAATCATCGCGTCGTTGCGGCCGCGCACGAAGATGCGGGCTATGTCCTGCGGCGTCTCGCGGCCGCCGCTGTCGGTCTGCACGATCACGTCGTACTGCTCCGCCTCGCGCTTGTAGCGGGTGACGTTGCGCCCGCCCAGCATGGTTTCGATGGCGCGCGCCACCTGGTCGACCGCCACCCCGGCGTCGGCCGCGCGCTGGCGGTCGACCTGGATGAAGATCTCCGGCTTGTTCAGGCGCAGGTCGATGTCGGGCTGCACCAGGCCGGGGTTCCTGCCCATTTCGGCCAGCATCTGCTGCGCCACCTGCGACAGGTTGGCATAGCTGTCGCTCGTGACCACGACGAAGTTGATGGCGCGCTCGCGGAACCCCTGGCCCAGCGAGGGCGGCGTGACCGGGAAGGCGTTCACGCCCGGCAGGGCGTTGAACTTCGGCTGCAGCTCGCGGGCCAGTTGCTGGGTGCTGCGGCTGCGCTGCTCCCAGTCGGTGGTGCGCAGGAAGGAGATGCCCTGCGATACCGTCGGGTTGCCAGTCACCACGAACACACGGTCGAACTCGGGATAGCCCAGGCCGATGCGTTCGATCTCGCGCATGTAGCGCTCGGTGTAGGCCAGGGTCGAGCCGTCGGGGGCGTTGACGGTGGCGAGGATGACGCCGCGGTCCTCCAGCGGCGCCAGCTCGCTCTTGGTGGTCGAGAGCAGCCACCAGCTCGCCACGCCCGACACCGCCATCAGCAGCAGCACCAGCCAGCGGCGCCCCAGCACCCAGCGCAGCGCCGACTCGTAACGCGCGGTGATCCCGACCAGCACGCTTTCCATCAGGCGGTCGAAACGGTTCGGATGGCTCTGGTGGCGCAGCAACTGGCTGCACATCATCGGCGTGAGGGTCAGCGCGGCGAAGCCGGAGACGATGACCGCGCCCGCGAGCGTCAAGGCGAACTCGACGAACAGGCGGCCGGTGCGCCCGGGCGTGAAGGCGAGCGGAGCGAACACCGCGGCCAGCGTCATGGTCATCGCCAGCACCGCGAAGGCCACCTCCTTGGCGCCGCGCAGCGAGGCCTGGAACGGCGATAAGCCCTCCTCGATGTGGCGGAAGATGTTTTCCAGCATGACGATGGCATCGTCCACCACCAGCCCGATCGCCAGCACCAGGGCCAGCAGGGTCAGGGTGTTGATGGTGAACCCGGCCAGCGCCATGATGCCGAACACCCCGACCAGGCTGACCGGAATGGTCACCAGCGGAATGATGGACGCGCGCAGGGTGCGCAGGAAGACGAACACCACCAGCGCCACCAGCACCACGGCCTCGAGGATGGTGCGGTAGACCGACTTGACCGAGCGGTCGATGAAGACCGAGTTGTCGTTCGCCTGCTGCACCCGGACGCCCTCGGGCAGGTCCTCCTGGATGCGCGGCATCACCTCGTAGACCCCGGCCGAGACCTCCAGCGGGTTGGCGGTGGCCTGGCGGATCACGCCCATCGACACCGCCGGCACGCCGTTCAGGCGCACGCTGGAGCGTTCGCTGGCCGCGCCCTCCTCGACGCGCGCCACGTCGCGCAGGCGCACCGAGTAGCCGTTGACGGTCTTGAGCGTGACCTGGCCGAACTGCTCGGCCGTGCCCAGGTCGGTCTGCGCGGTGACGCTGAATTCGCGCTGCCGGCTTTCGATGCGCCCGGCCGGCACCTCGAGGTTCTGCCGCCGCAGCGCATCCTCCACGTCCTGCACCGTCAGCCGGTAGGAGGCGAGCTTGTCGGGGTCGACCCAGACACGCATCGAGAACTTGCGGTCGCCGTTGATCTGCACGTCGGCCACGCCGGGCACGGTCTGCAGGCGCGGCTTGACGACACGGTTGATGAGGTCGGTGATCTGCAGCGGCGACAGCGTGTCGCTGCTGAAGGCCAGCCAGATGGTCGGCGTGGCGTCGGCCTCGACCTTGGCGACGACCGGCTCGTCGATCGCGTCGGGCAAGCGTGCCCGCACCCGCGACACCCGGTCGCGCACGTCGGCGGCGGCGTCTTCCGGGCTCTTGGTGAGCTTGAAGCGCACCGTGATCTGGCTCTGCTCGGAACGCGAGACCGAGGTGATGATGTCCACCCCCTCGATGCCGGCGATGGAATCCTCCAGCGTCTTGGTGACCTGCGACTCGATCACCTCCGACGAGGCGCCGGTCAGGCGGGTGGTGACGTTGACCACCGGTTCGTCGATGCGCGGGTACTCGCGCACCTGCAGGCGCGAGAACGACACCGCGCCGACCAGGAGGATCAGCAGGGACATCACGGTGGCGAACACCGGGCGGCGGATCGACAGGTCCGAGATCTTCATGGCGGCTCCGGAAGGCTCAGCGCGCGGACGCGCCGCGTGCGGCCGGGGATGCCGAGGCGGCCGACGCCGGCGCGGCGGCGGCCGTGCCGAGCCGCACGACCTGGACCGGCAGGCCGTCGCCGCGCATCAGCCGGGACTGGCCGGCGGTGACCACGGTGTCGCCGGCCTTCAGGCCCTGCAGGATCTCGGCCTTGCCGGGCACCCGAAGGCCCAGCCGGGCCTCGACACGCTGGGTGACCATGCCCTGCCCGCCCGCCACCACCTTCAGCAAGTACTGCTTGCCGCCCTGGGGCACCAGGGCCTCCTCGGGCACGACCACCGCCTGCTCGCGCACCGCGAACACGATGCTCGCGCGGGCGAACATGCCGGGGCGCAGCACACCCTGCGGATTGTCGAGCCGTGCCCGCACCAGCAGGGAGCGGCCGTCGGCGTCGAGCTGGGAGTCGATGGCCTCGACCCGGCCCCTGAAGTTGCGCCCGGGCAGGCCGTCGAGGGTGACATCCACCTCCTGGGCCAGCTTCAGCCGCGACAACACCCCCTCCGGCAGGCGGAAATCGACCAGCACCGCGCCCACGTCGTCGACATTGACCAGGTCGGCGCCGTCCTTGACATAGTCGCCGACGTTGACGCGCCGGATGCCGGTCACGCCGTCGAAAGGCGCGACGATGCGCATGCGTTGCACCTGGGCCCGCGCCAGCGCGACCTGGGCCTCGGCCACTTCCAGTGCGGCGGCGCTCTGGTCGACCGCGCTCTGGCTGACGAAGTTCTGGCCGGCCAGCTCGCGGTGGCGCTGCAGGTTGGTGCGCGCGATGCTGGCCTGCGCCTCGGCCTGCTGCTGCTGGGCGCGCTGCAAGGTGTCGTCGAGCTGCACCAGCACCTGGCCGCGGCGCACCCGCTGCCCGTCCGAAAAGCCCAGGCGCGCGATGCGCCCGCTGACCTCGGGCCGCAGCATCACGCCCTGGCGCGAGCGCAAGGTGCCCACCGCCTGGACCTCATCCTGCAGGCGCATCGCCTGCGCGGTGGCGACCTCCACCGTCAGCGGGCCGCCGGCAGCGGCGCCGCGGGCGCCAGCGCCGGAAGCCGCACCCTGGGGCGCGGCGGACGTTGCCGGCAACGCCGGCTGCCGCTGGTAAAACCAGGCCGCGCATCCCACCGCCGCCATCCCCACCACCGCCACCAGGGCGTGAAACTTCTTGATCGTCATGATGTGCTCCAACCTGGAACTGTAGCGGCTGGACACTCCCTGACCATCGGATGGGGGCTCAGGCCGGGCTGCAGGCCTTCAAAGTCAGGGCTTTGTTGGCAAGTGCGTCGGCCCGTTCATTGTGGGGATCCCCGTTGTGGCCACGCACCCAGCGGGTGCTGACCTTGCGCGCATCGGCCACGGCGAAGAGTTTCTTCCACAGCGCCAGGTTGGCCACCGGCTCGCCCTTGGAGTTCCTGAATCCCTTGCGCTCCCAGCCCGCACGCCATTCGCTCAGGCCCTTGAGCACGTACTGGCTGTCGGAGACCAGCTCCACCGCCGCGCCGGCCGGCACCCGCTGCAGGCCTTCGAGGGCGGCGGTCAGCTCGGCGATCTGGTTGGTCCCCGGGCCGATGAAACCGTAGTGGTCGGACTCGGTCCGCCCGTCGGGGGCGATCAGCACGGCGCCCCAGCCGGCCGGGCCGGGATTGGATGGCGCGCAGGCCCCGTCGGTGTATGCGACCCATTTCATGTTGTCATTCCTGTAGGCATTCAAAAATCAAGGATAGAGAAAAATCGGCGGGATTCAATCGGGCGACCCGGCGCCCGCGGGCCCCGCCTGCTCGCGCCGGCTGCGGTGGCTGACCGCGGCGGTGGCCGCCTTGGCCGCCTGGCGCTGCTGGCGCGCCAGGCCCACCAGGCGCATGCCGCGCACGCGTTTGACGGCAACGATCAGGTAGACCGCGCCGAACACCGGCCACCAGCGTTCGCCGATGGGCTCGACCCACACGAAACGCGACAACCACTTCGCCGAGCGCAGGGGCGGACCATAACAGCCGAAACGCCCGGTTTCGGTTTCGAAGCTCAACAATCGCAGCCAGTCGCGCAGCCGCCTGTACCCGATGAACTCGCCCTCGTTGGGCATGAACAAGCCCTCGCGGCCGCCCAGGCCCAGGTAGCGGCGCAGGCGCTGCAGGCGCTGGCGCAGGCCCCACAGGCTGGCGCCGTTGAAGCCGAGGATCACCACCCGGCCCTCCGGGCGCAGCACGCGCTCGACCTCGCGCAGGGCGAGGTGCGGGTCGCGGGTGAGTTCCAGGGCATGCGGCAGCACCACCAGGTCCAGGCTCTGGCTGTCGAACGGCAGGGCATCGAAATCGCATCGCAGCACGACCCGGGTGCCCGAGGGATGGGCCATGGGAACTTCGGCGCCGCCGCCCGACTCCACTGCGCAGGCCGGCTGGTCGGTGGCGATCCAGCGGTGCGGCATGCGGTTGTCGCACAAGGCATCGAGTTCGGGCAGGCCGAGCTGCAGCGCATGGAAACCGAAGATGTCGGCCACGCTGCGATCGAGCTGGCCTTGTTCCCAGGCCAGCAGATAGCGGCCGGGCGGCGTCTTGAGCCACTCGGCCAAACTTATAATCCCGCCGACTTGAGTCATGAACCTGCTTGCACTGTCTGCCTTCACCGATAACTACATCTGGATGCTCCACGACGGCCGAGAGGCCCTCGTCGTCGATCCGGGGGACGCCGCGCCCGTGCTCGACGCACTCGACGCGCGGGGCCTGTCGCTCAAGGGCATTCTAGTGACCCATCACCACAGCGACCATGTCGGTGGCCTCGACGGCCTGAGGGCGCGGCTGCAGGGCCCGGTCTACGGGCCGGCCCGCGAAAGCATCCCCGGCCCCTTCGTCCCGCTCGGCGACGGCGACAGCATCGAGCTCCTGGGCTGCCGCTTCGAGGTGCTCGACGTCCCCGGGCACACCTCGGGCCACATCGCCTATTTTCACCGGCCGGCCAGCGGGCAGCCACTGGTTTTCTGCGGCGACACCCTGTTTTCGGGCGGCTGCGGCCGCTTGTTCGAAGGCACGCCGGCGCAGATGCACCGTTCGCTGTCGCGCCTGGCCGCGCTGCCCGGCGACACCCGGGTCTGCTGCGCCCATGAATACACGCTGTCCAACCTGAAGTTCGCGCGCGCCGTCGAGCCTCGCAATACCGAGCTTCAGGCCTACACCGCCCACTGCGAAAGCCTGCGCCACCGCCGGCAGCCGACCTTGCCCGGATCCATCGGGCAGGAGCGGCGCATCAACCCTTTCCTGCGCTGCGGTGAACCCGCCGTCGTGCAGGCCGCCCTCGCCCACGGCGCCACCAGCGAAGAAGGGGCCGATGTCCTGGCCGCTCTTCGCCAATGGAAAAACGACTTCTGATGAGCTATTTCCCCTTTCTGCGGCGCCCGGCCGCCGGCGCCGCACTGGTGCTGTCCCTGCTGCTGGGGGCTTGCGCCACCACCTCCGGCGATCCGGCCGAGACCCCGCTGGGCGATGTCTCCGACATCGTGGCCGCCGCGGCCTCGCCGGCCGCCAGTGCCGCCGCCTCGGCCTCGGTCGCCGCGCAGGCGGCCAGCGCCGCCTCGGCCGCCGAGGGCGACCACAGTGTCGCCGTCGCCGCGCCGATCGATCCCTTGCGCCCCGAAGAAAAGGTCGACCTCAACGCCACCGCCGCCACCGACGACCTCTGGGTCCGCCTGCGCCGCGGTTTCGGCATGCCCGACCTGGACACGCCACTGGTCGGCAACCGCGAGCAGTGGTACGCCAGCCGGCCGGACTATGTGCAGCGCATGACCGTGCGCGGCAGCCGCTACCTGTTCCACATCGTCGAGGAAGTCGAGCGCCGCGGCATGCCCACCGAGCTGGCCTTGCTGCCCTTCATCGAAAGCGCGTTCAACCCGCAGGCCGTCTCCTCGGCCAAGGCCTCCGGCATGTGGCAGTTCATGCCCGCCACCGGCAAGTTCTTCGAGCTGCGGCAGAACGTCTTCCGCGACGACCGGCGCGACGTGCTCGCCTCCACCCGGGCGGCGCTCGACTACATGGCCAAGCTGTACGCCATGTTCGGTGACTGGCACCTGGCGCTGGCCGCCTACAACTGGGGCGAGGGCAGCGTGCAGCGGGCCATCAACCGCAACCGCAAGGCCGGGCTGCCGACCGACTACCTCAGCCTGCGCATGCCGGACGAAACCCAGTACTACGTGCCCAAGCTGCAGGCGGTGAAGAACATCGTGGCCCGTCCGGAAAACTTCGGCATCGTCCTGCCCGCCCTGGCCAACCACCCCTACTTCCTGAGCGTGCCCATCGAGCGCGACATCGACGTCGCGCTGGCGATCAGCCTGGCCGGCGTCACCCGCGAGGAATTCCAGACGCTCAACCCGCAGATGAACAAGCCGGTCATCCTGGCCGCGGGCACGCCGCAACTGCTGCTGCCGTACGACAACGCCAGCCGCTTCATCCGCAACATCGCCAACCACCGCGGCGCGCTGGCCACCTGGACCGCCTGGGTCGCCCCGACCACGCTGCACCCGGCCCAGGCCGCCAAGCTGGTCGGCACGAGCGAGGAGCTGTTGCGCGAGGTCAACAAGATTCCCCCGCTGATGCTGGTCAAGGCGGGTTCGACCCTGCTGGTGCCGCGCGCCCAGTCGCTGCAGGCCGACGTCTCCCCGCACCTGGCGGACAACGCCGTGATGGCCTTGACGCCCGACGTGCCGCCGCTCAAGCGGGTCTCGCTCAAGGCCGGCAAGCGCGAGACCGTGGCCTCCGTTGCGCGCCGCTACAAACTCAGCGTGTCGCAAGTGGCCGAATGGAACCACACCAGCGTCAAGGCCAGCTTCAAGCCGGGCCAGACGGTGCTGGTCTTCCTGCCGCACAAGTCGGCGCGTGGCGCCGCGGTCCACAAGGCGCATGCCAGTGCCGAACAGCGTCCGGGCAAGGCGACGCGGGCGACCGCGGCGACCCGCGCGGCCAAACCGGCGCGGGCCACCCGGACGGCACACGCGGCCACGGGCAGGGCCGCAACGAAAACGGCCGTGAAGACCGCTGCGAAAAAGCCTGTCACCCCGAAGGCCAAGGCCCCCGCCCGCGACCGGGCGCGCTGAGCCGGTTCAGGGCACGAAGGGCTAGCAGGCCACGGCGAAATCGACGTGGTAGTGCTCGTCGTGGCGGATCCAGGCCGGGCCGTTCATGAAACGAAGATGTTGTTTCAGATACGGCCCGCGCGAGGTGGCCAGCAGCTTCGGCATGTAGCGAGGGTCGAAGATCACCAGCTCGATGCCCGCCTTGTGCGCCAACGCGGCCTGGTGCAGCTGGACCAGGTGCTCGCCGATGGCCTCGAAATCGATGCGCAGCTCGCCGAAGCGCCCCGCCGCGTCGAACTCGATGGCATAGCCGAACTGGTTGCCCAGGCGGGTCGGCAGCGGCACCGACACGCCGGCGGCGTCGAGCACCGGCACCATGAAATCGACCGACAGGCCGTTCTGGTGGGTGCGATGCGGCCGGATGCGGCCACCCGAGCGCTTGCCGGTCTCGCCGTAGACGAACACCTTGGCCGGCTGGGCCGCCGCCATGGCGGCGTAGGCGGCC
>CBIHOH010000119.1:0-10099 GCA_966211755.1 uncultured Rhizobacter sp. | reverse complement strand
TCTCGTAGTTGTCGCTGTTGACCGGGATGTTGGTGTGCACGTTGCCGTCGCCGGCATGCATGTGCAAGGCCACCCAGACGCGGCCGCGCAGCACTTCCTTGTGGATGCGGATGCATTCGTCCACGATGGGCGTCAGCGCCGAGCCGGCGAAGATCTGCTGCAGCGGCGCGCGCAGCTGGGTCTTCCAGGAGGCGCGCAGCGAATGGTCCTGCAAGTGGAAGAAGAAGCTGCGGCCGCTGTCGGGCTGCACCTCGTCCAGGTGGTCGAGCCAGCGCCGCCAGAGGGCGCGCACCTCGCGCAAAAGCAGCAGCGCCTGCTGCACGCGGTCCTCGAGCAGCTCGGCCGAGGCGATCTCGCCGGCGTCGTCGCTCTTGCCCAGCGGCAGGTCGCCCCGGAGGAAAAAGGCTTCCAGCGCGTCGACCAGGTCGAGCTTGTTGCGCAGGCTCAGCTCGATGTTGATGCGTTCGATGCCTTCGGTGTACTCGCCCATGCGCGGCAGCGGAATCACCACGTCCTCGTTCACCTTGAAGGCGTTGGTGTGCTTGCTGATGGCGGCGGTGCGCTTGCGGTCCAGCCAGAATTTCTTGCGCGCGTCGGCGCTGACGGCGACGAAGCCCTCGCCGGCACGGCTGTTGGCGATGCGCACCACCTCGCTGGTGGCGCGTGCCACCGCGTCAGGGTCGTCGCCGGCGATGTCGCCCACCAGCACCATCTTCGGCAGGCCGCCGCGCTTGCTCTTGGTGGCGTAGCCGACCGCGCGCAGGTAGCGATCGTCGAGGTGCTCGAGGCCGGCCAGGATGGCCCCGCCGGCCTTCTGCTCGGCGAACATGAAGTCCTTGATCTCGACGATGGACGGCACGGCGTCCTTCGCGTTGCCGAAGAACTCCAGGCAGACCGTGCGGGTGTGGGCGGGCATCTTGTGCACCACCCAGCGCGCGCTGGTGATCAGGCCGTCGCAGCCCTCTTTCTGGATGCCCGGCAGGCCGGCCAGGAATTTGTCAGTGACGTCCTTGCCCAGGCCTTCCTTGCGGAAGCTGCGGCCGGGAATGTCGAGGCGCTCGGTGCGCTCCAGCACCTTGCCCGAGGCGTCGAAATACTTCAGCTCGAAGCTGGCCACCTCGACATCATGGATCTTGCCCATGTTGTGGTTCAGCCGCGTCACCTCCAGCCACTTGGCCTCGGGCGTGACCATGCGCCAGGACGCGAGGTTGTCGAGCGCGGTGCCCCACAGCACCGCCTTCTTGCCGCCGGCGTTCATGGCAATGTTGCCGCCCACGCACGAGGCCTCGGCCGAGGTGGGGTCGACAGCGAACACATGGCCCGCCCGCTCGGCCGCATCGGCGACGCGCTGGGTGACCACGCCGGCTTCGGTCCAGACGGTCGCGACATCGCGGTCCAGGCCGGGCAGGCGCACATGCTCGACCTCGGTCATGGCCTCCAGCTTCTCGGTGTTGATCACCGCGCTGTTCCAGGTCAGGGGAATGGCGCCGCCGGTGTAGCCGGTACCGCCCCCGCGCGGGATGATGGTCAGGCCGAGTTCGATGCAGTGCTTGACCAGCGCCGCCATCTCGGCCTCTGTGTCGGGGGTGAGCACGACGAACGGGTACTCGACCCGCCAGTCGGTCGCGTCGGTGACGTGCGACACCCGCGACAGGCCGTCGAACTTGATGTTGTCGCGCGCGGTATGCCGGCCCAGCACGCGGATGGCGCGGCGGCGCAGCTCGGCGACCTGATCGAACTGGTCGGCGAACGCCTGCACGGCGGCGGCGGCGGCGGCCAGCAGCTCGCCTACCGAGGCGTCGCGGGCCGGGTCGGTGGCCGGGGTGCGGCGCGCCTGCACCTCGCCCAGGCGATGTTTCAGCGCGTCGATGAGCTGGCGCCGGCGTTTCGGGTTGTCGAGCAGGTCGTCCTGCAGGTAGGGGTTGCGCTGCACCACCCAGATGTCGCCCAGCACCTCGTACAACATGCGTGCCGAGCGGCCGGTCTGGCGCTCTTCGCGCAGACCGTCGAGCAGTTCCCAGGCCCGGGAGCCCAGGATGCGGATCACGATCTCGCGGTCGGAGAACGAGGTGTAGTTGTACGGAATTTCGCGCAGCCGGGGCGCGTGCTGCGCGGCGTCGGCCGCGGCATCGAGGTGTTTCAGTGAAAGCGGTGCGTTCATGGACTCCAGGCGACCTGCGCGCCTGCTACTGCACTTGGAAACGAATGGTACCGCAGTGTGGGTGCCGGGTGTCGAAGCCCGGCTACACCCGAACCCGTGCCGGAGCCGGATCGACGACCCGGGTCCGGCCGGTCCGCGAGGGAATGCGCCACACCATTCAGCGCCGAATTCGCTGCCGCATGTCACAAATCCGCCCCCTGCGTCGTCATGAATCGAAAGGCCCCCGAATCCGACGACCCCCATGCTCCTGCTGCTCGACCTGCTGCGCGCCGTCCTGGCGACCGCCCTCGCCGCCAACGGCGCGGCGATGCTCCTTGCACCCGCGGCCTGGTACCAGGCCGTTCCCGGGGTGGTCTTCACCGGACCGCTGAACCACCATTTTGTCCGCGACATCGGCTGCGCCTATCTCGTCAGCGCCGCGGGCCTGGCCTGCCGCATCCGGCGCCCGCGGCAAGGCGCCGGCGCCGCCTTGGCCGGAGCCGCCTTCCTGCTGCTGCACGCCGGCGTCCACCTGGGCGAAACCCTGGCCGGCCTGTGCGGCTGGCGCAGCCTGTTGCAGGACGTCCCTGGCGTCGTGTCGCCCGCGCTGGCCGCCCTGGCGCTCGCCTGGCCGCCGCGCCGCACGCCCTCCCCCCCACACAGGAGAACTTTCCGTGCTTGACTGGTTGATCCGCCGTCGCATCCGGGCCTTCGAGACGGCTCACAGCTACGACATGGGCTACGCCCGCGACCTGCTGGCCATGAGCCGCAAGGGCTTCCTGCGCTTCGCGCGTGTCCAGCCCATGGCCGCCTGCCGCGACGGCGTTCCCGCCGCGGCCTGGCACGCGGCCAAGGTGGTGGCCGCACAAGCCGAGGATTGCGGCCCGTGCACCCAGCTCGTCGTGGACATGGCCCGGGCCGACGGCATCGATGACATGGTGCTGAGGGCGGTGCTGCGCAACGACTTGCGGACCCTGGACGCCGACACCGCCCTGGCGGTGCGCTACGCCCGGGCGGCCATGGCCCACGCGCCGACCCTGCCGATGCTGCTCGACGAGGTGCGGCAGCGCTGGGGACCGCGGGCGCTGGCCTCGCTCGCACTGACCATCACCGCCACGCGCATGTTCCCGATGCTCAAATACGCGCTCGGGCACGGCCATGCCTGCCGGCGCGTGCAGGTGGGCGCCGACACGGTCCAGCCCGCCGCCCTCATTCCGGATGCCCCGCCCCATGCCTGATGACATTGCCGACCCGACGGCCGATTTCCACCCGCACTACCGCTACCTGCGCGCGCTCGCCTACCGCATGCTCGGCTCGCGGGCCGAATCCGAGGATGTGGTGCAGGACGCCTGGCTGCGCTGGCAGGCAGCGCAACGTGGCGAGGTGGCGAATGTGCGGGCCTTCCTGTCCCGCACGGTCACCCACCTGTGCCTCGACCGGCTGCAGTCGGCGCGCCAGCGACGCGAGCAGTATGTCGGCGTCTGGCTGCCCGAACCGCTGGTCGACGAGGCGATGGACTTCTGCCCCGGGCCCGACGTCACCACCGAACGCGCCCAGGACGTGTCCGTCGCCTTCATGCTCGCGCTGGAGCGGCTCAGCGTGCTGGAGCGGGCCGCCTTCCTGCTGCACGACGTGTTCGACCTCGATTTCGACGAGATCGCCCGGCGCCTGCAGCGCTCGTCGTCGGCCGTGCGGCAGCTCGCCAGCCGGGCCCGGCAGCGTGTGAGGGAGGACGCACCGCGCCGTGAAGTGGCGAGCGGGGAAGGCTCGCGCCTCCTGCAGGCCTTTGGCTTGGCACTGGCCCGGGGCGACGTGGAGGCCCTGGCGGCCATGCTGGTCGAGGACGCCGAGTTCCTGTCGGACGGCGGAGGTGTCGTGGCCGCGGTGCCCAGGCCCCTGCACGGTGCCGCGCGCATCGCCCAGGCCCTGGTGGGTTTTGCGCGGCTGGCCGACTGGAGCCGCCTGCGGGTGAAATTCGGCGACATCAACGGCCTGCAAGGCTGCCTGCTGCACGACCGCGACGGCACCCCCATCCAGACGCTCGCCATCCGCGAGAGGCCGGAGGGCCTCATTGCCCGCATCTACGTGGTGCGCAATCCCCACAAGCTGCGGCACCTGCACCAGGCTCCCGACTGAGATTCCAACGGCGGCCCGTGCCGGCGGCCCGACCCCTTGTCCTCGACACAGACATTCGCAGGGCCGACTCGTTGTCATGAAGGAGCGTGTGCAAAGGCTGCAGAGCCTCGGCTCGTTGTGCATCGCGCCTGATCCTCCCGCCTGCGGCGACACCTTGTTGCTACAGTTGTCACCCGGGCACCTGCACTGGTTCGATGTGTCGACCGGGGTACGCCTTCCTGACTGAGCCCATGCCACCGATGCCATCGCCCTGGCCCTACCCCTTGTGGATCGCCCACCGCGGCGCCGGCGCGCTCGCGCCCGAGAACACCCTCGCCGCCTTCCGCGTGGGCGCGGCCCACGGCTACCGTGCCTTCGAGTGCGACGTGAAACTCAGCGCCGACGGTGTGCCGTTCCTGCTGCACGACAGCACCCTGCAGCGCACGACCTCCGGGCATGGCCGGGCATCCGAACGCAGCTGGGCCGAGCTGTCGCGCCTGGATGCCGGCGGCTGGCACAGCCGCGGCTTCACGGGCGAACCCGTTCCCAGCTTCGACAACATCGCCCGCTACTGCCTGCGCAACGGCTTCGCGCTCAACATCGAGCTGAAACCTTCCGACCACCAGGAGGCGGAGACCGGCCGCCGCGTCGCGGCCGAGGCCGCCCGGCTGTGGCAGGGCCAGGCACCGCTGCCCCTGCTGAGCTCGTTCAAGCCGCAGGCACTGGAGGGTGCCCGCGAGGGTGCCGCCCACCTGCCGCGCGCCCTGCTGCTGGACCAGCTGCGCGACGGCTGGCTCGAGGAAGCCCAGGCACTGGGGTGCGTGGCCGTGGTCTGCGCGTACGCGCCGCTCGACGCCGGTGTGATCGCTCGCATCCATGCGGCCGACATGCGCTCGCTCGCCTTCACCGTCAACGACACGGCCGAGGCGCAGCGGCTGGCCGAGGCCGGCATCGATGGCTTGATCACCGATGCGGTGGATCGGTTTTCGCCGGGGCCGGGCGTCCACGACTGAGACATCCCTGCAGGAACACGAAGGCCCCCCACCGGAGGGGGGGTGGAACGCAAGGGTTTCCACCTACACTCCTGCCGGCAGACTCGGGCGGCCCTGCCCGCCCCCATCCATAAGCCTTTGAAGCCCCGGCAGGCTCGCCGAGGCGTCCCGATGCACCCACTCAGCCATGCGCCGCAAACCTCGCGGCCGTGGACACCCGCTCCCTCCCTCGCATGCAGCACCCAAGCCTATCCAGTACCCCCATTCGTCGGGTCGGCCTCATCGCACTCGGCTTTGCCACGGCCCTGCTCGGCGCCTGCGGCGGCGGGTCCGACGAGGCAGCTCCCGCACCTTCGGCGCCTGCGCCAGCGCCCTCCCTCTCTCCCAGCGATTTCCTGGCGACGGGAAGCATCTCCGCCGACACCAGCGAGGGCAAGACCCTGCTGATCATCGACCCCTACCAACCCGACACCGTCCGCCTGTCGGTGCGCTTGTCGGCCAGCGAAAACTACCTGTCTGACACCGCGTACCACGTCGACCTCGCCTCGCAAACCGCCACCTTCGGCGGAGAGGCGATGGTTTACTACGTGAAGGATCACCAGCTGTTCCAAGTCGGCCTGCGCAAGAGCGAGGCCACCGTGAGCCGGCGGATCTCTTCCTTGGACACCGGCTGCAAGGTGTCGGCAATCCACAGCCAGAACTCAGCTGGCGACGATGCCTGGGTCGAGGTCGAAGACGCCGGCCCCGATGGCGATTGCACTACCACGGAGAACAACGGCAAGGCCTACGTGCGCACCAACACCGCGACCACGACCCTACCGACCCGGCTGCCGGCCGGCGTGACGCTGGCGAACGCGATACCGAACGCCGACAGGACACGCGTCGGCTACTACTTGGCAAAGGACACCCGAGGCGCAGTGCCCCGGATCGCCCTGTACGACGCCGAACTGATGCCAGTCGGCCAGGTACAGGGAAGCGAAGGCATCACCGACATCTCGCTGGAATATTCGGCGGAGATCAGCGATACGGTCTACGCCGTGGCCGATGGTTCGCTGCGCCGTCTCAGTTGGTCGAACGGCGGGGTTCAGCTGTCGCCGAGCATCTACACCCTGAAAACCGGACGGATCCAGACGGTCAGGGATCGGCAGGCCTTCTTTTTCCTCGACGGACACGAGTTGCTGCGCGTCGCCGGCAACGGCACGCCGGAATCGATGGGCACGCTGGACGCCAGCCTGGGCGAAGCCAGCCTGTACTACCAGACCCCATCCTCACTGCTCCTGGTGCAATCGGGCACCACGCTCAATTCCAACTCGACCTTGCTGAGCGTGCCCAAGAGTGGTGGCACATGGCTCACGCTGGCCACGGAACCGCATCTTTCCGTGTTGGGCGCCAAGGGAGAAGACGTGCTGTTCACCTCCGTGCGATACACCTGGGACGGAGAGAGGTACGTCCATACCGGAAGCATCAAACGGATCGGCGCCAACGGCCTCGGCGAAATGCTCATCACAGACAAGACAGGCGACTACCCCAAGCACGTCTTCCCCAGAACCTCTTCGCTCAGCGACTGGTTCCTCGGTGGTGTGATGTGGTGTGAACGCGCGGCTGCGGACCGGGACTGCCGCAACGGAAGCCTGTACCAATACGACACGTCGACCGGCACGACGATCCGGCTGGGACAGTTCTCGAGCAGCGGCACTTATCCCGATTGGTACCCGATGAGGTTTACCGAGAGCTATACACCCGCCCATACGAACGCGCGCTTCGTCTTCCACAACAGCGGCCAATTACCGAACAGCGTGGGCCTGGAAGACCAGATGTATGTCGTGCAGCCGGGCGTGGCGGACTCGCTGGTGCGGGTGAACGCCGCACCCTGACCCAGGCACCGACACGCCCCCCCGCGGCCCGGCCCGGGGGACGGATTCAGTCAGCGGACCGCCGCAGCCTCACTTCGCCGTCGGCATGGCGAACTCCGCCCCCTTGGCGATGCTCTCCGGCCAGCGCTGCATGACACTTTTCTGCCGGGTATAGAAGCGCACGCCCTCCTCGCCGTAGGCGTGCATGTCGCCGAACAGGCTGCGCTTCCAGCCGCCGAAGCCGTGCCAGGCCATGGGCACCGGGATCGGCACATTGATGCCCACCATGCCGACCTCGATGCGGCGCGCGAATTCGCGTGCCACGTGCCCGTCGCTGGTGAAGCAGGCCACGCCGTTGCCGTATTCGTGCCGGTTGATCAGCTCGACCGCGGCGGCGAAGTCGGGCACCCGCACGACGGCCAGCACCGGGCCGAAGATCTCCTCGCGGTAGATGCGCATCTCCGGCGTGACATGGTCGAACAGGCTGCCGCCGATCCAGTAGCCCTGCTCATGGCCCGGCACCCGCAGGCCGCGTCCGTCGACCACCAGCCGCGCACCTTCCTGCACCCCGTGCTCGATATAGCCGGCGATGCGCTCCAAAGCCTGTGCCGAGACGATGGGCCCCATCTCGGCATCGGCCTGCATGCCGTTGCCGATCTTCAGGCGCCGCGTGCGCGCGGCCAGGGCCTCGACCAGCGGGTCGGCCACCTCGCCCACCGCCACCGCCACGCTGATGGCCATGCAGCGTTCGCCGGCCGAGCCGTAGGCGGCGCCGATCAGCGCGTCCACCGCCTGGTCGAGGTCGGCATCGGGCATCACCACCAGGTGGTTCTTGGCTCCGCCCAGGGCCTGCACCCGCTTGCCATGGCGGGCGCAAGTCTCGTAGACATGGCGGGCGATCGGCGTCGAGCCGACAAAGCTCACCGCCTTCACATCGGCGTGGGCCAGCAAGGCATCGACCGCCAGCCTGTCGCCCTGCACGACGTTGAGCACCCCCGACGGCAGGCCGGCCTCGTCCAGCAACTCGGCCATGAACACGGCCGCCGAGGGGTCGCGTTCGCTGGGCTTGAGCACGAAACAATTGCCCGCGGCCAGGGCCACCGGAAACATCCAGCAGGGCACCATGACGGGGAAGTTGAAGGGGGTGATGCCGGCCACCACGCCCAGCGGCTGGCGCATGGTCCAGTTGTCGATGCCGGTGGAGACCTGCTCGGTGTGGTCGCCCTTGAGCAGCCGCGGGATGCCGCAGGCGAACTCGATGATGTCGATGCCCCGGGAGACCTCGCCCAAGGCGTCGCCGAACACCTTGCCGTGTTCGGCGGTGATCATCGCCGCCAAGGTGTCGCGGTGCCGGTTCATGGCCTCCAGGAACTTGAACATCACCCGTGCGCGCCGGATCGGCGGCGTGTCGGACCAGCCCGGGAAGGCGGCCCGCGCGGCGGCGACGGCGGCATCGACCTCGTCGATGCCTGCCAGGGCCACCTGGCGCGCCACCGCGCCCGTCGCCGGATTGAAGACCGCCTGGCGGCGCCCGCTGCGGCCGTCCGCCTTCGCGCCGGCAATGTAGTGGCCGACCTCGGTCGTCGAGGTGAAGGCAGGGATGTCACTCATGGAGGGGCTCCGTATCGGTGGGTTCCGCACGAGTCTAGGTGTCCTCGTTCGGCTTGCCAACCGCCTGCATGCGTCGACGGGGCGACGCTGGAGACGCCCTGCAGGACAGGGTTTCGATGCGGTCCTGGCGGGCAGGGTGGTCCGCCGGCTCGCCTCAGGGCCGGCGCGAGGGCAAGGGAACGAAGTCGTGTTCACCGGGCACCGGAGCGAAGCGCTGCGCAGCCCAGTCGTCGGCCGCCTGCACGATGCGCTCCTTGCGGCTGGAAACGAAGTTCCACCACATGTGCCGATGGCCGAGCGGCTCGCCGCCGATCAGCATCAGCCGCGCCCCCTCGGCGCTGTGCAGGGTGGCGCTGCCGCCGGGTGCCAGCACGGCCATGCTCTGCGGCGGCAGAGGCTGGCCGTTCGCCGCGGCGCTGCCGCTGACGCTGTAGACCGCGCACTCGCGGCCGGCGGCGCTGAGATCGGTGGGGAGCAGCAGCGAGGCCCCCGGGGACAGCCGTACATCGGCATACAGCACCGGAGACAAGGTCGGCACCGGCGAGACCAGGCCGAAGGCACGGCCGACCAGCAGCCGGATCGCCACGCCATCGCCCGCCAGCTCGGGAATGGCCTCGGAGGGGATGTGAGAAAAAGCGGCCGGGGCTTCCTCGAAGGCCTCCGGCAAGGCCGCCCACAACTGCAGGCCATGGCTACGCCGCTCGACCTGCCTCAGCTCGGCAGGGATGCGCTCGGAATGCACGATGCCCGCACCCGCGGTCATCCAGTTGACCGCGCCCGGCTCGATGCGCTGGACCACGCCGGTGCTGTCGCGGTGCATCAGCGCGCCCTCGAACAGGTAAGTCACCGTGGCCAGCCCGATGTGCGGATGGGGCCGCACGTCGTGGTCATCGGCCGGCCCGGCGGTGAGCGGCCCGAAGTGATCGAAGAACACGAACGGCCCGACCGCCCTGCGCTGCGCCGCCGGCAGCACCCGGCGCACCGTGAAACCGGCGCCCAGGTCCCTGGCACGAGGAGTCAGCAAGGTGAAGGCGCTCATGGTGCTCTCCTGTCAGCAGCGCGTGCCTGGAGGCACGCCGTCAACTCCGGTAGTCGGCGTTGATCTTCACATAGTCGTAGCTCAGGTCACAAGTCCAGACGGTAGCCGTGGCCGGCCCGCGTTTCAAGTCCACGCGCACGGTGATTTCGCTTTGTTTCATCACCCGCGCGCCCTCCTCCTCGCGGTAGGCGGGATTGCGGCCGCCGTCGACAGCCACCGCCACCTCGTCGAGGAAGAGGTCGATGCGTGTCTGGTCGAGGTCGGCGATGCCGGCATAACCGACGGCGGCCAGGATGCGGCCGAGGTTGGGATCGCTTGCGAAAAACGCGGTCTTGACCAGGGGCGAGTG
>CBIHOH010000118.1:0-10134 GCA_966211755.1 uncultured Rhizobacter sp. | reverse complement strand
CGGCGACCACGGTGGTGTATTGCTTGAGTTGCTCGAGTTGATTCATGGTTCAGCTCCACTGCACGCTAGGCAGCCATTAGAACCCGCGCGTGCCGAAGGCGACATCCCGCGGCGGGAATTTGACCTTCCAAGGATACTTCGGCACCATCGGCAGGGACCCACCACTCGAACCGTGCCCGATGTCCTTCGACCTGGTTTTTTTCGGCGGTACCGGCGACCTCACCTGGCGCAAGCTCATGCCGGCCCTGTTCCAGGCCTTCCGACACGGGAAACTCCCGCCCGAGGGGCGCATCCTGGCCGTGGCCCGCGACGAACTCTCGGACGAGCAATACCGGCACTGGCTGAAAGAGCGTTTCCAGGAGGTCGAAGGGGCCAAACGCCCGAGCGACGAGGAATTCACCCGCTTCGCCGAGCTGCTTCATTACCGCCGCATGGACCTCTCCCTGCCGGCCGACTACCTCAAGCTCAAGAAGTGGCTGCAGGACCGCCAGGCCGACACCGCCGTGCTGTACCTGGCCACCAGCCCGCACTTGTTTCCGCAAATCTGCGAGCAGTTGGGGGTGGTGGGCCTGAATGCCCCTCACATCCGCGTGGTGCTTGAGAAACCGCTGGGCCACGACCTGGCCAGCGCCCGCGAGATCAACCGGGTGGTGCGTTCGGTCTTCAGCGAGACCCAGGCCTTCCGCATCGACCACTACCTGGGCAAACCTTCGGTGCAGAACCTGATGGCGCTGCGTTTCGGCAACGCGCTGTTCGAGCCCTTGTGGCGCCGGGAGAGCATCGCCAACATCCAGATCACCCTGGCCGAGGCCCTGGGCGTCGGGACACGCGGCGATTTCTACAACCGCACCGGTGCCCTGCGCGACATGATCCAGAACCATGCGCTGCAACTGCTCACCATGGTGGCCATGGAGCCCCCCTCGAGCAACGACGCCGACGCGATCCGCGACGAAAAGCTCAAGGTCCTGCGTTCGCTCAAGCCCTTCACCGAGGAGAGTGTGGCGCGCGACGTGGTGCGCGGCCAGTACCGGCCGGGCAACGCGGCGGGCCAGCCCGTGGTCGGCTTCCAGCAGGAAGTCAACGTACCCACCGGCAGCAGATGCGAAACCTTCGTCGCCCTTCGCACCGAGGTGCAGAACTGGCGCTGGGCCGGCGTGCCGTTCTACCTGCGCACCGGCAAGCGGCTGGCGGCGCGCGAGGCCCAGATCGTCGTCAACTTCCGCCCCACGCCGCACAGCATCTTCCCGGGCACCAACCAGCCCAACAAGCTGGTCATCAAGCTGCAACCGGAAGACGGCCTCGAATTGCACCTGCTGGCCGCCAAGGGGGCCAGCCAGCAAGAGGCCCTCGCCCCGGTGTCGCTGGACCTCGATTTCGACAAGGCCTTCGCCGAGAACCGGGTGGGCGCCTACGAACGGCTGCTGCTGGAAGCCCTGGCCGGGCGGCTCAACCTGTTCGTGCGAAGCGACGAGCAGGAACAAGCCTGGCGCTGGGTGGAACCCATCCTGCGGGCCTGGGACAACGACCCCGCCGGCCCGCGGCCCTATGCCGCCGGCACCTGGGGGCCCGCCGCGGCCAGCGCCCTGGTGGCACGGGACGACTTCGCCTGGGACGAGGAACAGTGACGCAACGGTAAGCCGCCGGCCGCCCTGCCCCGGCCCGCGCTCGCCTCAGGCCACCGGGGCGGCCAGGCTCAGCAGGCCATCGATACCGTACAGCCGCGCCAGCTCCACCAGCTTGGGCGGGGCATGGCGCACGGCGAACCCCTTGCCCCAGCCCTGCGCCAGGCGCTGGCACTCGAGCAACACGGCCAGCGCGGCGGAATCGAAGCGCTGCAGGCTGGAGGCATCCACCGTGACCGGCTCGCCGTCCGAGGCCCTGGCCCCCTGCTGCAGCGCCTGCGCCAGCATGCGCTGGGTATCGCGCGCCTCGTGGATCGTGACGGTATGGGGCAGGATCAGCATCACAGGCTCAACCGCGGGCCGCGGCGCCCTTGTTCAGGTCGACCAGCATCTTGATGACACCGTCGATGCCGCTGCTGCTGAGCACCGGCTTGAACTGCCCCTGGTAGGTGGTCACGAGCCACAGGCCCGACACATTCACGTCCCAGATCTTCCAGCCGTCGCCGGCCTTCTCGAGGCGGTAATCCAGCTGGATGGGGGTACCCTTGCCGCGGATCTCGCTCTTGACCAGCACATTGGTCGGGTCGGACATGTCGCGCAGCGGCTTGACCTGTACCGTCTGGTCCTTCACCTGCGACAGCGCGCCGGCGTAGGTGCGCAGCAGCAGCACGCGGAACTCCTCCTGCAGCTTCTGCTTCTGCTCGGGCGTGGCGCGATTCCAATGCGGGCCGATGGTCTTGGCCGTCATGCGCTCGAAATTCACGTAGGGCATGACTTTCGCGTCGACCAGGGCACTGATCTTCTTCAGATCGCCCGCCTGGATGGATTTATCGGCCTTGGCCGCATCCAGCACCTCGGTGGACACCTGCTGCACCAGGGCATCCGGAGTCTGTTCGGCCTGGGCCGCACCGGCAGCCATGAAGAAACTGGCAGCCGCCAGCCAAGACATCAATTTCTGCATTCGCATTCGAGTTCCTTTCGATTCATCCTGGCATGCCAGGATGGGGGAGCAGTGGTCGCGAAACGACTTCGCGTTCAAAAATCCAGCTTGCCCCCACCCACAACGCAGCAAGGGCGCGGGCGGTTGGCAGGCTCACTTCTTGTCGGGGGCCGGCGCACTGGCCGCATCGGCGGGAGGCGCCGCCGGTTCGGCCGCTTCCGGCTCGTTGCCGTCGTAGATCAGGCTGCGACGCCGCTGCAGGTAGGCATCGCGCACGAAGCTGTACTTGTCCAGGGCGATGTCGTCGAGCATGCGGGTGGTCGGCAGCAGGTTGGCCCGGTCATTGAGCAGCCCCAGCCCGGAGACGGCCAGCACGTCCACCGTGGCACTCACCAGCAGGGAGGGCGAGGCCGAGCGGTCCAGGGGCAAGGCGATGGTGTCGCGCACCGTCGAGGGCCCCAGCACAGGCCAGACGATGTACGGGCCGGGCGCGACACCCCAGTGGCCCAGCGTCTGGCCCAGGTCCTCGCGCTGGCTGTCGAGGCCGAACTCGCTCGCCACGTCGAACAGGCCACCGATGCCGAACAAGGTGTTGGTGCCGACCCTCATCACGTCATGCAGGCCGTCGACCACCTTGCCCTGCAGCACGTTGTTCAGCGCCGACCAGGCATCGGCGAAATTGCCGTAGAAATTGGTCACGCCGGTGCGGATCGGCTGCGGCACCACCTTGGTGTAGGCCGTGGCCACCGGCTTGATGACAGCGGCATCGAGGCTGTCGTTGAAAGCGTAGACCTTGCGGTTCCAGCGCTCCCACGGATCGGCGCGCGACTTGACCGGTGCCTCAGCCACTTCGCCCGCGGCCTCGGCGCCGGGCTCGCTGCCGGCCCCGGCCGCCGGGCCGGGCGCTGCCTCGGTGGAGGGCGGCACGCTCGCGCAGCCCGCGAGCAGCAGCGCCAGCAACGCGGCCGCGATCCCGGGCCGCCCCGGGGTGGCAGCAGGGCGCCTCATTTTTTCGCCCCCGCGGCTGCCGGCGCGGCAGGCTCGGCCGCCTTGCTGTAGAGGAACTGGCTGATCAAGTCCTCGAGCACGACCGCGTTCTGGGTCTGCTTGATGACGTCGTTGGCGGCCAGCTGTGTTTCCTCGGCGCCAGGCTCGAGGCCGATGTACTGTTCGCCGAGCAGGCCCGAGGTGAGGATCTTGGCCATGCTGTCCTTGGGGAAGCGGACGTTCTTCTGCAGTTGCAGCGTCACCAGGGCCTGGTAGGTCTTGCTGTCGAACCCGATGGATTCCACCCGCCCCACGACCACGCCGGCGCTCTTGACCGCGGCACGCGGCTTGAGGCCGCCGATGTTGTCGAACCGGGCCGCGACCTGGTAGGTCTCGCCGAAATTCAGGCTCAACAGGTTGCCTGCCTTGAGCGCCAGGAACAGCACCGCCGCCGCGCCGATCAGCACGAACAAACCCACCCACATGTCATGACGCGATTGTTGCATCGTCATTTCTCCGTCAAATCGAAAACATCATCGCGGTCAGCACGAAATCGAGTGCCAACACCGAAAGCGAAGCCATCACCACCGTGCGCGTCGTGGCCTGCGAGACACCGTCGGGAGTCGGCTTGCAGCCATAGCCCTGCAACAAGGCGATGAAGGTCACGGTGATGCCGAACACCACGCTCTTGACCACGCCGTTGCCGACGTCGGCCCACACATCCACGCCGCCCTGCATCTGCGACCAGAACGAACCGGCGTCGACGCCGATGAGCGCCACGGCCACCAGCCAGCCGCCCAGGATACCGACGGCACTGAAGACGGCAGCGAGCAGGGGCATGGCGATCACGCCGCCCCAGAAGCGCGGCGCGAGCACACGCCTGACCGGGTCGACCGCCATCATCTCCATCGCGGCGAGCTGTTCGCCGGCTTTCATCAGGCCGATCTCGGCGGTCAGCGAGGTCCCCGCCCGGCCGGCAAACAGCAAGCCGGTCACCACCGGTCCGAGCTCGCGCACCAGCGACAAGGCCACCAGCAGCCCGACCGCGTCGGCCGAACCATAACGCTGCAAGGTGTAATAGCCCTGCAAGGCCAGCACGAAACCCACGAACAGCCCGGACACCATGATGATGGACAGCGAGCGGTTGCCCAGGAAGAACAGCTGGTCGAGCACCAGCCGCATGCGCGAGAAGGTGGCGCCGGCCAGGGCGAGCAGCCGCAGGAAAAGCCGTGTCGACGCGCCGATGTCGACCAGCTTGCCGCGCACCTCGAAGCCGACGGACGCCGGATTGAACCAATTCATCGCTGGGCTCCCACGCCGAAATCCTCGGCCACGGTCTTGGCCGGGTAATGGAAACGCACCGGGCCGTCCGGCAGCCCGCCGACGAACTGCCGCACCAGCGGATCCTCGCTGCGGCGCATCTCCTCGGGCGTGCCTTGCGCGGCGATGCGGCCGTTGGCGATGAACACCACCTGGTCGGCGATGAGGAAGGTCTCGTCCACATCGTGCGACACGACGATGCTGGTGACGCCCAGCGCATGGTTCAGGTCGCGGATGAGGCTGGCGGCCACGCTCATCGAGATCGGATCCAGCCCGGCGAAGGGTTCGTCGTACATGATCAGGTCGGGGTCGAGCGCGATCGCCCGCGCCAGGGCGACGCGCCGCGCCATGCCGCCGGAGACCTGGGACGGCAGCAGGTCGCGAGCGCCCCGCAGGCCGACCGCGTTGAGTTTCATCAGCACCAGGTCGCGGATCATGCGCTCGCTGAGCCGGGTGTGCTCGCGCAGCGGAAAGGCCACGTTGTCGAACACCGACAGGTCGGTGAACAGGGCCCCGAACTGGAACAGCATGCCCATGCGCCGGCGGGCGGCATACAAGCCCTCGGCATCGAGGCTGGCCAGGTCCACGCCGTCGAACAGCACCTGGCCGCTGAGCGGCTTGAGCTGGCGGCCGATCAGGCGCAGCACCGTGGTCTTGCCGCCGCCCGAGGTGCCCATGAGCGCGAGCACCTGGCCCCGCGCCACGCTGAGGTTGACGTTCTCCAGGATCACCCGGTCGCCATAGCCGCAGGTCACGTTGCGCAGTTCGATCAGGGGCGCCGCATTTTCAGGCGCGCCGATGGGACCGGAGGCTGTCATTGGATGCAAGGTTGGATCAAGATGGTAAAAGACCGATGATAGGCGATGCGCCGGCGACTGCTTCCGCGCCGGCTTCCAAGGCCTCATACCCGGCATTTTCCCTGCCACGACACCTTCTGCACCTGCCGTCTTCCGTGAGTATTTCAAGCACATGGCGACAGCGTTGCCGGTTTTTGCTCCTCGCCGGGCTTGCCGTCGCGCTGCATCTTGTCCTGCTCGGCCTGGTGCGACCGGCCTTGCGTCCCGGCGAGGCCGAGCCCATCCGGGTCAGCGTGCGCTCGCTGCCTGCGCCGCAGCGCTCCCCGATCCCGCCCGCGCCGGCGGGTCCCGCGCCCGTCGGGCCGACGGCCGAGCGGCTGCGCCCGCTCCCTGCCGTCCCCGAGGTGCACCGTCCGGCGGCAACCACCGGGCCAGCCCCCGCAGCGCCGGACAAGCCCCGCCCGCAGGCTGTGCCCACGGCCTCGACGCCGGAGGCCATGCCGGCCGACCTGCTCATCCCGCCCCCCGTGCCCGCGGTCGACCCCGGCGCGCTGCCCCCGCTCGACAGCCCGCGCATCTACCCCACCCGGCTCCCCTCGGAGACGACGCTGGTCTACACTCTGAAATACCGGGGCTACGAGGGCCGCGCCGAACTGCACTGGCAGTTCAAATACTCGAAGTACCAGCTCACGCTGCGCCACGAACTGCTGTCGGGCCGGGCCAGTTGGCGGTCGGACAGCGAGGGCCGGATCGGCAACGAAGGCCTGATCCCGGAGCGAAGCACCGAGGAACTGCCCGGCGGTGCGAAAGCCAGCACGCAGTTCCAGCCGGCTGCCGGAATGACCGCCGCAGCCGACCCCGAGGAAGCGCGCGCCGGCCTGCAGGCTCTTCCGCGCGGCCTCCAAGACCGCGTGAGCTGGATCATCCAGCTGAGCGCGATCGCCGGATCGGACCCGGGCCTGGCCGCGCCCGGCCATGACATCGGCCTGCTGGTGGCCTCGGCTTTCGGGCCGCCCGAGACCTGGACCTTCCGTTCCCTCGAGCCGGATACCGACAACCCGGATCTGCCCGGCCTGCCGAGGCTCCTGCACGAAACGACCTGGCCGCAGGCCCGGCGCGTGGAAGTCTGGCTGGACCCGCGGCGCGATCACCTTCCGGCGCGCATTCTGCTCGCCGACGACCTGCTCGGGTGGATGGAACTGAACCTACAAGCCGCCACCCCGAAGCGCCGTCCCTGAACCGTCCGTGAAAGGCGCGCCAGGGGCGGAACGGGACACCGCGCTCACTTCCAGCACTGCGCGACGGTGGAGCTCCCCACACCCCGCTGCCCGGCATGGGTGAGGCTCAGCGTGCCGCACATGTCGTTGGCCATCCGGCCCTCGGGCACCGCGTTCAAGGTGTAGGTGGTGGCGGTCTGCTCATCGATGGCCAGCGTGTAGGCCTGCTCGCCCTGGCGCGGCGACCTCGCCAGGCTGGTGGGAAGCGTCGCGCCGAGGTAGGTGTTGTTGGCCGCATAGAAACGCTGCATGAACTGCGAGGCTTCCAGCAGCGCGGTCTGCGCATCGGCCCGGTAGCCGCGGCTGATGTGCGAGGTATAGCTCGGATAGCCGATCGCGGCCAGGATGCCGATGATCGCCACCACGATCATCAACTCGATCAGGGAGAAGCCGCGTGCAACACGCCGGCCTCTCACCCGAGCGGCCTCACCGCACCGGCCTCGATGCATAGGAATCGCCATATCAGAGCCCGGACTGTGGGTGGTTGATGATTTGTTTCCATACCCGGCCCTTGATGGTTGGGCAAGTGGACAAAGGATTGGCCGGATCGCAGTCATCGTCATCATCGTCATCACCACCGGGAGGAACGCGCATGTAGGCGTCCCTGCCGGGGTACTGCGCACTGAACCTGCGCTCCCCGCCGGGAGGCGGCGGGGCTCCCAGGACGATACGAACCCGCCCGTCGGCCGTCCGGGCAAAACCGCCCGACACCACGTCGCCGTTGGTGAATTCGAGGTCGCGGTTGGAGTCGATCACGGCCTCGTCATCCTGCGCACCCGTGTCGGCATGGATGAAGAAGTCGAAGGCGCGCCCCGTCAGCATCGAGCCGCAGCCCGACACGTTGCCGGCCGGGATCACGGTGGAAAGCAGGACGAAGTTGTCGATGACCACGGGCTGGTAGATCGTACGGACCCCGGCCTCGATGTCCGCCGTGTCGATGTACCAGCCCAGTTTGTCGTCGGCCCAGTCCACCGTGTTGGCCGTGACGTTGTAATACTGGGTCGAGATCGTGTCGGAACCCTCGCCCGGCGTGGTGACCGCGCTGCCGGTGCTGATGGTCTGGCGCACGAGGCGCGAGGTCCGCAAGGTCGCCCCGGCCGTGTGGGCCGCGGAGTTCACCGAAGTGGTCGAGGTCTCCGGCACCACCTTGTCCCAGACACCGTAGATCGACTGCGGGGAGACATCGTCGCGGTCGGCCTCGTCCATCAGCTTGCCGGTACCGACGATCACGATGTTGGAACCGTCTCCATTGGGATGCGACACCAGGTCCGGAGCCGCGGTGATGGGCTGGACGCCCCCCGACGCGCTGCTGGCCGTGAACAAGGGGTTTCCGTTGTAGCCGACCTGCCAGGTCGCGTCATTGTCGCCACCGAATTCGAATCGCCACAGCTTGCCGTCCAGGTCGCCGGCGTAGGCGGCGACCACCTCCTTCTTGCTGTTGCGCACCAGGCGGACCCCGCCCAGGCCATTGTTGCCGGCACTGCCCACCGTCAACGTCTTCTCGATGACACCGGTCTTCAGATCGATGACGAACAAGGCCGCCGTCCCGGCCGGGCTGTGATGCCCGTTCGGCACGAACACCTTCCACGCCGTGCCCCCCGGCAGCACGCCGACCTGGGCCTCCGACATCAGGTAGCCCATGTTGGCGACGGGGGCCAGCTCCCAGAGGATGGAGTCGGCGTCCATCGTCGGTGCATTGGTCACGTCGAAGGCCATCAGGCCCCGGCCGCCTGCGCCCATGCTCGCCACCAGGATGTTGCGCCAGGACTTCGTGGCGCTGCCCTTGGGAACGATATAGGCATCGGCCTCGGTCAGGGGGCCGTCCACATAGGCCTGGTGGTAGTTGGTGGAAGTGCCGTAGCTCTTCTGGGCGAGGTGCTCCAGCTTGGGATAGACCGCCTGGGGAACATAGGCGAACACCTCGGCCCCGTTGCTGCTGTTGAACGCATGCAGCATGCCGCCGTTGCCGCCGATGAAGATGGTCCCGTTGCGGGCATTTTTCGCCGTGTAGAAAGCGGCGTAGTCCGAACCGCCCGTGATGTCGGCGCCATACCCCATGTCGAGATTGCCCTTGATCAGCACAGGCGGAGAATTCACGAAGTCGGGCAGACGGCCGGTACGGTCGCGGTACAGGCCCGTCCCGGCATCGCCCTCGTTCGTGTCGTCGCCGCGGATGAAATTGACGAAATCCTCGGACTTGAGGGTCCCCAGCAGGTCCTTGTTGGCGGTCGACATGGCGGCCCAGGTGAACAGGCGCGGCGCACCGGTGTCCCAGGTATAGATGAGACGGCTGCCATGGGCCGGGACTTGGTTCGCCGCGTCCCACAGGGGATCGTTGTTGGTGTCGTCGGTGTCGTCCAGCACGGTGCGACCGGAGGCATCGAGCTCATAGGCCTTGAGCGAACCGGTCCAGCTGCCGGTGTTGTATTCCGGAATGTACTTGCGGTTGCTCGCCACCAGCGTCGACTCGGCGGTGGCCACGCCGGCTTCACTGCCGGTCTGCGCGGTGGCCAGCGTCAGCGCGGAGTTCATGGCGCTCACCAGGTCGGACGAATCCTTCACGCTGTAATAGTCGCCGCGTGAATTCAGCGCGGCGTGCATCAGGTCGTCGATCTTCCGGATGTCGGCCGCGCCATCGGTGGGGAACGGGGAGACCCACCAGGTGGGGGTCAAGGTACCGGCCTTGATCTGTTCCCACTGGCTTGCGTTATAGCTGCCATAGACCCCCAGGCCCACCATGAACTGGTTCAAATGCTGCCAGGTCGCGGAATCCTTCGTGGTGGCCGTGACCCCATCGGCCGTCGAGGGCTGCAAGTCTGCCTTCCAGTATTTGTAGGCCACGTCGGCAAGGCGGTCCGCACGGGTATCGCCATAAGGAGATGACAAGGCGCCATCGGCGTTGCCCACCGTGATGCCCATGCTGGTCAAGGCCGAGGTGTACGCCGCGGATGAGTCGTTGTAATACCCGTCGGTAATGAGCATGTTGTACGAACGCCGGCAGGTGAGGTGCCCGGAGGTTGGCCCGCCTCCATCGCTGGCGCTAGGATCGTTGGCCCACGGACTGCGGGCATCGGTACGGCTGAAATACTGGCCGACGGCGGCGGTGGCGATGCGCAGCGGCGTGCCGCCGGCGAGCTTGGGCTGGGGAGTCGAGCCGGTGGTGGCATTGGAGCTGCTGATGGAACGCAACC
>CBIHOH010000117.1:0-10598 GCA_966211755.1 uncultured Rhizobacter sp. | reverse complement strand
CATCAGCGCGCGCGCCAGCTGCAGCCGCATGCGCCAGCCGCCGGAGAAGCTGTTGACCGGGTCGTCGAGCTGGTCGACCCGGAAGCCCAGGCCCATCAGCAGGGCCTGGGCCCGCGGACGGGCCTCGAAACCGCCGGCCTCGGCGATCTGCTGGTGCGCCTCGCCCATGGCTTCGCCGTCGTCGGCGGCTTCGGCGGCCAGCAGCGCGGCATGGGCTTCCTGCAGCCGGGTGTCGCCCTCGAGCACGTAGTCGGTGGCGGAGTCGTCGGTCTCGGGCATGGACTGGGCGACCTCGGCCACCCGCCAGCGCGCCGGAATGGAGACGTCGCCGGCGTCCGACTGCAGCCGCTGGGTCATCAGCGAGAACAGCGACGACTTGCCCGCGCCGTTGCGTCCGACCAGGCCGACCTTCTCTCCCGGCTGCAGCGTGACGCTGGCGTCTTGGAGCACGATCTTGGTGCCGCGGCGCAGCGTGATGTTCTTGAGGACAATCATGGTGAAATCGAGTCAACTGAAAATGAAACCCACGGGCGGGAAAGGATCGCGATGAAACCGGGAATGACCACGCAACTGCTGCATGCCGACCACTTGAGAGGAGTGGAACACGGCGCCACCCATCAGCCGCTGCATACGGCCGTCGCCTTCGGCTACGATTCCGTGAGGGACCTGGTCGCGGTGTTCCAGGGAGAGAAGAGCGGGCACGTCTACGGGCGGCAGGGCAACCCGACCAACTCGGCGCTGGAGCCCAAGCTGACGGCCCTGGAGGGCGGCACCGGCACGGTGTGTTTCGCGACCGGCATGGCGGCGATCGCCTCGCTGTTCATCGCCCTGCTGCGCCGCGACGACCACATTGTCGCCAGCGCCTTCCTGTTCGGCAACACCAGCAGCCTGCTGCAGACCCTCGAGACCATCGGCGTGCAGGTGAGCCTGGTCGACGCCACCGATGCACGCCAGGTGGCCGAGGCCGTGCGTCCGGCCACCCGCATGGTCTTCGTCGAGACCATCGCCAACCCGCGCACCCAGGTGGCCGACCTGCAGGGCATCGGCACGCTGTGCGCCGAGCGCGGCCTGGTGTACGTGGTCGACAACACCATGACCAGCCCCTACCTGTTCCGCCCGGCGAGCGTGGGAGCCAGCCTGGTGGTCAATTCGCTGACCAAGTCGATCAGCGGCCACGGCAACGCGCTCGGCGGCGCCGTGACCGACACCGGGCTGTTCGACTGGTCCCGCTACGACAACATCCTGCCGCCCTACAAGAAGGGCCCGCCGGCCGGATGGGGGCTGCTGCAGGTGCGCAAGAAGGGCTTGCGCGACATGGGGGGCACGCTGGGCCCGGAAGCGGCGCATCGCATCTCGACCGGCGCCGAGACGCTGGCGCTGCGCCTCGACCGCGCCTGCGGCAACGCCCTGCGCCTGGCCGCCTGGCTGTCGCAGCAGCCCGGTGTGGCGCGGGTGCACTACCCGGGCCTGCCCGGGCACCCCGAGCATGAACGGGCCAAGGCCTGGTTCCGCCACTACGGCGTGTTGATGAGCTTCGAGCTCGACGAGGGGCGCGACTGCTTCGCCTTCCTCGATGCCCTGAAGCTGGTGATCAAGTCCAGCCACCTGGGTGACAACCGCACGCTGGCGATCCCGGTCGCCCACACCATCTTCTGGGAGATGGGGCTGGCGCGCCGCCAGGCCATGGGCATCGCCGAATCGCTGATCCGCCTGTCGATCGGCATCGAGGACTACGAGGACCTGCAGGCGGACTTCGCCGCCGCGCTGGCTGAAACTTCGGCTTGAGTGCGGGGGCGGGCGGGCAGCGCGGGGCGCGGCGATCACCGCAACCCGCGGGCCAGCCCGTCGCGCGTGACCAGCAGCACCTGGTCGCCGCCGGCGCTGGCTTCCAGCCAGGCCACCTCCAGCCGGGGGAAGGCCTTTTCGAAGTGCTCGCGTTCGTTGCCGATCTCCAGCACCAGCACCGCGTCGCGGGTCATGTAGGCGGGCGCGTCCTTCAGGATGCGGCGGATCAGCCCCATGCCGTCGTCGCCGCCGGCCAGCGCCAGCACCGGCTCGTGCCGGTACTCGGCCGGCAGGGCGGCCATGCTGTTCGAGTTCACGTAGGGCGGGTTGCAGACGATCAGGTCGTAGGGCCCGCGCACGGCGCTGAAGAGGTCCGACTTGATCAGGGTGATGCGCTTGGCCAGCTTGTGCTGGTCGACATTGATGCGCGCCACCGCCAGGGCTTCGTCGGAGATGTCGGAGGCGTCGATGGTGATCTCGGGGTAGGCCATGGCGGCGATCACCGCCAGGCTGCCGTTGCCGGTGCACAGGTCGAGCACGCTGTGCGTCTTGTCCGACAGCCAGGCATCGAGCGTGCCGTCGCCCTCGCCGTCGGCCAGCAGCTCGGCGATGAAGGAGCGCGGGATGATGCTGCGCTGGTCGATGTAGAACGGCACGTTCTGCAGCCAGGCTTCCTTGGTCAGGTAGGCCGCGGGCAGGCGGGTCTCGATGCGCTTGGCGATCAGGTCGTCGGCCTTGGTGAACTCGGCCGGCGTGATGGCGCGCTGCGCCTGGGCCTCCAGGGCGTCCAGCGGCAGGCCCAGGGCCCAGGTGACCAGCCAGGCGGCTTCGTCGAAGGCGTTGGTGGTCCCGTGCCCAAACGAAACGCCCGCCTCTTTCAGGCGGGCGCTCTGCGCGGTGATGAAGTCGATCAGTGTCATGACAGCAGCGTTTCCAGGGTCTTGCGGTAGATGTTCTTGAGGGGCTCGATGCTCGCCACCTCGATGTGTTCGTCGATCTTGTGGATGGTGGCGTTGAGCGGCCCGAACTCGACCACCTGGGGGCAGATCTTGGCGATGAAGCGGCCGTCGGAGGTGCCGCCGGTGGTGGAGAGTTCGGTGGTCCGCCCGGTCTCGCCGAGGATGGCGGCGGACAACGCCTCGCTCAGCTCGCCCTTGGGCGTGAGGAAGGGCTCTCCGCCCAGGGTCCAGGCGATCTCGTGGCTCACGCCGTGGCGCTCGAGCACCTCGACCAGCCGCGCCTTCAGCGACTCGGGCGTGGACTCGGTCGAGAAGCGGAAGTTGAAGTCGATCACCAGCTCGCCGGGGATGACGTTGGTGGCGCCGGTGCCGGCATGGATGTTCGACACCTGCCAGCTGGTGGCCGGGAAGTAGGTGTTGCCTTGGTCCCATTCCGTGGCCGCCAGTTCGGCCAGCGCCGGGGCGAACAGGTGGACGGGGTTGCGGGCGAGCTGCGGATAGGCGATGTGGCCTTGCACGCCGCGCACCGTGAGCTTGCCCGAGAGCGAACCGCGGCGCCCGTTCTTGATGACGTCGCCGAGCTGCTCGACCGAGGTGGGCTCGCCGACGATGCAGTAGTCGATGCGTTCGCCGCGCTCGCGCAGCAGCTCGCACAACTTGACCGTGCCGTCCAGGGCCGGGCCTTCCTCGTCGCTGGTGATCAGCAGCGCGATGCCGCCGCAGCGGCCGTCACGGGCGCCGAGGAATTCCTCGATCGCCACCACCATCGCGGCGATCGAGGCCTTCATGTCGACCGCGCCGCGGCCGTACAGCTTGCCGTCGCGGTGGGTGGGCACGAAGGGGTCGCTGTGCCATTGGTCCAGCGGGCCGGTGGGGACCACGTCGGTATGGCCGGCGAACATCAGCAGCCGGGACCCCGGCGTGCCGCGGCGCACCGCCCAGAGGTTGGTGACGCGGTGGTGCTCGGGGCCGCTGACGATGGTCTCGCATTCGAAGCCGAGTGGCGCCAGCCGCTCGATCAGCAGCGCCTGGCAGCCGCCGTCCTGCGGGGTGACCGAGGGGCGCGAGATCAGGGCCTCGGTCAGTTGCAGGGTGGCGCAGGGCGCCGCGCCCGGCTTGCTTGAGGATTTCAGGTTCATCGCAGGTTGGACATGAAGCCGCTGGAGCGGCCTTCGTCCGTCGGTACGTCTAGAGTGATGTCTGTGAAGGTGGGCTGGTCGTCGTTCTCATCCTTCTTGGGGGCGAGGCGCGACACCGGTTCCATGTCGTTCTGCAGGCGCCACATCAGGTTGGTCGGCGAGTCGGCATAGGTCAGGCCTTCGTCGCGGGTGATGAAGCCCTCGCCGATCAGGCGCGCGAGATCGGCCTCGAAGGTCTGCGAGCCTTCGGCCAGCGATTTCTCCATCGCCTCCTTCACGCCGTTGAAGTCGCCCTGCTCGATGAGTTCGGACACCAGCTTGGTGTTGAGCATCACCTCGACCGCCGGCATGCGCCCGCCGGCCGCCGCGCGCACCAGGCGCTGCGAGACGATGGCGCGCAGGCCCGCGGCCAGGTCGGCGAGCAGCGCGGGGCGCGACTCGGGCGAGTAGAACGACAGGATGCGGCCGAGCGCGTGGTAGCTGTTGTTGGCGTGCAGCGTCGAGACCACCAGGTGCCCGGACAGGGCGTACGAGATGGCGGCGGTCATGGTCTCGCGGTCGCGGATTTCGCCGATGTAGATGCAATCGGGGGCCTGGCGCAGCGCATTCTTGAGCGCCACCTGCAGCGACTGCGTGTCGCGGCCGACCTCGCGCTGGTTGACCATCGAGCGCTTGTTGCTGAACATGAACTCGATCGGGTCCTCGATGGTGAGGATGTGCCCGGCGATCTGCTGGTTGCGCTGCTCCAGCATGGCTGCCAGCGTGGTGCTCTTGCCGGTGCCGGTGGCGCCGACCAGCAGGATCAGGCCGCGCTTCTCGAGCACCAGGGTGTTGAGGACCTGGGGCAGGTTCAGGCTGCCCAGCGCCGGGATGTCGTGCGGGATGTGGCGGAACACGGCGGCGATGGTGCCGCGCTGGCGGAAGGCGCTGAGCCGGAAGCTGCCCACGCCGGCGATGCCTATGCCCACGTTCAGCTCGCCCGTGTCCTCCAGGTCCTCGAGCTGCGAGGGCGTGAGCAGTTCGGCCAGCAGCTGGCGCGGCTGGGTCGGGCTCAGCGGCTGGTCGCTCAGCTGCAGGATCTGGCCGTTGATCTTGATCAGGATGGGCGTGTTGGCCGACAGATAAACGTCGGACGCATGCTTGTCGGCCATCAGCCGGAGCACACGCTCCATGTTGCCGCCACTTGTCGATGTCATCGCTGCCCTTTCAAACCGGGTGAACTGAAGGTCGGAGGGGGTTGGCCCGGCGGCTCGCGCCGGGCCGGGGGGGTCAGGGGCGCAGCAGGTCGTTGATGCTGGTCTTGGAGCGGGTCTGGGCATCCACCCGCTTGACGATCACGGCGCAGCTCAGGCTGTACTTGCCGTTGTCGCGCGGCAGGCTGCCGCTCACCACCACCGAGCCGGCCGGGATGCGGCCGTAGCTGACCTCGCCGGTGGCGCGGTCGTAGATGGGGGTGCTCTGGCCGATGAACACACCCATCGAGATCACCGAGTTCTCTTCGACGATCACGCCCTCGACCACCTCGGAGCGGGCGCCGATGAAGCAGTTGTCCTCGATGATGGTCGGGTTGGCCTGCAGCGGCTCGAGCACGCCGCCGATGCCCACGCCGCCCGACAGGTGCACGTTCTTGCCGATCTGGGCGCAGGAGCCGACGGTGGCCCAGGTGTCGACCATGGTGGACTCGTCGACATAGGCGCCGATGTTCACGTACGAGGGCATCAGCACGACGTTCTTCGCGAGGTAGGCGCCGTGGCGGGCCACGGCCGGCGGCACGATGCGCACGCCGGTGGCGCGCACTTCGGCCTCGTCGAGGCCGGAGAACTTGGTCTTGACCTTGTCGAAGAAGGCCAGGTCGCCGGCGTGCATGACCTGGTTGTCGTTCAGGCGGAACGACAGCAGCACGGCCTTCTTGATCCACTGGTTCACCGTCCACTGGCCCACGCCCTGGCGTTCGGCCACGCGGATGCGCCCGGCGTTCAGCTCGGAGATGACCTGGTCGACGGCCTCGCGCAGCTCGGGGCTGTTCTGCGGCGTGACGGAGGCGCGGGATTCCCAGGCGAGGTCGATGGTGGCTTGGAGTTGTTGGGTCATGTGAGAGGTCTTGTCAGTTCGATGAGGCGAGGGTTCGGGCAAATCGGGCAATGCGGCGGGCGGCCTCCAGGCATTCTTCGGCCTCGGCCACCAGCGCCAGGCGGATCCGCCCGGCCCCGGGGTTCACGCCGTGGGCCTCGCGGGCCAGCAGGCTGCCGGGCAACACGGCCACATTGTATTGAGCCAGCAGCCCGCAGGCGAATGCCACGTCGTCCCCCTGCGGCACCAGGCGGGAGATGTCGGCCCAGAGGTAGAAGCCGGCATCCGGCAAGGCGACGTCCATCACCTCGGCCAGCACCGGGGTGACCTGGGCGAACTTCTGCCGGTATTTGTCGCGGTTGGCGACCACGTGGGCCTCGTCGCGCCAGGCGGCGATGCTGGCCTGCTGCAGGGTCGGGCTCATGGCGCTGCCGTGGTAGGTGCGGTAGAGCAGGAACTGCTTCAGCAGCTGCGCGTCGCCGGCCACGAAACCCGAGCGCATGCCGGGCACGTTGGAGCGCTTGGACAGGCTGGTGAAGGCGATCAGGTTCCTGAAGTCGGCGCGGCCCAGCCGCTGGGCGGCCTCCAGCGAGCCCAGCGGCGCCTCGTCGCGGAAATAGATCTCGGAATAGCATTCGTCGGAGGCGATGACGAAGCCGAACCGGTCGCTCAGCGCGAACAGGCGCTGCCATTCGGCCAGCGGCATCACCGCCCCGGTCGGGTTGCCGGGCGAGCAGACATAGAGCAGCTGGGTGTCGGCCCAGACCGTGTCGGGCACCGAGGTCCAGTCGGCGGCGAAATTGCGCGCCGGATCGCTGTTGACGAAGAAGGTCCCGGCGCCGGCCAGCAGGGCCGCACCTTCGTAGATCTGGTAGAACGGGTTCGGGCAGACGACGGTGGCATGGGCGCGGGTCGGATCGATCACCGTCTGGGCGATGGCGAACAAGGCCTCGCGCGAGCCGTTCACCGGCAGCACCTGCGTGGCGGCGTCGACGGCCACGCCGTAGCGGCGGCCGATCCAGTCGGCGCAGGCCTGGCGCAGGGCCGGCTCGCCGATCGTGGCCGGGTAGGCCGACAGCCCCGCCAGATGGGCCGTCAGTGCCTCCTTGACCAGCTCGGGGGCGGCGTGTTTCGGTTCGCCTATGCCCAGGCTGATCGGCGTGTAGTCCGGGTTGGGCCGGATGTCGCGGGTGAGGGCGCGCAGGCGTTCGAACGGGTAGGGGTGCAGGCGGGAGAGCAGGGGGTTCATCCGCCGATTATCCCGCCTTCCCGGGGGCGGTGGACGCCGGCGCCCCCGGTCCGGGTGCCCGGCACGGGCAAAACAGGCGCGGCGCCCTAAAGCCGGCCCACGCAGCCTTGCGCCCCGCAGCGGCAGGCCAGCGCACCTTCATGGTGGCTGCTGCCGTAGTCCACGGTGATCTCCTCCCCCGCCCGGATCGCCCGCAAGGCGTAGAACTCGACCCGGCCCTGCCGGATGCACAGACGGGCGTTGGGCGCGCAGGAGTGGTTGGTGAAGCGCATCGGGTCGGAGGACTTGCGGAAGTCGATGGCGCGTTCGGGCGAGATCTCGACGATCATCACCCGCTCGTGGCGGGTGGCGCGGATGCGCGCGTCCATCACGCTGATCGATTCGCCGCGGATCTCGCCGATCTTCAGGCGAGCCGGGATGTCCTCGGCGGCGAAGGCGCCTTGCCCGTCGATGGGGCTGTCGGCCACCGCCACCGCGAACTTCTGGTAGGCCGGGCGCGGCTCGATAGTCGATTCAAGAGGCAAGATGGCGCTCGATCCAGGCCGAGTAGGTCTGCAGGAATTTTCCGAGGAAGTTGCGTGTGCTGTCATTGCTGAGCTGGCCGCCGGCGTCGAACGACTTGTCGACACCGCCGAGGTAGGCTTCGTGCGGCAGCAAGGGAACGTTGAGGAACACCATGCTCTGGCGCAGGTGGTGGTTGGCGCCGTAGCCGCCGATGGCGCCGGGCGAGCTGCTGATCACCGCGCCGGGTTTGCCATTCCAGGCGCTCTGCCCATAAGGGCGCGAGCCGACGTCGATGGCGTTCTTGAGCGCCCCCGGCATCGAGCGGTTGTATTCCGGGGTGATGAACAGCACCGCGTCGGCGGCGGAGATCTTCTGCTTGAACTCGGTGACCCGGGGCGGCGGAGCGGCCTCCCAGTCCTCATTGAACAGGGGCAGCCCGCCGATGTCGACGACGGACAGCTTCAGCGTCTCGGGCGCCATGTCGATCAGCGCCTTCGCCAGCTTGAGATTGAGGGACTCCTTGCGGAGGCTTCCGACAAGGACGGCAACGTTGCGGGGAGTGGCCATGGTCGTTTCCCTTTCGGCAGTCGGTGGACCGGACATGGTGGCCGAGGCCTCCGCCCTTGGCAAGCCCGGCCGGGTGTAGGAGACGTCCGAGGGGTGGAGACTTCCGGCCCCTACGGAAGTGCCCCCGCGCGCGGCCCGCCTTTCACCACTGGTCGGAGCGCATGACCAGCGACCATTTCGCGTCGCGCAGCTCATAGACGGCGATGGCGCCGTAGCGCTGTTCGCCATCCGGACGGAACAGCAGCGACCCCGTCACCGGCGCCTTGCCGTCGAAGCTCTTGAGCCGCTCCAGCAGCTTGGCTCGGTCGGCCGAGCCGTTGCGGGACAGCGCGTCGGCGACCAGGTGCACGGTGTCGTAGGCATAGTGCGCGGCATAGACCGGGTCGCCCTTGAAACGCGCGCGAAAGCGGTCGAGGAAGGCCGGCCCCTCGCCGAACTCGCGTGCCTCGATGATCGGCGAGGTGACATGGATCGACTTCAGCCTGCCGCCCGATTTCAGCAGCCGGTCGGTCTTCAGGCCATCGGCGCCGAGGATGCGCACGCTGCCGAGGCCGGCGTCCCCGAGCTGCTTGACCAGCACCTCGACCTGGAAGTCGCTGAGCATCGGCACCAGCACATCGACCTCGGACTTGCCGAGTTCCGCGACCAGGGCCGCGAACTCGACGCTCTTGTTGTCCAGCGACTTGCGCAGTGCGATCTTCTTGCCCAGCGCCTCCAGGGATTTGTTCACCTCGTCCGCCAGGCCCTTGCCGTAGGCGGTGCTGTCGTCGATGATGGCGAAACGTTCCGCCCCCTTCAACTGCGACGCGTACTTGGCCAGCGCGCGGGCCTGCAGGCCGTCGTTGGCCACCAGCCGCAGGGTGGTCGGCAGGTTCAGCTGCGTGTAGCGCGTGTTGGTGGAAATGGCGAACTGCGGCACGCCGGCCTTGGCATAGACGGGGGCGGCCGCGATGCTGACGCCGGAGTTCAGGTCGGCGATCGCGACCGTCACCTCGGCTTTCACCAGCGCCTCGGCAGCGGCCACGCCGGCCTGCGGGTCGGCCTTGTCGTCCTGCGAGACCACCTCGAGCTTGACCTGCTTGGAACCGATGCGCACGCCGCCCTTGGCATTGATCTCGTCGACCGCCATCTGCGTGCCGTTGAGCAGGTCCTGGCCTTGTTCCTTCAAGCCGCCCGACAGGGGCTGGGCCACGCCGATCTTGATCGTGTCGGGCGTTCGGTCGCAGCCGCCCGACAAGACGGCCAGTGTCAGGACGGTCAGGGCGAGGATAGGGCGCAAAAGGGTCATGTCGTGGCTCCGGGGGGGAGGGTCGGGAGGTTTGGCGAATCCTGGAAAACTTTAAAGCGCCGCTGCACTCCCGGGGAGGAGGGAGATCCCGGCCGCCGGGTCCGGTCCGCTGCGGCGCGGCGCTTTACGGGATTAATTCACGCCGGGCACGGCCCACTCCGGGCGCCTGGCGGCTTCGCCGCAGGTGGGCCGTGCACCACAGCGGCCTGGTCAGGCCAGGCCGCTGGCCTGACCATGGGCCGGCAGCTGCACCAGGGGCTGGGGCTTCCAGCCCTTCTTGGCGTGCTCGGCCACCACGTTCGTGTAGATGCCGCCGCGCACGTACCACTTGGCGGTGATGCGGATGAAACGCGGGTTGGTCGCCTTGACGATGTCGTCGAGGATGTCGTTGGTCACCTTCTCGTGGAAGGCGCCTTCGTGGCGGTAGCTCCACATGTACATCTTCAGGCTCTTCAGCTCGACGCACAGCTTGTCGGCGATCATGTCGATGGTGAAGTGGGCGAAGTCGGGCTGGCCGGTCAGCGGGCAGTGGCAGGTGAACTCGGGCACCTGGAACTGGATCACGTAGTCGCGCTCGGGCGACGGGTTCGGGAAGACGTGCAGTTCCTTGCTGGGCGCGCTCGGCGGGTTGGGGGGCATCTCGCGCTGCTTGGGCGCGGGGGAACCTGAGGGAGCGGGCGCGGAGGCTTCGCGCCTCTTGGGCGCAGGGGTGCGGGCCATGGTCGTGCGGCTTTCTGGGAGGGGCGCGATGGTATCATCCGGCCCGCTTTGCGCTTCGCTCCGGGCGCAATAAATCCATACAAATCAACTACTTACCGATGCTTGACGGTGCCGCGCGCGGCGCCGCCGGCATCGGGCGAGAGTGGCCGGAAGAAGGCCCCGCTGCATGCGCCTGAACCAGATCAAGCTGTCCGGCTTCAAGTCTTTCGCCGAACCCACCACCTTCCAGCTGCCCGGCCAGCGCGTCGGCGTCGTGGGCCCGAACGGCTGCGGCAAGTCCAACATCATGGACGCGGTGCGCTGGGTGCTCGGCGAAT
>CBIHOH010000116.1:0-10672 GCA_966211755.1 uncultured Rhizobacter sp. | reverse complement strand
CTTCACCTTCACCTTCACCTTCACCCGCACCCGCACCCGCACCCGCACCCGCGCCCGCACCCGCACCCGCGCCCGCGCCTGCGCCGGCCACGATCGCCGCATTGCCAGCGGGGCAATGGATGGAATTGCCGGGCACCAAGATTCGGTCGGTATTGCCCAACCCGCCCCAACAGGGCTATCCGACAGCGATCGTCGACGCCTGGAACGGCGGGACCGTGGACACGAACCGCAGTCGCCTTCTCGTCTGGGGCGGGGGGCACGCCGACTACTGGGGAAACGAGATGTATGCGCTCGATATTCCCTCGCTGACCATTCAACGCATCACGGAGCCGAGTCCGCGCACGGCGGAAGCCAACTGCAGCTCGGCCTTGCCCGACGGCACACCGACCTCGCGGCATACCTACGACGGCCTGGCCTACATCGCGCATGCCGATCGCTTCTTCGCGGTCGCCGGGTCCAAGACGCCCTGCGGGTTCGGTGATCTGGCGACATGGACCTTGGACTTCGCCACCAAGACTTGGCAGATGAACGTGGCGAAGTCCACGGAGACCGCTTATGGAACGATGGCGGCCTATGACGCGGCCACCAAACGCGTCTATGTGAAGGACGGCGAGGGGTTCTACGCGTATTCGCTGGAGTCGAACACCTACACGAAACTGAACACGGCCAGCCAATCGGTGGACTATCACCTGTCAGCGGCCATCGATACCAAGCGCCGCAAGTTCGTCATGCTGGGGGATGGCGTGAAGCTCATCGACCTTCAGACCTACCAAATGACAAGCATGGCCACGACGAACACTCCGCGTCTCGCGACTTCCAGGGAATCTCCCGGCCTTGCCTACGACCCCGCGGCGGATCGCATCGTGGCGTGGCACGGGGGAAGCGAGGTTTGGGCCCTCGATATGGACACCGGCGTCTGGAACCAGGTTGCGACGAACCCGGGTCCCTCAGCCCCGGCCCCGTGGCAAGGTACGTTCGGCCGCTGGGGGTATGTCCCGGCTTACGGAATCTTCGCGTTGATCAACGACATCGACCAGAACGCATGGGTGTTCAGGCTGGCGAAGTAGACGAGGGTCGAGCTCGGCGGTTGCCGGGCACCCATGGACCGCCGGCAGTCCGGCGGCCGCGTCGTGTCTTCCAGTACTTGGATCGCGGAACTCGCCATTCCAAGCCTGTTCAGCTCGCCTGGCACCATGCCGCCCGAGGATGAACCGTTTCCCGAACAAGGGATCTGCAAGCAGCCCGGCAGAGGGCAGTCGTCGGCCGCCCGGGATGCCGAGCGGCCCCGGAGGCCAGGCTCACATCGGCCGCACCGGCAGACAGAGCCGGCACTCGAAGCTGCCGGTCGCGGGGTCGTAGCGCGCGTCGGCCGGGTAGTGCTCGAAGACCGGGCGGCCGTCGACCTGCATGCCGCTGGCGGGAAGCCAGTCGCGCATCAGTCCGCTCCAGGCCGCGGCGATGTCCGGGCCGGTGCCGGCGTAGCGGGCGACGGCATAGCGCCCGCCAGGCAGGACGGCCAGGCTCGCGGGGCTCCTGGCCACGAAGCTTTCCGGCACCTCGACACAAGCATCGTAGCGGCACTTGCGAGGGTCGGCGACACCCGGGTCGTCGTGGCCGATGCCGTAGCGTGCCGCCTTCTCCAGGCCATGGGCCACCGCCCAGGGCAGGAAGGTCTGGGCCCAGAAACGGCTGACCTCGGCTCCATAGGGACCGATGTGACGCAGGTAGGCGACGCGGGTGGGAGGAAGGGTGATGATTTCGACGTTCATGGAGAACTCCAGGTAAGAGGAGCCCCGATGATTCGGCAAAGCCGCGTCCGCCGACTGACCGTATTTGCTCACGGCCTGATCAGGATTGCGGTGCGGCGTGCCGAGCCGCAGCGCCGCCAGTTCGCCGGCCCAACGTTGCGGTGTCTGCGTCCGCCAGGCGCTGGGCGTGCAGCCGAAGTGCTGCTTGAAGGCGCGAGCCAAGGCCTCGCCCGAACCGAAGCCGACTGCCAGCGCGATCTCCAGCACCGGAGCCGATCCGCCGGCCAGATGCAGCGCCGCCACCTCCAGCCGGCGCCGCCGCAGGTAGTCGCCCAGCGTCTCGCCCATCCAGGCCGCGAACACGCGATGGAAATGGAAGGCCGAAAAATGCGCCACCTCGGCCAGTGTCGGGAGGTCGAGCGGGGTGTCGAGGTGCCGGTCGATGTGATCGAGCACCTTGTTCATGCGCTGGGCATAGGCATGGGCGTGACTGCTGCCCGGGGTGGTTGGGGTCATGTGGGCGAAGTTTAGCGAGGCAGGGCCGGCCTCTCGAATGACCTGTCTCCTTCCGACGCACCAGGCGAATGGATGCAGTCCGGACGATGACCCGTCCCGTAAGATGAGGTCCCGATGACAAGCTTGGAGGATCCCATGCGCCCCTGGCACGCAACCCTGTTCTTCGTCTTGCTGCCGCTCGTCGTGCAGGCTCAGGATGTGCCGTTCAATGCCTATTCGGTGCCCGATTACGCCCTCAATGCGAGCGTCAACCGCTACTCCTGGTTGGTGAATCGGCACCTCCTCGTTCCTCAAGGCCGCCAGCCGGGCACCACGCGAGCGGCAGGACAGGGTTCCCAACGCACCGTGTTCGCGCCCAGGGCCCGAAGCGGCAACGCCGTCCGCCTGCTCGCGGCCTCGGCGCCGCAAGCCCGGCGCCACCAGATCGAGCAGCAGCTGATGGCTGCGCTGGCCCTCTACCGCAAGGTGGAAACGCGATTCGGCCTGCCCGAGAACGACGTCGCCAGCGCGACAGCGGCGTTCCTGGCCGGGACCTACATGGCGTACCACGGCATCGATTTCCCCGACGAGAACTTCAAGCCGCTGGTCGCGCAGATGCGCGGCGTCCTTGGACAGAACGTTCAGTTTTCCCGTCTCGGCAATGCGCTGCGCCAGGAGATGTACGAGCAGATGGCCAGCGTCGGCATGCTCATGGCACTGGCCCAGATGCAGCTGCGCCAGTCGCCCGATGCGGCGGCATCGGCCACGCTCAGGCACACGGCGAAGACCTACCTGGACCAGTTCCTCGGCATGGATGCCGACGTGATCAGCCTGGGGCCGCAGGGCCTGGCGGTGCGATAGGCCTCACCCGTCCCGGGCGCCTCGCCGTTCCTGGTGGCGATGACCGGATACGGCCTATCGCTCATCCTTGAGGATAGGGATCGGACCGCTCACTCATTCATTCGCTCGCATGAAAAAGCTTTCTCCGAACCGGTGGTCGATCTTCGCATTGGCATGGGCGGCCACCACCTGCACGTTCGCAAGGGACTTGAGCTGCCGCAGCGAAAAGCGGTTCGGCACCGACGGATATTTCCAGATGTCGGTGATCTTGCACCAAGCAGGCGAGGAGATTTCCCGTGTCGAGCTGGACAGCGCCACCGTCTTGCTCGATACACAGACCGGCTACACGTGCCATGCCGAGTTTGACGTGGCAGACAAGGAAACCAGCTGGCTTCGACATGGACGTTTCACCGTGGTCAGGTCCGACACCTCCCTCGCCACCATCGAGCGCACATCCAAGGGCTACAGAGTGGACCTGAGCAAGCTGTCGGATTCCAGTTGCGGTCACCGGGCGCGTTGGCCTGTGTCCGTGTTCGTCTTCGACAAGGGGAAAAGATGCGTGACGAAGTACCCGTGAGTTCGTGACATGCGCAGCCATGGGCCGCGGCAGTCCGTCACGATGAAGGCCGCTCCTGGCCGGTTGCGGGCTCACTGGCGCTGGAGTTTGAGGTCCGGCGAAGGCCACGTCACGGCAGCAGCCGCGTCACCCCACGCCGCCCCTCCCGCCACCGCCGCAGGCTGCGCCTCAGGCGCAACCCGAAGGGCACGCCCCGCGCCGGTGTGTTGATGAGGTAGTGGGTCGGCCCGTCCTCGGACAGCTCGTGCACCAGCTTGAAGGCCGGGCCGAAGTTGTAGTTCGCCGCGCCGCCGCCCCCCGCCTGACTGGTGGTCAGGAAGTCGGTGTTGCGGCGTGCCACGTGCACGGTCTCGCGCGAGCCGCCGTCGTAAGGGTGGTGCGCGGTGAACAACAGCCGGCCCAGCGGGTGCCGGCGCAGCGTGTGGCGGAACTCGACGAATGGCCGGTCATGGCGGTCGGCCAGCGCGCGCTCGTATGCCGCGCGCGCAAAGAGGGGCACGTCGCCCACGTTCCATTCGGCGGCATGGTCGCGCAGGATGGCCACCACGTTCCAACGGTGGGCCGGCCAGGCGTCGGCGTAGCGGTCGGCCAGCTCCGCCGGCAACGCGCCACGCACCAGCGCCGTGGTCAGCATGGCCATCCAGCGTTCGAACAGCAGGGCGCAGCCCGTGTCCCGGGTGTCGCCGTCCCAGGCCGCCAGCGGCGAGCCTTCCGGCAGCCACGCGCCGATGATCTCGCGATGGTGGCGGAAGAAGACATCGATCCGGTCGTCCTGCAGCGCGCAGGCGCTGGCGGCGTCGTGCCGGGCCTGCGCCTCCAGCAGTTGGCCGATGCGCCAGGCCCGGCTCGGCGGGTGCCACCGGTTCGACAGGTGCGGCCAGCCGTCGAACATCGCCCGCGCGTATTGGTTCGCATAGGTGACCAGCTGCGTCGGTGGGTCGACGCCATGCGGCAGCTCGTCGAAGGCGTGGTAGCCCTGCCAGCGGTGCGCGGCGGCATCCAGCGATTGCACCAGGCTGCCCAGCGGGCGCGGCCGGCGGGGGATGAGGCCGATGGCCTGCCAGCCGATGTGGCCGTGGCGATCGGCATAGACGACCATCATCGGCGCATTGGTCAGCCGGGACACGCCGTCGCGGAAGCTGTCCCAGTCGCGGGCACGCGCCAGGGCGGACAGGCTGATGCCTCCGATGGGGTTGTCCAGCGCCGGCCAGCGCAGGAAGAGGGCGTGTTCGCCCCGGCGCCGCACCAGGCGCCCGAATGCGCACGCACGCGCCGTGTGCGGCTGCGCCGCGGCGCCACGCACCGCGATCTCCGATGCGACGGGCGCCAGGGGCTGCCATACCCCCTCGACCAGCACCCGGGTCGCGTCCGCATCGATGCGTGCGACGCACAGGTCCTGGTTGTCGGCCATCAGGCCCACCATGCCCCAGGCGCAGTCGCGGTTGCGGCCCACGACGATGCCAGGGGCCCCGGGGAAATGGGAGCCGACCACGGCCAGGCCATCGTCGGTCACCAGCTTGCACAGCAGGTTGTAGCCGGGGTTGACGTTGCCCATGTGCGGGTCGGACAGCAGCAGCGGCGCGCCGCAGGCCGTGCGCGCGCCGCCGATGGCAATGGCGTTGGAGCCGAGGTCGGGCGAGGCCAGACCCAGGCGGTCCAGGCCGGCCAGGCCGGCTTCGACCAGCTCGGCGATCTCGTCGTCCCACTCGCCCCGTGCGTTGCGCGGCAGCGGGTCCAGGCTCGATCCGTCGTCGGCCACGGTGCTGAACAGCTGCGCGGCGCGGTGCGGGCCGAGGGCGCCGCTGACCAGGGTGTGCAGCAGCTCGAACTGCCAGGGGGAATTGATGAAGTACTTGAGCTGGGCGATCAGGTGGACGTCCTCGGCGGTGAAGGCGCGCGGACGGCAGCCCACCAGCGCGAATTCGACCGGCAGCCAGCGCAGGCTGTCCATGGCATGGTTCACCCCCTCCACGTACGCGGCGATGTGGCGGGCCTGCTCGCTGCCCGCGTCACGCGCGCATTCGCGCCGCGCCAGTTCGCGCAGCCCCAGGTCGCGGTGGAAGCGGTCGGTGGGCAGGGACCCCGGGCCGAACCACTCCGCCAGGGCGCCGTCGGCCACGCGGCGCGTCAACTCCAGCTGCCACAGCCGCATGTGGCCGGCCACGTAGCCTTGCGCGTAGAGGGCGGCGCATTCGGTGGCGGCATGGATGGCCACCAGCATGTCGTCCTCTTCCGCGATGCGGGCAGGACCATAGGGGGTGTCGAGGCGGCTGCGCATGAGCTGCCGCGTCAGCCCCGGGCCAGGCCGGCGATGTAGCGTTCCAGGTCGGCTTCTACGTCACCGGCATCCCAACCGAGCTGGTGGCGCACCTTGTCGGAGCGGTAGACGTAGCAGCTGCCGTCCATGACCCGCAGTGCTTCGCTGGACAGCGGCAGCGACAGTCCGAGGCGACGCAGCCCGTCGGCGCAGCGGGCGGCCAGCCGCAGCCGGGCGGGCTCGATCGCGCGGATCGGCGGCCTGCCGGTCACCGCAGCCACCCGCGCCAGCAGCTCGGGCATGGAGGTGTCGATGCCGGTGAGCAGGTAGCTTTCGCCCAGGCGTCCGCCGGTCGCCAGGCTCACCAGCCCGGCAGCCACACGCTCCACCGCACACAGCTGGAAACGGCTGCGGGTCGCCACCTGCACCGGCAGCTTGCCGCGCGCCGCATCGCGCAGGGTCTGCGCCAGCACGCTGGTGTCGCCGTTCCCGAACACGCCGCCAGGGATGGCGATGAGTGCCGGCGCCCCGTTGGCGATGCGTGTCTCGACCAGGCCGTGGGCGATGTGCTTGGTCTCTTCGTAGAAGCTGCGGAAATGGCCGTCGTGCCGCTGGCCTTCGTCGCCACCGCCCTCCGCCGTGGCCCCCAGCGCCGCCGTCGAGCTGACGTACAGGATGCGACCTACCCCGGTGGCGCGAGCCGCGTCGACCAGGGCGCAGGTGCCGGTGACGTTGGCGCGGTACATGGCCGCACGGTCGCGCGGGCCGATCCGGTAGTCGGCAGCCAGGTGGATCGCGATGTCCTGGCCTGCCAGGGCCCGGAAATAGGTGGCGGGTTCGCACACGTCGCCATGCACCAGCCGCACTGCCGCAGCGGGCCTGGCGCGGCGCACCAGCGCCGTGACCTCATGGCCGGCGGACACGAGCGCCGCCACCACGTGCCCGCCGATGAAACCGCCGCCGCCGGTGACGAAGACCTTCATGCCGCGTCCTCCCGGCTGGTGAAGCGCACCAGCGCCGCGAGTTCGAAGAAGCCGTCATGCGGCGTCCCGGGCGCCCGTTCGTGCATGCGCCCGATGGGGCAGCGGTGGGTGTATCCGGGCGCTTCGGGCACCGGGCCCCAGGTGCCCAGGGTCTGGCGTTGATGGCGGTGGGCACGGGCCAGCGCCTCGAACTGTCCAGGCAGCGGCCCGGCCACCAGCGCGATGCCGCGCGGCAGGCGCCGCGCCGGGTCGAGTTGCTCGCCCAGCGTGACGCCCCAGCCGCTGGCCGGCGAGCATTCCGCCGCGACCGGCGTGCCCAGGCGCGACAGCAGGGCGAGTTCCCGGGCGCGCACCAGGTTCGGCCAGCGCTCGCCGGGCGGCAAGGGCGGCAGCTGCGCCAGGCGGGCGCACAGCGCCGCGTACAGGCGCTCGGCCACCTCCGCCTGCTCGACCAGGACCCACTGCGGCGTGGAGCACACCGCCCCGCCGAACACCGTGGCGTCGTGGCACAGCGCCGCCGCCAGCCGTTCCAGCTCGCCCTGGCCCGCCACCGGCCCCGCCACGGCGGCGATGCCCACGCGGTGTCCGAATTCGATCAAGCGCACGCCGGGTTGCGCCGCCCCGCGGTAGTGGCGCAAGGTCGCGTCGTCGCCCGCGATCAGCACGCCGTCGACGTCGTCCAGCACGGCCGCATCGTCCTGGCCGCTGCTGTGCCAGTCGAGTACCTCGCATGCCGAGGGCGGAAGGTCCAGCGCGGCGACCAGGCTGCGCAGCAGGGGAGCGCTCGCACGTGCCTTGACCCGCACCCGGTTGCCCGTGAGCACCCCGGCCACGACACCGGCGAGGGTGCCCACCACGTCGTGCTCCGAGATCACCAGCAGCAGGCGGCCCAGCGGCTCCCACGGCGCCGGCAGTTCGCGCGCCAGCTTGGAGGCCAGCACGCCCGGGGCCGCCCAGGCACTCAGCTTGCGGCGGCACAGCGCCTCGGTGGCCGGATCGAGCGGCGCCTGCGCCAGCGGCGGCCGGGTGGCCACCCAGCGGGCCAGCCGGGTGGCGATGCCCTCCACATCCACGGTCATCGGGATGCGGCCGTGGCAGCGCAGGTTCCCTGCGGCGGGGTCATGCGGTCGACGTATTCGATGAAGGGCAAGGGCGACCCGCAGCGGCAGCCGCGGCCGTGGCGGCCCAGGTCTTCGGTGAGCAGGTCGTGGCTGGGCAGCGAGGCGAACAAGGGGCTTTGCAGGCGGATCAGCCCCAGCTCGCCGTCCGCGGCAGTGCCCCCCTGGGCATCGACCACCGACGCCCGCGCGTACTGCGGGAGGTGAAAGCGTCCCTCCTTGCAGCTGACGTAGTGCAGCGGGTGCTCGGTCATGCCGAACAGGTCGCGCAGGTCGAGGCCCGAAGGGAAGGCCTGCGTCAGGCGCTCCACGATCTGCGTCCGGTCCAGTGTCTTGGTCCAGCCCTTCCAGCCGCCGCCGGTGAGCCCGCGCACCGGCTGCTCCAGCACGATGGGCGCTTGCGCCGCAAGGCACAGCTGCTCGAAGTGGACCGTCAGCCCGAAGATGAAGACCGGGTGGCCGCTGCGTGACCAGCGTGCGAGGGTGTCGAGCGCCAGGCGGACGTCCAGCCGGTCCGGCCCGACGGCGAACACTTTTTCCTGCACGGGCGCACAGGCGGTGAACTTGTCGAAGGTCGTGGCATAGCCCGGAAGCTGGCCGCTGGCGGGATCCGGCGAGAGCAGCAGGAAGTGGCTCGGCCGCGTGTCGACCAGGCCATGGTGCAGGAAGATGCGCGTCATGCCCACGCGGATGCGCTCCATGCTCACGCGGTCGAAGAACACCCGCGTGGCCTGGCCCGAACTGGTGCCCGACGAGCCCAGCCACACGCCTTCGCCGTCGACCGGCGTGCCCAGGTCGGCCTGCTTGAACAGGCCGATGGGCACCAGCGGGCGCTGCGCATCGTCGTTCCACAGGGCGGCGTAGGCCGGGTTGCGTGTCCGGTGCTGCGCATCGGCCTCGGCCATGGCACGGGCGAAAAGCGCTTCGCCCTCGGGAGTCGGCGCGTCGAAGGGCGACGGCAGCGCCAGCAGTTCGTCGATGGCGTGTCGGATGGTCATTCCTGGCTCCTCACCGCGGCGATGTCCATCGCCAGCGCATGCAGGTTGGGTGGGTGGTTGATGAGTGCGCGATGGTCCTTGGCCTGGCCGACCAGCACATAGCTTTCGCCATGGGGCACGGCATCCCGGCTGCGCACGATGGGCCCGCAGGCCGTGCCCGTGAGGTGGGCGAGCGGGATGTGGTCGTCGCCGACCGCCAGCGTGCGCTCGACCAGGCCGGGATGGCGCGTGCGTATGGCCTGCTCGGTGACCAGCGCCCCGGCGGGGTCGGCCGCCGCCGCGGTCACCGCATGGTTGCGGTCGCCCGCGAACCACACCTGCGGCACTTTCTGCTCCTGAGGATCGGTGCCCGCGACCTGCGAGGCGAACACTTTCGCATCGTCCAGCCGGGCCTGCAGGCGCGCCATGCAGGCGCGGTCGCCGGCCGTCAGCGCCGCATCGCCCACGCCGTGCTCGCGCCAGCAGTCGGCCTGCAGCAGGTCGAAGCCGGCGACGGGGCGGCCGTCCGGCGCAAGCAGCCGGGCATGTACGGGCAACAGCTGGTAGCAGGGCGCGTAGGTGGCGACCTCGGCCGGCGTGAAGCCGCGGAAGCGGCGGCCCGCCGGGTAATAGCCTTCGCGCAGCATCTTCAGGGCGTTGTAGGTGCCCTGCCACGGGGGGCCGAAGGCGTACCACTTGGCGATGCTGTCGCGGATGGCAGGCGAGCAGTGGCGCACCATCAGGCGGATGGCCAGGTTCGCCATCGACTGGCCGATGAGCAGCACGCGCTGGCGCCGCCCGTAGTCCATCTGGATGCGGCGGATCTCGTGCTCGATCCGCTGGGCCACCAGCCGGTAGTCGCGGCGCCAGTCGTGGTCCAGGAACACCAGGTCGCGGCCTTCCTGGTAGCCGAAGCTGTGCTTGAGCGTCAAGGCCACGTCGGCGGTGACCAGCGTGTCCACCAACCCCGGCACGATGCTGAAGTGGTGCAACGTGCCGGACGCGACGACGTCGCCGGTCTCGTCGACGGCATAGCTCTTGTGATGGGGCTTGGGGAACAGGATGGGCCCCGGCGCGCCCCAGATGTCCACGCCGCTGCAGCGGTCGTGCAGCTTCACGCCCAGGATGCCGGGCACATAGATGATGGGCAGGTTCCTGCGGCCGGCCGTGACCGCGGCGCTGTCGGCCACCTGCCGCGCGACGCTGCGGGCCCGCAGCGAGGCCATCCACCAGTTGACCGGCATCAGCGGGCCGCGCCCGCATCGTCGCCGTCGCGCTGCGGCGGCATGCGGTCGTCTGCCTGGGGCGCCTGGCCCACGTCCAGGGTCGGGAAGTGGGCGCGGTCATAGACCTCGAACAAACGCGGCGCCTGGCCCGGCTGGTGGCGGATGCGGACGCTGACCGCGGATGGATGGGCCTTGGAAATCAGGAAGCGTGTGCAGGTGGAACGCCCGGGCTGGCCGACGCTCCGCCCTTGGGCATCGACGAACGCGAACTCGATCAGGGACTCCGTGGCCTGCTCCACATGGACCGCCGAGATGGCTCCGCGGAAGTGGTGCTCCAACTCCAGCTGGCCCGGCTGGCCCGCGGCCGCCGCCCCGGCGGGCCGCCGGGGCTCGGCCCCCCCGGGGGCCGGGCCCGCCCCCCCCCGGCCCGCGCCCGCCCCCCCGCCCACCG
>CBIHOH010000115.1:0-10728 GCA_966211755.1 uncultured Rhizobacter sp. | reverse complement strand
GCTGCGACCTGCTCACCATCAGCCCCGAGCTGCTGGCCCAGTTGCAGGCCAGCGAGGCACCGCTGCAGCGGGTGCTCGACCCGACCACGGCCCGGCAGGCCTCGGTGCACGCGATCGACTACGACGAACCCAGCTTCCGCTTCGCGCTGAACCAGGACGCCATGGCGACCGAGAAGCTGGCCGAGGGCATCCGCGCCTTCGCCGTCGACGCGGTCAAGCTGGACGAGCTGATCCGGCAGCAGGCCTGACCGGGCATGGCCGGGGGCCTGGCCACCGGCGTGCGTGGCCTCAATCGTTGGCGGAGGCCGCCCGGGCTTTCTCTTCGAGCTTCTCGCCGCCGCGCTTGATGCCGCGGCCGGCCTTCTCCACCCCCCGCCGCAAGGCCGCCTCGGTCTTGATGGCGCCGCGTTCGATCGCCGCGCCCGTCTTGTGCACCCCGCGCTCGATGGCGCTGGCGGTGCGGGCGACCACCGCCGGCGTGGACGCGGCCGAACTCCCCGCCACGGGGGCGGCCGCTCCCGGTTCGGAGGTCTGCGCCTGGGCCCAGCAGGCCATGCCCAGGATCACGAGGGCCAAGCTTGGTTTTTTCATGATGTCTCCATACGGCAGATGAACCGGGCCGCATCGAACCCGGATGTCGCGCATTGTCATGAAGCGTACACCCCTCGCCCAGCGGAGGCCGCCGTGCGGCGCTGTAGGAAGCCAGGAAGACATGGACGACCGCGCAGTCCCCCGAGGCCGATCACACCTCTTCGACGATTCCGCGAACGATCAGGGCGGGACTCAATCCGCACAGCCGCCCTCGATCCGCAGCCGCCTTGTCGAATCGCCTTTCCTGACAAGCAGGGTGCCCTTGGCCGAAAAACCACCCTCTCCGCGCCCCGTTTCCCGGTAGCTGACGGTCAGCGAGATGGGGTCGGCGCGGAAGACATCGGCCGTCCGCTTGCCGCGTCCGATCGGGCCCGGCGGATCGGCCTTGAATTTCTGCTGCTGCCCGTCGATCCGCGCCCAGGCGAACTCGCTGTTGTAGACGATGACATTCCCGGCCGGTCGGCCCGGTATCTCGAAGCTGCAATAGGCGCCGTCGAACGCGGTGGCCTGGCCCTCGAGCACGGCTTCGACGCGGATGTCCTGCGGCGTGCCGGCCGCCAGGCCGGGGCCTGCGAACGCCAGCAGAAGGAGCGCGAAAGCCCGCCCCCCCGTCTTGTCCAATTCGAACCGGATCATGTCTTTCCTGAAAAGTGATGGCGTGCCCGACCGGCCCCGCCCGTGCCGTCACGCGACGGCTCCCGGCCGAGATCGGATTTCTCTGCTCATTCTGAACGACAACGCCACCGCCGATCCGTCGGCGTCGACGAGTCCGCGACCCGACGCGACTCCTTGACATGGATCAGCGACAGGCCGGACGGCGCTGGCTAGAGTGCTCCAGACCCCCCGGAGAGCCTCGCACCATGATCCCCCCCACCTTGAAATCGCTGCTCGAGCGAAGCGGCCTGTCTCCCTTGCGCCTGGCCGGGCGCGACCTGCTGCCCATCGTGCAGGGCGGCATGGGCATAGGCGTGTCGGCGCACCGCCTCGCCGGCACGGTCGCCTCGCTGGACGGCGTGGGCACCTTGAGTTCGGTCGACCTGCGCCGCCACCATCCCGACCTGATGGAGCGCACCCGCGGCTGCGCCGATGGCGATCCGCAGTCCAAGGCCACGATCGATGCCGCCAACCTGGAGGCCTTGCGGCGCGAAGTCGCCGCCGCGCGCCGCCTGGCCGGAGGCAAGGGCCTGCTGGCGATGAACGTGATGCGGGCGGTGAGCGACTACAGCGCCTATGTGCGCGAAGCCCTGGCCAACGGCATCGACGCCGTGGTCGTCGGCGCCGGCCTACCGCTGGACCTGCCCGACCTGGCCGCTGAACATCCGGGCGCCGCCCTGATCCCCATCCTGTCGGACTCGCGCGGCGTGCAGCTGGTGCTGCGCAAGTGGGAGCGCAAGCAGCGCATGCCCGATGCCATCGTGCTGGAACATCCCGGGCTGGCCGGCGGCCACCTGGGCGCGGCCCGGATCGACGAACTCCACGATGCGCGTTTCGATTTCGAGCGCTCGATTCCCGAAACCCGGGCCCTTCTGCGCAGCGCCGGGCTGGAGGACCGCACGCCCATCATCGCCGCCGGTGGTGTGCGCACGCTGGCCGACATCCGGCGGCTGCAGTCGCTGGGCGCGGCGGCGGTGCAACTCGGCACGCCCTTTGCCGTGACGCTCGAATGCGATGCCCACCCGTCCTTCAAGCAGGTGCTGGCCGAGGCCGGGGAGCAGGACAAGATCGAATTCACCAGCGTGGCCGGCCTGCCGGCCCGCGCCGTCGCCACCCCGTGGCTGCGCTCCTACCTGAAGGCCGAACCCAGGCTGCAGGAGGTGGCCCGCGTCAAGCAGCGCTGCAACCAGGGCTTCGACTGCCTGGCCCAGTGCGGCCTGCGCGACGGCCGGGCCGGCTGGGGGCAGTTCTGCATCGACCAGCAGCTGGCCCTGGCCCTGGGCGGCGACGTGCGGCGCGGCTTGTTCTTCAGCGGCCGGGGCGCGCTGCCCTTCGGCTCCGAGATCCGCAGCGTGCAGGAACTGCTGCACAGGCTGCTGGGCGCGGACCAGCACGAGGAAACGGCGCCGCTGGACAGCATGGCGGCCTGAGGGCGCCAAGGCCCGAGGGGCTGCAGGAAAGGACGACCAGGAGTACGCTAGCGCTCGTTCGCACAGCGCCCGCGCCGCGCGGACAGGCCCCAGACCTTCCGAAAGGAGACGACCATGGCCCTCTTGCACGCCCGCCCCGGGCAGCCCGTCGATGTCGCGCCGCTGGGTTCCGCCCTGCGCCACGCCGCCACCCACGCCATCCTCAAGACCCGTTCGCTGGAGCTGATCCGCGTGGTGCTGCGCGCGGGAGACGCCTTGCCGCCCCACCAGCTGCGCGGCGAACTCACGCTGCTGTGCATCGAGGGCGCGGCCAAGGTGACGCTGGACGGCGACAGCTGCACCCTGCGCAGCAGCCAGCTGGTGCTGCTGCCCGCCCACCTGCAGCACGCCGTGCAGGCGCTGGAGGACTGCTCGCTGCTGCTCACCATCCACACGCCGGCCGGCCTGCCCGGCAGCGGCTCGTCCACCAGCTGATCCACCGCCCCGGGACGGGCCGGGGCGTCGTCTCCACGTGGAGCGACTTGAGGCAGCGCAAGCCCTGGCCCCGGCAGGCAGGACATCATCTTGCGGATCCCCCTCGACATCCAGGAGGCCCGACCGATGCAACCCGTCACCATCCTCCCGACCGTCCTGCCCGTCCCCGACACACCGTCCGAGGAAGCCGGATCGCGCGAACGCGGCGGCAGTCCCTGGCTGGGGCACGACAGCCATCCGTCGCCCGCCTTCATGGCCTGGCAGCAACTGGAGCGCAGCCTGCGCCCGCCCGGCCAGCGCCCTCCGCCGGGCCTCGCCACGAGCACCGTGTCGGGCGCCTTCCTCGACTGGTGGATGCATCTGGCCACCTCGCTGGCGAAGCAGGCCGAGCTGGCCCAGCTCGGCGTGGCGCAATGGACACGCGCCTGGCGCGCCGCGCTGCAGGACGGAGACGCCTTGCAGCCGCTGCCGCAGGACAAGCGCTTCAGCGATCCCGCCTGGGCGCAACAGCCCTACCACCAGGCCCAGCAATACTTCCTGCTGCACCAGCAGTGGTGGCAACGCGCGACCACCGCCGTGCCCGGCGTCTCCCGCCACCACGAGCGGATGGTGAGCTTCGCCGCTCGCCAGTGGCTGGACATGGTGGCACCGTCCAACTTCTTCTGGAGCAACCCGGTGCTGCAACGCCGCAGCCTGCAGGAAGGCGGCATGAACCTGCTGCGCGGCCTGGCCCACGCGGTGGAGGACGCCCGCCGCGAGGCGGCCGACCTGCCGCCCGCCGGGGCCGAACGCTTCGAGGTCGGCCGCGACCTGGCCGCCACGCCGGGGCGGGTGGTGCTGCGCAACCGCTTGATCGAGCTGATCCAGTACACGCCGACGACCCCGAGCGTCCATGCCGAGCCGGTGCTGCTGGTGCCGGCCTGGATCATGAAGTACTACATCCTCGACCTCTCGCCGCACAACTCGCTGGTGCGCTACCTGGTGGCGCAGGGCTTCACCGTGTTCGCGATCTCCTGGAAGAACCCGGACTCCGGAGACCGCGAGCTGGGCATGGACGACTACGGCAGGCTGGGCGTGGAGGCGGCGCTGCGGGCCATCCGCCGCATCGCCGCCGGCGCCCAGGTGCACGGCGTCGGCTATTGCCTGGGCGGCACGCTGCTGGCCATCATGGCCGCGGCGCTGGGCCGGCACCGGGACCCGGCGCTCAAGAGCATGACCCTGCTGGCGGCCCAGACCGATTTCAGCGACCCGGGCGAACTCGCGCTGTTCATCGACGAGGGCCAGATCGCCCACCTCGAGAACCTGATGTGGCAACCCGGCTACCTGGACAAGCGGCAGATGAAGGAAACCTTCCACCTGCTGCGCTCCAACGACCTGATCTGGTCCTACCGCCTGAACAACTACCTGCTCGGCGAGCGCCAGCCGGTCAACGACCTGATGGCCTGGAATGCCGACGGCACGCGCATGCCCTACCGCATGCATGTCGAGTACCTGCGCGGGCTGTTCCTGCACAACGCCCTGGCGCGCGGCGACTGGCGCGTGGACGGCACGCCGGTCAACCTCGACGACATCCACGTCCCCATCTTCAACGTAGGCATGGTGCAGGACCACGTCGCGCCCTGGCGCTCGGTGTTCAAGCTGCATGCGTTCACCGATGCCGAACAGAGCTTCGTGCTGGCCGGAGGCGGCCACAACGTGGGCATCGTCAACCCGCCGGGCCTGCCCAAGTCGAACTACCGCCTGCGCCACCGGCATCCGGACGACCGGCTGCTCACGCCGGACGAGTGGCTGGCCTCGACCCCGGCCGTGGCCGGTTCGTGGTGGCCGGTCTGGACGGAATGGCTGGCGGCGCATTCGACCGGCCGGGTCGAGCCGCCGCACCTGGGCTCGCCCAAGGATGGCCTGCCGGTGCTGTGCGACGCGCCCGGCACCTACGTCCATCAACGCTGAACCCGCGCCGCTTGCGCCAAATCAATGCGCAGGCGGCAAGGCCTCGAACAATGGCCGCCTACCATCAAAGGAGCCCTCCATGACCTATCGCAGCCTGCTGGTTTTCCTGGACGACGACCCTCTGTGCGCGAAACGCAGCGGGGCCGCGATCCGGCTGGCCAAGACCCTGGACAGCCACCTCGTGGGCCTGGCCCCCACGGGCCTGGTCGACCTGCCGGTCGCGGCCGAATCGGCGGCGACCCTGGCCAACTTCACCGCGCTCGCCTGGGAGTCGCTGCGCGGCCAGGCCCGGCTGGCGAGCATGCGCTTCGACGAGGCCTGCAACGCGGCCGGCCTGGCCTCCTTCGAGACGGTGGTCGACGAAGCCGACCAGGCGAGTTCCCTGGTGCGCCACGCCCATTGCAGCGACCTGGTGGTGCTGACCCAGGCCGACCCGGCCGCCCCCGGTCACCGGCTGGCCCGGGAGCGGCTCGAACAAGTGGTGCTGTTCAGCGCCCGTCCCACCCTGGTGCTGCCCTATGCCGGCAGCTTCGACACCCTGGCGAGCAACGCCTTGGTGGCCTGGGACGACAGCCGCGAGGCGGCACGCGCCGTGTCGGACGCCTTGCCCCTGCTGCGCCTGGCCGAACGGGTGCAGGTGGTCAGTTGGCTGGAAGACGGCGGCGACACCGACCCCGCGCAAGACGAACGGCTCGACGCCCTGCAGAAGTGGCTGATGTGGCAGGGGGTGACGGCCGACGTGCACGTCGAGTCCACCCGACTGCCGGTGGCCGAGGCCATGCTGTCGCGTGCCGCCGACCTGGGCGCCGACCTGATGGTGATGGGCGCCTACGGCCATGCGCGCTGGTCCGAACGCATCCTGGGCGGGGCCACCCGCGGTCTGCTGGCTTCCATGACCCTGCCGGTGCTGATGTCGCACTGAGGTCGCAACGCGGCGCGGCCGGGGGCCCCTTCACACGGAGCACGCCCGTGCGGACCAGATCCCCGGGCAAAGCTGGTACGCTTGCCCGGATGTCATGCTCCCGTCGTTCCCGCGGCGGATGTCCTGCCGCTCTTTCCTTCCGCGCTGCCGAGTGATTTCAGCCCCCCACATCGCCATCGTCGACGACGAAGTCGACATCACCCAGCTGCTGGCCAACTACCTGCAGGGCCACGGCTATCGTGTCACGCCCCTGCACAGCGGGCACGCCCTGATGGCGCTGATGCCGGCCGACCCGCCCGCGCTGGTGCTGCTCGACCTCGGGCTGCCCGGCGAGGACGGTTTCTCGATCGCGCGCCAGCTGCGCGAGCACTGGCGTTGCGGCCTCGTCATCGTGACCGGCCGGGGCGACGCGGTCGACAAGGTGGTCGGCCTGGAGGTCGGCGCCGACGACTACGTCACCAAACCCTTCGACCTGCGCGAGCTGCTGGCGCGCATCAAGGCGGTCTTGCGCCGCATCGCGCCCGACGGGCCCGCGGCGCCCGCCGCACCGCTGGCCCCGGCCCCGCATTCCGCCTTCAGCTTCGCCGGCTGGCTGCTCGACACCGCCTCGCGCCGCCTGACCAGTGCGCAAGGCGAGGAAGTGCCGCTGACCGGGGGCGAGTTCGACCTGCTGTGCGCCTTCGTCCAGCATCCCGGCCGCGTGCTCTCGCGCGACTTCCTGCTCGAACGGACACGCGGCCGCGAGGCCGGCCCCTTCGACCGCACGGTGGACGTGCAGGTCGGACGCCTGCGCAAGAAGCTCGAGGTCGACGCGGAAGCGCCGCAGCTCATCAAGTCTGTGCGCGGGGCAGGCTACATCCTGGTGCCGCCCGTGCTGCCGTCGCCCGCCCGGGGCTGAACATCCGCCGCGCCATGCCGACCTCCGCATCCCCGCCCCCCCTGCCGCCCGGCCTGGACGAAGGTCCGGTCTTCCGCTCGCTCTTCACGGCCTACCCCGATGCGCTCATCGTGGCCAACGCCGGCGGGACGATCGTGCTGGCCAATCCGGCGGCGGCACAGTTGCTGGGCTACCGCATCGACGAACTGGTCGGCCTGGACGTCGACGCGCTGGTGCCCGACAGCATCCGCCCACGCCACGCCGCCTACCGACACGCCTACGCCCACGATCCGAAGCCGCGGCCGATGGGCACGCAGATGGAGCTGGTGGCCAAGCGCCGCGACGGCTCCGAGGTGATGGTCGAGATCGCGCTCAGCCCGCTGCAGCGGGAAGGCCTGCCGCTGGTGGTGGCCGCCATCCGCGACATCGGCGCCTACCCGAGGGTGAAGCAGGCCTTGCAGCGGGCACGCTACAGCGAACACCTGGCGCAGCTCGGACGCCTGGCGGTCGATGCACGCGATCCGCAGGTGCTGCTCGAGCAAGTGCCGGCGATCGCGGCCGAAGCCCTGCAGGTGGAAGCCGCCTCCGTCTACCTGCTGGAGCCCGACCGGCTGCTGCTGCGCGTCGCGGCGGGCGTGGGCGGGCTGGACGGCGAGAAGCTGGGCGACACCATGGCCGCCGGGCGCGACACGCCGATCGGATTCGTGCTCGAACAGGGTGCGCCGGTCAGCGTGGCCGACTTCGCCAGCGAGACCCGCTTCGCCGTGCCGCGAAGCTACCTCGACGCCGGCCTGACCAGCGGCCTGGCCGTGCCCCTGTCCGACCGCGGGCGCGCCATCGGGGCGCTCGGCGTGCGCTCGCGCGAGGCCAAGCCGTTCGGCGACGATGAGATCCGCTTCCTCGAATCCCTGTCCAACCTGCTGGCCACCAGCCTGCAGCGCGCGCAATCCGAAGAGGCGCTCAACCATGCGCAGCGGCTGGAAAGCGTCGGCCAGCTGACGGGCGGCATCGCGCACGACTTCAACAACCTGCTGACCGTCATCCAGGGCAACCTGCAGGTGCTCGAAGAGCTGCCGGCGCTGGCCGGCGACGCCTACGGCCAGCAGCTGGTGGGCGCGGCCGCGCGGGCCACCCGGCGCGGCGCCGAACTCACCGGCAAGCTGCTCGCGTTCTCGCGCCGACAGATGCTGCAGCCCAGCCCGGTCGACGTGCGGCTGCTGCTGCACTCGCTGGCCGACATGCTGCACCGCACGCTGGACCAGCGCATCCGCATCGAGGTCGACGTGCCGGCCGACTGCCCTCCCGTGCTCGCCGACCCCGGGCAGCTCGAATCGGCCCTGCTCAACATCGCCATCAATGCGCGCGACGCCATGCCGGAAGGCGGCAGCCTGCGCTTCCGGGCGGAGGCCTGCGCGAGCTTGCCGGACGGGGTGCGGCACGAACTCGACGGCTCGCACGCGCCCGGCCACGGCGTCGTCGCCATCTCGATCGCCGACAGCGGCAGCGGCATGTCCGAGGAGATCAAGGAACGCGCCTTCGAACCCTTCTTCACCACCAAGGAAGCCGGCCGCGGCACTGGCCTGGGCCTGAGCACGGTCTACGGCTTCGTCAAGCAGTCGAAAGGGGCGATCGCCATCGACAGCGCCCCGGGCGCCGGCACCACCCTCACCCTGTACATTCCCCGGCCGCCGTCCAACGCGCCCGCTGTGGCCGACGAGGCCGCGACGGCCCAGGGGGTGCCCGAGGGGCTGAAAGTGCTGCTGGTGGAAGACGACGCCGAGGTGCGTGCCGTGGTCTCGACCTACCTGGACAAACTGGGCTGCGAGGTGACGACGGCGGCCAGCGGCGAGGACGCCCTGCTGGCGCTGGTCCCCGGCGCCGGCTTCGACCTGCTGCTCACCGACATCGCGCTCGGCCCGGGCCTGCGCGGCACCCAGCTGGCGGCGCAGGCGCAGGCGCGCTTTCCGCGGCTGGCGGTGCTGCTGATGTCGGGCTTCTCGTCCGAGCTGCTGGACGCCGACCGCGACTCGCCGCCCGACTGGGAACTGCTGCGCAAGCCCTACGGGCGCGAGGAGCTGGCCGGGGCGATCGCTCGGGTGATGCGGGCGGGCTGAGCGGGCGGGCCAGACCCCGGATCAAAATGCGTGTTGCCGCAGGCTCGCAATACTCATTCGGTCTTCAGGTTGCAGTTGTCGGTATCTTGTCTGGTGCATGTGCTGACCTTACCTGCCGGCAAGGTGTTGCACTTCAGGTTTGAAACCACCCACCCATATATGATTATGGCCGACTTTATCGCCGCTCAACGGATGCATCGCGGCCTCGAAAGCCATCTTGAAATCAACGAAAACTGGGCACCTTGGTGCAAGCACCGCTAAAAGCGGCGCCACATGCTTCAACAAGAGTGGCACTGCTTGATCAAGGTCCTGCGCTGCATTTTTCACAAATTCATAATCTGCCGCCAAGTCGCCGACGTTCTCCAACGCGGGAACTTTAGACATATCGAATTTGGCATCATTTGGCAACACCCAATAGAAGCCATCTTCAAAGTTCACCGAATCAACGCTCAAATCCTCGATATAAACCGAAATATTTCATTGCACACCCTTTGCAAAACCTTAATATCAACGCGCTCATAAACCATTCGCCACTTCGCATTTCTTAATTTCTCGCTTCCAACTCTCGATCTGTTGACGCAACTCCCTTATTCGACCCTCGTAGATACGAGAAGCCTGAATTCCATTATTCGCAAGAAGTGGCATGAGCGTTCACCGCACCAAGAGATATCAAAAATCAGAACAGAAATTAAAAGTCGACTCACCCACCATTTCAATCGACCTTAACAAGGTTGGCAGGATGCTCAGCAGAATCAAATTGAGCACTAAAACTCCCCTCTGGGCTGAGTTTCATGACAATCTTATTCCGCCGCTCATTCTCAATAAACATTTCAAACACTCGCAGACTTCGCCCAAGATCGAAATCCGCGAAAACATTCGACACGCCTCGCAAGATGATTGAACCTCCTTTCCTTCCGGGATCCTCAGGAAACCCGATGAAATTCACATACAAATCATCAAATACGATCTCTATTGTATTGGATTGAAAAACTATCGACTTGACAACTGCGTCGTGCAGCCCCCCCAGATCCGTGAGAAATTTACCCAAAGTAATCATAAATATAAATCGTCATTAAGTACTAAAACAAAATGCAACGAAAACAAGTAGGAGAGCGCCTGTGGCCGCATCACGGACGGATTTTAGAACGCGCTTACATTTGTCTGCACACATTGGCGGATCCTCTGGCGGAGCAGGTGGCGGTGGGAGCTTGGGCGCCGTATTAGGAGGCGGAGGAGGCGTCGGAATGGGAGGAGTAGGATCGGGCACCTCAGCGCCGGGTGAAAGATGTTCCTCACCATTGTTGTGATGCCAGTGATCTTTGCCGCGCCAGCCTGGAAGCCCCGGCCGCCCTCTGTGAAAATCTAGTTCATCCCCACTTGGATGGCGCCACCGCTCCCCATTGGGATCTCGATGGCCCCAATCACGATTCCAGTCAGGGGGTAGGCCGCTTGGATCGCCAGGCAACCTCATTTCACCAGTGGAATCGACATATTGGCCTGGACTGCCTCCAACATAGGCGTAGGTATTGAGCCCGCCCTGAAGCCCAATCGGGTCGGATTGAGCATACCGTCCGGTACTGGCATCGTAATCTCGGAAGTAGTTGTAGAACAACCCCGACTCCACGTCCGCATACTGCCCCGGAAACCGCAAGTTCTGCACAAACACCCCCAGCCCCTCAGGGTTGGTCTCCGGCGCCGTCGTCCCGAACGGCTCGG
>CBIHOH010000114.1:0-10797 GCA_966211755.1 uncultured Rhizobacter sp. | reverse complement strand
AGGCCAACCACATCGAGCCCTACCGCTACCTCGTCGCGCTGTTCAAGAAGCTGCCACTGGCCCAGAGCGTCGACGATTACGAGGCGCTGCTGCCCTGGAACATCGAGCTCGGCGGACCGTAGACCACCCTGTTCACGTCGGTTCCAACATCACGTGCATGGGCGTGGTTTATTGACGGCTTACAGGTGAGCCTCGCGGCTCGCCGACCTGATTCATACTGAACGACGAGTTAAGGCGCGCTTTCGATGCGGCCCCGTCGCCCCGCACAAAGCGCAAGAACCCCACCAACCAACATGACGCATCCCGGCAGCACAAAAGGAGGACTGCTCGTGAATTGAGCCGTGACCGCATCTCGCCCCAGTTGCTCAACCTCAGCGCTCGTATAGGCAGCCTTTGGCTTGCTCTGCAACTGAGATAGAAGCACTCGCAGCCCTGGCCGTGGACCAACCAAATGCAATCCGATCTGTTGCGCACACAACCAACCAAATCCGACAAGAAGAAGGGCAGCCGCGACGGTCCTCATTGCGTTTCCGATCTAGGGAAGTTGATGACCGTGATGCCCAATTTTGCAGCTTGACGGAGCACTCCCGGCCGTTCACCGTCTCACAGGAGCCGCGAGAATTGTGGCCGCAAGGCTCGATGTCGCCACGTGTCACTGGGGCTGGTCGAAGTCAACATGACATACCTGCCCGCTTACGCCTGAAGCGGTCAGCCAGCAGTGGAAATCGATGGTCCGCTACTGGCCGATCTGACCAAGGCTCCGACAGACTTAAACCGACGCTACCTTCGCTGTGCCTCGACAGACTTTATTGTTTCGAACCGTCCAGTCAGCGTCAGTCCACCCCATCACTCCACCGTCACACTCTTAGCCAAATTCCGAGGCTTATCCACATCCGTCCCCCGAGCACAGGCGGTGTGATAAGCCAGCAACTGCAGCGGCACCACATGCAGGATGGCCGACAGCGCCCCGTAGTGCTCTGGCATGCGGATCACATGCACGCCCTCGCTGGATTCAATCCGTGTATCCGCATCGGCGAAGACGAACAACTCCCCACCCCGCGCACGCACCTCCTGCAGATTGCTCTTGAGCTTCTCCAGCAACGTGTCGTTCGGCGCAATCGTGACCACCGGCATTTCAGCAGTGACCAGCGCAAGCGGCCCATGCTTCAGTTCCCCAGCCGGATAAGCCTCGGCGTGGATGTAGCTGATCTCCTTCAGCTTCAACGCCCCTTCCAGCGCGATCGGGTAGTGCAGGCCACGCCCCAGGAAGAGCGCGTTCTCCTTGCGGGCGAATTCCTCTGACCAGGCGATGACTTGCGGCTCCAGGGCCAGCACGGCTTGCACGGCCACCGGCAGGTGACGCAATGCCTTGAGGTGCGCCAGTTCCTGCTCTTCAGTCAGGTGACCACGCACCTGGGCCAGTGCCAGGGTGAGCAGGAACAAGCCGACCAGCTGCGTGCTGAAGGCCTTGGTAGAGGCCACGCCGATCTCGACCCCGGCCCGCGTGATGTAGGCCAGCTCGCACTCACGCACCATGGCGCTGGTGGCCACGTTGCAGATGGTCAGCGTATGGTTCATGCCCATGCTGCGCGCATGCTTGAGCGCGGCCAGGGTGTCGGCCGTCTCGCCGCTCTGGGTGATGGTGACGACCAGGGTGCGGGGGTTGGGCACGCTGTCGCGATAACGGTATTCGCTGGCGATTTCGACGCTGACCGGGATCTTGGCGATGCTTTCCAGCCAGTACTTGGCGGTGGAGCCGCTGTAGTAGCTGGTGCCGCAGGCGAGGATGAGGATGGAGTCGATGTCCTTGAAGATGCGGTAGGCGCCGTCGCCGAAGAGTTCGGGCGAGATGCTTTCGACGGCGTCCAGGGTGTCGGCGATGGCCCGCGGCTGCTCGAAGATTTCCTTCTGCATGTAGTGGCGGTAGGGGCCGAGTTCGGCTGCGCCGGTGTGCGCGTGCACGGTGCGCACTTCGCGTTGCACGGGCTTGTAGCCGCCTTCCGAACCACGGTTGGTGATCCAGATCTTGCCGAGTTGCATGTCGACCACGTCGCCTTCTTCGAGGTAGACGATCTGGTCGGTGACGCCGGCCAGCGCCATGGCGTCGGAGGCGAGGAAGTGTTCGCCCTGGCCGCCGGAGACGCCGATGCCGAGCACCAGCGGCGAGCCTTCGCGGGCACCGATGATGCGGTTGGGTTCGTCGCGGCAGAAGACGGCGATGGCGTAGGCGCCGCGCAGTTGCAGCGTGGCACGTTGCACGGCGTCGAGCAGGTCGCCGTCGTAGAGGTGGTCGACCAGGTGGGCGATGACTTCGGTGTCGGTCTGGCTGGTGAAGGCGTAGCCCTTGGCCCGCAGTTCGGCGCGCAGTTCGTCGTGGTTCTCGATGATGCCGTTGTGCACCAGGGCGATCTTGCCGGCGGCGGAGACCTTGGCGTCGACACCGTGCGAGAAGTGCGGGTGGGCGTTGTGCACCGCCGGCGCGCCATGGGTCGCCCAGCGGGTGTGGGCGATGCCGGTGCCGCTCTGCACTTGCTCGGCAGCGACGTTCAGTTCGAGTTCGGACACGCGCGCAGTGCTGCGGGCACGGCGCAGGGCGCCGTCCTGGTGCACGGCGACGCCGCAGGAGTCGTAGCCACGGTACTCAAGGCGCTTCAGGCCCTCGATGAGGATGGGAACGATGTTGCGATTGCTGACTGCGCCGACGATGCCACACATGGAAGAGCTCCTGATTCGAAAGTGTGCAGATGGTAGGGAGCCTGCCGCGAATGAAGTTTGCAAATATTTCATTGAAATGAAATATTCACCCATACGTTCAAAAATGCGAAATAATCACGCCAAATTCGCAGTCAAAAATGGAAGAAGATTTCACACCCCCCCATCTGGACGAGACCGACCTACGGCTGCTGGAGTTGCTCCAGCGCGACGCCTCGCTGTCGAACCAGGCCCTGGCCGCCGCCGCCCATACCTCGCCCGCGACTTGCCTGCGCCGGGTGAAGCGGCTGGTCGACAATGGAGTGGTCGAGCGGCGGGTGGCCTTGCTCTCGCCGGCCCGGCTGGGCGCCGGGCTGACCGCCCTGGCCGAGGTGACGCTGGATCGCCAGGGAGCCGAGCACTTGGCGGCTTTCGAGGCGCGGGCGGTGGCCGAGCCCGGCGTCCAGCAGTGCTACCGGGTCTCGCCGGGGCCGGATTTCATGTTGGTGCTTCAAGTGGCCGACATGCCGGCCTATGATGCGCTGGTGCGGCGGCTGTTCACGCAGGATGCGAATGTGCGCAATGTGAAGGCGTTCTTCAGCGTGCATCGGGCGAAGTTCGAGCCGGCGCTGGCCCTGCCCGCCCCGGCGCGACGCGAGCCGCGACGAATGTAAGCGCAGACACCGGCGTAAACCTGGCCGATTCCCGAGGCGTTGAGTCTTCACCACAGCCCCGTCCCTCTTTCGACCGTACGACACTCCACACCCCACCCCCGAGCGGTCCCCGATGCCCCTCCACCCTCCTTTCGCGTCGACCCTCGCCCCGAGGCCGGAGCTGCCCCTGCGCCAGACGCGGATGGCGCACCGCCAGGCCCTGGACCGGCGGCAGACGCAGCTGTTGCTGCTGGCGGTGGGCAGTTATGGCATCGATACCCTGCTGATGCTGGGTTTCGCCTTGCAGGGCCTGGCGAGCATGAGTGCGCCGGCCCTTTATTTCGCGGCGAGCATGGCGGTGACCATCGGCTTTCACCGCCTGCTGGCCAGCGGCTGGACGCGCCGCTTCGCCGATCCGTTCGTCATGCCGGCGCAGATGGCCGCCCATGCCGCCGTGGTGCTGCCCTTCATCGTGTGGGCACCGCAGATCAGCCTGCCGCTGCTGATGCTGCTGTTCATCCTGGTGGGGTTCTGCGGCCTGCAGATCAACCTGCAGCGCGGCGCTACGCGGTCGATCGCCTCGATCGTGCTGATGTCGGCCTGCGGCGGGGGCATGGTGTTCTGGCTCGGCGACAGCCTGGCGTTTCCGTCGGCCAACTGGGAGCAGCGCCTGCTGTCCGGCACCTGGTTCGCCATGCTGCTGTTGCGCGCCACCTTGCTGGGCCTGCATGGCGCGCGGCTGCGGGGCTTGCTGTCGCAGCGCAACCGAGAGCTGGCGGCCACCTTCGGCAAGCTCGAGCAGCTGGCCTATCGCGACGAGCTGACGGGCGCGCTCAGCCGGCGCAGCATCATGAACCTGCTCGACGACGAGCGGCAGCGCATGAAGCGCACGGGCCAGCCCTTCGGCGTGGCCTTGCTCGACATCGACCACTTCAAGCGCGTCAACGACCGTTTCGGCCATTTGACGGGCGACGAGGTGCTGCGCCGCTTCACCACGAGTGCCTCCGGCAGCATGCGCGCCACCGATCGCCTGGGCCGCTACGGCGGCGAGGAGTTCATGCTGGTGTTCACGGCCACCGCCGACGAGTCCTCTGGCCTGGTGGCGCTGGAGCGCATCCGCTCGGGCGTCGAGTCGGTGGACTGGGATGCGCTGGCGCCGGGCCTGCGGGTCACGGTGTCGGCGGGCCTGGCCATCGCCCGGCCTGGAGAGTCGGGCGAGCAGTTGCTGAGCCGGGCCGACGCCGCCTTGTACGAGGCCAAGCACCTGGGGCGCAACCGGGTGCGGGTCGGCTGAGCCCGCGCTCCCACCTCCTCAGCGCTTGAGGATCACCAGCCCCTTCAGGTATTCGCCTTCGGGGAAGGTCACGGTCATGGGATGGTCGGGGGCGGCGCCGGTGCGGGCATAGATGAGCCCGTCGGCCGGGGCGTCCAGGCCGGCGCCGGCGACGATCTTGTGGAACAGGTCGGCGCTGATGCCGCCCGAGCACGAGTAGGTGAACAGCGCGCCGCCCGGCTCCAGCAGCATGAAGGCGAGGCGGTTGATGTCCTTGTAGGCGCGCGCCGCGCGTTCGGCATGGGCGGCGGTGGGCGCGAACTTGGGCGGGTCGAGCACGATGGCGTCGAAGCGGCGGCCCTGCTTGATGAAGTCGCGCAGGGCCTGGTTGACGTCCGAGTCCAGCGCGCTGTGGCGGGCCGGGTCGAAGCCGTTCAGCAGCACGTGGGCCGAGGCGCGGGCGAGCGCCGGGCCGGAGGAGTCGATGCTCGTGACATGCCCCGCCCCGCCGCTGAGCGCCGCCACGCTGAAGCCGCCGGTGTAGCAGTAGCAGTTGAGCACCCGCTGGTAGCCGAAGTGGCGCACGCTGTCGGCGAAGAGCTTGCGGCTGTCGCGCTGGTCGAGGTAGAAGCCGGTCTTGTGGCCCTCGGCCACGTCGAGCGTGAGCTGCCAGTCGTGTTCGCGGATGCGCAGCTCGGTCGGCCCGCCGCCGCGCAGCCAGCCGGTCACCGCGGGCAGGCCTTCGAGTTCGCGCGCGTTGGTGTCGCTGCGTTCGTACAGGCGGGCCAGGCCGGTGGCCTTGAGCAGCAGGTCGGCGATCACCGGTTTCCAGCGCTCGACGCCGGCGGACAGGAATTGCGCGCTCAGCGTGTCGGCGTAGCGGTCGACGATCAGCCCGGGCAGGCCGTCGGCCTCGCCGTGGATCAGCCGCACGCCGTCGCTGGCGATGGGCAGGCGCTCGCGCACGGCCAGGGCCCGCGCGATGCGGCGCTCGAAGAAGGCGGCGTCGATGCGCTCGGACTCCTCGAAGCTCCAGGCGCGTACGCGGATCATCGAGTTCGGGCTGTAGGCGGCCCAGGCGAGGAAGCTGCCGTCGTGGGCGTTGACACGCACGGTCTCGCCGGAGTCGGCCCGGCCGGTGGCGATGCTGCCCTGGAAGACCCAGGGGTGGCGCTTGCGCAGGGAGCGGTCCTTGCCTTCGCGCAGGAGGATGGTTTTCATGGGGTGGATTGTCGCCGCGGCGGGCCGATGCCCGGAAATGCGCCGCGTCGGCGGCTCAGTCGCGGCGCTTGGCACGTGGATGGGCGGCGTCGTAGACCTTGGCCAGGTGCTGGAAGTCGAGCCGGGTGTAGACCTGGGTGGTGCTGATGTTGGCGTGGCCCAGCAGCTCCTGCACGGCGCGCAGGTCGCCGCTCGACTGCAGCAGGTGCGAGGCGAACGAATGCCTCAGCATGTGCGGATGGACATGGGTGGGCAGGCCGGCCTGCAGCGCACGCCGCTTGAGGCGGCTGCGCACCTGGCTGGCGGTGAGGCGGCCGCCGCGCTGGCTGACGAAGAGGGCCGGCTCGGCCGCCGCGGCCAGGGCGGCCCGCTGGTCCAGCCACAGCGCGAGCGCCGCCAAGGCCGGGCCGCCCACCGGCACGCTGCGCCGCTTGCCGCCCTTGCCCAGCACATGCACCAGGCCGTCGGCGGCATCGACCCAGCCGGCCGCCTGCCCGCTGGCCGAGACGTCCAGCCCCACCAGTTCGCTCACCCGCAGGCCGCAGCCGTACAGGAGCTCGACCATGCACTGGTCGCGCGCGCCGAACGCCGGCGCATCGTCAACTTCGGCGGGCTCGGCCAGCGCCACCGCCTGGTCGACCGACAAGGCCTTGGGCAGCGGCTTGGCGGCCTTGGGCGCCCTCACCCCGTCGACCGGGTTGAGGGCGATGCCCCCTTCGCGGCCCCACCAACGGAAGTAGCCGCGCCAGGCCGACAGCACCAGCGCGATGCTGCGCGAGCCCAGGCCTTGCACGTGCAGCTGCGCCGACCAGCGCCGCACATGGTGCACCTGCACGGCGGCGAGATCGACCGGCTGCGCCGCCGCGAAGCGGCACAGGCGCAACAAGGCGTCGCGGTACAGCGCCAGCGTGCGTGGCGCAAGGCGGCGCTCGACCTCGAGGTGGACGAGGTGGCGCTGCAAGGACTCGTGCCAGGGCGGCGGCACCGCCTCGGCGGGGCCGGCCGCCGCCTCGGGGACTGCGCGGCGGGCCATGGCAGGCGCGCCGCTCAGTCGACCGGCAGCAGCCGCGACAGGGCCGCGCCGGCGATGTCGCCGACCCGGCTCAGGAACTCGGTGCCCATGTCGGCGCTATAGCGGGTGGGGTCGGGCGAGCCCAGCACCAGCATGCCGAAGGCCCCGGTGGCGCCGTCGTGGCGCAGCGGGATCAGGGCGAGCGAGGCGATGCTCGACGCGTCCTCGAGCCAGCTGGAGGCCTCGAAGCCCGAGTTGATGCCGCAGTAGGGCACGGCCAGGCTGGAGGCGAAGCTTTGCGCGTCGGCCCCGACCGGGCGGGCGAAGTCCTGGCCGCTGAAGATGTCGGCCACGCCCCACAGGCGGATGCCGGCCTGGGGGATGAGGAACTGGTGCTTCAGCCCCGCCACCAGCACCTCGGGCAGCTCGCAGGGGTTGGCGGTGAGCAGGATGTCGCGTGTCCAGCGGTGCAGGCGGTCGGCGATGGCGACGTTTTCCTGGCCGTGGCGGATCATCTCGACGATGCGCAGCTCCAGGCCCTTGTGCTTGTCGCGCAGCATTTCCATCTGGCGCTCCTGCAGCGAGACGGCGCGCTGGCCGTGCGGGCTGGTGAGCTGGATGGCCGCCAGCAGCTCGGCATGGCGCTCGAAGAAGCCCGGGGTGTTGGCCAGGTAGTTGGCGATGTCGGTTTCGGTGATGCCTTGGGTGCCCAGGTTCATGCTCACAGTTCAATTTCTCCTTCGAAGACGGTGGCGGCCGGGCCGGTCATTCGCACCGGATGGCCGTCTCCCTGCCATTCAATGGTGAGGCGCCCGCCCCGGGTGTCGACATCGACCACCGGGCCGAGCAGGCCCTGGCGGATGCCGGCCACGACGGCGGCGCAGGCGCCGGAGCCGCAGGACAGGGTTTCGCCCGCCCCGCGTTCGTAGACGCGCAGGCGGATGTGGCCGGGGTCGACAACCTGCATGAACCCGGCATTGACCCGGCGCGGGAAACGCGGATGGCGCTCGACGAGCGGCCCCAGGGTCTCGACCGGTGCGGCATCGACGTCGCGGACGACTTGCACCGCGTGCGGGTTGCCCATGGAAACCGCGGCGATCTCGATGGTCTCGCCCTGGGCGTCGAGCGGCCACAGCTCGTGGCCGGCGACGTGGCGCGGCTGCAGCCCGCTGCCGTCGAACGGCACCTGGGCCGGCTCGAAGACCGGCGCGCCCATGTCGACCGTCACCCGGCCGTCGGGCTGCAGGCGCAGCTCGAGCTGCTTGTTCATGGTCTCGACCCGGATGGCGGTCTTGTCGGACAGGCCCTTGTCGACCACGTAGCGCACGAAGCAGCGCGCACCGTTGCCGCATTGCTCGACCTCTTCGCCGCTGGCGCCGTTGAAGATGCGGTAGCGGAAGTCGACACCGGCGGTGGCCGTGCGTTCGACGACCAGGATCTGGTCGGCCCCGACACCGAAACGGCGGTCGCCCAGCGCGCGCAGGCGCTCGGTGGACAGCTCGATCGGGCCGGCGGTGGCGTCGAGCACGACGAAGTCGTTGCCCGCGCCTTGCATCTTGGTGAATTTGAGTCGCATCGGCGGATTATCCCGGTTCGCGGCCGCCGGCGGGAATCCCCTGCCGCGCCGGCGCGCTGCAGCGCGTCAGTATTTGGGCGCCTCGCCCGGCGGCCGCGTCTTGAAGCGCTTGTGCACCCACAGGTACTGGGCGGGATTGCGCCGGATCTCGGTCTCGATCCATTGGTTCATGGCCAGCGTGTCGGCCTCGGCGTCGTCGGTGGGGAAGTGGGTCCACGGTTCGCCGAAACGCACGCGGTAGCCGCGTCCGCCGGGCAGCATCTCGGCCACCACCGGCTGCACCACCATGCCGAGCGCACGCGCCATGCGCGACGGAGCGAGCAAGGTCGCGGCCGGCACCCCGAAGAAGGGAACGAAGGCGGCGTCGCGGGCGCCGAAGTCCATGTCCGGCAGGTTGAAGAAGGCATGGCCGCGGCGGATCGCACGGATCAGCGGCAGCGCCTTGTCGCTGCGCGGGAAGATCTCGGCATTGCCGAATCGCAGCCGCCCCTTGCGGATGACGGCATCCATGGCCGGATTGCTCTGCGCCTGGTACATCGAGCAGGCCATGTGCTTCTGGTACAGCAAGGTGGCGACACCGGCGACGTCGAGCGCCATGAAATGCGGCACCAGCCACATCACCGGCCGCTCGCTGCGCTCGGCCAGGCCGACATCGCCTTCGACCTGGATCAGGCGCTTGAGCCGCTCGGCGGAAGCGAACCACAACAGGCTGCGCTCCAGGATGCTGCGGCCCAGCCAGCGAAAGTGCTCGCGCCCGAGCCGCTCGCGCTCGGCCTCGGTCTTTTCAGGGAAACACAGTTCCAGGTTGCGCAGCGCGATGCGCCGACGCGGGCGCGCCAGCACCCAGAGCAGGCGCCCTACGCCCGAGCCCAGCGGCGCGAGCATGCGCAGGGGCAGGCACTGCAGCAGCCACATCAAGCCCAACAACAGGCGTGTGCCCAAAGCCATTACTCCTTTTGCGCGGGCGGCTCGGCCTGGGGCTGCGACCGAGGCGCCTTGTAGCGGTTGTAGGCCCACAAATACTGCTGCGGGCACTGCAGGATCAGCCGCTCCATGGCGCGGTTGATCATGGCGGCGGATTCTGCGGCATCCTCGGGCAGCTCGCCCGGAAATTCGAAGAAACGTTGTACATAGCCCGCGCCGTGCGGCAAGCGCTCGCCCCAGGTGAGCAGCAGCACCGCCCCGGTCTGCTGGACCAGCCGCGAGGCCAGGGTCATGGTATAGGCCGGGCGGCCGAAGAAGGGAGCCCACACGCCCATGCCGTCGGGCGGCACCTGGTCGGGCAGCAGGCCGACCATCTCGCCCTTGCGCAGCGCCCGGATCATCTGGCGCACGCCGGACAGGGAGGCCGGCGCGGCCAGCAGCGAGGGCCGCTCGCGCGAGGTCTTGACCAGGTCCTGCAGCCAGGGCTGGCGCGCCGGCCGGTACAGCACGGTGATGGGACGGATGTGGCCGAAACGCTCGGCGATGGCCTGGGCGGTGACTTCGAACGAACCCATGTGCGGGGTCAGCAGCAGCACGCCGCGCCCCTGCGCCAGCGCGCGCTCGAGCAAGGCCTCGCCCTCGAAGCGCACGCGCGGCAGGATGGGCGTGTCGGGCGGCCGCATCCACAGGAAGGGGAGCTCGAGCACCATGCGCCCGGCCGAGGCGATCGAGCCGCGCCATTGCGCGCGCGGCACGCCGGCCTGCGCCGCATGCGCCGCCAGGCGCCGGCGATAGGACGGCGACAGGGCGTAGGTCAGCCAGCCCAGCACGGAGCCCAGCGCATGCAAAACCCCCAAAGGAAGGCCCGAAAGCCATTGAAACAAGGTCAACATCTGTTTATATAATGGTCCATCGCCGAGTTATTGAACTACTTGCAGGGCGACGCAGCCAGCCTGTCCATGGGCCGGTCCTGCCGGGTACGGTGCTCTTCGCAGCACACCGCTCAAGAAATTCTGCTAAAGCGTTCGCCGCTCTTCTGAACCTCGGTCAGCCCGGCAACGCGATTGCAACCTGACTGGAGTTTAAAAGAGTGTCCAACGATTTCCTGTTTACTTCCGAATCCGTCTCTGAAGGTCACCCCGACAAGGTGGCCGACCAGATCTCGGACGCCATCCTCGACGCCATCTTCAAGCAGGACCCGCGCTCGCGCGTGGCGGCCGAGACGCTGACCAACACCGGCCTGGTCGTGCTCGCGGGCGAGATCACCACCAACGCCCACGTCGACTACATCCAGGTCGCGCGCGACACCATCAAGCGCATCGGCTACGACAACACCGAGTACGGCATCGACTACAAGGGCTGCGCGGTGATGGTCTGCTACGACAAGCAGAGCAACGACATCGCCCAGGGCGTGGACCACGCCAGCGACGACCACCTGAACACCGGC
>CBIHOH010000113.1:0-11184 GCA_966211755.1 uncultured Rhizobacter sp. | reverse complement strand
TCCGGATGCGTGCTCCGGGGTTTCGCAATTGTGCCGCGGGGCGCCCCACCAGGGGGCCCCCTCGGCGGCGATAATGGTGCCGATATGACCGACCGGGAGTGCTTGTGTCTATCCCTTGGGCCGGCCGCATGTTGTTCCGTCATCTGCTTGCGCCCGGTATCGGGCGAGACGATGCGGCGATCCACTCTGAATTTTCTTGAACCTACATAACCATGACCACCATCGCGATCGTCGGACTGGGCTACGTTGGCCTTCCCTTGGCTGTTGAATTCGGCAAGAAGTACAAGACCATCGGTCTCGACCTGTCGGTTTCCAAGATCGAGTCCTATCGGCGCCATGTCGATCCCACCGGTGAAGTCAGCACCGCCGAACTCAAGGCCGCCTCGCAGCTGCACCCCACCACCGATGCCTCGGCCCTGAAGGAAGCCGACTTCATCATCGTGGCCGTGCCCACGCCGGTGGATGACGCCCACAACCCCGACTTCTCGCCCCTGATCGGTTCGAGCATCGCGGTCGGCAAGAATCTCAAGCCGGGTGCGACCGTCGTGTACGAGTCCACCGTGTACCCGGGCGCCACCGAGGAGGTCTGCATTCCCCTGCTCGAGCAGCATTCCGGCCTGAAGTGGCAAAAGGATTTCTTCGTCGGCTATTCCCCCGAGCGCATCAACCCGGGCGACAAGCAGCACACCCTGACCACCATCGTCAAGGTGGTGTCGGGCGATACCCCCGAGACGCTCTCCCGCGTGGCCGAGATCTACGGCAGCGTCATCACCGCCGGTGTCTACAAGGCGGCCAGCATCAAGGTGGCCGAAGCCGCCAAGGTGATCGAGAACACCCAGCGCGACCTGAACATCGCGCTCGTCAACGAACTCTCGCTGATCTTCCACCGCATCGGCATCGACACCCTCGACGTGCTCGAGGCGGCCGGCACCAAGTGGAACTTCCTGCCCTTCCGTCCCGGCCTGGTCGGCGGCCACTGCATCGGGGTCGATCCGTACTACCTGACCCACAAGGCCGAGCGCCTGGGCTACCACCCGCAGGTCATCCTGGCCGGTCGCCGCATCAACGACGGCATGGGCAAGTATGTCGCCGAGCAGACCATCAAGAACATGATCCAGGCGGGTTTCCCGATCAAGGGCTCCGACGTGGTCGTGCTGGGCCTGACCTTCAAGGAGGACTGCCCCGACCTGCGCAATTCCAAGGTCATCGACGTCATCCGCGAGCTCGAGACCTATGGCGTGACCGTGCACGTGCATGATCCGGTGGCCTCCGCCGAGGAAGCCAAGCACGAATACGGCGTGGACCTGGTCTCCTGGGACCAGCTCCCCCGCGCCCAGGCCGTGGTGGCGGCGGTGTCGCACAAGCAGCTCAAGGCCCGTTCGGTCGACGACTACGTCGCGCGCCTGGTGCCCGGCGGCCTGTATGTGGACGTGAAGGCCCAGGCCGATGCCGCCGCCTTGCGCGCCCGTGGCCTGAACGTCTGGCGCCTGTGATCATGCTCAAGGCCGTACTCGACCAAGTCGCAGCCCAGCCACGCCGCTGGCTCGTGACCGGCAGCGCCGGTTTCATCGGCTCGCATCTGCTGGAGAACCTGCTGCGTGCCGGCCAGCAGGTGACCAGCCTGGACAACTTCGCCACCGGTCACCAGCACAACCTCGACCAGGTGCGTGCGCTGGTCGGCGAGGCCGCCTGGGCCCGCCACACCTTCATCCAGGGCGACATCGCCGACCCCGAGACCTGCCGCCGTGCCTGCGAGGGCGCCGACGTGGTGCTGCACCAGGCCGCGCTCGGCTCGGTGCCGCGCTCGATCAACGATCCCTTGACCACGCACCGCGCCAACGCGACCGGTTTCCTGAACATGCTGGTGGCCGCGAAGGACTCGGGCGTCAAGCGCTTCGTCTATGCGGCTTCGAGCTCCACCTATGGCGATTCCCCGACCCTGCCCAAGGTCGAGGACGTCATCGGCCGCCCCTTGTCGCCCTACGCCGTCACCAAGTACCTGAACGAGTTGTATGCCGACGTCTTCGGTCGCTGCTACGGCCTGTCGAGCGTGGGCCTGCGCTACTTCAACGTCTTCGGCCCGCGCCAGGACCCGAACGGCGCCTATGCGGCGGTGATCCCCCGCTGGGTGGCCCAGATGCTCAAGGGCCAGCGTTGTGTCATCAACGGCGATGGCGAAACCTCGCGCGATTTCTGCTTCATCAACAACGTGGTGCAGGCCAACCTGCGCGCCGGCATCAGCGACAACCCGGACGCCTCGAACCAAGTCTACAACGTGGCCGTCGGCGACCGTACCACGCTCACCCAGCTGCATGCGGCGATTGCCGAGGCCTTGGTGGGTGAACGTCCGGAGCTGAAGATCGAGGCCCCGGAGTACGCGTCGTTCCGCGCGGGCGACGTCAAGCACTCGCTGGCCGATGTCGGCAAGGCCCAGCGTCTGCTCGGTTATTCGCCCACGCACGACGTGCGCCAGGGGCTGAAGGAAGCGGTGGCCTGGTACGTGAAGAACAGCTGACGATCGCCGGGCAGCCGGCCCGTCTTTTCAGGGCTCTTCGTGCGGCCTCCACCCCAGCCGGGTGGAGGCCGCTGTCGTTTCAGGCCCCGGTCAGGGCGTGGATCATCGAGCCGAGTTCCGCGGGGCGCGAGAAGTAGGCCGAATGGCTGGCCTCGATCGACTGCACCGACTGGCAGGGCGAGGCCTCGATCATCCGGCGCTGCAGTGCCAGGCTCACCGCCCTGTCCTGCGTGAGTTCGATGTAGTGCCTGGGGACGCAGCCATGACGCTCGGCCGACAGGCGAAGACGGGTCAGTGCCGGCAGCAGGGGTTCGGGTGTCAGCAGCGAGCGGGCCAGTTCGATGTCGGCGTCCGAGCAGTCGGCGTACAGGGCCGCCCGGTAGGCTTCTTCGGCCAGGCGGTCCGTCCAGCGGGTCTTGCTGATCCGGATGTTCGGCAGCACCAGCGAGTCCTTGTCCCGGCGGAAGAAGTCGGTGACACGTTCTCCGTGGCGCAGCATGTAGGCGGCCAGGTAGACGGTGCCGTGCAGCCGCCGCGGCCGCATTTCGGCAACCGTCGAGGCGACGATGCCGCCGCGGCTGTGTGCGACCAGCAGCGCAGGTCCGTCCAGCGAATCGAGCAGGCGGCACACGCTGTGCGCCATCGATCGCAGGGTGACCCAGCCGGGCGCCAGTCGCCAATGCCGGCCGTGGGCCGGCAGATCGGGGGCATGGACGGTGTGTCCCTGCGATTGGAGCAGCGGAACGACTTTGTGCCAGCACCAGGCGCCGTGCCAGCTGCCGTGCAGGAGGATGATGTTCATGAGGGAGGACCGGCCGTGCCGGGATGGCGTTGCGATCGGCCCGAGCGTAAAGGCGCCTCGCCGCTTGCGCTGGCCGGATCCGGACACGGAATCCGCCCTGGGCCGCCGGCCGTGCCGCGACTGCCGCCGCTCCCTCCCCGATGTCAGGCGAAGCCTTGCGGATTCCGGCTTTGCCAGCGCCAGGCGTCGGCGCACATGTCGGCCAGGTCCCGGCTGGCCGACCAGCCGAGCAGTTCGCGCGCCCGTGCCGGGTCGGCATAGCAGGCGGCCACGTCGCCCGGGCGGCGTGCGACGATCTGGTACGCCACGGTCCGGCCGCTGGCCTGCTCGAAGGCCTTGATCACCTCGAGCACGCTGTAGCCCTGGCCGGTGCCGAGGTTGACGGTGAGCGAGCTGTCGCGCTCCAGCAGGTGGCGCACGGCCGCCACGTGGCCTTCGGCCAGGTCCATCACGTGGATGTAGTCGCGCACACCGGTGCCGTCCGGCGTGTCGTAGTCGCCGCCGAAGACCTGCAGCTGGGGGCGCTTGCCGACGGCCACCTGGGTCACGTAGGGCATCAGGTTGTTCGGGATGCCGCGGGGGTCCTCGCCGATCTGGCCGCTGGGATGGGCGCCGACCGGGTTGAAATAGCGCAGGTAGGCGATCTTCCAGGCACCGTTGCAGCGTTCGAGTTCGCGCAGCAGCTCCTCGCCCATCAGCTTGGTGGTGCCGTAGGGATTGGTCGCCGCGAGCGGAGCGTCCTCGGTGATGGGCAGGGTCTCGGGCTGGCCGTAGACGGTGGCCGAGGAGCTGAAGACGAGCCGTGTCACGCCGTGGTCCTGCATGGCCTGGGCCACGTTGACCAGGCCGCCGAGGTTGTTGCGGTAGTAGGCGAGCGGCATCTGGGTGGATTCGCCCACCGCCTTGAAGGCGGCGAAGTGCACCACGGCATCGATGCGGTGCTGCTTGAACAGGGCGGACATCGACGCCGCGTCGCAGACATCGGCCTCGACGAACACCGGTGTCGTGCCGCCGAGCGCGGCCAGCCGCTCCAGCACGCGGGGAGAGCTGTTCGAGAAGTTGTCGACGCCGACGACGTCGAAGCCGGCCGCCTGCAGGGCAAGCCAGGTATGGGAGGCGATGTAACCGGTGGCGCCGGTGAGAAGGATGGTGGCCATGGGGCAGGGTGGGCAGTGGCGGGATCGGGCGCGACGGGGCAGGGCCGCGCGGCGCGGGACGAGCCGTCCATCATAGGCCGCGGCTCAGGTGCCGACAGCCCCTTTTTCGGGGGAAGCCTGCCGGTGTCCCCCTACAATTCGGCATGCTCAATGCCTTTACCTCCTCCCTCGGTTCTGCGGCCATGGAGCGCGTCACCCTGCTGCTCAATCACGTGCTCGCCGCTGAAAAGGTCGCGACCGATCGCCTCAAGCCCCATGCCGGGCGCAGCGTCCAGCTGCTCTGGACCGGCTGGCCCTCGCTGCTGCCGGCTCCGCCCGTGGTGGCGTTCGCGGTCACGCCGGCCGGTTTGCTCGAATGGCAGGGCGAGCAGCCGCCCGCCGCGCCCGAGCTGCGGGTGACGCTCGACGCCTCCAACCCCGCACGCCTGGCCGCGCTGTGGTTCGCGGGCGAGCGGCCCAGCATCGGCATTGAAGGCGACTCCGCCTTCGCGGCCGACGTGAGCTGGCTGATCGACAACCTGCGCTGGGACATCGAAGACGATCTGGCCGCCGTGCTGGGCAAGGCGCCCGCCCATCAGCTCGCCCGTGCCGGGTCCGCCCTGGCCAAGGGCTTCAACATGGCGGCGCGAACCCTGCAGGACCTCGTGGTGCGGGGCGGGGGCGGCGGCCCCCGATGAGACATTTCGCGCGGCTGATCTACATCGTCGTCACCGTCCTGCGATTCGGCCTGGACGAACTCGCGCTGTCGGGTTTCCGCCAGCGCTGGGTGCGTGCCTTGGTGCGGGTGATCACGATCGGCCGCCGGCTCGACGCTCCCGCGGGGCAGCGCCTGCGCGAGGCGCTCGAACGCCTGGGGCCCATCTTCGTGAAGTTCGGGCAGGTGCTGTCCACCCGGCGCGACCTGCTGCCCGACGAGGTGGCCGACGAACTCGCCAGGCTGCAGGACAAGGTGCCGCCGTTTTCGGCCGCCCTGGCCCGCCAGCTGGTCGAAAAGGCCTATGGACGCTCGATCGAGGACGTGTTCGCCACCTTCGACGCCGAGCCGGTGGCGAGTGCCTCGATCGCGCAAGTCCATTTCGCGACCCTGAAGGACGGCCGCGAGGTGGCGGTGAAAGTGCTGCGCCCGGGCATGCTCGCCATCATCGACGACGACCTGTCCCTGCTGCGCACGATCGCCCGCTGGGTCGAACGCCTGTCCGTCGACGGCAAGCGGCTCAAGCCGCGCGAGGTGGTGGCCGAGTTCGACAACTACCTGCACGATGAACTCGACCTGGTGCGCGAGGCCGCCAACGGCGCCCAGTTGCGCCGCAACATGCAGGGCCTTGGCCTGCTGATGGTGCCCGAGATGGTGTGGGACCTGTGCACCCAGTCGGTCATCGTGATGGAGCGCATGAAGGGCGTGCCCATCAGCCAGACGCAGCGGCTGCGCGATGCCGGAGTCGACATCCCCAAGCTGGCCCGCGACGGGGTCACGATCTTTTTCACCCAGGTGTTCCGCGACGGTTTCTTCCATGCCGACATGCACCCGGGCAACATCCAGGTCAGCATCGCCCCCGACTCCTTCGGCCGCTACATCGCCCTCGACTTCGGCATCGTCGGCACCCTGACCGAGGTCGACAAGGACTATCTCGCGCAGAACTTCATCGCCTTCTTCCGCCGCGACTACAAACGTGTGGCCGAGCTGCATCTCGAAAGCGGCTGGGTGCCGCCGTCCACCCGCATCAACGAGCTCGAAGGCGCCATCCGCGCCGTGTGCGAGCCGCACTTCGACCGCCCGCTGAAGGACATTTCGCTCGGCCAGGTGCTGCTGCGCCTGTTCCAGACCTCGCGCCGCTTCAACGTCGAGGTCCAGCCGCAGCTGGTGCTGCTGCAAAAGACGCTGCTCAACGTCGAGGGCCTGGGCCGCCAGCTCGATCCAGAGCTCGACCTGTGGAGCACGGCCAAGCCCTTCCTCGAGCGCTGGATGGACGAGCAGGTCGGTCTGCGCGGCCTGGTCGGGCGCCTCAAGAAGGAAGCGCCGCGTTATGTCCAGCTGCTGCCCGAGCTGCCTCGGCTGTTGAACCAGGCGCTGCAGCCCCGTCCGCGCGGCGAGCCCCAGGCCCTGCTGGCCCTGCTGGCCGAGCAGCGGCGCACCAACCGCCTGCTGCAGGCCCTGCTCTACGTCGGAGCGGGTTTCCTGCTCGGCCTCGTGGGCACGCAGCTGCTGGGCAGCCTGCGGCTGCCGGGGCTTTGAGCCGCGCCACCGACGGACCCGGACTTGTTCGACATTCTCAAAAGACGCCTGATGAAAATCCATGCCGCGATCATGCTTCCCATGCTCCTGCTCGGCCTCACCGCCTGCAGCTCGGAGCAGCTCTACCACACGGCCCAGGAAGCGGGCCGTCAGCAGTGCGACCAGCTGAAAGCCTTGCCCGACCGCCAGCGTTGCCTGAACGAGCGCGCCGCGCCGTACGACAGCTACAAGCGCGAGCGAGAGAAAGCCGCTTCCCAGCCCTGAGGACAAGGGTTTGCCCTTGTAGGTAGGCGGTGTTGTTGCACTGCGGCAAAATCGTGTCTTACCATTGACTTGATGCCCGCCCGGAGAAGACCGCCGCCATGGATGCCGACCAGTTTCGTGATTTCGTCCATGAGCACGATGCGCATTTCCGCGGCATCAACCCCGAGACCCCGGAGTCGCTGCGCCGCTGCGAATCGGCGCTCGGCTTCGAACTGCCGCCCACGCTGGCGTGGCTGCTGTCCGAATACGGCTATTCGTCGTGCTGCGGGGTGGACGACCTGGCCGAGTGCGTCGAACGCACCCTGGCCTGCCGGCAGGCCATCGGCCTGCCCGACAACATCCTGCTGCTGAACGACTGGGGCGATGCCGGCGTGGTGTTCACCATCGCCGACGACCGGATCGATCGCGACTACGCCATCGTCTGGTCGGCCAGCCGCGACCTGCACAAGCTGGCGCAGGGCGTGCCGCTGCCGAGCAGCGGTGTACGGTTTTTCATCAATTTCGCGGCCTGGGTGCAGGACCGCCTGCGCGTCGACATCGAGGCCGCCGAGTCCGGCGTCTGAACCGGCGCCCGGGTCGGCGGGCGCCTCGCCCTTCGGCGGCAGCGTCCCGCGCCACCGCTTCCTGCCGAATATGTCTTGCATGGCAGGCCGCAGAGTATCAACACAAAGCCTGTGCGGCGGGGATAATCGCGCGCAGCTCGAATCGTCGCCGGCCTGTCGTGCCGGTCGTCTTGTGATCCGCCCCGGAGGTTGAATTCATGTTGTTGTCCCTGGTCTTCGTCTACCTCTTCATCACCATCGGCATCGGTCTCTGGGCGGCGCGTCGGGTCAAGAACACCGGCGACTTCGCGATCGCCGGGCGCCACCTGCCGATGGTGATGATCATCACCACCACCTTCGCCACCTGGTTCGGCTCCGAGACGGTGCTCGGCATCCCGGCCAAGTTCGTGCAAGGCGGCCTGAACGGCATCGTCGAAGACCCGTTCGGCGCGGGCATGTGCCTGATCCTGGTCGGCCTGTTCTTCGCCGCCAAGCTGTACAAGATGACCTTGCTGACCATCAGCGACTACTACCGCGAGCGTTACGGCCGCGGCATCGAGGCGGTGTGCTCGCTGATCATCATCCTGAGCTACCTCGGCTGGGTGTCGGCGCAGGTCACCGCCCTCGGCATGGTGTTCAACCTGCTGTCCGGCGGGGCCATCAGCGTGCCGGTGGGCATGGTGATCGGCACGGTGTCCATCCTGGCCTACACCTTGTTCGGCGGCATGTGGTCGGTGGCCGTCACCGACTTCATCCAGATGATCATCCTGGTGGTCGGCCTGAGCATCATCGCCTTCGTCGCCGCGGGCCAGGCCGGTGGCGCGGACAAGGTGATCGCCCTCGCCGTGAGCCGCGACCTGTTCAAGTTCCTGCCCGAGCCCAGCTTCACTCAGATCGCGTTCTTCGTCGGCGCGGGCATCACGATGATGCTCGGCTCCATTCCCCAGCAGGACGTCTTCCAGCGCGTGATGTCGGCCAACAGCATCGAGGCGGCCACCAAGGGCCCGGTCATCGGGGGCATCGCCTACATCCTGTTCGCCTTCGTGCCCATGTTCCTCATGACCAGCGCGCTGATCATCATGCCGGAGCAATCCGAAGCCATGATCCAGGCCGGTGCGACCGAAGCGCAGAAGGTGCTGCCCCTGCTGGTGATGGAACGCATGCCCTTCGTGATGCAGGTGATCTTCTTCGGCGCCTTGCTGTCGGCGCTGAAGTCGACCGCCTCGGCCACGCTGCTGGCCCCCTCGGTCACCTTCGTCGAGAACATCTGGCGCCAGTTCTTCCCGCGCCAGAGCGATGCCCAGGAGCTGCTCACCATGCGCATCGCCGTGCTCGTCTTCAGCGCCTGCGTGTGCGTCTATGCCATCGCGTCGCAAGGCACCTCGATCTACGACATGGTGTCGAGCGCCTACCAAGTCACCCTGGTGGGCGCGGTCGTGCCGCTGACCTTCGGGCTTTACTGGAAACGCGCCACCACGCAAGGGGCCTTCGTCTCGATCGGCCTCGGCATCGGCGTCTGGCTGCTGTTCATGCTCCCCTCGCTGGCGGAAGCCTTCCCCGGCCAGCTCGCCGGTTTCCTGGCGGCCCTGGTGGGCATGCTGGCGGGCTCCCTGATGCCTCAGTTCATGAAGAACCGGCATGGCGCGCATCACCAGGTGGCGGGCCTGACACCCGGCTGAACCCTCCGCTCCCTGCTGCCGGGGCTGCACAAACGCACGGAGCCGGCGGTTGATGCGGTGGCAGGGCTTGCCTGGCTGCAAACTAAGCTGCGCCGGCTGCTGCCGGGCGGCTTTCGCGGCCTTATAATTTTCCGTTTTGAATCAAAGGCTTAGCCATGCCAATCTACGCCTATCGTTGTGAAGCCTGCGGACACGCCAAAGACGTGCTGCAAAAGATGTCCGATCCGGTGCTGACCGAGTGCCCGGCCTGCGGTGCCGCCGCCTTCAAGAAGCAGCTCGCGGCGCCCCCGTTCCAGCTCAAGGGTTCGGGTTGGTACGTGACCGATTTCCGCGGTGGCGCACCGGCCGCCGGCGGCGAAGCTGCCAAGGACTCGGCACCGTCCGCCTCCACCGCTGCCACGCCCGCCGCACCGGCCGCGGCGCCTGCCCCTGCCCCGGCGGCCAGCCCCGCACCGGCCCCCGCCGCCGCAGCCAGCTCCAGCAAGCCGGCGGCCAGCGCGCAGTGACGTCGTTCGTGTCATCCCAAGGAAACCCTTGAAAAAATATCTCCTAGCGGGGCTGCTGGTCTGGATGCCCCTGGCCATCACCGTCTGGGTCCTGCACTCCGTGCTGGGCCTGATGGACGGTGTCTTCGTCGGCATCCTCACCGCCGTGCAAACGGTCGTTCCCTGGCCGCCGCTGCACGATGCGCTCGACGCCCTGCGGCCAATTCGCGGCCTAGGGGTGATCGTCATGGTGGCCGGCCTGTTGCTGACCGGCATGTTCGCCACCAACATCTTCGGCCAGTGGGCCTTGCGCCAGGGGCACCGCCTGCTGAGCCACATCCCGATCGTCAAGTCGATCTACAGCTCGGTCAAGCAGGTGTCGGACACGCTGTTCTCCAGCAGCGGCAATGCCTTCCGCGAAGCGGTGCTGGTGCAGTATCCGCGCCCGGGCAGCTGGACCATCGCCTTCGTCACCGGCAAACCGGGCGGCGAGACCGCGGTCCACCTGAGCGGCGACTACCTCAGCCTGTACGTGCCGACCACGCCCAATCCGACCTCGGGTTTTTTCCTGATGGTGCCGCGGGCCGACGTGATCGCCTTGAAGATGAGTGTCGACGAGGCACTCAAGTACGTCATCTCGATGGGGGTGGTGGCGCCGTTGATGCAACAGACCGCGCTGCCGCAGAACCACATGGGCTGAAGGCCCGTCCCTCGTTTCATCCACACCTGGAGAGTGCGGCAGGAGATCGTCTCCGTGCACCCATCCGCCCGCCAAAATTTCTTCGGAGTCCAGAGACATGAGAACAACCTATTGCGGCCTGGTCAGCGAAGCGCTGTTGGGCCAGACCGTGACCTTGATGGGCTGGGCCAACGGCCGGCGCGACCACGGCAAGCTGATCTTCATCGACCTGCGCGACCGGGAAGGGCGTGTGCAGGTCGTGTGCGACCCCGACCTGGCCGACATGTTCAAGGTGGCCGAAAGCGTGCGCAACGAGTTCTGCCTGAAGATCGTCGGGCTGGTGCGAGCGCGCCCGGGCGACACCGTCAACAACAACCTGACCAGCGGCAAGGTCGAGGTGCTGTGCCAGCAGATCGAGGTGCTCAACCCCAGCATCACGCCGCCGTTCCAGCTCGACGACGAGAACCTCTCGGAGACCACCCGCCTCACCCACCGCGTGCTCGACCTGCGCCGCCCGGTGATGCAGAAGAACATGATGCTGCGCTATCGCGTGGCCATGGAGGTGCGCAAGTTCCTCGACGCCAACGGCTTCATCGACATCGAGACCCCGATGCTCACCAAGAGCACCCCGGAAGGCGCGCGCGACTACCTCGTGCCCAGCCGTGTCAACGAAGGCATGTTCTTCGCCCTGCCGCAGAGCCCGCAGCTGTTCAAGCAGCTGCTGATGGTGGCCGGTTTCGACCGCTACTACCAGATCACCAAGTGCTTCCGCGACGAGGACCTGCGCGCCGACCGCCAGCCCGAGTTCACCCAGATCGATATCGAGAC
>CBIHOH010000112.1:0-11214 GCA_966211755.1 uncultured Rhizobacter sp. | reverse complement strand
CTGGGCCGCGCCGGTCTCCTCGATGAAGCCCATGCCGCCGTGCACCTGCACGCCCAGGCTGGCCACGTCGATGCTCATCTCGGTGCTGTAGCCCTTGACCAGGGGCACCATGAATTCGTAGAAAGCCTGGTTCTGCCGGCGCACCTCGTCGTCCGGATGGGCGTGCGCGGTGTCCTTGGCCGCGGCGGCCGCGAGGGCCATCGCACGGCAGCCCTCGGTCAGCGCGCGCATGGTCATCAGCATGCGCCGCACGTCGGGGTGATGGATGATGGGCGCGCTGCCCGGCAACGAGCCGTCCACCGGCCGCGACTGCACCCGCTCGCGGGCGTAGCGCACCGCCTGCTGGTAGGCGCGCTCGGCCAGGCCTATGCCCTGCATGCCGACCGCATAGCGTGCCGCGTTCATCATGATGAACATGTATTCGAGGCCGCGGTTCTCCTCGCCCACCAGCGTGCCCAGGGCACCGCCGTGGTCGCCGAACTGCAGCACCGCCGTCGGGCTGGCCTTGATGCCCATCTTGTGCTCCAGGCTCACGCAATGCACATCGTTGCGCGCGCCCAGGCTGCCGTCCGGTTGCACCAGGAACTTGGGCACCACGAACAGGCTGAGGCCCTTCACCCCTTCGGGGGCGCCGGCGACACGGGCGAGCACGAGGTGGACGATGTTGCCCGCCATGTCGTGTTCGCCGTAGGTGATGAAGATCTTGGTGCCGAAGAGCTTGTAGCTGCCGTCGCCCTGCGGCTCGGCCCGGGTGCGCACCAGGGCCAGGTCCGAGCCGGCCTGCGGCTCGGTCAGGTTCATGGTGCCGGTCCATTCGCCGCTGATCAGCTTCGGGATGTAGTGCGCCTGCTGCTGCGGCGTGCCCGCGGTCAGCAGCGCCTCGATCGCGCCGTCGGTCAGCAGCGGACACAGCGCGAAGCTCACGTTGGCGCTGTTGAGCATCTCGATGCAGGCCGCGCCTATGGTCTTGGGCAGGCCCTGGCCGCCGAAGTCGACCGGATGCTGCAGGCCCTGCCAGCCGCCTTCGCCGAACTGCCGGAACGCCTGCTTGAAACCCGGCGAGGTGCTGACCTGGCCATCCTTCCACGAGGACGGATGCCGGTCGCCCTCGGCATTCAAGGGAGCGAGCACCTCCTCGTTGAAGCGCGCGCATTCCTCGAGCACCGCCCGCGCGGTGTCCAGGCCGGCCTCCTCGAAGCCGGGGAGTTGCGCCACGGCCTCGAGGCCGGCGAGTTCCTGCATGCAGAACAGCATGTCTTTCACGGGGGCAACGTAGTTCATGGCGACTCCTTCAGTCTTGGGGAACGGGCCGGCAGAAAAAAGCCCGTCGGCCAGGGGGAACAGGCGAACGGGCTGGTCGGGCGGGGTGACTCGGAGTCAGAGGGCAGCGGTCAGCTCTGGCACGGCCACGAACAGGTCAGCCTCCAGACCATAGTCGGCGACGCTGAAGATCGGCGCCTCGGCGTCCTTGTTGATCGCCACGATGACCTTCGAGTCCTTCATGCCCGCCAGGTGCTGGATGGCCCCCGAGATGCCCGCCGCGATGTAGAGCTGCGGGGCGACGATCTTGCCCGTCTGGCCCACCTGCCAGTCGTTCGGCGCGTAGCCCGCATCCACCGCGGCGCGGCTCGCGCCGAGGGCGGCGCCCAGCTTGTCGGCCAGCGGCGTGAGCACCTCGTTGAACTTGTCGCTGGAGCCCAGCGCCCGGCCGCCCGAGACGATGACCTTGGCCGCGGTCAGCTCGGGCCGGTCGTTCCTGGCGATCTCGCTGCCGACGAAGGCCGAGTTGCCGCCGGCCGCCACCGCGGCCACCGCCTCGACCGCCGCGCTGCCGCCGCTGGCCGCGGCCGCGTCGAAACCGGTCGTGCGCACGGTGATGACCTTGACCGCATCGCCGCTCTGCACGGTGGCGATCGCATTGCCGGCATAGATGGGACGCTCGAAGGTGTCGGGGCCGATCACCTTGGTGATGTCGCTGACCTGGCCGACGTCGAGCTTGGCCGCCACGCGCGGCGCCACGTTCTTGCCCGAGGCCGTGGCGGGAAACACCAGGTGGGTGTAGCCGCCGGCCAGGGCCAGCACCTGCGCCGCCACGTTCTCGGCCAGCCCGTGCTCGAAGCCCGGCGCATCGGCGTGCAGCACCTTGGCCACGCCGGCGATCTGCGCCGCGGCGCGGGCGGCCTCGGCCGCATTCGCGCCCGCGACCAGCACATGCACCTCGCCCCCCAGCTGCGCCGCGGCGCTCACCGTGTGGAGCGTGGCGCCCTTGATGGACCGATTGTCGTGTTCGGCAATAACCAGTGCGCTCATGTCAGATCACCTTCGCTTCGTTCTTGAGTTTGTTCACCAGGGTCGCGACATCGGGCACCTTGATGCCGGCGCTGCGCTTGGGCGGCTCGCTGACCTTCAGGGTCTTGATGCGCGGCGACACGTCCACGCCGAGGTCGACCGGCGTGAAGGTGTCGATCTGCTTCTTCTTGGCCTTCATGATGTTGGGCAAGGTCACGTAACGCGGCTCGTTCAGGCGCAGGTCGGTGGTCACGACCGCCGGCAGCTTGATCTTCAGGGTCTCGGAGCCGCCATCCACCTCTCGCGCCACCAGGGCATGGCCGTCGGCGATCTCGACCTTGGAGGCGAAGGTGGCCTGCGGCAGGTCGGCCAGCGCGGCCAGCATCTGGCCGGTCTGGTTGCAATCGTCGTCGATCGCCTGCTTGCCCACGATCACCAGACCGGGCTGCTCCTTGTCGAACAAGGCCTTGAGCAGCTTGGCCACCGCCAGCGGCTGCAGCTCCTCGCCAGTCTCGACCAGGATCGCCCGGTCGGCGCCGATGGCCATGGCCGTGCGCAGGGTCTCGCCGCACTGCGCCGGACCGCACGACACCGCGACCACCTCGGTGGCCAGGCCCTTTTCCTTCAGCCGCACAGCCTCTTCCACCGCGATCTCGTCGAAGGGGTTCATGCTCATCTTGACGTTGGCGATGTCCACGCCGCTGCCGTCGCTCTTGACACGCACCTTGACGTTGTAATCGACCACTCGTTTGACTGCTACCAGCACTTTCATCACGCATGCTCCTGGGTTGACGTTGCACGGATTCTAGGTTTGCTTGCCGACCTTTCCGGGCAAGCCGGCCAAGGAGCAGGCCGACAACAATAGAACGATCGTGCTATTTCTTGGATTGTGCCACGAGTCGGACGCCCCGCGGCGCGAGTTTGAGAAAGCTCCCGCATTTCGTTCACAGCCGCCGCGGCGGCGGCACCTGCGCTGGTAGACTGCCGCCGCCATGCCGTCGAACTCCCCGCTTCCCGCCCCAGCAAACCCCGCTCCCGCCGGGCTGGTCGGGGTCTTCGATTCCGGCGTCGGCGGCCTGTCGGTGTTGAGTGCGCTGCATGAGCGCATGCCGCAGGTGCCGATGCTGTACGTGGCCGATTCGGCCCATGCCCCCTACGGCGAACGCGGCGACGACTACGTGATCGACCGGACCGAGCGCATCTTCGCCCACCTGCTCGGGCGCGGCGCCAGCCTGCTGGTGGTCGCCTGCAACACGGCCACCGCCGTCGCGGTGGCGGCCGTGCGCCGCCGCTGGCCCGAAGTGCCGGTGGTCGGCGTCGAGCCGGCCATCAAGCCGGCGGTGAAAAGCTCGCCCAGCGGCCGCATCGGCGTGATGGCCACCCCCGCCACCTTGCGCAGCGAGAAATTCCGGCGCCTGCTCGAACAACACGGCGCAGGGGCGGAGATCCACCTGCAACCCTGCCCCGGCCTGGCCGGCGCGATCGAACACGGCGACCTGAACGATCCGGCGCTGCTCGCCCTCATCGACGGCTTCTGCGCCCCGCTGCGCGCCGCGGCGGTGGACACGGTGGTGCTGGGCTGCACCCACTATCCCTTCGTACGCGGCCACATCCAGGCGGCCATGGGCAGCGGCGTGCAACTCATCGACACCGCCCTGCCCGTCGCCCAGCAGGCCTGGCGGCTGATGGGTTCGCCGCAGCCGCCCGCCGCGCAGGCGAGCGCCATCGTGCAGCTGGAAAGCACCGGCCAGGCCGAACACCTGGCCCGTGTGGCCCGCCACTGGTTGAGCTTCGACTGCGAGGTCCTCGCCGCGCCGGCGCTCTAGGACCCGACGGCGCGCGGGTGCGGCGATGGCCCCGGGCACCCGGTACGAATGCACGCGACAGGGGCCGCCCGGGATCTGCGCCCCGTGAAGAGCATGGCGCCACCCATCCGTGTCCGGTCCTCGGCCATCGCCGGGGATGCTTGAAGAAGCTCCGAGCCCCGGCCCGCCTGCCGCAGCCTGCGGGACGGATGCGTCACGCGGGGCTCAGGCCGAGGTGCGCATGAACCACACGTTGCCACCATGGCTGTTGGCGATGACCAGCCCTTTCAACTCGGGCACGTACTGCGCCGCGTTGTGGATGCCGTTCGGCCGCGCCGCCGGAGGGTTTCCGGTCGGCTCCGGGTCATCGACCAGCCAGGTCCGCGGATCCACGCGCAGCAGCCGGATGGAAGCGCCCTGGTTGAAGACCACCAGGTAGCGATCGATGGCTTCATCGTAGACCACCCCCGGATACCCCGTCAGCGAAAGCGCGGCCGCTCCCAGGCCGCCGAAACTGACGCTCAGGCGGCTGCCGTCCAGGGCATGCACCTGCGGATTCTGCGCACTGTAGCCACCGACGACCAGCAAACGCTCGCGCACCGGGTCGATGGCCGCCCCGGCGTACCAAGGTCCGCGGGTCGCGTCCGACAACTTGACCCAGGTATTGGTCGCCTGTGTCCAGCGGTACCAGCCCGAGCCATAGTTGCGGGAGTAGTACACGTCGTGGGTCAAGGGATGCTTCACGCACAGCGCGCTGGTGAAATCGCCCGTACCCGGGTACTGCGCCACATGGTCGGGCGCATCCCAGTCGCCCCTCGCCAGGTCGAAACTGAAAGAGCGCCTGTTTCCGACATAGGGAAAGGCAGCGGGCGCCGGGGGGAAGCCGCCATGGACGCCAGGACTGGCCATGACCATCAAGCGGCCCAGGGGCTCGATGTATTGCGTGGCGTAGTAGGTGTGGGTGGCCGAGGGACGCGAGTCCAGGTAGAACTGGGTGGAGTCGATGATGTCGGCATTGGCCGAAGGCCCACGCAGTTCGACCCAGGCCGGCGTGGCGACATTCAGCGCCAGCGCATTCACCTCGTTGCCGGCATAGTCGCCATGGCCGCCCGCCGCACCCAGCAGGTAGACGCTGCCGTTTCGCTTCAAGGCGGCACCGCACCAGGCATCGATCTTCGAGCGCGGGCCGGTGATGCCCAGCGGGCGGGTCGCCGGGTCCACGCTGCTGAGCGCCGTGTTCGGAATCTCGTGCCAGTGCCACAAGGCCAGACCGGCCACCCACGCCGGCAGCGGACTGGTGGCCGGCGGCGGCGCGGCGGGAGATGGGCCGGCGGGAGGAGACGGCGCAGGAGCAGCGGCCGGGGCGGGTATGGGCGGCGACGCGGCGGCTGCCGAGTCCTCCGCCCCGTTGCCGCATCCGCCCAGCAGCATCGAGGCCACAGGGACGGCCGCCGCCTGCAGAAAACCGCGCCGGCTGCCGGCCGCGGAAGACACCGCGTCGTGGAAGAAGGCATCACGCCGCTGAAAATTTCGCATCAAAACCCACCATCAATCCGGCAAAAGCTGCGCAACAAGATACTAATCGACGACTTTCCTCATCGAAGCCACTTCGCTCGCGCAAGAAAGCCTGGCTCACAATTCCCTCAGGGTTGTTACACAAAGGAAGAGCCCCGGCCGGCAAATTCAGGCGTCTACAAGAGGATAGGCCCGGACCCGAGCCGCGGCTTGGGCGGTCTGCAGTGTGGAAGCGATCCGCGGCCCCTGTCCCTCGCGCATCGGGTTCAAGGCCAGTTCCCGCGCATCCACCACCACATCAACGCCGCGGCCAGCCCCGCCCAGATGGCGAGAATCACCACGGCACCCGCCACGCTCCTGGGCCTGGCCCGCGCCGCGGCCATCCAGTCCTCGGCCTGCCGGCGGCACTCCGCCAGCACCTGCGGCGGCAGCATGCGCACCGTCAGCCAGATCAGCACCGGCAGAAGAACGACATCGTCGAGATACCCCAGGACGGGGATGAAGTCCGGAATCAGATCGATCGGGCTGAGCGCGTAGGCCACGACCACCATCCCCATGGCTTTGGCACGCCAAGGCGTGCGAGGATGCTTTCTCGCGAACCACAGGGTGAGGACATCGCGCTTGATGCGCTTCGCCCACGCGCGCCCCAGTTGCAGCAGACCCATGAACCGCTCCGGACATGAAATGAAAGAACCCGCGGCCGTCCGCCAGCTGCCGGGCGAAGCGGCGCCGCCTCCCGACGCGGCCTCAACTGGCGCTTCGCAGCGCGGACTCGGCCACCAGGCAGCGCGTGCCCTCGAAGATCTGCTGCAGGCGCTGGTGCAAGCGCTCGAACACCGGCTCGTCCACCGAGAAACCGATGCGTATCTCGCTCGCACCCAGGTGGCTGGCGGCCTCGGGATCCAGGCTGACGATCACCTGCTCGCGCCGCAGCTCGAAGCACAGGATGCCGCCGTAGCACGACTGACCCTGCCCGTTGCACTCGATGTGGTAGGTGTCCATGCCCAGGGCCACGTCCTGCTCGTCCTCCTCGAAGGAACGCTGCAGCAGCAGGTAGCGCATCGGCTCGGCCATTTCATCGGCGAACCCGGCGAGGCCGCAATCGTCCATCTCTTCGACGGCGACACTGGTGGCATGAAAGCTGATGAGAGCGAGAGGCGCGGCATCCATGGCAGGGCGAAGGTTCGAGGCTGGCGTTTGCGATGTTCGGGTGGAACGGGATGAGCCACGCTGAGGGGCCACTCCCCGCGGACGCCTGCAAGAGGCGGCCGAATTGCCGGACATTGTGAACTTGTCGAGGCAACAAGTCATCCGCCCGAACCACGGGGCCGGCAAACGGATGGCGCAAACAGCGGGACCGGCACAATTCGAGCCGCACGCCACCTCGGAAAAATCATGCGCACCTTGAAGTACGGGCTGCTCGGCCTGTTGGTTTCCTCTCTTTGCCTGCTCCTGCTGGCCGTCCCGGAGAAAGGGCCGAAAGCTGCATTCGACGCCGACGCCTGTGCCGGCCCGCCCTTCCAGACCGTCCTGGCGCGCGAGGAGGCCATGCAAGCCGGGTACCTGATCAACACCCGCCACGACTGCATCGACAAGGCATCCTACCTCGCCATCCAGCGGCAGACGGAGGAACAAAAGACACGCGAGGCGGCTTCGGCAAGAAGCCGGCCGCCTTCGCCCGCAGTCCAGCCGGAGCCGCCCCTGGCCCAGGCCCGCCGCGGCTTCGTGACCCGCGTCGCCGTGCCCACGACGGCCCCACCGGAACTGCCGCGGCCACCGGCAGAACTGTTCGTGCGGGCCGACTACCCGAGTGCGACCGAGGGGGTACTGCCGGCCTTTGTCACGCCCGACCCGAAAGACGGGCGAAGGCACCCGGCCATCGTCTGGCTCACCGGGGGCGACAGCAGTTCGCTGGGCGATTTCTGGACGCCCGGGCCGCCGGGCAACGACCAATCCGCCCACGCCTTCCGGGAAGCGGGAATGGTCATGATGTTTCCGACGCTGCGCGGCGGCCACGTTCCCGGCCACAGGCAGTATTTCCTGGGGGAGGTCGACGACGTGCTGGCCGCGGCCGAGCACCTCGCGCGCCTGCCTTATGTCGACCCCACCCGGATCTACCTGGGTGGGCACAGCACCGGCGGCACCTTGGCGCTTCTGACGGCGGAAACCAGCCCGAGATTCCAGGCCGTGTTCGCCTTCGGCCCGGTGACCAGCGTGGACCGCTACCCGCCTGCCCTGGTCCCGATCCGGTTCGACCAGCACGCCGCGCTCGAGCTCAAGCTGCGCTCACCGATCCACTGGCTGAAAGACATCGCCACCCCCACCTACCTCATCGAGGGCAGCAAGCTGTCCAGCAACATCGCCGATCTGGACACCCTCTGCCAAGACAAGCGCAACCCGCTGCTGCATTGCATCGCGGTCGAGGACGAGGATCACTTCAGCGTCATCGCCAGGGTGTCACGGGTGGTGGCTGCCCGACTGGTCGCCCCGATTCCCGGCACGGTATTTTCATTGCGCCCGGAAGAATTCCGCAAAACCCGGTCCGGGCCTTGACCTCACCCGGGGCGGCCGGCGCCTGCGCGTTCCCGACCAGGCAGATGCCGACCATGGCGCGGGGAACCAGCACCCGGACACCGCGTGCGCGTGCCGGCGATCAGCGCGGTTCGTAGGTGTCCAGGCCGTACAACTGGCCCGGCCCGTCATCGAGGATGACGAGCTCCCAGACCCGGCCGTTCTCGGCGTCGTACAAGACGTCGAGCGCCTGGCGCCGCGCCCGTTCCGCGTAAGGCAGGTTCATGCTGACCAGCCGGGCCTTCAGCACCTCGTATTCCGGCGTCAGGGCCGACACCCGCTCCACCAGCGCGCGCGACGCGGCAGGGGTCGGTTCGGCGGGATGGAACAGCTTGCGCCAGAGCGAGGTCAGCATATCGGAACGAAGGCCGGTGGCAGGAAGGTGTGGCTCAATCCGCATCATGCCCGATGCGGCGGCCCGACATCACGCGATGGAAATGGCGCGGGCCTCGGCGGCACTCACCAGGGCTTCACCGCATTCCATGCCTGCTGGCCCCAGCCCTGCACCTTGTCCAGGCCCTCGCCGACCTTGTCCAGGGCGCGTCCCAACGGCTTCTCCGCCCCTTCGAGGGCGGTGGCCAACTTGGCCTTGGCCGCGTCCATGGCACCCGAGGCCTTGGCGACGGCCTGCACGCCCAGATAGGCGACGCTGCCCACCGCAAAACCGGCGACCGCGCCCACGGCCGTGCCCACGACCGGGAAGACCGCCGTGCCGACCGCGCCACCAGCCCAGGCACCCGCAGCGCCGGCTCCCACCGCCGTGGCCGTGTCGACCGCGATGTTGGCCGTCGCCTTGGCGGCGCTCACCTCGCCGCGGCGATAGGCCTGGGCATTGGTGCCGGTGGACACGACACTCTCGATCGCGCCCGACACGGCGCCACCGGCGCCGCGCAGGCCCATGCGCGGCGTCAGCGCGTCGGCCGCACGTGCCGCCCCGTAACCGACACCGGCGTTGACCGTGGCGCTGCCGGCGGAAGCCGCCAGATCCACCTTGCCCCCGTTGGCGGCATGCCAGGCATCGCTGGCCAGCGAGACGGCCGCGCCGCCCGCTGCCCCGTAACGACCCGAGTTGGCGCGCGGATGCCCCTCCAGGGCACCGTTGGCCATCTGCCCTGCGCGGGCCAGCGTGCCCTCGGCAGGGGTGGCCCGTGCCTGGTTGGCCGCTTGCTCGCCGCGGTTCCCTGCGTTCTTGTTCAACGGGCCGTCGACCACCGGCTTGTCGTTCGGCGGCATCGGCTTGACCTGGTCGGCCGGGGCTTCTCCTCGGGAGATGCCTTCATGATCGAAATGCAGCACGCGTTGCGCCTTCAGCTGGGAAGGGTCGGTGTTGCGGGGAATGATGTTGATCTGCTCGGGCGCTCCGGTCGCGGAAGGCACACGCATGGCGCTGGCACCGGCATCCGCGGCGCCCTTGGCCGCCTGCTGGGCCAGGGTGTAGGGATGCTCCCCGGTGAGTTGCTGCAGGCGCGTCGGCTGGTGGGGTCCCTTGGGTTCGGCCAGCGCCTCGGGGGGCAGGCCGGCCTTCCTGAGGCCCTCGTGCACATTGGCGACCCCGCCTTTTCCGTCGGCGCCCGGAGCGGCCTTGTAGCTGCCTTCCACCACCGCCATGCCGGCCAGCGGTGCGCCCTTGTCGGCGTAGGGGGTGACTTCGCGCGCGGCCGCCGCCAGGTCGGGCGAGGCGTAGATCAGGCGCTCGTTGGCGGAGCGATAGCGGTTGGGCTCCTTGCCGAAGGTATGGTCGTACGCGGTGGCGGTGAAGGGCTCGGGCACGGCGCGGTAGACCTTGCCGTCGAAGGCCTCCTGCGGCGCGTTCCGCCCCGCGTCGTAGGCACGCTCCATCAGGCCCTGCACCGCGGTCTCGCGGCCCATCGCGCCGGCCACGCCGACCTGCGGCGGCAGCCCCGGAGAGGACTCGTCGCCCCGCCCCGGCACGTTGAGGACTTGCCCATCGAGCAGGAAGTCAGGATTGGGCAGGTCGGGGTTCGCCTGGCGAAGGCTTGGCTCGTCCGTCCCCAGCCGTTGGGCCACATCGGCCAAGGCTTCGCCATGGCGCGCATGGGTCACGCCGGGACCTGCCGAATCGGGGGTAGGAGCGGTGCACTGCAGCGCACCGCTGGAGAGACTCTGGACTTGGGACATGGGCAGCCGTTTTCATGGAGCGATGGAGGATGGCGATGGCCATGCCGCGACATCGCAGCAGGCACCGCCGGGATGCACCATCAGACCATGCCGCCCGCGTTTGCACAGCCTGTTGCGTGCCCCAGCTAGGGTCGGCCCCAGATGGGGTGACCGGTGGCGCGGCCGTTGGGGCGGGGAGGCGGACGCACGACGAGGTATCTGCGCTGCCAGCGTTCAGCTCATTAAACAGTCACACGGAGAGTGCGCAGCCTGCCCGATCGCCATATCCCAAGCCGGTCGGGCCGGGATGGCTGATAATCCACGCCCCAGGCCCGGGTGGTGAAACTGGTAGACACTGCGGACTTAAAATCCGCCGCTTCTCGTGAGAGGGCGTACGGGTTCGACCCCCGTCCCGGGCACTATTTCAAATCAAGCTTCAGGCACGCACGAGCGGCGAGAAGAAGTCCCGTGATGGGCGCGCCCTGTGGCCGAGTCCTGGAAGGCCAGGAGCGCGCCGATCCTGAAGAGCACCGGCCGTGTCACCTCGTTCTAGAGGCCTTCGACCGAGAAGGTCCGGTCCAAGGTGAGTCAGCTCGGCCTCGCGCAGCGAAGACCCTTGAGGCAAGCTCCGCTGCGCCAACGTCGGCACCCTCGTCGACCAGCGACTGGACCATGCCGCCTCGCCGGCAAGCGCGGCATGGACACTCGGTTCGACCCACACGCAAGGAAGAAATCCTCCAAGCCGCTCGACGATGTGCAGCGCCTCCGACTCGAAGCCCCCTGCCCTGTGCGTGACACTGCGTGCAAATTTATAAAGAAAACTTGCCACGCATCCAAAATCCAGGATATACTGCGAGGCTCAATTCCTCGATAGCTCAGTCGGTAGAGCGCCGGACTGTTAATCCGTAGGTCCCTG
>CBIHOH010000111.1:0-11872 GCA_966211755.1 uncultured Rhizobacter sp. | reverse complement strand
GATGACCACGCCCACGGCCTTGGCCGCACCCGTGGAGGACGGGATGATGTTCTCGAGAATGCCGCGGCCGCCGCGCCAGTCCTTGTTGGACGGGCTGTCGACGGTCTTCTGGGTGGCGGTGGCGGCGTGCACGGTGGTCATCAGGCCACGCTTGATGCCGAAGCTGTCGTTCAGCACCTTGGCGACCGGGGCCAGGCAGTTGGTGGTGCACGAGGCGTTGGAGATGATGGTCTGGCCGGCGTAGGTCTTGTCGTTCACGCCGTAGACGAACATCGGGGTGTCGTCCTTGCTAGGGGCCGACATGATGACCTTCTTGGCGCCCGCGGCGATGTGCTTGGCGGCGGTTTCCTTGGTGAGGAACAGGCCGGTCGACTCGATGACGACGTCGGCGCCGACTTCGCCCCATTTCAGCTCGGCCGGATCCTTGATCGCGGTCAGGCGGATCTTCTTGCCGTTGACGACCAGCGTGTTGCCCTCGACCGAGACCTCGCCCTTGAAGCGGCCGTGCACCGAGTCGAACTGCAGCATGTAGGCCAGGTAGTCGGGCTCGAGCAGGTCGTTGATGCCGACGATCTCGACGTCCTTGAAATTTTGCACCGCGGCGCGGAACACCATGCGGCCGATGCGGCCGAACCCGTTGATGCCGATTTTGATGGTCATGTCTTCTCTCCTGGGGATAAGCTGCAAGTATAAAAAGGAACCGCGGACAATCCGCCGCAAGTCGTGAAAGGGGTGGGGCGCACCCCCGATTCAATTCACCGGGTCTTGCCGAGCACGACCCGCACGGTGTCGGCCACGTTCTCGGCCGTGAAGCCGAAGTGCTTGAACAGCACGCCGGCCGGCGCGGACTCGCCGTAGGTGTCGATGCCGACCACCGCGGCGCAGCCGTATTTCCACCAGCCTTCGGTCACCCCCATCTCGACCGCCACCCGGGGCAGCCCGGCCGGCAGCACGGCCGACTTGTAGGCCACGCTCTGGCGATCGAACACGGTGGTGCTCGGCATGCTGACCACACGGACCGCGATGCCCTGGACCGCCAGCAATTGCTGTGCGTGCAGGGCGAGCTGGACTTCGGAGCCGGTGGCGATGATCACCGCCTGGGGCTTTTTCTTCAGGCCGACCTCGCTCGGCTCGGCCAGCACGTAGGCGCCCTTGGCGATGTCGTCCAGGCCCGACTTGGGCGCGTACGGCAGGTTCTGGCGCGACAGCAGCAAGGCGCTGGGGCGGTTCTTGTTCTCGATCGCGCAGGCCCAGGCGACCACCGTCTCGGCGGTGTCGGCCGGACGCCAGACGTCGAGGCCGGGGATCAGGCGCAGCGAGGCGGCATGTTCGATCGACTGGTGGGTCGGGCCGTCCTCGCCCAGGCCGATGCTGTCGTGCGTGAACACGTGGATGACACGCTGCTTCATCAGGGCCGCCATGCGCACGGCATTGCGGCTGTAGTCGCTGAAGGTCAGGAAGGTGCCGCCATAGGGGATGAAGCCGCCGTGCAGCGCCACGCCGTTCATGATGGCGGCCATGCCGAATTCGCGCACGCCATAGTTGATGTGGCGGCCACCGTTGGGCCGGCCCTCGGCATCGAAGCGCAGCGCCGGGGTGCTGCTGGTGTTGGTGAGGTTGGAGCCGGTCAGGTCGGCGCTGCCGCCCAGCAGCTCGGGCACGCCCTTGGTGAAGGCTTCGAGCGCCAGCTGGCTGGCCTTGCGGCTGGCCACGGTCTCGGCCTTGGCGTGGGCCGCCACGGCGGCGTCGACGGCGATCTGGGCGAAGTTCTTCGGCAGCTCGTTGTCCATGCGCCGGGCGAACTCGACGGCCAGCTCGGGGTAGGCCTTGGAATAGGCCTCGAAGGCGTGCACCCAGTCGGTCTCGGCGGCCAGGCCGGCGACGCGGGCATCCCACTGCTCGTAGGCGGCCTCGGGGATCACGAAGGGTTCGTGCGCCCAGCCCAGCGCATCGCGCGTGAGGGCGATCTCCTCGGCCCCCAGGGCCTCGCCGTGGGCCTTGGCCGTGCCGGCGCGGTTGGGCGAGCCCTTGCCGATGGCGGTCTTGCAGCAGATGAGGGTGGGCTTGTCGGCCTGGCGCGCCCGGGTGACGGCGGCATCGACCGCGTCCACGTCGTGGCCGTCGACATCGGCGATCACGTTCCAGCCGTAGGCGGCGAAACGCTGCGGCGTGTTGTCGATGAACCAGGGGGCGACCTGGCCGTCGATGGAGATGCCGTTGTCGTCGTAGAGGGCGATCAGCTTGTTCAGCTTCCAGGCGCCGGCGAGCGCCGCCGCCTCGTGGCTGATGCCTTCCATCAGGCAACCGTCACCCAGGAACACATAGGTGTGGTGGTTGACGATGGCATGGCCTTCGCGGTTGAACTCCTGGGCCAGCAGCTTCTCGGCCAGCGCGAAACCCACGGCGTTGGTGAACCCTTGGCCCAGCGGGCCGGTGGTGGTCTCGACACCCGGCGTGATGCCCACTTCGGGGTGGCCCGGCGTCTTGCTGTGCATCTGGCGGAAGTTGCGCAGCTCGCTCATCGGCAGGTCGTAGCCGGTGAGATGCAGCAAGGCGTAGATCAGCATGGAGCCGTGGCCGTTGGACAGCACGAAACGGTCGCGGTCGGCCCATTGCGGATTGGACGGGTTGTGGCGCAGGTGGCGCGACCAGACGGCGACGGCGATGTCGGCCATGCCCATCGGGGCTCCCGGATGACCGGAGTTGGCCTGCTGGACGGCATCCATGGCCAGGGCGCGGATGGCGTTCGCCATCAAGGAGGGGTCTTGGGCGGGGGCATTCGTGGCCATGCGATTCCTGGAAAGGGGAGCGTTGGGAGGAAAAACCGGCATTTTACGGGCCCCGGGATAATCGCTCCCATGAATGGCCTGCATCTCACCGCCGATCTCCGCGACTGTGCCACGGACTGCCCCGCCATGACCGGCCTCGAAGCCCTGCGCGACACCTGCCTGGCCGCCGTGCGGGCCGCCGGGCTGCAGCCGGTGGGCGAGCTGTTCCACGGCTTTCCGGCCGCCCCCGGGGCCGATGCCGCGGGCGGCGTGACCGGCGTGGTGCTGCTGGCCGAATCGCACCTGGCCGTGCACACCTGGCCCGAGCTGCGGGCGGTGACGCTGGACGTGTATGTCTGCAACTTCGGCGCCGACAACACCGAACGCGCCCACCGGCTGATGGACACGCTGCAGGCCTGCTTTTCCCCCCGGCGCGTCGAGCGCCATGCACTAGCCCGAGGCACCCTCGCATGATCCCTTTGAAGGCAATGATCCTCGCAGCCGGCCGCGGCCAGCGCATGCGCCCGCTGACCGACCACACCCCCAAGCCGCTGCTGCGGGTACGGGGGCGGCCGCTGATCGAATGGCACCTCGAAGCGCTGGCGCGCGACGGCGTGCGCGAGGTGGTGATCAACACCGCCTGGCTCGAGGAGCAGATTCCCGCCGCGCTCGGCGACGGCGAACGCTGGGGGCTGCGCATCCGCTATTCGATGGAGGGCCGCGACCATGGCGGGGCGCTGGAAACCGCGGGCGGCATCGCCAAGGCCCTGCCGCTGCTGGTCGACTCCGAGCGGGACGCCTTCTGGCTGGTCTCGGGCGACATCTTCGCGCCCGACTTCCGCTTCGAGGCCGAGCGCGCCCGGCGCTTTGTCGAGCAAGGGCTCCACGCCCACCTTTGGCTGGTGCCCAATCCGCCCTATCACCCCGGCGGCGACTTCGGCCTGGACGCGCAAGGCCTGGGGCTGGCCGACGGCGCCGGGCCCGACGGCCGCCGCTGGACCTACTCCAACCTGGCCTTGTGCCGGGCCGATCTGTGCCGCGCGGTGCCGGTGGGCGACAAGGCGGCGCTCGGCCCGCTGCTGTTCGCCGCCATGCGCGAGCGGCGCATCAGCGCCGAGGTCTATGCGGGCGCCTGGGAAAACGTCGGCACGCCTGAGCAACTGGCGGCGCTCAACGCGGCGGCTGCAGGCAGCGATTGACCTCGACCGAGACGTGCACCAGCGCCGCGTGGGCGGCCAGGCGGGCCCGGTAGTCGGCCGCGGCCAGCGGCTCGTCGGCCACCACGCAGACGATGGCGGCGAATTTCTCGCGACCGACACGCCAGACATGCAGGTCGGCCACCTTGGCGTCCCCGTCCGACTCGAGCGTGCTGCGGACCTTCTCGACCAGCGGGTGGTCCATCTCGCGGTCGAGCAGCACGGCCGCCGACTGGCGCAGCAGGCCCAGCGCCCAGACGGCGATCACCAGCGCCCCCGCCAGCCCGACCAGGGGGTCCAGCCACAGCCAGCCGCGCCAGAGCGCGCCGGCCAGCGCGGCAATGGCCAGCAGCGAGGTGAAGGCATCGGCCAGCACGTGTACATAGGCGGCGTGCAGGTTGAGGTCCTTGCCGGGGGCGGCATGGTCGTGGTCGTGGTGCCCATGCCCATGCCCATGATGGTCATGCCCGCCTCCAGCCCCGTGCAGCAACCATGCGCACAGGAGATTCACCAGCAGTCCCACCACGGCCACGACCAGCGCGTCGCGGGCCGAGATCGCCTGCGGCGTCCACAAGCGGCCGATCGACTCGAACACGATGCCGAGCGCGACCAGGCCCAGCGCCAGCGCGCTGGCAAAGGCCCCCAGCACCTCGATCTTCCAGCTCCCGAAGGCATAGCGCCGGTCGCCGGCATGGCGGCGCGACAGCCAGTACGCCAAGGCGGCCACGCCCAGGGCCAGTGCATGGGTCCCCATGTGCCACCCGTCGGCCAGCAGGGCCATCGATCCGGTCCACAGTCCGGCGGCGATTTCCGCCGCCATGGTCGACACGGTGATGGCGAGCACCCAGCGGGTCCGACTTTCCCCTATGGGATTGCCGGTATCGAAGGCGTGATCGTGGGTCCAAGGACTGAGGTCGTGCTGATGAAGGGCCATGGGAGTGCGCAGCCTGCCCCGGCCGGCCCTAGGCCGTCCACGGGCGACACCTGGTCGGGAAGGCCCCATCTTAGCCACACGGCCCGTGGCGCGGCAGCGCTTGCGGCCAAGCACCCTGCGCCCGGAGACCTCTTGCCGGGCCGCCCGGCTTTCCCGCCGGGCGGTTTCTTGCTACCGTCACGGCCGATGACCCCGCCTTCCGCGGCAGGCGGCTGCCGCGGCGGCGCCATCGACGCCCCCCTCCTGGAACGGCGACAGCAAGGTCGCGCCGCCCGGACCACGGGCCGCCGGGCGCCGATCCGGAGTGAGCGGCCGCCCCCATAAAGGGGGGGCGGGCATGGGCGCGCCCGCGCGCCACAATCAAGCCATGAACAGTTCTTCTTACCGAGAGCGGAGATTGCTGCTGGCCAGCCGGCTGCGCGAGGCCGGCGGCGGGATCGCCATCGTGCCGACGGCACCGGAGCGCCCGCGCAACGGCGACAACGACCATCCGTTCCGGCACGACAGCCACTTCCACTACCTGAGCGGCTTCGACGAACCGCAAAGCTGGCTGGTGCTGCGCAGCGACGGCCACAGCGTGCTGTTCTGCCGCACCCACAACGCCGAACGCGAGATCTGGGACGGCCGCCGCCTCGGCCCGGAAGCCGCGCCGCAGGTCCTCGGGGTCGACGAGGCCCATCCCATCGAGCGCCTGGACGAGCTGCTGCCCGAGCTGATGAGCCACCAGAGCGCGGTCTGGACCCTCTTCGGCGGCGCCTTCGCCACCGAGCAGCGCCTGAACGGCTGGCTCGCCGCAGTGCGGGCGCGCTCGCGCCAGGGGGTCGAAAGCCCCACCAACCACCGCGACCTCGGGCCGCTGCTCGACGAGATGCGCCTGGTCAAGGACAGCCACGAGCTCGACACCATGCGCCGCGCGGCCGGCATCTCGGCCGGGGCCCATGCACGTGCCATGCGCTTTTGCGCCGGGCGCTTCCACGCCGCGCCCGAAGGCACGGTGCGCGAATACGAGATCGAGGCCGAGCTGCTGCACGAATTCCGCCGCCACGGCGCGCAAAGCCCGGCCTATCCGTCGATCGTCGCGGCCGGGGCCAACGCCTGCGTGCTGCACTATGCCGCCGGCGACGCCGAGCTGCGCGCCGGCGAGCTGTGCCTGATCGACGCCGGCTGCGAACTCGACGGCTATGCCAGCGACATCACCCGCACCTTCCCGGCCAACGGCCGCTTCAGCGGCGTGCAGCGCGAACTCTACGAGATCGTGCTGGCCGCCCAGGAAGCCGCAGTGGCGGCCACCCACCCCGGGGCGCGCCAGCGCGACGCCCACCAGGCGGCCGTGCGCGTGCTCACCCAGGGCATGCTCGACACCGGCCTGCTCGACCGCCAGCGCCACGGCGACCTGGACGCCGCCTTGGCCAGCGCCGCCTACCGCCAGTTCTACATGCACGGCACCGGCCACTGGCTGGGCCGCGACGTGCACGACGTGGGCGAATACCTGGCGCTCGACGAAGCCCCCCTCGAACAACCCGACGGCCAGGGCAACACCGTGGTGCGCAAGCCCTCGCGCGTGCTGCAGCCCGGCATGGTCGTCACGCTGGAGCCGGGGCTGTACGTGCGGCCGGCCGAAGGCGTGCCCGAACGTTTCTGGCACATCGGCATCCGCATCGAGGACGACGCCATCATCACCCCCGGCGGCTGCGAGCTGATCAGCCGGCAGGTGCCGGTGACGGTGGCGGAGATCGAGGCCTTGATGCGGGCATGATCCACGAACTTGCAGCGATTGCCGGCACCGCATCGGCCGCGACCTCTGCTCACACCGCTCCTGCCAGATGCCCCCGGGTGAAGGCCTCCTCGAACACCGAGTACCCGGACAAATCGGCATGGGCGAAGCGAACCCGGCCGCGCATCTCGCCCAGCGCCCGCAGGGCGGCGCTGCCGCGTACGCCCGGGACCGGAATGCTCATCGCATGCCCATACCGCATCAGGTCGACCTGGCGCAGCTTGTCGCGCAGGTCGGGATGGGCGACCGACAGGTCCTGCACCACCGCCTCGGCCCAGTGGCGCCAGGGCTCGTTCAGCAGGCGCGCACGCTGCGTGCGCAGCTGTTCCGGCGTATCGCCGCCCAGCGCCCAGTAGGCGGTGAGCACGGTGGGGCCGGCGAAGGGGCGGGTGCTCTGGTGCATGGCGTCCACGTAGCCGAGCAGCTGGCTGCCATGGATGACGTTGTCCCAGGAAGGCGGTGCGCCGGGTGGATCGTCGAGCGCCGCGTCGATGTGCAGATTGGCGACCAGCCAGGGCGCGTAGCGCAGCTGCGCCGCAGCCTCGGCCAGCGCCGCCGGAGGCGAGGCCATCAGCCGGGCGGCGATGAACAGGGGCACGGCCATCACCAGCCGGGCGGCGGTCCAGCGTTCGGCCCGCTGCTGGCGCGTGTTCCACAGGTCGAGCACCACCTCGGAGCGCCCTTCCTCCACCCGCATCACGACGCTGCCGGTGTGCAGCCGCTCTTGCAGCGGTGCCGCCATGCGCTCGACCAGCCAGGCGTTGCCCTGCGGCCAGGTGAGCAGGCCCTCGCGGCCCGCCACGTCGTCGCCCGGCATGTGGAAGCCGTGACGGCTGGCAAAATAGTGCAGGCCGGCCCAGGCCGACACCTGCGCCAGGCCGGCGCCGTAGTCGTCGCGGCAGCAGTAGTCCAGGTAGCTGCGCAAGGCTGCGCTCCGATAGCCGCCACGCTCGAGCCAGGTCTTCATGGTGATGCCGTCGAGCGCGTCGTGGGCGGGGGTCCAGGCGCTGCGCAGCGTCGGCATGCTGAAACCGAGTTCGCGGGCGAGCCTCGCCACGTCGGCGCTGAAGCGCCGGTATTCGCCCGCCGTGGCCGCATCGCGGCCGGCAGGCAGCAGGCCTTCCTGCCAGCGGCCGTCGATGAACAGGCGCTCCTGCGGCGTGTGGCACAGGTGGCGTTCGTCGTAGACACGCCTGCCGTGTTCGCTGCGGCACAGGCCGAGCTCGGCGAGGAGGTCCAGCACCTCGTGGGCCGCCTCGCCCGGCAGCGGCAGGTAGTGCGCGCCCAGCGGGCAGGCCATGCCGGCCAGCCGGTGGCCGCGGCTGTTGCCGCCCACGCTGTCTTCCAGCTCGAACAGCTGCACGTCGTCGATGCCGCGGGCGACGAGCGCCCGCGCGCAGGCCAGCCCGGCCACCCCGGCGCCGACGACGAGCACGCCGGCCCGCCGCTGCACCGAGGGCGCGGGCAGGCCGCCGCTCCTGGGCTCGCGCAGGCGATGGCCGCGCTCGTGTCCGGCCCCCACCCAGCCGCCGTCATAACCCGGGGCGCGGGACGGCCGGCAAGCCGGCAAGGCCAGCGCCGCGGCACCGGCCATCAGGGCACGCCTGGCGGCATCCATCAGTGCACCCTGCCCCACTCTTCCTCGAAGGTCTGCACCAGCACCTGGTTCGACAGGCGGTTGGGCTCGGCCGGCACACGCGCCATGTCGGGAGGGAACTCGAACAGCGCCGGCAGCCCCGGCACGGTGAGGAACCTCAACCCGGGCGGCAGCACGGCCGGCAGCCGATAGGGCCGGCGGCTGGCCAGGATGAAACCCCATTCGCCGAAACTCGGCACATGGGCGTGGTACGGGGCGGTCGACAGGCCGGCCGCCTCCAGCGTGGCGGCCACCGTCCAGTAACTCCTGCGGGCGATCAGCGGCGAGGTCGTCTGCACCACCGCATAGCCCGAGGCCGACAAGTGCTGGTCGATCAACGCATAGAAACTGGTGGTGTAGAGCTTGCCGATGGAGAAGTTGGTGGGATCGGGGAAGTCGACCACGATCACGTCGAAACTCCCGGGATGGGCTTCCAGCCAGGCGAAGGCGTCCTGGTTGACGATGCGCAGCTTGGGCGAACGCAGCGCGTCGTGGTTGAGCTGGCGCAGCATGGGCTGCTCGGCGAAGAGCCGGGTCATGTGGGGATCGAGCTCGACCAGCGTGACCTGCTCGACACTCGGGTATTTCAACACCTCGCGCACCACCATGCCGTCGCCTCCCCCCACCACCAGCACCCGCCGTGGAGCGCCATGGGCCGACATGGCCGGATGCACCAGGGCCTCGTGGTAGCGGTATTCGTCGCGCGAATGGAACTGCAGGTTGCCGTTGAGGAACAGGCGCACTCCAGCCTTGCTGGCCGTGACCACCACCCGCTGGTAGGCGCTGGTCTGGCTGTAGACGATGCGGTCGGCGTAGAAGCGGTCCTCGGCCCAGGTGCTGATGCGGTCCGCGCCGGCCATCGCCGCGCCCAGGGCGCCGATCACCGCCAGACAGGCCAGCAGATGGGCGCGCGCATGACGCAGTTCGGCGCGGAACAGCCACAGGGCCCACAGCGCCACCACGGCATTCAGCAGCCCGAAGAAGGCGCCTGTACGCACCAGGCCGAGCTGCGGCACCAGCAGCAGCGGGAAGGCCACCGAGACCACCAGCGCCCCGAGGTAGTCGAAGGTGAGCACCTGCGAGACCAGGTCCTTGAGCGCATAGCGTTCGCGGAAATGCCGCTTCAGGATGCGCATCACCAGCGGGATCTCCAACCCGACCAGGATGCCCACCAGCAGCACCATCGCGTACAAGGCGAAACGGAACGAGGGCGCGGCCAGCGTCTGCAGCGAAAACAAGGCCGCCGGCATCAGGCCACCCACCAGCCCCACCAGCAGCTCGATGCGCAGGAAATGGGCCACCAGCTGCCGCTCGAAGAAGCGCGACAGGTAGGAGCCGATGCCCATGGCGAACAGGTAGGCACCGATGACGGTCGAGAACTGCAGGATGGAGTCGCCCAGCAGGTAACTCGCCAGCGCGCCGGCGGCCAGCTCGTAGACCAGCCCGCAGGCGGCCACGACGAACACCGACGCGAGCAGCGCCATCTCGGCCGGCCGCACGGATGCCGGCGCCCCGGCCCCGGTCTCGGAAGAAGAGCTCATGGAGAAGGCCTCAGCAGCGCCGCGCGGGCGGGCAGGCCCGCCACGGCCGGCTGCCCGCTGCGCGCGTCAACCGTGGATGGCCGCCGAGATGATCAGGCCGATGGCGATGCACATGGCCCCCACGACGATGGCGAGGGCGACGTTCTTCTTCTCGACGATCTCGCCCCACAGATCGTAGGGCGTGAGTTTGTCGACCACGACGAAGCTGATCCAGAACACCAGCACACCGATCAATGCAAAGAGGATGGATCCGACGAAGATGCCGGGCTTCATCCATTCGATTCCCATCATGAGAGTCTCCTGGCGCCTTGTTGAGGATGGAGCGGGGAGGCGGCGCTCATTTGTGCCCTCCTCCGCTGGAAAAGCCACCGAAGGACCCGCCTCCGGAGCGTGAGCTGTGCCGGTTGTTCAGGCAGGACTGGTATTCCTGCGAGGCATTGCCGTAGGTGTTGCGGACCTCGCTGCAATCGTCGCCGCGGCTGCAGCGGATCAGCATCAGCAGCACCACCACCACGAACACCCAGAAGAACAGCTTGCCCAGCAGGCTGGACGAGCCGGACGTGGGCAGCACGTCGCGTTGCAGGGCGGCCGCCTTGTCCGCGCCCAGGCGGAAGGCCTTGCGGACGTCCTCGGCCGCCAGCGTCTCGCCGGCAGACCAGACCACTTCGCTGTCGCCGCCCTGCCGGGTCTCTTCGCGGTTGAGCCGCCTGGGGCCGCTCTGGTAGTCGGTGTTGTAGGTCCTCTGGGCGCGCTGCAGCTGCCAGTAGAACTCGCCCAGCACATAGGTGACCTCGCCGGTGTAGGTGTAGAGCTCGCGGTAAGTGGTGTCCTGGTACCGGACCTTGGCACCGGCCGTCTCCGGCACGCCGGTGATCGGGGTCGCCCAGCTCCATCCGTCCTCGGCGTCGACGAGGAAACTGAAACCGGCCGTGCGGTGGTACAGCAGGTACTCGCGCCAGAACGACTGCTCGCCGTCCTCGGCGTCCTCGGCGGTTTCGCAGCGCTCGACGTAACCCACCACCTGCCAGGGCAGCACCTGCTTGCCGAGTTTCAGCCGGCCGACCGTGCCCAGCGGGATCTGCGGCTCGCTGCCGTTCTCCTGCCGGTAGTGATGCAGCTCGCCGCCCACCCCTTGCGACAGGTCGACCACCGAGCGGCATTGGTGGCAGACGATGGACTGGGTGGTCGCGAGGCTCACTTCGAGGGCGGCGCCGCAGTTCGGGCATTCGACCGCACGGCCTCCGAGGGTCTTGGCGGTCTGTTCGGTGTCGTCGGCCAGGCCGCGCAGGGCCAGGTCGTCCAGCGCCACCGAACGGCCGACCGACCAGCTCGCCTCGGGACCGCGGCTGTAGTCGAGCGTGCCGACCTCGCCGCCCGCGCTGCGCAGGTCGGCCACCACGAAGGCGCCCTGGGTGTTGGGCGCCGCCGGCAGTTCGCCCTGGACCGCGATCAGCCGGGCCGCGGTCACCGAAGCCACCGACCAGCGCTTGCCGGCCAGGGTCGGGGTCATGCCGACGAAGAGTTTTTCCTGCAGCGGCGGCGGCGCCCCCAACGGCTGGTCGAAACCGAGCACGTAGCTGCCGTTGTCCTCGCTCAGCCAGCCGCTGCGGCCGTCGTCGAACAACACATGCCATTCGTTCCAGGTGCCCTGCGCATAGCGGTACTGCAGGCGTCCCACCAGGCTGAAGGCGGCGCCTTGCAGGCTGCCGGAGACGCCCAGCCGCAGCGGGCTATGGTCATCGAAGAGCTCGGCGCTTTCACCGATCTTGCGCAGCGCCTCGCCCTCGCGCACGATGGTGCTGCGGCAAAAGCCGCAGACCGCGAAGGCGGACGCGGCGGAGCGGAACTCCACCGGCGCGCCGCAGTTGGGGCACGCCGCACGGTAGCGCCGCTGAGGGCTGGGTTCTGTGGCCAAGAGGGAAGGACTTCGACTACGACTGCGGGGCGCCGCGCCCCGGCTGCCGCGAAGGCGGAATCAGGCGCGGCGGCGGCCGGGGTTCACACCAGCTTCTTCAGCAGCTCC
>CBIHOH010000110.1:0-11908 GCA_966211755.1 uncultured Rhizobacter sp. | reverse complement strand
CCACCACCCGCGCCGGCATGCTGACCAACCCGCTGCGCGACCGCTTCGGCATCGTGGCGCGCCTGGAGTTCTATACCCCCGAGGAGCTCGCCCGCATCGTGCACCGCTCGGCCGGGCTGCTCAATGTGCCGACCGACGCCGAAGGCGCCTTCGAGATCGCCCGGCGCTCGCGCGGCACGCCGCGCATCGCCAACCGGCTGCTGCGCCGGGTGCGCGACTATGCCGATGTCAAGGGCAACGGCGAGATCGGCAAGCCGCTGGCCGACAAGGCGCTGGCCATGCTCGACGTCGATCCACGCGGCTTCGACCTGATGGACCGCAAGCTGCTCGAGGCCGTCATCCACCGCTTCGACGGCGGGCCGGTCGGCCTCGACAACGTGGCTGCCGCCATCGGCGAGGAGCGGGAAACCATCGAGGACGTCATCGAGCCCTACCTGATCCAGCAGGGGTTCCTGCAGCGCACGCCGCGCGGTCGCATCGCCACGCTGGCCGCCTACCGCCACCTGGATGTCATGCCGCCGAAAAGCGCCGCCGATCTGTTCGACACATGACCGAGGCCGGCTTCAGCCAGTCCTTCCGGCCGGGCTCTCCCGCGCGGTGGTGGACGCGCTTCGGGGTGGCCGCCATCCTGGCCGCCCTGCTGGCGCTGGTGCTGCTGCGCTCCTCCGGCCAGGCGCCGCGGGTGGCGTGGGCCCTGGCGCTCGGCGCGCTGGCCGCCCTGCTGCCGCTGCTGCCGTTCCTCGCCCGCCAGGCGCTGGACCGCCGCGCCGTGCTGACCCTGTCCGAGGAGGGGTTGGCCTCGCACCAGCTCGACCGCCTGGTGCGCTGGCACGAACTCGAGGACGTGCGCCTGGAGCAGCGCCTGGGCCACGGCCTGCTCGGCCTGCAGCTGCAGGCCGGCGCCGAGCCCGCCCAGCGGCGGCGCCTCGGCGCGCGCCGCGATCCGCTCGTCGCGCGGATCCGGCTGCGCCTGCTGCCCCCCGCCGACCAGGAAGCGGCCTTCCGGCTCATCGGCGAACGGCTGCGCGCCCTGCCCGGCCTGCACGAGCTGGGCGACGTGCCCGGCGTGCGCGCCCACCGCCACCACCATGACTTCGAGAACCGGCTGACCCGGCTCACCCCGGTGCCCTGGGCACTCTACGGGGTGGTCATGCTCAACATCGGGGTGTGGGTGGCCACCGTGCTGGACGGCATCCACCCGAGCTCGCCCACCCCCCAGTCACTGTTCCGCTGGGGTGCCAACTCGGCCTGGGCCGTGGTCAACGACGGCCAGGCCTGGCGCCTGCTGACGGCACCCTTCCTGCACGGAGGCGCCGTTCACCTGGCGTTCAACATGCTGGGCCTGTGGGCCGCCGGGCGGCTGCTGTGCCGCTGGTACGGCAACCGCCAGTTCCTGCTCGTCTACCTGGGTTCGGCACTGGTCGGCAGCGGGCTGAGCCTGCACTTCGCCTCGCAGGCCAACGTCTCGGTGGGCGCCTCGGGCGCGGTGTTCGGCGTGCTCGGCGCGGTGCTGGTGGGCGCGAGGGTGCACCGCGAGCGCATCCCCAGCCTCACCTCCCGCCACGTGCTGACCAGCCAGGGCCTGTTCGCGGCGTATGCGCTGTTGCAGGGTTTCATCGGCAAGGGCATAGACAACGCGGCGCACGTGGGCGGCCTGCTCGCCGGGGCGGCCCTCGCCGCCTTGCTGGTCGGGCCGCTGCAGCAGGAGGCCAGCGCCCGGCAGCAGGCCAGCGGGCGGGGCAAGGCGATCGCGCTGATCGGCGTCGCCGTGCTGGCCCTGGTCCTGAGCACGCCCGCCCCGCGCATCGACCACCGCAGGCTGTTCGCGGTCCAGGCCACCTACCAGCGCCTGCTGCCGCAGATGCAGGCGGCGGAAGCGGCCTTGCAGCACGACATGGAGGCGGCCCGACAGGGCGAGATGAGCCAGGCCGAGCTGCTCGCCGCCCTCAAGACCGTGCATCTCCCCGCCTACCGCCGCATCGGCCAGGCCTTCTCCTCGCTCACCCTGCCACCGACCGATCCGGCGTCCGCCGGCCTGGACGACCTGAAGACACGCCTGCGGCTGCTGGCCGAGGTGCTGCGGCTGCAGGCCGCCATCGCCGAGGCCGCGCCCTTCGAACGCATGGAACTCAAGCGCCGGCTGGCGGAACGCTCCGCCGAGCTGCATGCGGTGTCGACGCGGCTGAAGGAGCAGCTGACGAAGGAGCACTCGCTGCAGGAGCCGGCACCCTGATCAGATCAGGTCCTCGACCGCCAGCCGGTGGTACTTGACCGCCATCGGGGCGTCGAAGCGCCGGGCCACCTCGGTCACCTGCGCGGCGCGCTCGTCCGAGGGCGCATACACCAGCAGCCACCGGTAGCCCTCGCGTGCCAGCGCCTGGTAGCGGCGCATCAGCGTGATCTCATAACCGAAACCCGCGGCCTCGCTGCTATGGGCGATCAGCTCGTCCATGGTGGCCGCCCCCTCGGCGGCACCTATGGGCAGGATGTCCTCGTCCTGGAAGCCGGCGTCGAGCAGGGCCTCGGTGGCCTGCTGCGCCATGTCGTCGTCGGCCAGGGCCACCATCACATGGCCCACCGGCTTGAAAGTACCCAGCGACTTGGGGATATCGGCCAGGGTCAGTCGTTTGCTCGTCATGACGATCCTCCGAATGCGGTGATATGGACTATTCCAGTCTAGGCCGAGGGCGGGGGTCGTCAACCGTCAAAGCCCCTCCCGCCGGCGTGGGCACGCCAGGGGCGACGACGTGGCGCCGCCCGCCTGCCGCGGCAGGCCTGTCAGACGATGTGGCCGACGCGGTCGTCGGATTCGTCGAGGGCGGGGTGGTCCAGGTGCGAGGTGTCGCTCCAGCCGACCAGCGTGAAACCTTCGGGCGTGTAGAGCAGACGGTTGATGCTCGCATTGCCCAGCTGCCATGAGCGGGGCGCCTGCAGGTCGACGCGGGTGGCGGCGCGGTACAGGCAGTCCATGACCCCGCCGTGGGCCACGAGCGCGATGGCCTGGCCCGGATGGGCGGCGGCGATGCGGCTGGCGGTGGCCACGCAACGTTCGTAGAACTGCCGCAGCGATTCGCCGCCCGCGGGCCCGTACTCCGGGTCGCGCCGGCGCCAGCGCAGGGACTGCTCGGGCCACCGCGCCTCGATCTCCTTGAAGGTGTGGCCCTCGAACTCGCCGAAGCTGCGCTCGCGCAGGCCGGGATCGGTCCGCAAGGGCAGACCGGCGCCACGGCCGACCGCCCGGGCCGTCTCATAGGCACGCTGCAGGTCGCTGGTGTACACCGCCTGCAAGCCTTCGCCGGCCACCGCGTGCGCGAGCCGGGCGGCCTGCCGGCGGCCCAGCTCGTTCAGCGGAATGTCGAGCTGGCCCTGGATGCGGCTGTCGACATTCCAGGCCGTTTCGCCATGGCGGATCGCCAGGATGCGGGTCACCTGTTCCATGGGACTCCTGCGGGCGAACCGGGAAGAAGGAAGTGGCCGGCCAGGGTTGGCGCCGCGCTGCGGCGGCCCGGCGCGATCGGGTCGCGGCAAAGCGTCATGCAAGTCCTTGGAAGCGGAGCGCCATCAAACGCCCCAGACAATGTCGTGCCCCTGCCGGTGCGCGCGTTTCATGGTCTCGACCAGCGGCCACACCCGCTGGCGCAGGCTCACGCCCTCGCGCGGCGGCAGGGTCTTGCCCTCGGCAGCGGCCTCGGCCTCCGCCTGGGCCCGGGCGGCCTCCTCGGCCGCCACCGCCTGCTCCAGGGCCGCGATGGCGGCCGGCATGGCGTCGGGTTCGATGATGCCCTTGGGCGTCACCTCCTTGTCGATGAGGCGCAGGATCTCATCGCCGTTCGGGCCCATCATGATGATGTCGGCGCCGGCCTTGGATCTGAATTTGTAGAGCATGGTGTCGATTCTCCCGTCTGCAGGCCAGACCGGATTGTGCGCCGGCGGTCATGCCCTGGCGGCGTGGCGGGACGAAAAGGCGTCCGCTCAGCCCCGCGCCGGCCCCTGTGCGCCCCGGCCGGGCAGCAGCGTCTCGAACGCCGCCGCATCGAGCGCGGCGGCATGCAGGAAACCCTGGAACTCGTCGCAGCCCGCCTCCAGCAGCCAGCGGCGCTGGGCTTCGGTTTCCACCCCCTCGGCAATCACCCGCAGCCGCAGCGCCCTGCCGAGCGAAATGATGGCCCCCGCGATCGCCGCGTCGCTGGCATCGCCGGGCAGGTTCTGCACGAAGCGGCGGTCGATCTTGAGACGCCCGATCGGGAAGCGCTTGAGGTAGCCGAGGCTGGAATAGCCGGTGCCGAAGTCGTCGATGGCCATCATCACGCCCTGCTCCGCCAGCGCCTGCAGGCGGTGCAGCGCATCCTCGGCGTCGTGGATCAGGATCGATTCGGTCAGCTCGAGCTCGAGCAGGCCGGGCGGCAGCCCGCGGGCCTGGAGCGTGCGGACCACCCTTTCGACGAAGTCGGCCTGCTGGAACTGCAGGGCCGACACGTTGACGGAGACCGGCATCTCCAGGCCGGCCGCCCGCCAGGCGCTCGCCTGGCCCACGGCCTGGGCGAGCACCCAGTCGCCGATGGCGATGATGAAACCGCTTTCCTCGGCCAGGGCAATGAACTCGCCCGGGGCCACGTCGCCCAGCACCGGGTCGCGCCAGCGGATCAGCGCCTCGGCCCCGATCACCCGCCCGCTGCGCAGGTCGATCTGCGGCTGGTAGGCGAGATGGAAGTGCCCGCCCGGCAGGGCCTGCCGCATGGCATGTTCGATCCGCATCCGCGAACGCGGCGCCAAATCGTGCCGCGCCTGATGGAAGCGGAAACTCGCCCGCCCGAGCTCCTTGACCCGCTGCATGGCGGCCGCGGCGCGACGCATCAACTCATCGAGGTTGCCGCCATCGCCCGGGCCCAGGGCGACCCCGATGCTGCAGGTCACGCTGAAGTCGACCTCGTCGAGCCGGAAGGGCCGCGCCATGGCCTCGATGACCCGCCGTGCGGTGGTCTCGGCGCCGGAGGCGTCGGCCTGGTGGACCAGCAGCACGAACTCATCGCTGCCGAGGCGGGCCACGGTGTCCAGGCTGCGCAGGCAGGAGCGGATGCGCTCGGTGACCTCCAGCAGCACCCGGTCGCCGAAACCCAGGCCGAAGGTGTCGTTGATGTGCTTGAAACGGTCGAGATCGAGCACCATCAGCGCGAAACTGCCGGCATTGCGCTGCGCCATGGCAAAGGCGAACTCGACCCGGTCGGCCAACAGGCTGCGGTTGGGCAGGCCGGTCAGCCCATCGGTCTGCGACAGCTCCTCGATGCGCTGCGTGGCCGCGAGTTTCTCAGTGAGGTCGCGGAACGAATACACCCGGCCGATGGCCTGTCCGCGGCTGCATTGCGGCAGGCTGACGCGTTCGATCACCTTGCCCGAGCGCAGGGTGAACACGTCGCTGGTCTGCAGCAGCGTGGCGTCGCGCAGGGCACGCAGGCGCCGCTCGTAGTCCTCGGGATCGGTGACGCTGCGCCGCATCCAGGCATGGATGGCCGCATCGTCGCGCTCGGCCAGCAGCTCGTCCGGCAAGCCCCACAGAATGGCGAAACGCCGGTTGAAGCCCCGGATCGCGCCCGCCAGGTCGGTCACCAGGATGCCGTCGGCGGTGGACTCGAGCGTGGCCCGCAGTTCGGCCAGGCTGGATTCGAGTTCGGCCTGGGTGGCCTGCTGCGCACTGCGGTCCTGGAGCACCACCAGGAAGACCTGCTGCAGCGGCGGCTCATCGAAGCTGACCCGGCTGACGCGCCGGGTCACCGGCACCACACGGCCGTCGACACGGCGGACCAGGCTGTCGGAGAGGATGGCCTCGCTGACGCCGGCGGCCACGTCGTCCCAGAACGCGAGGTCCTCGGGCGTGACGCTGAGCTCGGCCACGCCGCGGCCCAGCAGGCTCGCCGGCTCCACGCCGAACAACTGGCCGGCGGGGAGGTTCGCCGCGACGATGCGCAGACTCCGGGCATCGACCAGCCAGACGGCGTCGAGCAAACCCTCGATCAGCGTGGCCCAGGCCCGGGCCGTGGTCGAACCCGCCTGCCAGGCCTCCGGGGTCACGCGGCGGCACCCTGGGTCGGGCGAGGCGAACGGCCGGGCGGCCGCGTCATGCGGCGAGGCCGGGCACGACGGCCTGGGGTTCGAAAAAATAGGCCACCCGTGTCCGCGGCGACAGGTACTTGAGCGCCTCGGGCGGCAGTTGCTGCGGCTTCAGGCTGCGGCGGATGCCCAGGTGACCTTGATAGGTTTCGAGATCGAGCAGCAGGGCTTCCTCGCGCGGCACCTTGGCATCGTGCACCACCACCCGTGGCTTCAGGCTGCGCGAGGAATTCACCGACACCACCACGCCGAACCGGTCGTCGGTGAGCTGCACCGTCGAGCCGGGGGGATACACCCCCATCATGCGGATGAAGGCGCCGAGGATGGCGGTGTCGTAGCGGTTCTTTCCCTGGGCGAACAGCAGCGACAAGGCCTCGTGCGGCGTCAGCGCCTTCGACGGCACGGCCGGATTGCACAGGTTGTCGTAGCGGTTGATCAGGGAAACGATGCGCGCCGCGGTGGTCATGCGGTCGCTGTTGAGCTTGAGCGGGAAACCGCTGCCGTCGGCGTGTTCGTGGTGCTGGGCGATGACCAGCGTGGCGCCGGACTGCAGGCCCATCTTGCGGGCCAGGGCCACGCCATGCGCCACATGCTCCTGGTAGAGATGGTTCTCGGCCGAGCTGAAGCCGTCTTCCTTGTGGCGCACCCGTTCGGGCAGCTCGCTCTTGCCGATGTCGTGCAACAAGGCGCCCACGCCGAGGTCGAGCATGTCGGACTCGGGCAGGCCGAAGGTGCGCCCCATCAGCAGCGAGATCACGGCCACGTTGACCGCGTGCATGGCGGATTTGTCGCCGGCGGCGTCCGTCAGGAGGCGAATGCACATGTCCTGCGAGCCGATCATCTTGGTGACGAAGGCCCCGGCCAGCGCCTCGGCCTGCGCACGCGCCGCCTGGGGCTGCGCGGCGACCATGTCCGTCATGCCACGGCAGGCCTTGGCAGCCTCGGCGAACTGCTCCTCGCACACCCGCAAGGCTTCCCGCTCCGCGGCCACTGCCTCCCGGTGGCGACGCGCCTGGGCCGCCTGCGGAGTCTCGGCCGCAGCGGCGGGTGGATCGACCGGGGCGGCGGCCCCGGCCGATCCACCCGTTTCCGCGGGGTCCAACGGCCGGCCTGCCGGTTCGGGATCGCTTTTCTCCGGACTCCAGCGGATCCGGGCCCGGCCCAGTCCACGGATGGTGGCGATCTGGTCGGCCGTCGATATCTTGAAACTGCTGAGTGGAAAAGGATGCGACATCCATCCCACGTCGAGATAGATGTACATCCCGATACGCAGGTGCTGGATGTCGACGAACGTTGGCGGAGGTACTTCTTTCATAGAGTCGGCGCGCCGGACCCGAACGAGTTCGGCGTTGACATCGTTTTCAGGAACATGCCCGCTGGACTTGAGGACATGTCAGCACGATTCACCATGTACTTGGCTGAACCGACAGCCCAGCATGCAGCGCTATCTTGCTGGAAGGAAGTCCCTTTCATCAAGTGAAATCGGAAGAGAAAACAGAAACATTTAACAAACCGAGGGGTCTTGCGCGGCCACCCGCGCCCTCGTCGACCGCCATGGCGGTGCGCGGGCGTACCGGGCGGCGATCAGGCCGCGGGAGGCAGCGGGCCGACCATGGCCGGCCAGCGTCGCCCGAGGCTGCGCCAGGCCTGTGCGCAAACACCTCGGCAAGGGCTCGCGGCAGGCCGCGGCATCGGGCAGTGCGTACTCAGTGACCGGCAGGAAGGCCGAAAGCGAACGTGGCTCCGCCCCCTGGCCGGCTCTCCGCCCAGACGCGGCCGCCATGGCGCTCGACGATTCGCCGGACGATGGTGAGGCCGATGCCGTGTCCTTCGAACCGGGCGCCGTGCAAGCGTTGGAACGGCCGGAACAGCTTGTCCGCACTGTCCAAATCAAAACCCGGGCCGTTGTCATGCACCTTGATCAACCACTCGAACTCGCCACGTTCGGCCGACACCTCGATACGGGGTTCGGCGACGCCTCGCGTGAACTTGATCGCATTGCCAAGCAGGTTGACGAATACCTGCCTCATCAACGCGGCGTCCACGGGCAACTCCGGAAGCGCCCGCACCGTCACCTTGGCCAGTTCCTCGGCAGGCGTGCTCAAGGCCAGCATCTGGAGGGCATCGCGCACCGCCACCTCGAGCGGCAATGGCAGACAGCGGAGTTCGCCGCCGGCCACGCGGGACAGATTCAACAAATCATCGACCAGCTCTGCGAGCAGCCGTGTCTGGGTATGCATCATCGACAGCCACGGGCCGACCTGGGTCAGGTCCCCGCGTTCCACCTGCAGCTGGATGAGCCCCGACATCCCGGCCAAGCCCCCGAGAGGCCCCCGCAGATCGTGCGACACCATGCGATTGAACGATTCAAGCTCGCTGATGGCTTCCGACAGCTTCCGGGTCCGCTGCTCGACACAATGCTCCAAGGTTTCATGCGCCAGTCTCAAGTCCCTCTCGGCGGAGAGCCTCAATTCGGCCTGGGCCTGCTCGGCCGCGCGCAGTTGCTGCAGCGTGTCGTTCAGGCGCGCCAGCTCGTCGCGCTGGCGCATGATGTCCATGAATTGCCGGTACGACCGGATGGCGGTAGTCAGCATCGTGAACAAGCGCACGCCGGTCAGCTCGGACTTGGTGCAGTAGTCGTTGATGTCGAAATCACGGACCGTCTGCCGCTCCGGGGCGTAACCCGGTTGGCCGGTGCGCAGGATGATGCGCACGGCCTCCCGGCCAAGATCGTGCCGTATCTGGTGGGCCAGTCTCAACCCGGCATCCGGTGTTTCCATGACCACGTCGAGAATGACGGTGGAAATGTCCAGCTCGGCGACCAGTGTTTGCACGGCGTCGGCAGCGGAATATGAATGCCTGAACGCAAGGCCGCGGCCTTCGATCAAGACGCCTCGAAGCGCCAGCTCGGTCGCGAGATGAACGTCTTCGTCATCGTCGACGATCAGAACCAGCCAGGGCTCCGCGGTGGAAATCACATCCGCACCGTCTTCGACGCACTGGAGACCGGCACCAGGTTCCTCTGACCGCTGTAAATCACGCATAGGATCAGACAGCAAAACGGGCCGTCGGTCGATGTTAGCATAGGCACACTGGCTGAAAAATCACGCTGGCGTAGCGTTACAGCCCGCACACCGCGAAGCGCCTCGCTCGGCCGGGCCATGTCGTCGCCCGACCTCCCGACCAGGAACGGAGCCCTCGCGGCGAGCCTGGTCGCGACAAGAATGCGGCAGGGCATGATCGGGCGGAACCGGACGGGGTGGTTGCACATGGGGCTTCGTTCCACGGTGGTGAATGCCATGCACCAGACGTCCCTGGGGGCACGGGCCGCCCTGCTCGTCGCCACCGTATTCGCGCTGAGCTTCGGCGCCGCGGCGATCCATGTCATCCGCCTGTTCGAGGAACGTTTCATCGAATTGGCCGGCCAGCACCAGCTGGCCATGCTGCGGGCACAGGCCGACAATCTGAACAGCAGGCTCGCCGGCGCGAACTCGGTCTTGTCCGCCATCGCCAAACTGATCGACGCCGGCATGGTGGCTTCACCCGAAGCCACCCGGGAGTTCCTGGCATCGCGCGTTTTCCTGAACCAGAGTTTCGAGCTGGGGCTGACCGTCTTCGACCGGCAGGGGCGAGTGCTGCTGCAGCACTCGCGCAACGCACCACCGGCGGCAATCGATCCCCGCGAGCAGGCACTGGCGCAAGGCACCCTCGAGACCGGTCAGGCCCGGATCAGCGCGCCATTCCCCTCCCGGCGGCCGCTTCAAGAACCGGCCATCGCCATGAGCGCGCCGCTGCTCGATTCGAAGGGCAGGGTCATCGGCGCGCTGCAAGGCAGCCTGGCCCTGCTGAGCAAGAATTTTGCGGGCGATCTGCAGCGCTACCGCATCGGCAAGAGCGGGTACCTGTTCATGACCACGGGCGACCGCATCATGCTCATGCATCCGGATCCGAAGCGCTGGCTCCAGGTCGCCGCCCATCCGAGGCAAAACAAGGGTTACGACCGGGCCATCGACGAACGCTTCGAGGGCACGACCGAGACGGTGAACTCCAGCGGCCAGGCGATGCTGGCAACCTTTGTCCGACTCCCTTTGGCGGACTGGATACTGGGAGCCAGCTACCCCATGGCCGAGGTCAAGGAACCATTCTGGCGTTCGCTCGACGCCCTCGGCCGCACCGCGATCGTGGCCATCGTGCTGCTCATGCTGGCCGTGGGCCTCACGGTGCACCGGCTGATGCGCCCGATACACGTGCTGACCGAGCATCTCGTGGCCCTGGGTCAAGGCAGCGCGCGTCCGATCGCCGTGCACAGCACGGGCGAGGTGCGTGTCATGGCCGACGCCTACAACCACATGCTGACCCAGCTCGGCGCCAGTGAAGAAGCGCGGCTCGAGGGCGAGCGCAAGGTCCGCCGGCTCAATGCATCGCTGGAACAACGCGTGCTCGAGCGCACCCTCGCGCTGGAGCAAGCCAATGCCGAGATGCAGCAAATGCTGGACAGCAACGCCCGGATGCGCAAAGAGCTGGTGCACTCCGAAAAGCTCGCGGCACTCGGCAGGCTGGTGGCCGGGCTCGCACACGAGCTGAGCACGCCGCTCGGGAATGCCCGGATGGTGGCGAGCTCGCTACGCGAGCGCACCCTGCAAGTCCGCTCACGGACTCTCACGCGAACCCTCGGACAAAGCGAGTTCGACGACTATGACCGCTATTGCACCGACGCCTGCGAGTTGATGGAGCGCAACCTCGCGCGTGCAGCGAACCTGGTGCAGAACTTCAAGCAAGTGGCCGTCGATCAAACTGCGGAGCGGCGCCGTGAATTCGATCTGCGACAAACCATCGAAGAAATCGTCGCCACGCTGGAACACCTGATCCGGCACCGGCCGCTACGGCTGCATCTGGATCTGGCGCCCGATCTGGTGATGAACGCCTACCCCGGATCGATCGGACAAGTGATCACGAACCTGTTCACCAATGCCCTCGATCACGCCTTCACGCCGGAATCTCGCGGGGAGATCCAGCTCTCCAGCCGCGCCGACGGCATCGACGGCGTGATGCTGGAGTTCCGCGACAACGGCCGGGGGATCCCTCCGGATGACCTGGACAGCATTTTCGATCCCTTCTTCACCACCCGGCTGGGCCATGGCGGTACCGGGCTGGGCCTGAGCATCGTCCACAACATCATCACGGGCGTGCTCGGCGGAAAGATCGAGGTCCGCAGCGAATTGGGCCAAGGCACGGCCTTCATCATCAGATTGCCGAAAGTGTCGCCGCAATTCAATCGCGCAACCTGAGAGGGCCCGCAGCCCGTGCGTGCGACCAGCCGCATCAGCGCCGGCCCGCTGCCGTGACAAGCCGGGAGCGTCCAGTACGGTTTTTGCCCATCGGCTCGCAAGACGGCCGCGCACCGCCTCCCCACACCCGGTCGCCCTCGTGCCGTTGCGCTTCGCATGGTTCGCCATGATCAACGGACAGCGGGACTTCCGCCCGTAAGAGTGCATCCAGGCCGGACGCACGAAAAACGCCGCGGGCTTGCCGCGGCGTCGGGGTGGCGGATGCGGGGTGGTTCAGCGTCCCAGCGTGTCCTTCATGATCTTGAAGAAGCCGCCGTTCGGGTAGGGGATCTCGTAACCGTAGAACCCGTAGGACTGGGTGTCGCCCAGCGCCATGTTCTGCATCTCGTCATAGCGCTTGGCCGCGAGCGGGCCCCACTGGCTCTGCGTGTCGTACCAGCCCGGGTTGGCCAGCCGACCGGCCGCCAGCTCCTGCTTGTACAGGCGATCCAGGTAGGCCAGCGGGTAGATGAGAT
>CBIHOH010000109.1:0-12098 GCA_966211755.1 uncultured Rhizobacter sp. | reverse complement strand
CCTGGGACACCAGGGTGCGCAGCTCTTCCACCGTGTAGTTCACCGAGTCGGCGATGGCGCCGGTGATGTCCTCGGTCACCGTCGCCTGCTGCGTCAGGTCGCCCTCGGCCACCGTCTGCAGTTCGTTCATCAAGCGCAGAATGGCGGCCTGGTTGGCGTCGTTGACCCGTTTGGCCTCCTGCTCCTGGCGCTCGGCTTCCAGGCGCTGGTTCTCGGCGAGGGCCGCGCGCTGGGCCTGTCCGCGCACGAACAGCTGCAGGAAACCCGCGCCGCCGGCGGCCAGCACCAGGGCGGACAAGAGCAGCGACACCAGGCTGGTGGTGTTGAAGCCGGTTTCGCGTTCCAGGCCTTCCTGCACCGTCTCCAGGCCCTTGCGCAGCGATTCGCTGTCCTTGATGATCGAGGCCTGCGCTTCACGTGCCGAGACCAGGCCCTGCAGGTTGCCCAGGATGGAGCCGGCCTGCACCCGCGTTTCCTCGTACAGCTGCAGCAGCGCGGTCAGGCGCTCCTTGGTCTGCGGCTCCTTGGTGCCGGGCAGGCGGAGTTCGGCATTGCCCGACAACAGGCCGTCGGCGATTTCCTTGAAGGAATTCAAGTCCTTGCCGAGCAGGAACACCGCCTCGGGGCTCACGCCCTCCATGGTCAGGAATTCGTTGGCGCTCTTGCCGATGCGCTGCGTCAGCATCACCAGCTGGCCGACGGCGGAGATCTCGGCCGCCGAGGCTTCCTGCTGGAGCTTGAGCGACGACACGGTCTCGGCGATCTCGAGCAGGTCGGACGACTGGCGGTTGATGGCGCGCAGCGCCTGCCCGACCTGGGTCAGGATCTGTTGCTGGCCCAGCACCGTCTTGGCGTTCTTTTCGGCACTGTCGACCAGCGGCAACATGGCGGTGACGTCGGGCTGCACGGCCTTGGGGGCGATCTCGACGTCGCCTTCGCCGGTGGACAGCCCTCGCACGTTGCGCGCCAGCACCTCGGTGCTTTCCTTCACCTCGGGGAAGGCCGATGCGCTGCCGATCAGGGCCTGGGACACCGACTTCGCCAGCCGTTGCGACTGCATCAGGGCCTGGCCCGAGGCACCCACCTGGGCCGCGCCCTTGGTGGCGGCGTTGATCGAGTAGAAGGACATGCCGGCCAGCCCGAGCAGGCCGGCCGTCACCATCGCCGCCAGGATGCGCTGCTGCATGCCGAGCGGCTGGTGGCCGATCAGCGGCAGGCCCGTGCCGGCACCGAGCGCGGCCAGCTCGGCCGGCGGCATGCGGGTGTCGGAGAAATCGGCGATCTCCGAAGGCGCGGCCTCGGTGATGATGGAGGAATCCATGTGCGCCGTCTGCTCGGGATGCCGGGTATCGGCGTGGACGGGAGTGGTTTCGTCGTGCATGGGTACGTCGAGTGAGATCACGTCGTTGAGCGGCAGGAGAGCGCCGCCTCCGTCTGGCGACTGACCGTCGCGCGCCTTGCCCTTGCCTTTGATTTTGTCCAGGAAGCTCATGTGTGCCTCGTTCCGTCGTGTCTCGATACCACTGTCAAGGCTCTCGCGCCGTGTCGGCGCGTCAGCCCGCGATTTTCAGAAATGCCGCTTCGTTGGCCAGCGCGGCCAGGTTCAGCTCGCGCCAGAGCCGGTTGGCTTCGTCGCGATAGTGACCTCCCACGAACGCCGGCCTGACCTGCCCATCGTCGGGCTGCAGCGTGAGCTGTTCAATACTCCGCAACCCGGAGAGCCGGTCCACCAGCACGGCCGAGTTGATGTGGAGGTTCGAATTGAAGGCCACGAACCAGGACTGGTCGCGCCCCTGCTCGGCGCCGGGCACGGCACCGGGGGCCCGGATGCCGAGGAAACCGGCCAGGTCGACCACGCCGTGCAGCCGCCCCCGCAGGTTGGCCACGCCGAGGAACCAGCGGCTGGTGTAGGGAACGTTGATGGTCTGGCCGAAGGGGAAGATTTCTCCCGCCTCCTGCAGGGGGAACAGGAAGCCGTGGCCTCCGCTCTCGACTGCGAGCCACGATTTGCCGCGCTCTTGCGAACGTGCCGCCCGCAGCTTTTCAGCCAGGCGGGTCTGCAACTCGCGCAATGCTTCCTTATTGGCCATTCAAACCTGCCCGGGGAACGAGGGGAAGTGCATTCGCTGTGGACTCATCGGGACACAACGTGACGGGGACCGCTCGGCCGATCGGTCAATCGAAGGCCCGGATCTTGGCCATCAGCTCGTCGGGATCGACCGGCTTGACGATATAGTCGCGCGCGCCCTGGCGCATACCCCAGACGCGGTCGGTCTCCTGGTTCTTGCTGGTGCACATGATCACCGGCACATCCGCGAAACGCGGGTCGCGGGTGATGGCGCGGGTCAGCTGGAAGCCGTTCTGGCCCGGCATGACCACGTCCATCAGGATGAGATCGGGTTTGTCCTCGCCGAGGCGACGCATCGCGTCTTCGCCGTCTTCGGCCGTGCGCACGCTGAACCCGCGCTTGGTCAGCAGGTCGGACAGGAAGTGCAGCTCGGTCTTCGAATCGTCAACCAGCAAGATCTTTTTGATCGTCATCGTTTTCTCCATCAAGGCGGCCCGGACTCCGGCCACCTGTCATACGGACACCAACCCCCTTGGCTGGCATCCGGGTTCGGTTCATTCCTTCACGCGGCCGTACTGCTCCACGGTCTGGAGCAGTTGGTCCTTGGTGAAGGGTTTGGTCAGGTAGGCCTCGGCCCCCACCATGCGGCCGCGCGCCTTGTCGAACAGGCCATCCTTGGACGACAGCATGATCACCGGCACGGCGGCGAATTGAGGATTGCGCTTGATGATGGCGCAGGTCTGGTAGCCATCGAGGCGCGGCATGAGAATGTCGCAGAAGATCAGGTCGGGGTGCAGGTCGTTGACCTTGGCCAGGGCGTCGAACCCGTCCTCGGCCAGCAACACTTCGTACCCGCCCTGCTTCAGAAAGATATCGGCACTGCGGCGGATCGTGTTGCTATCGTCAATGACCAGCACCTTGATGCCTGCAATGGCAGCGTTGCTCAACGGTAATCTCCTCAACGACGGTGGGTCGGTTATACCCTTCGGCACGACCGGGCAAGATTCAGATTTGCACCATTTCGAAGTCTTCTTTCCGCGCACCACACTCCGGGCAGGTCCAGTTCATGGGAACGTCGCCCCAGGCCGTACCGGGGGCGATGCCATTGTCAGGATCACCCGTGGCCTCGTCGTAGATCCAGCCGCAGATCAGGCACATCCATGTCCGCACATTGCTCACATCTTTACTCACGTTGTTGTCTATTCGCTTCACTACAATGAGAAAAGATTGTAGCGACGCAAAATGCCAAAAACGCGATAGTTTTTAGATACATACGCCACTTTCCTCACATTTCCCTAGAACTTTCCGGCGAACCCGGTCCCTCCTTCGCTCCTTCTGACGGATGCCCCTCATGACCGTTGACGCTTCTTCCACAGACTCCCCCACCGACCCGGCGCAAGAACCGACCGGCCCCGCCTGCGTGATGAGTTTCAACGCCAGCGACCCCAGCGGCGCCGGCGGGCTGGCGGGCGACGTGTCCACCATCGCCGCGATGGGCGCGCATGCGCTGCCTGTGGTGACCTGCATCGTCCTGCGCGACACCGCCGAGGTCTTCGACCAGAGCCCGATCGACCCCGACGTGGTCGTCGAGCAGGCCCGCAGCATCCTCGAGGACGTCACCATCTCGGCCTGGAAGGTCGGTTTCCTCGGCTCGGCCGAAGGCGTGAGCGCCGTCGCCGAGGTGCTGTCCGACTATCCGGACGTGCCCCTGGTCGCCTACATGCCCAACCTGTCCTGGCTGGAGGAGGACGACCAGCAGGCCTACCTGGACGCCTTCCGCGAGCTGGTGCTGCCGCAGACCGAGGTGCTGGTGGGCAACCACCAGACGCTCACCAACTTCCTGCTGCCCGACTGGACCAACGAGCGCCCGGCCTCGCCGCGCGAACTCGCCGTGGCGGCGGCCGAGCACGGCACGCGTTTCGTGCTGGTCACCAGCGTGCCCCTGCCCGACCAGTTCATGGACAACGTGCTGGCCTCGCCCCAGGGCGCCATCACCGGCGAGAAATTCGAGCGCTTCGAGGTCAGTTTCGTAGGCGCGGGCGACACCCTGGCCGCTTCGCTGGCCGCCCTGCTGGCCGCCGGCGCGGAGCTGCACACCGCAGTGGGCGAATCGCTCGCCTTCCTCGACCAGGCGCTCGACGGGGGCTTCCGCCCCGGCATGGGCAACGTGGTCCCCGACCGCTTCTTCTGGGCCCTGCCGCCCGGCGAGGAGGGCGAAGAACCCGACGCCGAGGTGAACAGCGACGACATCGCCCCGAAGGACCCACGCCATGTCCACTGAGAGCTCGCGCAACGACACCTTGTTCGAGCGCGCCCGCCGGGTCATCCCCGGGGGCGTGAACTCGCCGGTGCGCGCCTTCCGGGCGGTCGGCGGCACGCCGCGTTTCATCACGCGCGCCGAGGGCGCCTACCTGGTCGATGCCGACGGCAAGCGCTACATCGACTACATCGGCTCCTGGGGCCCGATGATCCTCGGCCACGGCCACCCGGCAGTGCTCGAGGCCGTGCAGCGCGCCGCGCTCGACGGCTTCTCCTTCGGCGCGCCCACCGAGCGCGAGATCGAGCTCGCCGAGGAAATCCTCAAGCTGGTGCCCAGCATGGACCAGGTGCGCCTCGTCAGCTCGGGCACCGAGGCGGCGATGAGCGCCATCCGCCTGGCGCGCGGCGCCACCGGCCGGGCCAAGATCCTGAAGTTCGAGGGCTGCTATCACGGCCACGCCGACGCCCTGCTGGTGAAGGCCGGCTCCGGCCTGGCCACCTTCGGCAACCCGACCAGCGCCGGCGTGCCGCCCGAGGTGGTGCAGCACACCCTGGTGCTCGAATACAACAACCTGGACCAGCTCGAGGAGGCGTTCAGCCTGCACGGGCGCGAGCTGGCCTGCGCCATGATCGAGCCGATCGCCGGCAACATGAACTTCGTGCGCGCCAGCCTGCCCTTCATGCGGCGGCTGCGCGAACTCTGCACGCAACACGGCGCCCTGCTGCTGTTCGACGAGGTCATGACCGGTTTCCGCGTCGCCCTCGGCGGCGCGCAAAGCCTCTACGCCCGGGACATCCCGGGCTTCGAGCCCGACATCAGCGTGTTCGGCAAGGTGATAGGCGGGGGCATGCCCCTGGCGGCCTTCGGCGCCCGGCGCGCGGTCATGGAACAGCTCGCGCCCCTCGGGGCGGTCTACCAGGCCGGCACGCTGTCGGGCAACCCGGTCGCCACCGCCTGCGGCCTGGCGACCCTGCGCGAGATCCAGCGCCCCGCTTTCTTCGAGAGCCTCTCCCAGCGCACACGCAGCCTGGTCGACGGCCTGCAGCAAGCCGCGCGCGACGCCGGCGTGCCGATGGCAGTCGACTGCGAAGGCGGCATGTTCGGTTTCTTCTTCAGCGCGGCGCTGCCGCAGAACTACGCCACGGTGATGGCCACCGACCAGAAGCGTTTCAACCAATTCTTCCATCGCCTGCTCGACCAGGGCGTGTACCTGGCGCCGGCCCTGTACGAAGCGGGTTTCGTGAGCGCGGCCCACAGCGCGCAGGACATCGCCGAGACCGTGGAAGCCGCCCGCCTGGCACTTCGCTGAACGACTCGCTGAACGACCCTCGCCGCCACGCGGCGACCTGACCCTCCTCCCATGCACATTCACATCCTCGGCATCTGCGGCACTTTCATGGGGGGCCTGGCGGCCCTCGCACGCGAGGCCGGCCACCAGGTCACCGGCTGCGACGCCGGCGTCTATCCCCCCATGAGCGACCAGCTGCGCGCGCTCGGCATCGAGCTGATCGAAGGCTTCGGCGCCGACCAGCTCAGCCTGGCACCCGACCTGTTCGTCGTCGGCAACGTGGTCTCGCGCGGCAACGCGCTGATGGAGGCCATCCTCGACGCCGGCCTGCCCTACACCAGCGGCCCGCAGTGGCTGGCCGACAACGTGCTGCAGGGCCGGCACGTGCTGGCCGTGGCCGGCACCCATGGCAAGACCAGCACCACCTCCATGCTCGCCTGGGTGCTCGACCAGGCCGGGCTGCAACCGGGTTTCCTGGTCGGCGGCGTGCCGCAGAACTTCGGCGTGTCGGCCCGGCTGGGCCAGAAGGGCAGCCCGTTCGTCATCGAAGCCGACGAATACGACACGGCCTTCTTCGACAAGCGCAGCAAGTTCGTCCACTACCGGCCGCGCACCGCCGTCTTGAACAACCTCGAATACGACCATGCCGACATCTTCGCCGACCTGGCCGCCATCGAGACCCAGTTCCACCACCTGGTGCGCACCGTGCCGGGCAGCGGGCGCCTGGTGGTCAATGCCCGCGAGGAGTCCCTGCAACGGGTGCTCGAGCGCGGCTGCTGGAGCGACGTGGTGAGGTTCGGCGCCCGCAAGGAAACCCCCGGCGCCCTGCGCGCCCGCGGCGAGCCGCACGCCTTCGACATCCTGCGCGGCGGCATGAAGATCGCCCGCGTCGACTGGGCGCTGCTGGGCGAACACAACCAGCTCAATGCGCTGGCGGCGGTGGCCGCCGCCGAGCACGTGGGCGTGCAACCGGAAATCGCCGCCCAGGCGCTGGGCAGCTTCCAGAACGTGCGCCGCCGCATGGAGTTGCGCGGCGAGGCCGGGGGCATCAAGGTCTACGACGATTTCGCCCACCACCCGACCGCCATCCACACCACCGTCAACGGGCTGCGCCGCAAGGTCGGCAGCGCGCGCATCCTGGCGGTCTTCGAACCGCGCTCCAACACCATGAAACTGGGCTCGATGAAAGCGCAGCTGCCCTGGTCGCTGGAGGAGGCCGACCTGTCGTTCTGCCACCAGGGCAACCTGGGCTGGGACGCCGCCGAGGCGCTCGCGCCCCTGGGCGACAAGGCGGTCGTGGCCGACGGCATCGACGCCCTGGTCGACGCCGTGCGCCAGGCGGCGCGCCCGGGCGACCATGTGCTGTGCATGAGCAACGGTGGCTTCGGCGGCATCCACGACAAGCTGCTGAAGAGCCTGTGAGCCGGGCCGGCGCTGCGCCGGCCGCGCACCTCCGCCGCGGCTAACTCCGCAGCATCGAGGCCCTGAGCGCCTCGGTGAGCTGGGACAGGCTGTCCTGCAAGTGGGCACGGGTCTCGATCGTCAGACGCCGCTGGCCGGCGGCGCGGCGCAGCTCCGCCTGCAGCCCGGTCGCGTGCAGGCGCAACAGGCTGAGGGCGTCGGGCGGCAGGCTGCCGCTGCCGCGCAGCAGCAGGCCCTGGATGCGCCGCAGGTGTTCGCGCTGCAGGTTGCGGCGCAGGCGGTCGATGTCCCGCCCGCTCCTGAGCTCGCTCCAGATCGAGGCCTGCAAGGTGGCGTACACCTCGCTGAGCGAGATCAGCCCGCCCTTGGGCGGCCGTCCTTCGACATACAAGGGCAGGTCGAGCAGCCTGGACGCGGTACCCGGGCTCATCAGCCGGTCGAGCGCCACCACCTGCAGCGACAGCACCGCGTTCGGGATGCTCACCGGGCCGCCCCGGTCGAACTCGCCGTAGTCGGGCGACAGCCCGGACAGGAACCTCGGCTTGAAGTGGAAGCTGTCGACGCTGAAGATGCCGTCGGCGAGAAAGCGCAAGGCCTCGCGCTGGCGCGCCGGCTCCACCGGGGTGTAGGCGGCGCGCCGCGTCGTGCCCGGCAGGTCGCGCACGGTGTACATGCCGCCGACGTACTTGCCCACCAGCTCGGAGGCGCGCAGCAACTGGTTGAAACCGCTCATCAGCACACGGCGCTGGCGGGTGGCGTCCTCGCCCTCGCGCGGGGTGCGCTCCTGCACCCGCTGCCACAGCTCGCGCGAGAGCTGCAGGCGCCGCCGGTAGTAGGCCAGCGGGTCGTCGCCCAGGTCGAACAGGTTGACCAGCGGGTCGATGCCGTCGTTGCCGCGCACGCCGCCGGCCTCGGGATCGTCGGAATAGGCCAGCAGCGGCTCGGTGCTGCGCGACGCGATGCGCGCGAGTTCGGCCGCCTCGGTGGCCGGGTCGAGCGGCTTGTAGGCGTACTCGATGGCCCAGTAGTCGTAGGGGCCGATGCCGGTGTTGCTGAGGCTGCCGCCCTTTTCGCCGGCCAGCGGCAGGTTGAAGGCGTTGTAGTCCATCACCGAACCCGAGATGCCGTTCTTCTCGGTGAACTCGCGGTCCTGCAGCTGCCGGGCGCTGACCACCGTGGACGCCTTGAAATTGTGCTTCAGGCCGAGCGTGTGGCCGACCTCGTGGGTGATGGTGTCCTTGATGACCGCCTGCACCAGCGCCTCGACCTCGGGACTGTCGGGCGCCAGCTCGTCGCGCGCCTCGAGCAGGTCGAGCGCGAAATTCAGCTCCGACTGGCTGGCCTTGGCGTAGTTGCAGAAGGCGGCGGAGTGCCCGCCGTGGCCGGCCTCGGCATGGCCCCCGGGCGGCTCCGCGGCGAGGCTGGCGCCATGCGGCGCGTCTTCGACGAAAAAGCGCCGCGCGCTGCGCCCGAAGACGTCGCTCATCGCGATGTCGGCGTCGATGATCTCGCCGGTGCGCGGGTCGGCATGGTGCGGGCCGCGCGCGAAACCGACGTCGGCACCGACGAACCAGCGTACCGAGGCATGGCGGGCATCCAGGTTGTCCCAGTCGGCGTCGTCGGCCTGCTGCCTGACCACGATGGCGTTCTTGAAACCGATCCGCTCGAAGGCCTTGTTCCACTCGAGGATGCCGGCCTCGACCGAACGCCGGTAGGCCACCGGCACGTTCTTGTCGATCCAGTAGACGATGGGTTCCTTGGGCTCGGACAGCTCGGCCCGGGGGTCGGCCTTCTCGAGGCGCCAGCGGGTGATGTGGTGCTGGCGCGGGTTGTACTTCAGGTCGCTGCCGAGGTCGGTCACGACTTCCGAGAAATGCCCCAGGCGCGGGTCGGCGCGGCGCGGCGCCATCGGCACCGCGGGCAGTTGGGTGAAGTTGTACACGTAGCCGACGAACAGGCTGCGCGGGTCGGGCAGGGTCGAGGGCTGCGGCACCGACACCGGCGCCGGCACCAGCGGGGGCGCCGGCAAACGCGCCATCGCGTAGTGCAGGCGGGTGCCGACGCTGCTCATCCCCTCGGTGGCCCGGGTCTTCTCGAAATAGGAATTGCCGCGGTCGAGCGAAAACGGCAAGCGGTAGGCGGCCTCGATCCGGGTGGCGTAGCCGGGAATGTCCGACAACAGGAAACCGGCGTCGATCAGCACCGACTTGCGCTCGGGATGCGGGGCACTGGCGATCACGGCCGAGGCCAGCAGGCTTTGCGAGAAGCCCTGCTCGAGCGCCGACTTCATCGACACGCTGCCGGCCACGTAGTCGGTGTTGAGCGCCACCAGCTGGATCTGGTTGCTGCCGATCTTGCGGAAGCTGGCCAGCCACGAAGGCCCCATCTGGCTCGCATACAGGCCGCGTTCGCCCACCGAGCTGGAAATGTTCGCCGAGAAGAGGAAGGGCTGGTCGAGGACGCCGACCGGAATCTCGAGCCACAGTTTTTCGTCCTTGCGCCACAAGGGCAGGAAACCGCCCTGGCGGACCGCGCCCTTGACCACGTCGTCGAAGGGCCGGCCGACCGAAGCATCGGAGCGGCTCGGTGCGGGCGCCGCCGGGACTGCTGGGGCCGCCGAGGCGCCGGACGCCGCCGGCGCGGCCCCGCCCGGAGCCCCCGGCACGGCGAACCGCTCCGCCACGGGAGGAGCGGCTGCGGGGGCGGCCGCCCCCGCGTCGGGGGCCTGCCCCGGCGGGCCGAACGAGGCACATCCGGGCAGCCACAACGCGGCGGCCAGCGCCCAGGTCAAACGGGAAAACACAACGGGCACAGCAACTTGTTCCACGGCAGGATCCAGATCAGGAGGCGGGCATTTCGCGCGCGCAGGCCGCAAGGGGCGATGGCGATTTTCGCACCCGGCGCCGTGGTAGAGGCGGCTCTTCATGCCAAGTTCAGCCTAGACTGTGTCGTTTCGTTCCCGCGGCGGATTTGCGGCCGCCCCGTTCCCCGGCATGACCACCCATTTGCTCTACCTGCACGGTTTCCGCTCCTCGCCCCAGTCGACCAAGGCCAGGCGGATCGCCGCGTGGGTGAAAACCCATGCCCCGCGTGTCACCTGGTGGTGTCCGCAGCTGCCGCCCTCGCCCAAGGAAGCCATGGACCAGCTGCTGGCGGGCGTGGCCGGCTGGCCGACGCAGCGCATGGCCATCGTCGGCAGCTCCCTCGGGGGCTTCTACGCCACCGTGCTGGCCGAGGAGCTGGACTGCCCGGCGGTGCTGATCAACCCCGCCGTCTCGCCGGCCCGCTCGCTGGCTCGCTACATCGGCGAGACCACCTGCTGGCACAACGACGACCGCTTTTTCTTCCAGCCCTGCTATGTGGACGAGCTCGAAGCCATGACGCCCGCCGAGCTGAGGCGGCCTTCGCGCTACTTCGCCATCATCGCCACCGGCGACGAAGTGCTCGACTGGCGCGAAATGAGCGAGCGCTACCGGGGGGCCCACCTGCGCATCGTCGAGGGCAGCGACCATGCCCTCAGCGACTTCGACACGCACCTCCCTCACCTGCTCCACTTCCTGGATCTTGCGCCACCGCCGTGAAGCGGTGGCCGTTCAAGCGACAATCGCCCTCCTATGTATGCACTGTTCGATGAAGCCGGAAAATTCCTCGCCGGCCGCGTGATGTCAGAAGCCGACAGTTCCGCCCAGGTGGAACTCGACTCCGGCAAGCGCGTGAAAGTCAAGGCGGCCAATGTGCTGCTCAAGTTCGACAAACCCCTGCCGGCCGAGCTGCTGGCCGAGGGGCAGCGCCTCGCGCGCGAGATCGACCTCGATCTCGCCTGGGAGTTCGCGCCCGAGACCGAGTTCGGTTTCGCCGACCTGGCGCGCGACTACTTCGACGCCAAGGCCGGCCCGACGCACCAGGCCGCCGCGCTGTTCCGGCTGTTCGAGGCGCCGCACTACTTCCGCCGCGCCGGCAAGGGCCTGTTCAAGAAGGCGCCCGAGGAGATCGTCAAGGCGGCCCTGCTCGGCATCGAGCGCAAGAAGCAGCTGGCGCTGCAGATCGACGCCTGGGCCGACGAACTCATCGGCGGCACCTGCCCCGCCCCGGTGCGCGAGCAGCTCTACAAGATCCTCTTCAAGCCCGACAAGAACGCCGCCGAATACAAGGCGGTGGTCGAAGCCTCGCGGCGCGCCCAGAAGGCCCCGCTCGACCTGCTGACCGCGGCCGGCGCCATCGACTCGCCCTACCAGTTCCACTGGCGGCGTTTCCTGTTCGAGAACTTCCCCCGCGGCACCGGTTTCCCGGCACTGCAGGCTCCGGCCGTCAAGGACGAGCTGCCGCTGGCCGGCGTGCAGGCCTTCTCGATCGACGACTCGGCCACGACCGAGATCGACGACGCCCTGTCGGTGCAGGGCCTGGGCAGCGGCACGGTGCGCTTCGGCGTGCACATCGCCGCGCCCGGCCTGGCCATGGCGCCCGACACGCCGCTGGACAAGGTCGCCCGGGAGCGGCTGTCCACCGTCTACATGCCGGGCTACAAGCTGACCATGCTGCCCGACGAGGTGGTGCAGGCCTACACCCTGCTCGAGGGGCGCGACTGCCCGGCGGTGTCGCTGTATGTCAGCTTCGACGAGGCCACGCTCGCCGTCCGCTCGACCGAGACCCGCCTCGAACGGGTGCCGATCGCGGCCAACCTGCGCCACGACCAGCTCGAGCACATCGTCACCGAGGGTTCGCTCACCGGGGCCGACCCGGCCGACTACGCCTTCGCGCCCGAGCTCGCCTTCGCCTACCGGCTGGCGCGCCACCTGAAGGCCGGGCGCGAGCTGGTCCGGGGCAAACCCGAGAACTTCAACCGGCCGGACTACAACTTCCGCCTCGAAGGCAACGACGGCGCGGAACCGCAGGGCCATGAGAGGGTGCTCATCAGCACCCGCAGCCGCGGCTCCCCGCTCGACCTGATCGTGGCCGAGGCGATGATCCTGGCCAACAGCAGCTGGGGCGGCTGGCTGAACGAACTCGGCGTGCCCGGCATCTACCGCAGCCAGGCCAGCATGGCGCCGGGCGTGAAGGTG
>CBIHOH010000108.1:0-12507 GCA_966211755.1 uncultured Rhizobacter sp. | reverse complement strand
CGATCTGCACCATCTCGACCTTGTCGAACTGGTGCTGGCGGATCATGCCGCGGGTGTCGCGCCCCGCACTGCCGGCCTCGGAGCGGAAGCACGGGCTGTGGGCGGTGAGCTTGATCGGCAGGCTGTCGGCGGCCAGCACCGTCTCGCGCACGCTGTTGGTGAGCGAGATCTCGGAGGTCGAGATCAGGTACTGCTCGGGCTGGCTTTCGTCGCCCCCCCGGCTGACCCAGAACATGTCCTCCTTGAACTTGGGCAGCTGGCCGGTGCCTTCCAGCACCTCGCGGTTGACGATGTAGGGCGTGTAGCACTCGGTGTAGCCATGCTCCTGCGTCTGCATGTCGAGCATGAACTGGGCGAGCGCGCGGTGCAGGCGGGCGACCGGGCCGCGCAGGAAGCTGAAGCGCGAGCCGGAGAGCCTGGCACCGGTGTCGAAGTCCAGGCCCAGCGGGGCACCGAGGTCGACGTGGTCCTTGGGCTCGAACGTGAAGGCTCGGGGGCTGCCCCAGCGGCGCATCTCGACATTGCCGCTTTCGTCGGCGCCCACCGGCACGCCGTCCTGCGGCAGGTTGGGCACGTTCATCAGCAGGTTGGACAGCTCGAACTGGATCACCTCCAGCCGGTCGGCCGAGACCTTGAGCTGCTCGCCCAGGCCGCCCACCTCGGCCATCACCGGCGCGGTGTCCTCGCCCTTGGCCTTGAGCATGCCGATCTGCTTGGACAGGCTGTTGCGCTTGGCCTGCAGTTCTTCGGTGCGCATCTGGATGGCCTTGCGTTCGGTCTCCAGCGACTGGAAGCGCTCGACGTCGAGATAGGGCTGGGGCGACTTGCGCCGCTCCAGCAGCTTGATGACACTGTCGAGGTCTTTGCGCAGCAGGTTGATGTCGAGCATGGGCTTTTCTCGCGGGGAAATGAGAGCGTGGAGGTTCAGCGCGAGACGATCTCGGCCATGGATTTGTCGCCCAGGCCCATCGGCAAGGGGAAGTGGATGGTCTCCTCGACACCCGGCATCTTGCGCACGGTGATGGCGCCGAGCGCACGCAGCCGTTCGATCACGCGCTGCACCAGGATGTCGGGCGCCGAGGCACCGGCCGTCAGGCCGACCCGGCGCTTGCCGGCGAACCAGGCGGGCTGCAGGTCCTCGGGCTGGTCGACCATGTAGGCATCGGCGCCCAGCCGCTCGCCGAGCTCGCGCAGCCGGTTGCTGTTCGAGCTGGTCGGGCTGCCCACGACGATCAGCACGTCGACCTGCGGCGCCAGCACCTTCACCGCGTCCTGGCGGTTCTGGGTGGCGTAGCAGATGTCCTGCTGCTTCGGCTCGCGCACCTTGGGGAAGCGCCGCTTCACCGCCTCGAGGATCCCGGCCGCGTCGTCCACCGACAGCGTGGTCTGGGTGACGACCGCGAGCTTCTCGCTCTGGCGCAACTGCACCCGCTCGACATCGGCCACGTCCTCGACCAGGTAGATGCCCTCGCTGAGCTGCCCCATGGTGCCCTCGACCTCCGGATGGCCCTTGTGGCCGATCATGATGAAGTCGTAGCCTTCCTTGTGCAGCTTGGCCACCTCGACATGCACCTTGGTGACCAGCGGGCAGGTGGCGTCGAACACGCTGAAGCCGCGCGCGGCGGCTTCCCGGCGCACCGCCTGCGACACGCCGTGGGCGCTGAACACCAGCGTCGCGCCGGCGGGGACGTCGGCCAGGTCCTCGATGAAGATCGCGCCCTTGGACTTGAGGTCGTTCACCACGTAGGTGTTGTGCACGATCTCGTGGCGCACGTAGATGGGGGCGCCGAACTTGCGGATGGCGCGCTCGACGATCTCGATGGCACGGTCGACGCCGGCACAGAAACCGCGCGGCTCGGCCAGCAGTATTTCATCCAGGCGGGCGGTCTCGCTCATCACAGCACCCCGATCAAGTGGACTTCGAAGGTCACCGGCTGGCCGGCCAGCGGATGGTTGAAATCGAACAGCAGCCAGTCGGCCCCGACTTCGCGCACCACGCCCGCGTAGGCGCCCTGCCCGTCGGGCGTGGGGAACTGGACCACGTCGCCCAGGCCGTAGCTGGCATCGGGGTCGCCGAGTTCGTGCAGCAGGCTGAGCTTGACCCGCTGCAGCATCTCGGGATTGCGCTCGCCGAAGGCCTCGCCGGGCGCCAGCGTGAAGGTGCTGCGCGTGCCCTCCGCCAGCCCGAGCAGGCGCGCCTCCATGGCCGGGGCCAGCTCGCCGGTGCCGAGCGAGAGCGTGGCCGGCTTGTCGGCGAAGGTATTGATGATGTCCGCGCCGTCAGGCCCGGACAAACGGTAGTGCAAGGTCAGGAACGAGCCCTGTTGAACGTGGTTCAATGAATTTCCCGGTTCGATAGACTGGCCCAATTTTAGTTGCCTTGGCCCGAGATGGCGGAAATGGCCTGTTACGGCCCCCGGACACGAGGCGGTCCGGCGCGCCCGCGAGGCAAAAATGCCACGCATAGCCCCACCCGGACCCTGCCGCTCCATGCCGCTACACCACCTGCCTCCCGACGCCCGCCCGCGCGAAAAGCTCCTCGCCCGCGGCCCCGCCGCGCTCGCCGACGCCGAGCTTCTCGCCCTGCTGCTGCGCACCGGCTTCAAGGGCATGCCCGTGCTGCAGCTGTCGCAGCAGCTGCTCACCAGCTTCCACGGCCTGTCGGGCCTGCTGCAGGCGCGGCCCGACGCCCTGCTCGAGGTCAAGGGCCTGGGGCCGGCGAAACGGGCCGAGCTCAGCGCCGTGCTCGAGCTGGCCCGCCGCTCCCTGGCCGAGCCCCTGGTGCAGCGCCCGCTGTTCGACGCCCCGGCCCGGGTGAAGGACTATGTGCGGCTGCAACTCGGCAGGCGCCACCACGAGGTGTTCGCGGTCCTGTTCCTCGACGCCCAGAACCGCCTGCTGCGCATGGAGGAAATGTTCCGCGGCACCCTCACCCAGACCAGCGTCTATCCGCGCGAAGTCGTCAAGCGTTCGCTCGAACTGCGTGCGGCCGCCGTCGTGCTGGCCCACAATCACCCCTCAGGCGTGGCCGAACCGTCGCGGGCCGACGAGTACCTGACCCAGACACTGCGCTCGGCCCTCGCCCTCGTCGACGTGCGTGTGCTCGACCACCTGGTGGTGGGCGACACCGAGGTGGTGTCCTTTGCCGAACGGGGGCTGGTATGACCGTAGGAGGGCCCTTGTCCGGCAGCCTTCTGCAAACAAGGGCGCGGCGGCGAGGCCGCGGACCGGCCACGAGGCGGCAACAGCTCGAGGAACCACAAGGCCAAGCCTGCGAAAGAACACATACCCCGCAATTCGATGCAGCCGCAGGACGCGGCCGCCCGACACCCTGGAGCCCCCGATGAAAGCACAAAGTCTTCAAGACCTGGGCGCAATGAAAGCGGCCCTGAAGAAGGCCGAGCTAGAGGCCGCCGAGCGCGAGGCCCGAGCCCGAGAGGAAGCCGCCCGGCTTCGGCGTGAGCACCAACTGTTCTCGCACAGCGTCGGCCGTGTGCATGCCCTGCCGGCCAGCGGCCGGGCCGCGCTGGCGCCGCGCCCGCCCCAGCCCGAGCCGCGGCAACGCGAGCAGGACGAACAGGCGGCGCTGCGCTCGACCATCTCCGACGAGTTCGACGTCGACTCCCTGCTCGAGACCGACGAGACCCTCTCCTACCGCCGCAGCGACATCGGGCCCGACGTGGTCCGCAAGCTGCGCCGCGGCGGCTGGTCCATCCAGGGCGAGATCGACCTGCACGGGCTGCGCCGCGACGAGGCCCGCGAGGGGCTGGCCGCCTTCCTGCGCGAGGCCGTGCGCCGCGGGCAGCGTTGCGTGCGGGTGGTGCACGGCAAGGGCAACGGCTCGCCCGGGCGCGAGCCGGTGCTCAAGGGCAAGGTGCGCAGCTGGCTGGTGCAAAAGCAGGAGGTCATCGCCTTCGTGCAGGCACGGGCCTCCGATGGCGGCAACGGCGCACTGCTGGTGTTGTTGCGGCCGACCCAGCCCGAGTCCGCGTCGCCGCGATGAAGTGCAGGCAGCGAGCGGCCTCACCGGCGAACGCAGCGGCGCTCCGTTCGCCGTGCCCGCCGGTGCCCCGCCCGCCGCGCCACCGGCTATCTTTGCCGCGGCCGCTGTCGGCATGCCTTGCTCCTCCTGCCCCTCTCTTGCCCCTCCGGAACCACTGATCCTTCAGGCCCGGTCCGTTCACGCAGCCCGTTCACCCCTCCACGCATCCATCACCCATCAGCCCCCGCCCCGCCATCGCGTCCGCACCCGACATGCCTTCATCACCTCCCCCTGCCCCATGAGCTGGCACGGTCATCTCAGCCTCCGATACCGCCGCGATGGCGAGCGCACCCTGCTGCACGACCGTCACAGCGGTCCGCTGCGCATCCTGCAGAGCCTTTATCCCGAGGGCTCGGGCATCTGCCACAACGTGCTGGTGCATCCCCCCGCCGGCATCGCCGGGGGCGACCAGCTTTTCATCGAGGCCCGGCTCGCCCCCAGCACCCATGCCCTGATCACCACCCCGGGGGCCACCCGGTTCTACCGCAGCACCGGGGCCTCGGCCCTGCAGGCGCTCACCGCCCGGGTCGAGGCGGGCGCCCGCCTCGAATGGCTGCCGCTGGAAACCCTGTGCTATCGCCGGGCGCTGGCCGAGAACCGCATGCGCTTCGAGCTGGAGCCGGGCGCCGAGATGATCGGCTGGGATCTGCTCGCCCTCGGCCTGCCCGCCAGCCACGAACCCTTCGACCAGGGCCGTTTCACCCAGCAGATCGAGCTGCCCGGCGTCTGGCTGGAGCGCGGCAGCATCGATGGCAGCGATACCCGGCTGCTCGAATCGCCTCTGGGGTGGGCCGGGCACAAGGTGATGGCCACCCTGTGGTTCACCACCGGCTCCGGCCTGGCGCCTGCGCGCCGCGACCAGCTGCTCGGCACGGCGCGCGAGACGATCGCGGACCATCCCCTGGCCGCCACGGCCGGCGCCACCTCCCCCCACGAACGGCTGGTGCTGCTGCGGGTGCTCGCCCCGCGTGTGGAGCCGGCCATGGCCCTGCTGACGGCGGTGTGGCAACGCTGGCGGCCGCTGGCCTGGCAGCTGCCGGCCACCCCGCCCCGGGTCTGGCGGACCTGAGCGCCTGACCCGAAGCCCGGCTGCCCTCGAAACGGGCCTGTTCCGGCCTCGTCTTGTTTTGGGCAGCCCGCTCAGTCTCGCGTTCCGAAAACACGGCTGTACCAGTACATGTGGGAGGCCCGGAACCACGAGCTGTTTTGCTCGTTCTCGAACTGGGCCAACTGCTCCATGGGAATCTGGTAGCGCCAGAAGAGCGCCAGCAAGTCGCGCAGAGCGGCCTCCGAGATATGCCTTGAGTGCATGACGAGCGTGTCCTGCTCCCAGCGCAGAAAGCCTGCGATTTCACTGGCCCAAAGGAACAGGTGCTTCTCGTCGAGCTGGGAGCCGAAGCGAATTTTCGAGCAGTCGAGTCGGACCATGCCGTCGTGCCCGTTTGATGTCGATGAGCTGCCTGCAAAGCTCTGAAACGATGAATTGCTCCGGCTGCAGGCCTCCTTCAAAGCACTCCGACATCCGCATCCGGGCAAGGTAGTTGTCAAGGTGCTCCATGACCACTCCGCAGGGTGCCCGACAAGTCGCGCTCGTCATGCCGAAGATCACAGGGCAGGCTCAGCGCCTCGAGCGGTCACGGCACCCGTTGCAAGCGGGAATCGTCGAGATGGTGGACGGTGCCCATGGCTGGCAGCGAACGAGACCGGATCGGCCCCATTGTGGCCTCGCCAGCATGCCCGGCTGTCGGGTTTTTCCGACACCACACTCGGTCGCGGCCCACACATCTTGCCAGGCTCGGCCGACAAGCAGCCCTCCGGGCGGCACCTAGAGTTCGACTCCAACCACCTGCCGGCCCGACTGCGCCCCCAGGCCAGCGCCGCCCGGGTGGATCCGCACACCCTACACGAGACACCCCCATGAAAACACCTTTCAAGCTACTGTTCGCCCTGGCCCCCGCCTTGCTGGTCGCTGCCTGCGGCGGCGGCGACGACAGCGTCGACGACCGGCTCGACATCGCCGACCCGAAGGTCCGTCTGGTGCATGCCGTGCCGCTCGCGCCCAATGTGTCGCTGTTCCGGAACAACGGGCCCCAGGCCGGCGACGTGACCGACATCCCCTACAAGGCGGCCTCCAGGTATTTCGATGTGCCGACCGGCACCGCGACCTGGGAGGTGCGCACCGCGACCAACCCGGCCGTGCCCGTGGGCAGTGCCACCTTCGATGCCACGCGGGGCAACAAGTACACGCTGGTGGCCGTGCCCGACGCCGGCAGCGGTGCCGAGCTGGTGACCATCCTCGACCCCTACGACAAGGACCTGACGGCCAAGAATGCACGCGTGCGGGTGCTCAACGCGGCCGCCAACGCGCCGGCCATCGATGTCTACCTGACCCCGGCCGGAGGCACCGTGGCCGGCTCGAATCCCGACTTCGCGGCGGTGGGCTACAAGGCGGCGGTGCCGGCCTCGGGGTCCAACTCGGTCGACTTCAGCGGCGGCGGCCGCGCCTACACCCTGAGCGTCACCGTGCAGGGCTCGAAGACCCCGGTCTTCACCTCGCCGGTGACGGTGGCCGACAACGAGGACTGGCTGCTGACCGTGCTGCCCGGCAGCGTCGCGCCCAACGACGTGAAGGTGCTGCTGGTGAAATCGGACGACTCGGCGCCCGCCGTCGAGTTGCCCAAGAGCTGAGGGCCAGGCCTGGCCGGGCGGTTCAGCGCCCGGTCGAGCCGGCCTCGTCCACGAGCTGGGCCGGCTCCAGTTCGTAGTGGAAGACCTTGGAGATGATCCACCATCGATCGTCGACCCGCACCAGGGTGAGCAGGTCGGTGAAGTGCCGGGGCGCGATGGCACATTCGACCCGGGCCAGGGCCGTGACCGGCCCGGCGAACTCGATCGACAGGATGCGGTCCAGCCGCGCCTCGCCCCGGCTCGCGGGCGAAGGCCGTCGGTCGACCAGCGGGAAGTAGCTCGCCATGTCCAGCGTCTGCAAGCTGCCGCCGGTGGCGCAGGCGTACAAGGCCGAGGGATGGAACACTTGCCTCAGCAAGGCGGTATCGCTGTGATGCAGCCCCTCGAAATAGCGCTCGAGCAGTTCCACGATCGGAGGGAAGGAGGTGTCCATGGCGGTTCCTCCTTCAGCCGAGCTGCGGCGTCGACGCGAGCCGCGCCTCGTTGCGCCATGCGGCGACCGGCCGCCCCGCCAGGCCCCAGTTGTCGGTGTCGATCTCCTCGATGAGCACGAAGGTGGACGCCGGGTCTTTTTGCAGCACCCGAACCAGCAAGGCGGTCGCGCCCTCGATGAGTTCGGCTTTCTGCTCGACGCTGACACCCTCGCGGGTGACCTGGATGGTGATGATGGGCATGGGCGTCTCTCCAATGCTTCAGGCCGACACCAGCAGGCCTTCGGACGCCATCGCCCGACGCACGGCCGGTCGAGCTCGCACCTCCCGCAGAAAACGCTGCAAGCCGGGCAGGCCGGACAGGTCCAGCGCCACCTGCGGCGCCCAGCCGCAGACCGTGAAGAGATAGGCATCCGCAGCGCTGAAGTGTTCGCCGGCGAGGAATGGTGAAACCGCGAGGCGGCTGTCCACCCACTCGAATTTCCGGCGCAACAGGCCGGCCAGGGTGTGCTTCGCGGACGCTTCCAGCGCCCGGTTGAACAGCGGCGTGAACGACTTGTGCAGTTCCGAGGTGATGAAGTTCTGCCACTCCATGACCCGATAGCGGGCCAGGCTGCCGGGGGCCGGCATCAGCCGGGTGGCGCCGGCCCGGTCCGCGACGTACTGGGCGATCACCGGACCTTCGCTGAGGCGCTGGCCGTCCTCCAGCTCGAGCAGGGGCACCTGGCCCTTGGGGTTGATGGCGCGATAGTCGTCGCCTGCGGCCGTCCTGTGGCTGGACAAGTCGACCCGCTCGAGAACGAACGGCAGGCCTGCTTCGTTCAGCACGATGTGCGCAGCCAGGGAGCAGGCGCCGGGGGAAAAGTAGAGTTTCATCATCATGAATCCTTGGTGTGGGAACAGGCAGTCATGCTATTCATGACACCGAGCCTGATAAATAGGCGATGATTCACAGGACTCATTACACGGGATCATCAATTGAGCCTGCAATTCGACAAGGTGATGCTCGCCAGCATCGAGCTGCTGTGCCTGACGGCCGAGTCGCACAGCTTCACCGAGGCGGCGCTGGCGGCCGGCCTCACCCCGGCGGCGGTGAGCCGATCGATCTCCCGCCTGGAGGCGCGGCTGGGCATACAGCTGTTTTCGCGCACCACCCGGCAGGTGCGGCTGACCGACGCCGGCAGCCGTTATGTCGCGCATTGCCGCCAGGCGCTGGAGCAACTGGCCAACGCCGAACGCGAGGCCACCGGGGTGCAGCAAGTCCCCTCGGGGCCCATCCGCATCAGCCTGCCGACGCCGTACGGTCATTGCCGGGTGCTGCCGCTGCTGTCCGAGTTCCGGGCGCTGTATCCCGGCGTGACACTGGAGGTGCAGCTCAGCAACCGCAATGTCGACCTCACCGGCGAAGGCTTCGATCTGGCGGTGCGCGGCCGTTTGCCGCCCGACTCCGGGCTCGTCGCCCGCCGTCTCGAAGACGCCGCCCTGGTCGTGGTGGCTTCGAAAGCCTACCTCGAACGGCACCCGGCCCCCAGCACTCTCTCGACGCTGGACGAACACGACTGCATCCAGTTCACCTTGCCCAGCAGCGGCCAGGCGGTGCCGTGGTTGCTGCGGCAGGACGGCCGCGACGTGGAAGTGGCGACCCGGGGCGGCATCCGCGTGTCCGACGACGTGCTGGGGGCCGTCACGCTGGCGCGCCACGGCGCGGGACTGCTGCAGACCTACCGCTTCATCGTCGAGCAGGATCTCGCGCAAGGGGTCCTGCACGAAGTCCTCCAGGCCTTTGCCGGCGCGTCGCGGCCGTTTTCGTTGCTGTACCCGGCCAACACGCACATGCCGCGCCGTACCCGGGTGCTGATCGATTTCCTGGTCGCGAGGCTGTCGGGCTCCGCGGAGGGAGGGCGCCGGACGGCTTGATGCCCGCTTGGTTCATGCCTTGCCGGGCAAGGCGGGGCGGCCCAGGCCCAGCCGCAGCACCAGCGGCCGCAGCAGCTGGGGCGCGAGGTAGATCGGGAACTGCGACACCGCGAAATACAGCCACACGGCATCGGGCAGCACGGCGCCCGTGCTGGCGAGCATCAGGCCGAGGTTGCGTTGCGAGGCCATCAACGCCAGCACGAAGGACGGCTCGCGGCCGACGCCCCGGAACAGCAGGGCGGTCGTCCCGAAGATGGCGCCGAACACGGCAAAGCCCAAGGCCGCCAGGCCAAGCAGCCGCAGCGGCTCGTGCCAGAGCCGTTCGCCCACGCCATGCATCATGGCCGCGACCACGATGAAGAGCACCAGGATGTTCAGACCGCCGATGGCGTGCCCTTGCCGCTCGATGGCGGCGGCTCCGGCGGCGCGGCGCAGCAGCAGGCCGGCGGCGGCGGAGCCGCCCAGCACCAGCAGCAGCTTCAGGCCCAGCGCCAGCGGGCTCAGGGCCAGGCCCTGGCCGAGCAGGGCCCAGGCGAACAGGGGCGCGCTCAGCGGCAGCAGCGCCGTGCTGGCGACCATCGTCACCAGCACCAGCGTGGCGTCCAGTCCCATCAGGGCCACCATCGCCGGCGCCGCCATCATCGGCGGCGCGATGCCCTGCAGCACCAGGGCGACGAAGAGCTGGGGCTCGCCCGCCGACAGTCCCGACCAGCGGCCCGCCAGACCGAAGAGCAGCGGCAGGCCGAACGAGGTCCAGGCGGTCGCCGCGACCAGCAGGCCCGGCCGCCTGAACAGCCCCCGGACCTGGACCATGTCGATGCGCAGGAACGACAGGCACAGCAGCACGAACACACCCTCGGCGATGAACGGCTTGAACCAAAGTCCGAACCAGGGCAGCGCGATGGCGAGGATCAGCAGGGCGGTGGTGGCGCGGGCGCCCTGCCTGCCCAGCCAGGCGAGTCCGCCGAGGAACGCGCCCGGGAGGCGGACACGGAAGAGGTACATGGTCGATCGCGGCACGGCTGCGCGGGGTGGCGAAGCCTGCGATCTTAGAGGCCACCCGTGGAGGATGGAGCCCGGAAATTTCGATGGTCCAGGACAAGAAAATTCGATCAGGACAGAAGACATGGCATGCCATGACGGCCTGCCTGGCGCCGCGGTCCGGAGGGAGCGGAACTCCCGGCAGGGCCCTTAGGCCGACCGCGGCCGGCACCCGTCCGCGTCAGATCGACACCCGCTGCCGCACCCCGTCGGCTTCCATGCGCTCGCCCGGGCCGCGCTGCACGATCTCGCCGCGTTCCATCACCAGGTACTGGTCTGCCAGTTCGGCGGCGAAGTCGTAGAACTGTTCGACCAGCACGATGGCCATGGTGCCGCGGTCGGCCAGCATGCGGATGACCCGGCCGATGTCCTTGATGATGCTGGGCTGGATGCCTTCGGTCGGTTCGTCGAGGATCAGCAGTTTCGGGCCGGCCGCCAGCGCGCGCGCGATGGCCAGTTGCTGCTGCTGGCCGCCGGACAGGTCGCCGCCGCGCCGCTGCAGCATCTGCTTGAGCACCGGGAACAGCTCGAACAGCTCGGCCGGGATCGGCGTGCCGCCCTTCTTGTAGGCCAGGCCCATGCGCAGGTTCTCTTCCACGCTCAGGCGGCCGAAGATCTCGCGCCCCTGCGGCACGTAGCCGATGCCCTTGCGCACACGCTCGTAGGGCGGGTCCTGGGTGATCGGCCGGCCGTCGAGCAGGATGCTGCCGGTCTTGACGGGCACCACCCCCATCAGGCTCTTGAGCAGCGTGGTCTTGCCCACGCCGTTGCGGCCGAGCACCACCGTCACCTCGCCCAGCTTGGCCTCGAAGCCGAGCGTGCGCAGGATGTGCGAGCCGCCGTAGTACTGGTTGACGCCCTCGACCTTCAGCATGCGCGGCTCCTGGCCATGGTGGAACGGGATGCGGGCCGGGCCCGGGGGAGTCGGTCAGCGGCCAAGGTAGACCTCCACCACCTTGTCGTTGGCCTGCACCTCGGCCAGCAGCCCTTCGGCCAGCACGCTGCCTTCGTGCAGGACGGTGACCTTCTTGCCGTTGCGGCCGCCCTGGGTGAGTTCGCCGATGAACTTCATGTCGTGTTCGACCACCACCAGCGAATGGTTGCCCTCGAGCGAAAGGAACAGCTCGGCCGTGCGTTCGGTCTCTTCGTCGGTCATGCCGGCCACCGGTTCGTCGAGCAGCAGCAGCTTGGGGTCCTGCATCAGCAGCATGCCGATCTCCAGCCACTGCTTCTGGCCGTGCGACAGCAGGCCGGCCACGCGCTGCGCGCTGTCCTTCAGGTGGATGAGGGCGAGCATGGCGCCTATGCGGTCGAGCTGCTCGCCGCTCAGGCGGAAGAACATCGACGAGCGCACGCCGCGGTCGGTCTTGAGGGCGAGCTCCAGATTCTCGAACACGGTCAGGTATTCGAACACGGTGGGCTTCTGGAACTTGCGTCCGATGCCGGCCGAGGCGATGTCGTTCTCGCGCAGGCGCAGCAGGTCGATGGTCGACCCGAAGAAGGCCGTCCCGGAGTCGGGCCGGGTCTTGCCGGTGATGACGTCCATCATGGTCGTCTTGCCCGCGCCGTTGGGGCCGATGATGCAGCGCAGCTCACCGGCACCGATGCTCAGGTTCAGCGCGTTCAGTGCCTTGAAGCCGTCGAAGCTGACGTTGATGTCGTCGAGGTACAGGATGGCGCCGTGGGCGAGATCGAGTTCACCCGGCATGACCACGCGGCCGTAGCTGGTCTCGCGCCCGCCGGAGGAACCGGCCTGCCTCCTGCGCTCGGCGGCCTGCAGGGCCTGCCCGCCGGCTTCCATCAGGTCGGGGGTCATGCGCGCTCCTCCTCGTGCCGGCCACCCAGCCGGCGTGCCAGCCCCACGATGCCCTGCGGCAGGAACAAGGTGACGGCGATGAACAGCGTCCCCAGGAAGTACAACCAGAACTCGGGGAAGGCCTGGGTGAACCAGCTCTTCGCGCCGTTGACGAAAAAGGCGCCGATGACGGGGCCGACCAGGGTGCCGCGCCCGCCCACCGCCGTCCAGATGGCGATCTCGATGCTCGCCGCCGGCGCCATCTCTCCCGGGTTGATGATGCCGACCTGCGGCACGTACAAGGCCCCCGCGATGCCGCACATCACCGCCGAGATGACCCAGATCGACAGCTTGTAGCGCAAGGGGTCGTAGCCGGTGAACATGACACGCGTCTCGGCATCGCGGATGGCCTGCAGCACCCGGCCGTACTTGCTGCCCACGAGCCAGCGGGCGAGCAGGAAGAAGCCCACCAGCGCCAGGCCGGTCAGCACGAACAAGGCCATGCGCATCGAGGGCGTGGCGATCGGCAGCGACAGGATGCGCTTGAAGTCGGTGAAGCCGTTGTTGCCGCCGAAGCCGGTCTCGTTGCGGAA
>CBIHOH010000107.1:0-12788 GCA_966211755.1 uncultured Rhizobacter sp. | reverse complement strand
CCGCCCAGCTTGCCCTCGGTGCCCACCTCGCGCGCCACCCGCGTCACCTCGGCCGAGAAATTGCCGAGCTGCTCGACCATCTTGTTGATGGTCTTGGCAGTTCGCAGGAACTCGCCCTCCAGCGGCCGGGTCTCGACCTCGAGCGCCATGCTCTTGCTCAGGTCGCCCTGGGCCACCGCACCGATCACCCGGGCGACTTCGCTGGTCGGATGCACCAGGTCGTCGATCAGCGAATTGATGCTGTCGATCGATTCGCCCCAGAAGCCCCGCGCCTCGCGCAAGGACGCCCGCTGCTTGAGCTTGCCTTCCTTGCCGACCACCTGGCTCAGCCGCGACAGCTCCTCGGCCATGTTGGCGTTCTGCTCGACCACCTCGTTGAAGGCGTCCGCCACCTTGCCGGCGATGCCGCCCCAATGCAAGGGCAGGCGGACGGTCGCGTCGCCCTTTCGCAGGGCCGTCAGCGCAGCCAGCAGGGCCACCAGCTGAGCATCTTCCGTCCGGGCCGCCACCGCCGTGTTTTCCAGCACTTTCATCGACTTCATCTCCAAGGTTGAAGCACGCCAGGCCATCCGCATTCTGCCGCCGGAACGGACGGAATTCTTCGCTTTGCGGATGGCGGTGCGCGGAGGCGTTTCCCGAAGGCGACCAGACCGGTCTCGAGGCCCGGGAAACCCGCCGCGACTGCCAGGAAGGGCACGCTATCACAGGACGATGCGACGTGCAGCCTGTTCAACCCGGGCAGGCCGCTGCGCCGCCGGACCGCAGGCCGAACGGTGCCTGGCCTTGGGCCGCGCCTAGCGGCAGGGCTGGCGTGTCGCGTCCGGCAGCTTGGACAGCGCGGACCAACCCAGGGCCTGGGCGGATCCGACCTGCGCCCGGGGGACTTCCACGATGTGGATCGAGCCCGTGCCGCCGCCGCAGACCGACATGTGGGCCATGCCGTCGCTGCCGCAACTGGCCGAGAGCACGCGTACGCCGGCGGCGGCGAGCTGGGCCTGCGTCGCCGACAAGGGCGCCCCCTCGCTCCCGCACTGCACGGCCCCGTGGTATTTGTACAGGCTGACACGCTCGCCGGACGGCGCCTCGGCGCCATTGGCACAGCCGGCCAGCAGGACGGCCGAGAGAAGAAGGAATGCGGGACGGGAAATGAGCTGAGGCATGATGATCGAGATGCTGGAAGTGACACCGGCGGGGACGGGCCCATCCATTTTCACCTCATGAGCCGGCCGAGGCGATCGCCGCCCTGGCCCAGTCCACGATCCGCTCGCGGTCTTCCAGCACCTCCTCGGGCACCGTGAAATACCGGCGCACCTGCACGCTGCCCTTCTTGGTCGTGTACGAAAAAGCCTTCATGCCGCGGGCTTCGTAGCCCGGCCGTGTCGTGTCATCGACACAAAAATACAAGCTGTTTCCCATGATCATCGCGAACTGCCGGGTACCGCTCTTGAACCCGTAGCCACCGAACAGGCGGCTGCCGGCCAGCGGCCCCAAGGGTGCGAGCTGTTCCTGGACGTAGGTGACGAATTCGGGGCTGGCACTCATGCGATGCTGCGCGCTTGCGAAAGGGAGTGGCCGATTCTGCCCGACGGCTGCGCGCACGGGCGGCTTCGCCATGGAGACGGGCTGGTCAAGCCAGGCGGCAACGGACACAATCCGGGGACAAGTAAACACCCTGCCGATCCGCTGGGGGCACGCCCCCCGACCGGCGCGGCCAGGGCCGAACCGCCATCTCAGGGAAGCTCACATGATCGATCCGCAATCGCCACCTACGCCGCCCCCTTTCCCCGGCGCGTCCGAGCAAGGCCGCGCCACGCCGCGCGAGGCTCGTGCGGCCGAGCCCGCGGGGCGCCCCTCGGTCGAACAAGTGCTGGACGAAGTCCGAGGCGCCGTGTCGACGGCGTCCAAGCGCGAGCCCTATCCCTGGCTGGCGGTGGCTTCGCTGGCCTTCAGCGTCATCTGGCTGCTGTGGCCCGAAGGCGGTTCGGTGGGCGCGGTCAAGCTCAAGCTGTGGACCGTGTTCGTGCTCACCAGCGCGCTGATGATCTTCACGCCCATGATCAAGCACCTGCTCCATCTCGAGGCCTTCCGCGCCTGGCAGATCGCGGTGGCAGGGGCCGGCGGACTGACCTTCGCCTGGGTGGCCTTCCTGCTGCCCTCGATCAGCACCAACCAGGCGTTTTTCGGCACCTTCGCCACCGCGGCCGCCGCGCTGGCCGCCTGGACGGCCCCCGGCAGGCCCGAATGAAACGGCCCAGCCCGCGCTGGTGCATGGCCGCGGCCGCCGCCCTGCTGGTGCTGTCGCTCGGCCTGCCATGGGCGAATGTGCTCGTCTGGCGCACTTTCATCCTGCCGGATCGCTTCGTTCCCTCGATCTGCCGCGTGGTGCAGAACTACGACGGCTGGTACGAATCGGTGTGCGAACCGAGCGTGCTGTTGCCCGGCCTGGTGGGCATGGCTCCCCATGCGCAAACGCACCACGGCGCGCAGCACGAGGGCCGCTTCGGCGTGGCCGCCGGCCTGGCGCTGATCGCCATGGCCTGGCGCCGCCAGCGCCGCGACTACCTGCTGCTGGCGGCGGCGGCGGTGTCCACCGTCACCGTGCTCTCATCGGGGCTCGGTTTCGCTTCGGCCGGATCCGGCGCGGCCTGGCTGGCGGTGCTCCTGCTGCTGGCCGGGGGGCTCGCACCGCCCTCCACGCAGCCGCGCCCTTGAGGCGGACGCTGCCCGACGGCCCGCGGCGACCCCGGCCACGACCGGGCTCGCGCCGGCCGCGCCAGGCTCCGGCCCGCTCTCGAGGAAACGAAGGGCCGCTCCCGAGTTTCCTAAACCCCCTCGGGAGGCTGAGCCCGGACGCAAACAGTCCAGTGGACTGTTTGTGCCTGGCGAAGAGCTGGTCCGACGGCCCAGCGCGGCCCGCAAGGCCTGACGCGTAGCGGCAGGTCCGGGGGCACTCAGAACCCGGCCTTGACGCCGATCGACAACATCATCGGCAACTGGGTCTGCGCCTTGCGCGACGAATAGTCGGCCGTGTAGGTGTAGCCCGAGACGTTCTTGCGGTTGTAGGCGTTGATCACCTCGCCATAGAAGCTCAAGTTCTCGGACACCGTGCGCTCGGCGCGCAGGTCGAGCCGATGGTAGCTGGGCAGGCGCTCCGAATTGATCTCGCCATAGACGGGGCGCACCCGGCCATCGGGGTCGGTGGTCGTTCCCACCACCGGGGTATCGGGAGAACCGGTGTGGTAGCTCCACTTGGTGCCGAACTGCCATTTGTCGTTGAGCTTGTAGTTGCCCACCAGGCTGACGATCACCGGCTGGTCGAAGGCGAAGGGGAACTCCTGTCCGGTGCTGTCGTTGTGGCGCCGCGCGCGCGACAGGCTGACCGACAGCCAGCCCGACAGGCGCGAGGTCGGGTCCTTCTTCACCAGCAGTTCGAGGCCGCTGGCTTCGCCGCTGCCGCCATTGAGATAGTTCAGCGACGGGTGGGCCACCACGAAGTCGGTCAGCTTCTTGTGGTACGCCTCGGCCTTCACCGACCAGCCCGTGCCCAGCTTGTGCGTCACCCCCAGCACCGAGTGCGTGGCGCGCACATGCCACAGCCCGGGGTTGCCGATGTCGCGCAGCACCTGGTCGCCTTCGGGGAACTGGTTGTGGCGCCCCCAGCCGGCGCTGAACAGCGTGTTGTCGGACCACTTCCACTCCAGGCCCACCCGCGGCTCGGTGTATTGGCGGCCCAGGTAGCCGTCGCGCGAATAGCGCAGCCCGCCGGTCAGCGCCCAGTCGGCCGCGAAGTCCCAGCGGTCCTTGGCGAAGGCGCTGTAGAAGTTGGCACGCAAACCATCGACCACGTGTTTCTGCGGCGCATTGGTCAGGTCGCATTCGGGTTCGAACTCGGTGCAGCGGGCGTCGCGGAAATCGAGGTCGTAGTCGGCCCGCACCGATTCGATCGTCCCCCCCAGCGTCACATCGTGCGCCTCGGCCGGCTTGAAGCGGAACTGCTCACGCAGGAACCACGAATCGACCTCGGAGCTGATGCGCGCCGCCGAGCCGAGCGACGCGGTCTGCCGGTTGACCGTGTGCCCGATCGCCAGCTTGTTGGCGCTGCGCGAGCCGCCGAACTGCCCGTCCCACACCAGGGCCTGGGTGCCGTAGGAGGTGTCGGCCGCGCTGTCCCCGGCCAGCACCGGCTCCTGCAGGGCCACGCTGGAGTCCTCCGGCACCTTGAAGGACAGATGATCGGCGGCACCGGTGACATGCGCGGTCAGCCGGTGGCTCTCGTTCAGGTTCCAGAGGTACTTGCCCTGGTAGTCGCTGTAGCGCGGCACCGTGAGGATGACCCCGGTGTCGTCGTCCTCGACCGTATCGAGCAACAGGTCGAGGTAGCTTCGCTTGGCCGCGAAATAGAACGACTGGTTCTCGCTCAGCGGCCCCTCGACCAGCATGTCGGCGCCGAGCAGGCTGACGTTCAGCGAACCGTGCAGGCGATCGGTGCGCGGCGGGCGCAGGGTGACATCGAGCACCGAACCGGTGACGTTGTCGTATTCCGGACCGAAGGCCGAGCTGTACAGCTCGAACTGGCTGACCAGGTCGCTGTGCACGGTGCTCACCAGCCCGCCGACATGGAACAGGTACCCGACCGGCAGGAAGTCGACGTAATAGGCGTTGTCGGAGGGGCGCGAACCGCGGATCGCCGGTGCACTGTTGCTGTCGTCCGGGACCACCACGCCGGGCAGGCTCTGCAAGGCCTTCATCGGGTCGCCCATCGTGCCGGGAACCCGGCGCAGCTCTTCGCCGCTGACCACCGAGCGGCTCACCGCCGACTTGGCACGCGTGGCCGTGACCCGCACCGGCTCCAGCGAGGCGGGAGCGGATGCACCCGCCTGTGCCGGCTCGGCAATCGCGGGCTCGGCCGCAGGCCCCGACGGCGGTGCCGCCTCGGGCTCCGCGCCCTGCGCCGACGCGGCCGTTCCCACGACCATGCCGGAAAGAGACAACACCACCCCGCACCACCAGGCCTTGCGCCCGCGTGAATCCTTGATCATCTTCATCCCTGATTGTTCTTGACATCCTTGCCGCATCGGTCTGCGGCAACATGCGCTTGCATGCAACCGGCATGCTAGCAAGCCGATCCCAACGTCAGCTTAAGATGGCAGGACGGGCGGCGTCGCAGGCGCAGGCCCGCCAGCCCTTCGACCGCAGGCGCCCGGCGCTAGGGCTTCCAGCCGGCGATCGGATGCGCGAGCGTCCCGTCCCCATAGGTGCGCATCACCTGCGAGATCACCACCTGGTAGCCCTTGAGCCAGGCCGATTGCGCCGCCTTGGCCTTCAGGTGGTCGGGATGGCGCATGAGCTCGTTCAGCCCGTCCATCGAGGTCCAGTAGTAGACGTTGGAGACCAGGCCGCTGGCCGGGTTCTCCCAGCTTTCCTCGCCGACGTAGCCGCTGCTGCGGCGCGCGGCCTCGGCGATCGATGCATCGAGCCGGTGGAACTCGTCGTCGAACTGGCGTTTGTCGAAGATGAACGTGGCGCTGTACATGCCGGACTGCCTTCCTGATCCTCGCGCTCAGCGGCGCTGGCGGGTGCGGACCAGCGCCAGGGGACGCTTGCCCTTGAGTTGTCTTTCGATGCCGTCGTTGAGCCGCGAGCGCAGGTCGACCACCGCCTCCACATGGCCGAACACCCCCGGGAAACGCAGGTCCAGCCACAGCCACAGGGTGCAGGCGCGCAAGGCCTGCTCCATGCGGTCGAGGCGGCTGTGTTCGTCCACGTCGTCCAGGAACCAGGGGGTGCCGGCCTGGCCGGTGCGGGCGTGGCTGGCCGCCCAGCCGAGGAATTCCTGCACCTGCGAATCGGTGCGGCTGTCGACCGGCGCCTGCGCGTAGATGAAACGCTGCTTGAGCCCCAGTCCGGCCGCGCTGCGGTCCAGCTGTTCGGCGAGTTCGAGCATCTGCTCGAGTTCGGCCACCTCGAAGTGGGCGTTGTCGAGCTGGAGCTGGTCCATGAACACGCCCAGCACCTCGCGCAGGCGGGTCTTGCCCAGGCGGGTGGAGATGGTGTCCACGTGCCACCAGTTGGGGGCCACCGGCGCCTTGAAATCGCGCGGCGCCCGCGGGGCCTTGGGCAGCAGCTCCTTGAGCGCGCGGGCGGCCGAGGGCTCGGCCTCCTTCAGCACGCCCACGAAACCTTCCTCGTGCATGCCGTAGCGCCCTGCCCGGCCGGCGATCTGGTGCACCTCGGACTCGGTCAGCGGGCGGTCGCCCTGGCCGTCGAACTTGGTCATGGTGCTGAACAGCACCCGCCGGATGGGCAGGTTCAGGCCCATGCCGATGGCGTCCGTGGCCACCAGGATGTGCGACTCGCCCTGGGCGAAACGTTCGGCCTCGCGGCGCCGCACCTCGGGCGGCAGCGCTCCGTAGATCACCGACACCGGATGGCCGCTGGCGGCGATCTGGTCGCGCATGGCCAACACGTCGCGGCGGCTGAAGGCCACCACCGCATCGCCCTTTTTCAGGGCCGAGACCGGCACCGGCGCCGGCAGCAGCTGGACATGCTGCTTGCGCTCGAAATGCCGAACCTCGCAGCGCTCGCCGCACAGGCCGAGCAGGCTCTCGATCGCCGGCACGGCATAGGCGGAGCAGATGATGATGACCTCGTTGGCGGGCACGGCCACGATGGCCTGCGTCCAGGCCCAGCCCCGGTAGGGGTCGAAGATCATCTGGGCTTCGTCGATCACCGCGACGTCGACGGGCTTGTTGGTGCCGACCATCTCGATGGTGCTCGACACCATGCGCGCGCCCTCGGCCGGCACGTTTTCCTCGCCGGTGAGCAGCGAACACGGCACGCCGCGCGCGACCAGGCGGTCGCGGCCCTCCAGCGCCAGCAGGCGCAGCGGCGCGAGATAGGCTCCGTTGCCGGCCTGGGCCAGGCGCTCGAAGGCGGCGTAGGTCTTGCCGCTGTTGGGCGGGCCCACGAACAAGCGGACCGTGCGCTGCAGGCGGCGTGCGCCGTCGAAGGTATCCGGATAGCCCTGGAAGGCCAGTTCGGTGTTGAGCCCTTCCAGGGTGTCGAGCTCGGCCACCCGGTGCTCCCAGCGATCCTGCGCCCGGGTGCAGGCGGCCATCAGCGCGGGCAAGGGCTGCGGGGTGGCGCACTCGGCCTGCAGGCGCGGCAGCAGGGACTCCATGTGGCGCGCATTGCAGGCCTCGCTGCGACGGACGAGCTTGTCGAGGTGGGCCTGCAGCTCGGCGGCGTGCTCGTAGGCCGGCACCGGACCCAGTGCTGCCAGCAGCGCGGCCTTGGCACCGGTGCGGTAGAACTGCCAGACCGGCGCGTCGTCGATCGGCACCCGGAAGGCCACCGGCACCCGCCATCCCGTCTCGGACAGGCGCAGCCCGTGGGTCAGCGTCCGCTGCCAGCTGCCGGCCTGGCGCGTGATGCCCAGGGCCTCGAGCGCGGCGCTGCGCTCGGCCATCAGCGCACGCACGGTCGGGCCATTGCCCACCGCCTCCAGGTGACGCAGCGCCTCGTCCATCAACTCCGGGGCGATCCAGCGGCTGGGCCGCGCGCCGGCGGCGGCCTTGGCCAGCTGCACGAACCCCCGCTGGTCGAGGTAGGACTCCAGGTCAGGCGATTGTTCGGAGATGAAATCCGCCGGCTTGACCACCTGCGGCAGGTTGTACGCCGCCTGGCGGATCAGGTGCACCTGCTGGGCGGTGAGATGCGAGGGCAAGCGGCTCAGGTGGCGGGGAAAAGGAAGGCTGGGCGCTTTGGACGTGGTGACGGACATGAAAAACGGTTCGGACAAACAGGATCTACAGGGATCGACAGCGCGACCCCGGCCGCTGGCACGTGGTGGCGCAAACCCCGAGGTTAACCGCTGGCGGAGCCGGTCGGGCCGGAAACTTCCCGCCGGCCGACTATCCTTCGTCCGGAAACGTCCTTTTTTGCCCACCGCGCCACGCCCATGACCGCCCCGCTGCCCCAGCTCTACACCTTCCGGCGCTGTCCCTATGCGATCCGCGCCCGACTGGCCCTGCTGTATGCAGGCACGCCGGTCGAATGGCGCGAGGTGGTGCTGCGCGACAAACCCGAGGCCCTGCTGTCGCTTTCGCCCAAGGGCACCGTGCCGGTGATGCGGCTGGGCAACGGACAGGTGCTGGAGGAAAGCCTGGACATCGTGCGCTGGGCCTTGTCGCAGGCCGACCCGCAGGGCTGGGCACGGCGCGGCGAGCCCGCCGAGGTGCACGCGCTGATCGACCGCAACGACGGGCCGTTCAAGCAGTTGCTCGACCGCTACAAGTATCCGGAACGCTTTCCCGACCGGCCGGCCGCCGCCTGGCGTGCCGAGGCCGTGGAGCTGCACCTGGCCCCCCTGGAACGGCAGCTGTCCGGCCGGCCGCAGCTGTTCGGCCAGGGGCCCTCCATCGCCGACGTGGCGCTGATGCCTTTTGTCCGGCAGTTCGCCCAGGTCGATCCGCCGTGGTTCGAGGGCTGTGGCTTGAAGGCGCTGGCCGCCTGGCTGGGCGCCTGGGTGGCATCGCCCCTGTTCGCCCAGGCCATGCAGAAAAGACCGGCCTGGCGCCCCGGGGACGAGGTGGTGTTGCTGGGGGCCGGGGCCCCCGGATGCTCCGCCGGCAGCTGAGGCCGGCCCCGGCCGACCCGCGGACCGGTCAGGCCACGGGACCGAAGACCTGCCTGGACACCTGCTCCAGCACCTCCACCGCCGGATGGCGCCGAGCCGACCGGGCGAGCCCGATGCCCACCGCGAGCTCGGCGCCTTCCTTCAGTGCCCGGTAGACCACGCCGCGCAGCTTCAGCGACCGGAAGGACGTGGGCAACAAGGCCAGGCCCCGGCCGGCGGCCACCTCGCCCAGCAGCAGGTGATGGTCGTGCGGCTCCCTCAGGAAACGCGGCGCGAACGCATGGCGGCGGAACACCTCGTGGCAATGGTCGAAATACGCCGGCTGGCGGGCACGCTCGAACCAGTACACGGACTGTGCGCCGATGTCCGCCAGCGAGACACGGCCCCGCCGCGCGAGGGGATGGGCGCTCGGCAGCGCCAGCATCAACGGCTGCGCCCCGACCCGCCCGACGTCCAGCTCATGGGTGGCGCAGGGCAGCCCGATCAACGCGGCATCGAGCCGATGGGCACGCAGTTGCGCCACCAGGCGGGGCGAAGGACCGAACGAGACCTCGACGCCCGCCTCGCCCAGCCGGCCGGTGAGCGCCTGCTGCAGGTCCTCGAAGAGCCCGGGTTGCAGGGAGGAGGTCAGGCCGAGCCGCAGCCGGCCCGGCGCCGCGTGCCGTGCCAGTTGCCGCTCGGCCGCCTCCAGCTGGACCAGGATGGCCTGGGCCTGGGGCAGCAACCGCACGGCCGCGGCGGTCAGCGCCACGCCCTGGGTGTCGCGGTCGAAGAGGCGCACGCCCAGGCGCTCCTCCAGGGTCTTGATGGCCCGGCTCAGCGGCGGTTGAGACATGTGCAGCTGCTCGGCGGCCTGCCGGAAATTCAAGCTGTGGGCGACGGCGACGAACATCTGCAGGGCGCGGGTATCGAGAAGGCTCATACCCTATTGGTATCACGAATCCGGTCATTCCGCGCATCGCGGCCGGCTTTTACGCTGCGTTCATCGATGACCAACGAGGAGAAACATCATGGATGAACGCTACCGACGCGGCCTGGCGATGCTGGAGCAAGTGGACGGCCCGGCCGGATTGGCCGTGGCCGGCCAACTGGCCCGGTCGTTTCCGGACTTCGAACGACTCCTGGTCGAGTTCCCGTTCGGAGACGTCTACGCCCGCCCCGGCCTCGGCCTGCGCGAACGCGAGATCGCCACCGTGGCCGCCCTCACCGCCCTGGGCCACGCGGCGCCGCAGCTCGAGGTGCACGTGCATGCCGCCCTGCACGTCGGTTGCAGCCCGGTGGAGGTGCAGGAGGTCATCATGCAGATGGCCGTCTATGCCGGCTTTCCGGCGGCCCTGAACGGACTGGCGGTGGCCCGGCAAGTGTTCCTGCAGAACGGCATCGACCTGCCGCTGGAGCCACCGGCCCCGGCGCAGCTCACTCCCAGCTCAGTTGACGCTGGCTCTCGAAGCGCCGCGCCTGCCCCGTCACCGGGTCTCTGAAGGCCAGCGTCTTGGCGAGCAGCTGCAGCGGCCGCCGGTAGTCCGGCTCGACGCCCGGGGCCAGCGCCGGTTGCAGATCGGGATAGATCAGGTCATGCCGCAGGGGCAGGCCGAGCGCCGCCATGTGGACCCGCAGCTGGTGGCGCTGGCCGGTGGCCGGCTCCAGCCGATAGCGCGCGAGATCGCCGCGCACCTCCAGGCAGTCGATGCGGGTTTCCGCATTCGGGTCGCCCGCCACCTCGCAGGCCTGCATGAACGATGCCGCCTCGGCCAGGCGGCTGCGCCGCACCACGGGCCAGGACAAGTCGGAGCGCCAGGGGGCGATCGCCTCGTAGCTCTTGTACACCGCCCGCTCGCGAAAGAGCGCATGGTAGGCGTCGCGGTCCTGGGGACGCAGCGACAGCAGTACCAGGCCGGCCGTCTCGCGGTCCAGGCGATGCAGCGGCGTCAGCGTGTCGATGCCCAGCGCCTGCTTCAGGCGGACCAGCAAGGTTTCCTGCAGATAGCGCCCGCCCGGAGTCACCGGCAGGAAATGCGGCTTGTCGACCACCACCAGATGCTCGTCCCGGAACAGCAGCACGGCCTCGAACGGAATGCGCGCTTCGGCCGGCAGATGACGGTAGTAGTACAGCTTGCGGTGGGGCCGATAGAGCGTGCCGGCGCGAACGGTGATGCCGCCGTCCTCGACCACGTGTCCGCGCGCCATGCGCGCCAGCCACTCGGCGCGCCCCACCCGGGGGAAACGTTCGGCCAGGAAGTCGACGACCGTCGGCCAGGGCCCCGGCGGCAGCGCGATGCAGCTCGGGCCCACGCCGTCCAGGCTGGGCAGCGGCACCGGCGCGGCCGCTTGGTTACCGGGCCGCATCCAGGCGCCGCGCACGCTGCAGGCGCCACTCGCCATCCGGCTCGCCCGCATAGACCTGCTCGGCGGTGGTGTCGGTTTCCTGCAGCCGGGTATCGAGGGCGATGCGGTTGTCGAACACGAAGCACTCGCCCTCCCAGTCGCGCGCCGCGTCCGGCATGGACTGGAAATAATGGAGGATGCCGCCCTCCAGCTGGTAGACCTCCAGGCCCAGGCCTTCCATCCAGGCGCTGGTCTTTTCGCAACGGATGCCGCCGGTGCAGTACATCGCCACCCGTTTGCCGGACGCCTTCCACTCGGCCGCATGGGCCAGCACGTACTGAGGAAAATCCCGGAAATGGCTGACGCCGGGATCGACGGCCGCCTTGAAGCGGCCGAGCCGGTATTCGAAACTGTTGCGGTTGTCGAGCACCACCACGTCGTCCTGAGCCAGCAGCTCGCGCCAGGCCTGGGGCGCGAGCGCGCGAGCGCCCAGGGGCGCCGCGCGTGCCCCCTCGATGCCCACCGCCACGATCTCCGGCTTGCAATGCACCTTCATGCGCGCAAAGGGCGGCGTCTTGCAGGCGCTGCGCTTGAAGACCATGCCACGCAGCCGCGGGCCCAGCTCCGGGCCCTGCAACAAGGCCTGCTCGAAAGCGTCGAGCGCAGGCGCGCTGCCGGCCAGCACGCCATTGATCCCCTCCGACGCCACCAGGATGCTGCCGTTCAGCCCCTGTGTCAGCTCGCGCAAGTGGGCCGCCGCCGCCTCGGGCTCGGCCAGCTCGACAAAGCGGTAGAAGGAGATGTGGAACAGCTCGGGGCCGGCTGCTGCGTTCGATGTGCTCATGGCGTGATTGTCGCAAGCTTCGGCTGCCCACGGCCGAGCTCCCGCCGGTGACGGCCGGCCCGGACGCACCGCCAGAGCCCACGTCCCGGCGGCCAGGCTGGTTTTCGGTGGGGATTGCATTGCGGGCGCCCTGCCACTGCCTCGCCCGTCCCACCGTCCCACCGTCCCGCCATCCCACCGCTCCACCGCCCTGACCTGCTGGCCCTCGGAAGCACCGGGACCGCCCACCGGCCCCGTCCTGCCGTTGTCCGGACCATCCCCGCTAAACTCATCGACCGAGGCTTGCGCGCAAGGTCGCAAGTCCAACCCCATCAAGCGGAGCACGGCAGATGAAAAAGCGGCTACTGGCAGGCCTGTGGATGGCTGCAGCAGCGGGCATGGCACAGGCCGAACCGATCGGAGAGGTCGACACGGTTTTCAAACTCATTGGTCCGGACCACAAGATCGTGGTCGACGTCTACGATGATCCGAAAGTCTCGGGTGTCAGCTGCTATGTGTCGCGTGCCAAGACCGGTGGTATCAAGGGCGCTATGGGCCTGGCCGAAGACAAGTCGGAGGCATCGATCGCCTGCCGGCAGGTGAGCGCCATCACGTTCATGAAACCGCTGCCGCTGCAGGAAGAGGTGTTCAACGAACGCATCTCCCTGGTGTTCAAGAAATTGCGTGTGGTGCGCATGGTCGACAAAAAACGCAATACCCTGGTCTATCTGACCTATTCGGACCGCGTGATCGAGGGGTCGCCGCAGAACAGCGTGACAGCTGTCCCCATCGACCGGGGCATGCTCATTCCGATGAAGTAAGCCGGGCCGCTCCACGTGCAAGGTACGCCATGGGCAGCCCCATGAGTGAGCTGGCCTTTTGAACCCGATCGACTAGGCGCCCGTGCCACCTGCACCTGGACGGAGCCTGCGATGCAGCTCCCATCTCGGCCACGGTGCACCTGCACCTTCAGCGCCGACTCGGAAACGCCGCACCGCAGCG
>CBIHOH010000106.1:0-12992 GCA_966211755.1 uncultured Rhizobacter sp. | reverse complement strand
CGCATGTCGGAATCAAAATCCGATGCCTTAACCAACTTGGCGACTCCCCTACACGGGTCGGCTGCTTGCGCAACCCACCGACAACCTTTTTGCCCGCGCGACCGGGCCACACTCCGACTTCGCTATCCTACACCGGGCACCAGCCCGATAGTGGATGATGTTCCAGACTGCTGCACATCCGTCCGACCCAGTCCGCCGGGAGATCCGGCATGGCCACCGTGTCGGCCGAGGTGCTTTCGCCCTTCAAGCCACCCACTCTTGCAAATACCGCGCTGCCTGAACCCGTCATGCGGCTGTTGCCGAAACGAGTCTTCAGCAGCTGGGCGGCTTGCGCCACCTCGGGACATTCTGCCTCGGCGGGCGGCTGCAAGACGTTGCTGCCGAACCCTTCCACCAGCTTTTGAATGCCTGCATCAGCAAGGAAGCCCTCTACTATAACAGGTTCATTATTCCGAGCCAAGAGGGGACTCGAAAAAATTGCACGGGTCTCGATGCTGGCGGCCGGCTTGACCACCGCCAGCCGCTGCACGGGCAGGGGAATGGGCGTCAGTTTCTCGCCGATGCCCTCGACGAAGGCGTTGTGCCCGCCGAGGAAGAAGGGTACGTCCGCGCCCAGCGACAGGCCCAGCGGCAGCAGGCGCGACAGCGGCCAGCCTAGGCCCCACAGTCGGTTCAGTGCCAGCAGGGTGGAGGCGGCATCGGAGCTGCCGCCCCCCATGCCCGCGCCCCAGGGGACTTGCTTGTCGATCGAGATGTCGGCGCCCAGGCGCGTGCCCGAGGCGGCCTGCAGGGCACGCGCCGCGCGCAGGCAGAGGTCGTCGTCGGGCAGGCGGGCGCTCAGGTCGTGCCGGGCCAGCCGGCCGTCGGCGCGGCATTCGAAGTGCAGGGTGTCGCACCAGTCGAGCAGCACGAAGACGGATTGCAGCAGGTGGTAGCCATCGGGTCGGCGGCCGAGCACGTGCAGGAACAGGTTCAGCTTGGCCGGTGCGGCCACGTCGTACAGCGCGGAAATGCTCATGGCTCGATGCGGGCGCGCACAGTGACTTTCGGTGCCTGCGAGCGCTCCGCCTGCACCCATCCTTCGTTGAAGCGGGCCAGGTCGACGACCCAGCCGAGTTGCTGGAAACCGGCCCCCGCCGGAGCCGGCGCGGGCTGGCTCGGCGCCTGGCTCCAGGGGCGCCCGCGCAGCCAGTCGAACAGTGCGGCCACCGGCAGGCTGTCGCCCAGCACGTCGCGGGTCAGGGCGTCGAGGTCGGCATAGGCGACCTCGCCGTCCGAGGTGGTCAGCCGGACCTGCTCCGGCGACCAGCGCGCCTGCGCCAGCACGGTCCCTAGCGGCGTGGACAGGTTCAGCTGACCCTTGTCGGGCGTGCCCTGCAATTCGAAGCCGGCACTGACCGAACGCGTCGGCTGCTCGCCCGCCGCCTCGACCCGCACCGACAGGCGGCCGGAGATGGACTCGGCGCCCGGGATGGCGGGCTGGCCCACGGTGACGCAAGCGGACAGCAAGGCACCCAGGCACAGCCCGGCCAGCCATGCCGCTGCCCGTGTCCTGCTCACAGGTCCACCTTCAGGCGCGCCAGGGTGGAGCGCAGCACCTCGTTGCCGGCGTCGCGCTTCTGGACTTCGCGCAACACCCGGCGCGCTTCGTCGCGCTGGCCGTCGACCCACAGCACTTCGCCCAGGTGCACGCCGATCTCGACATCCGGGCGCAGCCGGTAGGCCTGGGCCAGCAGGCGCAGCGCTTCGGCGCGGTTGCCCAGGCGGTATTCGACCCAGCCCAGGCTGTCGGTGATGAAGGGTTCGCCCGGTGCGATGTCGAGCGCGGTGACGATCAGCGCGCGCGCCTCCGGCAGGCGCAGGTTGCGTTCGGCCAGCGAATAGCCGAGCGCGTTGTAGGCATGGTGGTGGTCGGGACGGATCTGGATGACACGGCGCAGCAGCCGCTCCATGTCCTCGAGGTGGTCGAGCTTCTCGGCCACCATCGCCTGCTGGTACAGCAGCTCGGAGTCGTTCGGAAAACGTTCGTTGGCCTGGGCCAACACCTTCTCGGCGCTGCTCCACTGCTTGGCATCGGACAACAGCTGCGCTTCCAGGATGGCCTTGCTGCGGCCGGCCTCGGGGTTGGGCTCGGGCGCGCGGCGGACGATCTCGAGCGCCTTGGCCGGCTTGCCCTGTGCCACCAGCAGGGACGCGCGACGCGCCAGCACGTCCATGGCGCGCGCCGGCGCGGTGATCTTGTTCAGCCAGCTTTCGGCGCCGGCGAAGTCGCGCTGCAGCTCGGCCGCCTTGGCCAGGATGAAGTAGGCCTGCGAGGTCGACGGGTCGGCGGGGTCGGGCTCGTTGTCCTCCTCGTCCTCGTCATCGTGGCCCGGCACGGCCGGCGTGCTGCCGGCGGTGGCGATCTCTCCGGCCTTTTCGCGTTTCAAGTACTCGTTCACGACGGCGATGGCCTGGCGCGGCTGCTTCAGCTCCAGGTGGACCGCCCCCAGGGTCAGCCACGGCGCCGCCAGCTGCGGTTCCTGGTGGGTGACGAATTCGAGCTGGGCGGCGGCTTCGGCATAGCGCTGCATGCTGGCCAGCAGGCGGGCGTAGACGATGCGCATGGGCGTGCCGGCCGGCTTGGCCTGCAGGTAGGCATGGATGATGGCGTCAGCCTCGGGCGTGGTCGGCAGCAGCTCGAGCGCCAGCAGGGTCGGGGCCTCGGCCTGCGGGTTGGCGGCATGGGCCTGCCGGGCCAGGTCGAGCGCCCGCGAGGTCTGGCCGGCGGCCAGCAGCACCCGGCCCAGCGCCACCTGGGCGGCGACACCTGCCTGCGGGTCGGCCAGCCAGGGCTGGAGCACCGGCTCGAGCAGGGTGAGGGTCTCGGCCCGGTTCTTGTTGCGGCCGAACAGGCGCGGCAGCACCGAGACCGAGGCGCTGCGGTCGGTGTCCGACGCCAGCTTCAGCATGGCCCGTGCGGCGGCGGCGGCGTCGGCCGGCCGGTTCATCTCCAGCAGCACGCGCATCTGGAACACCGTGGCATTGAAGGAATTGGGCAGGGCGGTGCGCCAGGCCTCGATGGCGGTGAGGGCGTCCGTGCCGGACCCCGCCTTGAGGGCGATCTCGGTGGCGCGGCGGAAGAGGGTTTCGTCGCGCGAGCGCCGGGCGGCGTCGAGCATGAGCTGGTAACCCGCGGCCGGCTCGCCGCGCTGGAACTCGAGCTCGCCGATGACCAGTTGGAACAGCATCGGACCGTTCAGGGCCGAGTTGTCGACCGGTGCGGCCGCTTCGGCCTGGGCGCTGGCATGCGGCAACAACAGCAGGGCACATGCCGCCGCGACCGCGATGCGAGAAAGGGAAAAAAGGGCCGGCATGAACGCTCCTGAGTCTGTGGGCAATTCTAGGGCCCGTCTCATCCCCCCGCGGTGTGCCGGTGCACTCGGGTGGCGCCGCGATAATCGTTTCATGCCAGAACTTCCCGAAGTCGAAATCACCCGGCAGAGTTTTGCCTCGCGCATCGCCGGCGGGCGCATCACCGGGGTGCGGCTGGGCAAGCCGCTGCGCTGGCCCCTGGGCTGCGCAGCGGAGAGCCTGCTGGGGCAGACGGTGGGCGAGGTCTCGCGCCGCGCGAAGTACCTGTGGATGCCGGTGTCGCGGGGCGGCCTGCTGCTGCACCTGGGCATGTCGGGGTCGCTGGCCTTCGGCGACCTGCCCGGCGAACCCGCCGCCCACGACCACTTCGACCTGCACACCACCCGCGGCAGCTTGCGCCTGACCGATCCGCGGCGTTTCGGTGCGGTGGTGTGGTCCCCGGGGCTGGACGAGGGCATCGCCGCCAAGCTGCTGGGCGGCCTGGGCCTGGAACCTTTCGATCCGCGGTTCACCGGCAGCCATCTGCACCAGGGGCTGCAACGACGCCGGGTGGCGGTGAAACCGGCCCTGCTGGCCGGCGACATCGTGGTCGGCGCCGGCAACATCTACGCCTGCGAGGCCTTGTTCGCCGCCGGCATCGACCCGCGGCTGCGTTGCGACCGCCTCAGCCGCCCGCGTTGCGAGCGCCTGGCCGGCGCGGTGCGCGAGATCCTCGCCCGGGCGCTGGCGCTCGGCGGCTCGACCTTGCGCGATTTCCGCGATGCCCACGGCATGGCGGGCGAATTCCAGTCGCAGGCCATGGTGTACGGGCGTGAGGGCTTGCCCTGCCATCGCTGCGGCGGCACCATCCGCCGCATCGTGCAGGCGCAGCGGTCGAGCTTTTTCTGCCCTGATTGCCAGCGCCGCTGAGACAATCCGCACGAGTCCGACACTCTCGTCGGGTGTCCAGTTGTTTCAAATGCGATTGCGCGGGGCGCGCTTGCGCTACCATGGCTGACGCTACTTTATATATTGCTGGGCCGCTTATTCCATGGCTACTTCCTTTGCAAGCAGTCTTGACGCACTAGGCCTCTGGCGCACCGCCCTCGGCCGCCGCCTCGACGAATTCAGTCATTTCCTCGGCGAACACGACCTGGCCGATCCCTCCGCCGGCGAGTCGCTGGACACCCTGCGCCGCGGCCTGGTCAACGAAAAACTGGTGGTGGCCTTCGTGGCCGAGTTCTCGCGCGGCAAATCCGAGCTCATCAACGCCATCTTCTTCTCCGACACCGGCCGCCGGGTGCTGCCGGCCACGCCGGGGCGCACCACCATGTGCCCGGTCGAGCTGGGCTATGACGCCGAGGAGCCGCCGGCCCTGGCCCTGCTGCCCATCCACACCCGCCTCGAAGGCCTGTCGCTGTCCGAGCTGCGGGCCCAGCCCCGCGTCTGGACGCATGTCCCGCTCGACATCAGTTCCCCCGAGCAGCTCGCCGAGTCGCTGCAGGAAGTCATGCGCACCCAGTGGGTCACGGTGGACGAGGCCCGGGCCCTCGGTTTCTGGAACGACGAGAACACCGAGGACAACCCGCCGACCGACGAGTCCGGCCGGGTCGAGGTGCCGGCCTGGCGCCACGCCATGATCAACTTCCCCCACCCTCTGCTCAAGCGCGGGCTGGTGGTCCTCGACACCCCGGGGCTGAACGCCATCGGCGCCGAACCCGAGCTCACGCTCAGCCTGCTGCCGTCGGCCCATGCGATGGTGTTCATCCTGGGGGCGGACACCGGCGTCACCAAGTCCGACCTGACCATCTGGCGCGATCACCTGGGTTCGCCCTCGTCCTCGAGTTTCGTCGTCCTCAACAAGATCGACGCCCTGCGCGACCCGCTCGCCACACCCGAGCAGGTCCAGGAGCAGATCGAGCTGCAGCGCAGCAACACCGCGCGCACCCTCGAGGTCGGCATCGAGCGGGTATTCCCGCTGTCGGCGCGCCAGGCGCTGGCCGCCCGCATCGAGGGCGAGCCGGCCGTGCTGGCCGAGAGCCGCCTGCCCGAGCTCGAAGCCGCCCTCAGCGCGCAGCTGCTGCCGCAGCGCCGCGAGGTGCTGCAGCAGACCGTCATCGAGGTCACCCAGCGCATGGAGACCCTGGTGGCCCGTCGCCTCGGCGACCGCCGCCGCCAGCTCGCCGAGCAGATCCTCGAGCTGCGCGGCCTGCGCGGCAAGAGCGGCGCCAAGACGCGCTTGATGATCGAACGGGTCGACGCCGAAACCGCCGAGTTCGAACAATGCACGGCGCGGCTGCAGGCGATGCGCATGGTGCACAGCCGCATGCTGAAGAACGCGCTGCTCGACCTCACCAGCGACCGCCTGCGCGAAGAGGTGGGCGAGATGCAGGCGGCCATGGGCGCCTCGCTGCTGAACCTGGGGGCGAAAAAGGCCTTCATCGCCCTGTGCAGCCGCCTGCGCGAGCTGCTCGAGGCCACGCAGACGCGCGGCAACGAAATCCACGCCATGCTGACGGCTTCGTTCAACCGCCTGAACGCCGAATTCGGCTTCAGCCTGGCGGTCAGCACCTTGCCCGATCTCGGCCGCTTCGCCCAGGAGCTCACCCTGATCCAGCGCAACTATGTGCAGTACCTCGGCCTCACCCAGGCCTTGCGGCTGTCGCAGGCGAGGTTCATGGAGCAGTTCCGCCGCATGCTGATGTCCAAGCTGCGGGTGGTGTTCGAAAACGCCAGCGGCGAACTCGAGCTGTGGAACAAGATGGCCTCGTCGCAGGTCGACGCCCAGCTGCGCGAACGTCGCCGCAGTTTCCGCCGCCGCCGCGAAGCCCTGGAGCGCATCCAGACCGCCTCGGGCGAGCTCGAGCTGCGCCTGACCGAGCTCGAGGCCCAGGACGCGCAATTCCAGCAGCAGCAGCTCCGGGTCGCCGAGATGGCCGAGGCGCTCAAGCAGCACGCCCAGCTCGATCCCTCCGCGCTCGAGGAGGATTCGGCCCACGGGGGTCTGGAAGAGCTGGAGCAGCGCGTCGCCGTGCAGGCCTGAGTCCCTGCCGGGGTCGCCCCTGCAGCGGGGCCCCTCCTGGGCGACAATCCTCCGGTGAATCTCGCTTCGCCCACCTTTCCTGTCGTTTCTGCGGCCGGTTCTGTCGCCGTTCCTCTCGCGGCCGACCCGGCCTTCGCCGATCAGCTCGTGGCCTGGCAGCGCGAGCACGGCCGCCACAGCCTGCCCTGGCAGCAGACGCGCGACCCGTACCGGGTCTGGCTGTCCGAGATCATGCTGCAGCAGACCCAGGTCGCGACGGTGCTCGGCTACTACGAGCGTTTCCTGCAGCGTTTCCCCGATGTGTCGGCCCTGGCCGCCGCCACGCAGGACGAGGTGCTGGCCTTGTGGAGCGGACTCGGCTATTACAGCCGTGCCCGCAACATGCACGCCTGTGCCAAGGCGGTGGTGGCCGAGCACGGCGGGGTGTTTCCGCGCCACAGCCAGCTGCTGCAGACGCTGCCCGGCATCGGTCGTTCGACCGCCGCCGCCATCGCCGCGTTCTGTTTCGGCGAGCGGGTGGCCATTCTTGACGGCAACGTCAAGCGGGTCTTGAGCCGCTACCTGGCCTTCGACGCCGACCTGGCCGTGGCGGCGAGCGAACGCCGGCTGTGGGACCTGGCCACCGAGATGCTGCCGCTGAACGGGGGCATCGAGGCCTATACCCAGGGGGTGATGGACCTGGGGGCCACCGTGTGCCAGACCCGTGCGCCGGCCTGCCTGTTGTGTCCGGTGCAGGCCGGCTGCCTGGGCCGGCGCGGCGGCCAGCCCGAACGTTTCCCGGTCAAGACACGCAAGCTCAAGCGCAAGGCGCGCGAGAACGCCTGGCTGTGGCTGGGCTGGGGCGATCGCCTATGGCTGAGCCTGCGGCCCGACCAGGGGGTGTGGGCGGGGCTGTGGAGCCTGCCGGAGTTCGACACCCCCGCGGCGCTGGAGGCGCTCACCGCGACCTGGCCCGGCCAGGGGCTGGTGCTGCCTTCGTTCACCCATGTGCTGACCCACCTCGACTGGACCTTGTCGCCGCGCTACTGGGAATTGCCCGAGCGCACCAGCGCCAAGCGGGTGGCCGCGCTGACGGCGGCCCTGCGGCCGGGGCGTTGGGTCGACCTGCCGACCGCCCTCGACATGGGGCTGCCCGCCCCGTTGCGAAAGCTGTTGCTGCGCGGCCTGCCGGACTGAGCCGGGCCGGTCTACTTCACCACGCCCTTGCTGCGCAGGAACTCGGCCACCAGCTGCAGGCGCACCAGCGGGTCCTGCAGTTCCATCAGCTTCTGCTTGGCGGCGAGCGAGATCGGCAGGATTTCGCACCAGCGGTTCGAGACCCAGCCGGCATGTTCGAACTCGAAGGGTTTGAGGAAGGGCTCCGACCCCTGCTGCTTCAGCGTACCGATGGCGTTGGCCAGGCCGCGCACGGTCTCGAGCAGACCTTCGGTGGGCAGCGCGGGTTCGTCCTCGGGCAGCAGGTTCACGTTCGCCTGCCACAGGCCGTCGGGCTGCTGCCGGGTGTCCTTCACCTCGAAGCGCTGCCCGCCACGGCAGCGGACCTGCAGGATGCCTGCCTGGGTGGCGTCGACATCGAGCAGTTCGGCCACCACCCCGACGAATTCGAAGGACAGCTCGGGCCCGCCGCGTCCCACCTCGGGGCCCTGGCGCAGGGCCACCACCCCGAACGGTTTCTTCTCGCGCAGGCAACTGCTCACCAGGTCGAGGTAGCGCGCCTCGAACACCTTCAGGCTGAGCAGGCCGCCCGGAAACAGCACGGCCTGCAGCGGAAACAGCGGCAGCGGGAGGGCGGGCAGGTCGGCAGTCGTCATTCGATGAGGCCGGTCGGACGACCGGCGCGGCAAGTGAGCTCGACGAATCGAAGCATCAGGCGGACCACCAGGCGCAGGCGGGCCGCTCAGTCACGCGCGTCCAGCTCGCGATGGCGGATGAGGGACACGCTGCGGCTCGAGAATCGCCGGGCCAGGGTTTCGGCCATGTACACCGAGCGGTGCTGCCCGCCGGTGCAACCGATGGCCACGGTGAGGTAGCTGCGCTGGTCGTTCTCGAAGGCCGGCAGCCAGCGCGCGATGAAAGCCTCGATCTGCGCCATCATCTCGGCCACCTCGGGCTGGGCCTCTAGGTAGCCCACCACGCCGCTGTCGCGGCCGGTGAAGGCGCGCAGCTCGCGGATGTAATACGGGTTCGGCAGGATGCGCACATCGAACACGAAGTCGGCGTCGAGCGGCACCCCGTGCTTGAAGGCGAAGGACTCGAACACCAGCGTCAGGGCATGGGCATCGGCATGGACCAGGTCGCGCATCCACAGCCGCAGCTGGGCCGGGCGCAGCTGGCTGGTGTCGACCACGGTCGACACCTCGCGCAGCTCGGCCAGCAGCTCGCGCTCGAGCTCGATCGCGTCGTTGAGGGCGCGGTGCCCATGGGCGTCGCGGTCTTCCTTGCGACGGCCGGGCGTGGTCGTGCCCTTGTTGTGCTGGGTCAGCGGATGCGGCCGGCGCGACTCCGAGAACCGGCGCACCAGGGCGTCGGTGTTCGCATCCAGGAAGATCGAACGGATGATCACGCCCTCGCCGCGCAGTTCGTCGATCAAGGGCAGCAGGTGGGGCAGCGAACCCGCGCTGCGCACGTCCACAGCGATGGCGACGCGGCGCTGCGAACGCTCGTGTTCGAGGCGCAGGAACTCGCGCAGCAGCTCGGGCGGCAGGTTGTCGACGCAGAAGAACCCGGCGTCTTCGAGCGCGTGCAGCGCCACGGATTTGCCCGAACCGGAAATGCCCGTGACCAGCACGACTTCGTGCGGCGCCTGGCTCTCGGGCTGCGCTGGGGCGGAGGGGGAATTCATGGGCGTTTCTTCGCGCGTGCGGTGGAAGGGGGGGCGGCGGCCGGCCGGGCCTCGGCGCCGACGGCCAGCAGCTCCTGGGCATGGGCCAGGCTGGTGCCGGACAGCCGCTCGCCGCCCAGCATGCGGGCGATCTCCGCCACCCGTGCCTCACCGGCCACCGGGCTGATGTCGCTGCGGGTGCGGCCCTCGTGAGCGGCCTTGGAGACCACGAAATGATGGTCGGCGCAGGCCGCGACCTGGGGCAGGTGGGTGACGGCGAGCACCTGGCGGTCGCGCCCCAGCTGTTTCATCAGGCGGCCGACGGTGTCGGCCACCGCGCCGCCGACGCCGGAGTCGACCTCGTCGAAGATCAGCGTGCCGGCGGCCTCGCCCGCCTGCGACAACTGGCTGGTGGTGACGGCGATGGCCAGCGCGATACGCGACAGCTCGCCGCCGGAGGCCACCTTGGCCATAGGCCGCGGCGTGCTGCCCGCATGCCCGGCGACCAGGAACTCGGCCGACTCCAGGCCGAAGGACTGGGGCGTGTCCTGTGCCACCAGCGCCACCTCGAACACGCCGCCGGCCATGCCCAGCTGCTGCATGCCCTGGGTCACGGCCTGGCTCAGCCGGGGAGCGGCGGCGCCGCGGGCGGCGGAAATCCGCCGTGCCTCGGCGTCGAAGGCGGATTGCGCCTGGTTCAGCGCGAGCTGCAGGCCGTCGAGATCGGCGGCCGCCTCCAGCGCCTGCAACTCGGCCTTCCACTGGGCCAGCAGCTCGGGCAGCTCGGCCGGCGGGCGGCGGTAGCGCTTGGCCAGGCCCATCCAGGCCGACAGCCGGTCGTCGAGTTCCTGCAGGCGCTCGGGTTCGAGCTCGGCATGGTGCAGGTAGCCGCTCAGCGTGTGCGCCGCATCCTGCAACTGGGCCTGCGCGCTCTGCAGCACCTCGGCCACCTCGGCCAGCCGCTGGTCGAAGGCGGCGACCTCCTGCAAGGCGTCGGTCGCGCGCCCGGCCAGGCCATCGGCGCTGATGTCGGCCTCGCTGATGGCGTCCAGGGCGCTGCGCGCGGCGTCCATCAGCGACTGCGCGTTCGACAGCCGCTGGTGCTCGGCGTTGAGTTGCTCCCACTCCTCGGCCGCGGGGGCGAGCTTGTCGAGCTCGCCGATCTGCCAGGCTAGGCGCTCGCGTTCGCGCTCCAGGTCGGCCTGCTGCGAGCGGGCCGTGGCCAGCGCGTCGCCGGCCGACTTCCAGCGCGACCAGACGAGGGCCAGCGGGGCGGTATCCAGCCCGGCGTAGGCGTCGAGCAGGGCGCGCACCGAGCTGCTGCGGGTGAGGCTCTGCCAGGCATGCTGGCCGTGGATGTCGACCAGGTGGTCGGCCGCCTCGCGCAACTGCGACACGGTGGCCGGGCTGCCGTTCACCCAGGCGCGGCTCTTGCCCTGGGCGTCGATGACCCGGCGCAGCAGCAAGGTCTCGCCGGGCTCGAAGCCGGCGTCGTCCAGCCAGCCGACCAGGCTGGGCGGGGTGTCGAACTCGGCACTGATCTCGGCCCGTGCCGCGCCTTCGCGCACCACGCCGGCGTCGCCGCGGCTGCCCAGGGCCAGCTGCACGGCGTCGATCAGGATCGACTTGCCGGCGCCGGTCTCGCCGGTCAGCACCGAAAACCCGTTCGCCAGCTCGACCTCGAGCGAGGTCACGATGACGAAGTCACGAAGGCTCAGGCGGCGCAGCATCAGCTGATCACTCCAGCGTTCCAGTGCAGCTTGCGCCGCAGGGTGGCGTAGTAGCTCCAGCCGCGCGGGTGCAGGAAGCGCACCTGGTGGGGCGAGCGGCGGACCATGATCCGGTCCCCGGTGAACAGGCTGGCCATGCCCTGCATGTCGAAGTTCACGCTGCCGTCGCGCCCGGATGCCACCTCGATGCTGATCTCCACCGTGTCGGGCAGCACGATGGGGCGGTTCGACAGGTCGTGCGGTGCGATCGGGGCCATCACCCAGGCGGCGATGCCGGGATGCAGGATCGGCCCGCCGACCGACAGCGCATAGGCGGTCGAGCCGGTGGGCGAGGCGATGATCAGGCCGTCGGCCCGGAAGTTGCCGACGAACTCGGAGCCGATCTCGACCTTCAGCTCGATCATGCTCGAGGTCGAACCGCGGTTGACCACCACGTCGTTCACCGCGAAGCCGTCGAAGATCATGCCGCCGTCGCGCCAGACGCCGCCCTCGAGCATGCTGCGGCACTCCTCCTCGTAGTCGCCGGCGATCATCGGGGCCAGGGCCTCGGAATAGAAGCCCATGGGGATGTCGGTGATGAAGCCCAGCCGCCCCTGGTTGATGCCCACCAGCGGCACGCCGAACTTCGCCAGCTGGCGGGCGCTGCCCAGCATGGTGCCGTCGCCGCCGACCACCACCGCCAGGTCGCACTCCTCGCCCATCTGGCGGTGGGTGAGGGCGTTGTAGCCGGTGAGGCCGGTATTGAGGGCGGTGTCGTGCTCGAGCGACACCTCCAGCCCCTGGCGGGTCAGGAACTGCGCGATGTCATCCAGCAGCCCGGGAATTCCACGGGCCTGGTATTTCCCTACGAGCGCGGCATGGCGGAAGCGTGATGGCATGCGCGGAATTACACCACAGCCCTGTGTCGCCGACCCCCCCTGGCCACAAGGCCCTGCGCGGCCTGGACCTACAATTGCACGCATGCTGGATGAGCGCGCAAAAACCCTTCTGAAAGCGCTGGTAGAGCGCTACATCGCCGACGGCCAACCCGTCGGCTCGCGCACGCTCTCGCGCGCCTCCGGGCTGGACCTGTCCCCGGCCACCATCCGCAACGTGATGGCCGATCTCGAGGAGCTCGGCCTGATCGCCAGCCCGCACACCAGCGCCGGCCGCATCCCGACCGCCCGCGGCTACCGCCTGTTCGTCGACACCATGCTCACCGCGCAGCCGGTCGGCCTGGGCGCGCCCGCCGCGCCCGAGCCGCAACTGCAGCCCGACCAGCCGCAGCGCGTCATCGCCAACGCGGCGCAGCTGCTGTCCAACCTGTCGAGTTTCGTCGGCGTCGTCACCGCGCCGCGCAAGGCCAGCGTCTTCCACCACATCGAATTCCTCAGGCTCTCGGAGCGGCGCATCCTGGTCATCCTGGTCGCCCCGGACGGGGACGTGCAGAACCGCGTCATCCTCACCGCCCAGGACTACACCCAAGGCCAGCTCGTCGAGGCCAGCAACTACCTCACCGCCCAATATGCCGGGCTGACCATCGAGGAAGTGCGCGAGCGGCTGAAGAACGAAGTCGACGTCCTGCGCGGCGAGATCGCCACCCTGATGCAGGCCGCGGTCGAGACCGGCAGCGAAGCCGCCCACCAGGAAGAGCAGGTCGTCGTCTCCGGCGAGCGCAACCTGCTCACCGTGCAGGACTTCTCCAGCGACATGGGCAGCCTGCGCAAGCTGTTCGACCTGTTCGAACAAAAGACCCAGCTCATGCGCCTGCTCGAAGTCAGCAGCCGGGCCGAAGGCGTGCGCATCTACATCGGCGGCGAGAGCATGGTCGTGCCCTACGAGGAACTCTCCGTCGTCTCCGCGCCCTACGAGGTCAACGGCCAGATTGTCGGCACCCTGGGCGTCATCGGCCCCACCCGCATGGCCTACGACCGGATGATCCAGATCGTCGACATCACCTCGCGGCTGGTCAGCAACGCGCTCAGCAACAAATAGGCGCCGCGGCATCGCCACTACAATCATGGGCTTCGGGCCGTTAGCTCAGTTGGTTAGAGCAGAGGACTCATAATCCTTTGGTCGCTGGTTC
>CBIHOH010000105.1:0-13020 GCA_966211755.1 uncultured Rhizobacter sp. | reverse complement strand
GAGGCGGCGGCCAGCGCGCCGGCAACGGCGGCCGCGGCCGGTTCGCAGACGGTGGCGCCGCAATCCATCGGCGACGTCCGCATCGAACGCCTAGGCAATGTCCGCTGGCTGAGCACGCCGCAGAGCCCGGAACAGCTGTGGCCCCAGCTGCAGGCCTTCTGGCAGGAACGCAACCTGGGCCTGGTCGTCGACCAGCCCGAGGTCGGCGTGATGGAGACGCAGTGGGCCGAGAACCGCTCCAAGCTGCCGGGCGACATCATCCGCCGCACGCTGGGCACCGTGCTCGATGCGCTGTACTCCACCGGTGAACTCGACAAATTCCGCGTCCGCGTCGAACGCTCCCCCAACGGCAGCGGCTCCGAGATCTACCTGACCCACCGCGGCCTCGAGGAGGTCTATTCCGGGCAGTTCAAGGACACCACCGTCTGGACGCCCCGGCCGCGCGACCTGGTGCTGGAAAACGAGATCCTCATCCGGCTGATGATGAAACTCGGGGTCAAGCCGGAACAGGCCCGGGCGACCGTCGAACCCACGGTGAAGGCCGGGGCACTGACGCCGCTGCCGGCGCGGGCGCGTGTGCTGGCCGATGCCGCCGCCCCGACCCTGCAGGTCGACGACGGTTTCGACCGCGCCTGGCGCCGTGTCGGCCTGGCCCTGGACCGCAGCGGCTTCACCGTCGAGGACCGCGACCGCGGCATGGGCCTGTACTTCGTGCGCTATGTCGACCCGGCCAGCGCCGGCAAGGAGGAACCCGGCTTCCTGAGCAAGCTCTTCGGCGGCAAGGCCCAGAACGAAAAGGCCTTGGCGCGCTACCGCGTCAGCGTCAAGAGCGAGGGGGACGTGAGCACGGTGTCCGTGCTCGACGCCTCCGGGGCGCCCGAGAAGGGCGAGGCCGGCCAGCGCATCCTCAAGCTGCTGCTGGAAGACCTGAAATAACACGCGGGGAAAGGCGCATCGCCCCATGATGCGTTTTTGCAGCCTGGGCAGCGGCAGCGGCGGCAACGCCACCCTGGTCGAGGCCCGCAGCGGCGGACGCACCAGCCGCGTGCTGGTCGACTGCGGCTTCTCCCTGAAGGAGCTCGAGACCCGCCTGGCCCGCCTCGGACTGCTCGCCAGCGAGCTGGATGCCGTGTTCGTCACCCATGAACACGGCGACCACGTGGGCTGCGCCCTCAGCCTGGCCCGCCGCCGCGGCGTGGCCTTGTACACCAGCCGCGGCACCTGGCGCGCACTGGACGAGCCCGAGCTGCCCGGCCTGCTGCACTTCGCACGCGACGGCGAGGCGATCGAGATCGGCCTGCTGCAGCTCAGGCCCTACACCGTGCCCCACGATGCCAGCGAGCCGCTGCAACTGTGCTTCAGCGACGGCGTGTCCAAGCTCGGCATCCTCACCGACGCGGGCAGCTCGACCCCGCACCTGGTCGAGCAGCTGCAGCGCTGCGATGCCCTGCTGCTCGAATGCAACCACGACCGGGAGCTGCTGGCGCATTCGCGCTACCCGGCCAGCCTGAAGTCACGCATCGGCGGGCGCCTGGGCCACCTCTCGAACGACACCTCCGGCGCCATCCTCGCGGCCTGCCAGCACCCCGGCCTGCGGCACGTGGTCGCCGCCCACCTGAGCGAACAGAACAACCGTCCGCAGCTGGCTGCGGCGGCCCTGGCACTGGCCAGCGGCGGGCAGGTCGACGACTTCGTGGTCGCCGACCAGCGCACGGGTTTCGGGTGGCTGGACCTGCGCTGAGTCCCCGGCCGTCCGGACACACCCCGCACGCCTCGCGCCAAGGTCTGCGAAAACCTCGACCGCTGGCGGCCCCGGCCGACGGCCCGCGCCGGCGCCCCTGAGCCACAACTACGGCAGTGCGCAGCGAATGCTTCATGCGTCCACCTCGACGCCGGTGAAGCCCCGGCGGCAGGCGAAAAAAAGCCGCCCGAAGGCGGCTCTTCCAGAAGATCGGAAGCCCGATTTACTTCTTGACCGAGTCAGCAGCCTTGCCGGCAGCGTCCTTGGCAGCGTCGGCGGCCTTGTTGGTCGCGTCAGCAGCGGCGTTCACGGCAGCGCCGGTGGCAGCCGAAGCGCCAGCAGCAGCAGCGTCAACAGCGGCCGAAGCAGCGCCGACGGCAGCCGAGGCTGCGTCGGTGGCTGCCGAGGCTGCGTCGGAAGCGGCCGAAGCGGCTTCGACAGCAGGAGCGGCCACGGGAGCCGAAGCGGCGGTAGCAGCAGCGTCATCGGCAGGCTTCTTGCCACAAGCGGCCAGAGCAACAGCAGCAACCAGGGTAGCCATCAGGAGCGACTTATTCATAGTTATCCTCAATAAAGTCAAAGGGTCGAACAATTACCGGTAATTGTGGGAACCCTCCAAACCTGGCAGATCCCCAACTCAGTCAGACACGAAAAGCTCGAGCATTCCATTGCCTAGCCTCTGATTATAGCCAGACCCTAGGTAACTTCCCTACAGCCCCAAAGTTGTGACCGGAAACGCCTCTACAGAATGTTGCAAAAGTGCATCAAGAAGTTCCTTGCCGTGCTGGACATCGGAGGCTTCGCTTGACACGCTGCCGCGTACCGTCTCGACATCGAAGAGCCGCACCGCGAGCAGCCTGGGCGCGAGCCACAGCGTGGGCATCCTGCCGGGCTCGATGTCGGGCAGGCTGCGGCAGCTCACGATGTGCGACCACTGCCTGCGCCAGGTGGCCCAGCGCGGATGGCGCCGCTGCACATGCTCGAAGTTGTGCGCGAGCACCGTCAGGCGGCGGTGCGACATCGCCCAGCGCGACAGGCTTTCCACCACCGAGATCTCGCCCAGCGGCCAATCGGAAAAATCGACATCGCTGATGAAGAGTTCGCGGCATCCGGCGGCCGCGGCCTGGGCAAAAGCATCGCGCAGGGCTTCGCGAAATTCACCGCGGGACGACAACAGGCGGTGCGTGCTGAGTTCGGTCATCGAGGCGTCCTTTCAGGTGTCACTCCGGGTGCAGCCAACCCGCCTGTACCCATTGATCAAGCAGCTCCCGCGCATCTTCGCTCAACTGCGCCAAGGGCACAGCCCCCACACTTCGTTCGTCCGCCAGCAGGCGCATCAGGCGCGCATCGCGCCCGCCGGCACGGAAGGATTCGCCATTGATGAAGACATGATGAGCGTCATACAACATCCGGCTGCGCCGGTCCAGGCGCACGCCGCGGCCCGCCGGCAGCGGCTCGCCGGACTCGAACCAGACGTTCGGCTTGGGCTCGCTGAGCAGCTCGCCCAGCGCACAGGCGAGCGCCTTCGGCTCGCGCAGCAAGCGCTCGGCCGCCTCGCCGGCGAATGCGAGCAGGCCCTCGGGCACCCGGGCTGGCTCGGCCGCGGCCGGCTGCTGGCGGTCCTTGTAGAGCTGGTCCTGCTCGATGTCCTCGGCCGCATCGAGCATACGCTGCAGCACCTCGCGGCCCAGGGCCTCCCTGCCCGGGGCACGAAAGCCGATCGAGGCGGTCATGCATTCGCCCTCGGCCACGCCGTCGTGGGCCCAGCCGGGCGGCAGGTACAGCATGTCGCCGGGCTCCAGCAGCCACTCCTCCTGCGGAACAAAATTACGCAGAATGCGCAGCGGCACGTCGGGCACCAGGCTGGGGTCTTCCAGCGGCCCGATGCGCCAGCGGCGCCGGCCTTCGATCTGCAACAGGAACACGTCGTAGGAGTCGACATGCGGCCCCACCCCACCGCCGTCGCTCGCCCACGACACCATCAGGTCGTCGAGCCGGGCGTCGGGCACGAAGCGAAAGCGCGACAGCAGCCGGTGGGCGGCTTCCACATGCAGGTCCACGCCCTGCACCAGCAGCGTCCAGCGCGGCTGGTCGATGCGCGGCAGGCTGCGCCGCGGCAAGGGGCCGTGCTGCAGGGTCCAGGCGCTGTCGCCGTGCACCACCAGCCTCGACTCGACGCCCTCCTCGCCGGCCAGGTCGAACAGCTCGGCACGGCTGAGCAGCGGCACCCCGCCCGGCACGGCCTGCCGGATCAGCAAGGGCTTCTTCTGCCAGTGGCGCCGCATGAAGGTCTCCGGCGAGAGTTCGCCGAGCAAAGGTGTGGGTTTGAGAATGTCCATGGGCGTGATTGTGCGATCATTGTTCGATGCTTATCACCTCACCCTGTGTCGTCAGCCTGACCTGGCGGCTAGAAGACGCCCACGGCCAGCTCATCGACGACCTCGCCACCCCTGTCGAATTCCTGGTCGGCGGCGACGACCTGCTCGCCAAGGTCGAAGAGGCCCTGGCGGGCCAGACCACCGGCTTCCAGACCCAGCTGAATCTCGAGCCCGAGCACGCCTTCGGCGACTACGATCCCGAACTGGTCTTCTTCGAGGCCCGTTCGCTGTTCCCCGAGCAGGTGGAGCCCGGCATGCAGTTCGACGGCCCCCCCGAGGGCGCGACCACCCAGGGCCTGGCCACCGATGCCATCTACACCGTGACCGAGGTCTACCCCGAGCACGTGGTGCTCGACGGCAACCACCCGCTGGCCGGCATCGGCCTGAGGCTGGACCTCACCGTTCGCGACGTGCGCCCGGCCACCGAGGACGAGATCGAGTCGCGCACGGTGAGCAGCGCGGGCCTGAGCGTGTTGAGCGGCGCCCCGCCGGCCTCACCGCTGCACTGAAGGCGAGGGCTCAGGCCTGGCCGGTGGAGCCGAAACCGCCGGCACCCCGGTCCGACAGGTCGAACTCCTCCACCTGCCGGAACACCGCCTGCACCACCGGCACGATCACCAGCTGCGCGATGCGCTCCATCGGCTGGATGGTGAATGCGGCCAGCCCGCGGTTCCAGCAGCTGACCATCAGCTGGCCCTGGTAGTCGGAGTCGATCAGCCCAACCAGGTTGCCGAGCACGATGCCGTGCTTGTGGCCCAGGCCCGAGCGAGGCAGCACCAGCGCCGCCAGCCCCGGGTCGGCGATGTGGATCGCCAGGCCGGTCGGGATCAGGCAGGTCTGGCCGGATTCCAGCACCAGCGGAGTGTCGAGGCAGGCGCGCAGGTCGAGGCCGGCACTGCCGGGGGTGGCGTAGGCCGGCAGTTGCCCGGCCATGCGGGCGTCGAGCACTTTGAGGTCGATGGTCGTCATGAAGAAAAAATCAGGAAGCAGTCGTCTGGGATGAAAGGCGCGCCGCGATCTCCTGCACCAGGGCGCGCGCGAGCGTGAGCTTGTCGGCCTGCGGCAGGGAGCGTTCGCCCGCGGCGTCGACCAGCAGCAGCGCATTGTCGTCGCGGCCGAAGGTGTCGGGCCCGAGGTTGCCGACGATCAGCGGCACGTTCTTGCGCTGCAGTTTCTCGCGCGCGTGCTTGAGCAGGTCGTGGCTTTCGGCCGCGAAACCGACGCAGTAGGGCCGGCCCGGCAGGCGGGCCACCGCCGCCAGGATGTCCGGGTTCTCGGTCAGCTCGAAGCTGGGAGCCACCTTGCTGCCGTTCTTCTTGATCTTGTGCTCCGACAGCTCGGCCGGGCGCCAGTCGGCCACCGCCGCGGTGGCGACGAAGATCGAATGGGCCGGCGCCAGCGGCATCACCGTGTCCAGCATCTGGCGGGCGGTGCGCACGTCGATGCGCCGCACGCCGCGCGGCGTGGGCAGGTGCACCGGCCCGGCCACCAGCGTGACCTCGGCGCCGGCTTCGCGGGCAGCGCGGGCGATGGCGAAACCCATCTTGCCGCTCGACAGGTTGGTGATGCCGCGCACCGGATCGATCGGCTCGAAGGTGGGTCCTGCGGTGATCAGCAGGCGCTGCCCGGCCAGGTGCTTGGGCGCGAAGAAAGAGACCAGGTCGGCCAGCAGCTCCTCGGCTTCGAGCATGCGCCCGTCGCCGAACTCGCCGCAGGCCTGGTCGCCGTGGCCCGGCCCCAGCACCGTCGTGCCGTCCTCCCGCAACTGGGCCAGGTTGCGCCGGGTGGCGGGGTGATCCCACATCTCGCGGTTCATCGCCGGGGCCACCAGCAGGGGGCAGCTGGCGATGGGCCGCGCCAGGCACAGCAGGCTGAGCAGGTCGTCGGCGCGGCCTTGCGCCAGCCGGGCCAGGAAATCGGCGCTGGCCGGGGCCACCAGCACCGCGTCGGCCTCGCGGCCCAGGTTGATGTGCGGCATGTTGTTGGCTTCGCGCGCGTCCCACTGGCTGGCATGGACCGGGCGACCCGACAAGGCCTGCATCGTCACCGGGGTGATGAACTGGCAGGCCGCCTCGGTCATCACCACCTGCACGCTGGCGCCGGCCTTGACCAGCAGCCGGGTGAGTTCGGCCGCCTTGTAGCAGGCGATGCCGCCGCTCAGGCCAAGCAGGATGTGACGACCTTGCAGGTCCGGGGAGGGGCTTGTGTTCACAGAGGGGTCCAGCTGCGTGAAAGATCGGAAAGGTTGAACAGCACCCGCACCGCCTTGCCGTACACCTCGTCGTGGGGCAGGAAGCCCCAGACGCGCGAATCGGCGGAGTTGTCGCGGTTGTCGCCCAGCATCAGGTACTGCCCGGGCGGCACCAGACACTCCCAGCGGTCCGGGCCGGCGCTGCTGCAGTGCTCGGCCAGCCCCGGGCGGCCCAGGTCGAGCGGCAGGCGCCCGCGGGCGAAGGGATTGAGCTTGATCTCGCGCTGCACCCCCTGCGACGACTCGGTCATCAGCAACTGGCCGCGGTCTTCCGGCGGCATGCTCGAGGGCGCGGGCGCGGGCGCGATGTCGAACGCCTCGCCGTTGACACTCACCCCCCCGTCCTGGAAGCGCACCCGGTCGCCCGGCAGGCCGACCAGGCGCTTGACGTAGAACTCGGACACTGCCAACGGATAGCGGAACACCACCACATCGCCGCGCTGCGGGCGGCCGAGTTCGATGGCCGTGTTGGTGAAGGGCAGCCGCGGGCCATAGGCCAGGTGGTTGACGAGCAGGTAGTCGCCGACGCGCAACGTGGGTTCCATGGAGCCGGTGGGCACGCGAGGCCAGTCGGCGACCGCGACGCGGCAGATGAACATCAGCGCCACCATCAGGAACAACGCCGATCCGAAACCGCTCCAGAGCGGCTTTCCGTCCGCCTCGGCCGACCCGGCGTGGCGGCAGCGACAGAGCGCCCAGCAGCCGCCGATCGCCAGCATCAGCAGGAAAAGCATCTCATTGATGGAAAAACCGATCTGCATGCAGCCATGCCCTGCGCAAGAGAGGCGGGACATCCGTCCCGCAGCGAACCCGGGCCGATTATGGCCGGCCTCGCATGCCCCCATGGCGCGTCCAGCATCACCACCTCAGCCTATGGAATTTTCAGTAATTACTGAAAATTCGATATCATTGCAAACATTGATGCATGTCAAAAGGACGCTCATGACCCCGCTCTCTCCCCTGGTCCGCAGCTTCGTCAGCCATTTCGGCGAAATGGGCAGCCGCTGGGGCATCAACCGCACGGTGGGGCAGATCTACGCCCTGATCTACGTGTCGCCGCGGCCGGTGAATGCCGACGAGATCGCCGAGGCGCTGGAGTTCTCGCGCTCCAACGTCAGCATGGGACTGAAGGAGCTGCAGGCCTGGCGCCTGGTGAACCTGCGCCACCTGCCGGGCGAGCGGCGCGAATACTTCGACGCCCCCACCGACGCCTGGGAGATCTTCCGCACCCTGGCCGAGGAGCGCCGCCGGCGCGAGATCGAGCCCACGCTGTCGATGCTGCGCAACGCCCTACTCGAGCAGCCGACCACCGAGGAAGACCGCATCGCCCAGGAACGCATGAAGAGCATGCACGACCTGATCGAGCTGATGACCGACTGGTTCGAGGACGTGCGGCGCATGGACCAGAAGACCCTGGCGCAGCTGATGAAGATGGGCTCCAAGGTGCAGCGCCTGCTCGAGTTCACCGGCAAGGTGAAGGTCGTCGCGGGCGGCAAGACCACATCGCAGAAAGGACCCGCCTGATGGACGCCTTCGTTCTGGCCCGCATGCAGTTCGCGGCCAACATCACGTTTCACATCCTCTTCCCCACCATCAGCATCTCGCTGGGCTGGGCCCTGCTCTTTTTCCGCTGGCGCTGGCTGAAGACGCACGACACCGCCTGGCTCACCGCCTACCGCTTCTGGACCAAGGTGTTCGCGCTGACCTTCGCGCTCGGGGTGGTCAGCGGCATCACCATGAGCTTCCAGTTCGGCACCAACTGGCCGGGTTTCATGATGAAGGCGGGCAACATCGCCGGGCCCTTGCTCGGCTACGAGGTGCTGACCGCCTTTTTCCTGGAGGCGAGTTTCCTCGGCATCATGCTGTTCGGCCATGGCAAGGTGAGCGAACGGGTGCACCTGGCCGCCACCTTCCTGGTGGCCTTCGGCACCACCTTGAGCGCCTTCTGGATCCTGAGCCTGAACTCGTGGATGCACACGCCGCGCGGCTACGAGATCATCGACGGCGAGTTCCACGTGACCGACTGGCTGCAGGTGATCTTCAACCCGTCCTTCCCCTACCGGTTCAGCCACAAGCTGCTGGCCTCCGGGCTGACGGTGGGCTTCCTGCTGGCCGGCGTGAGCGCCTGGCAGCTGCTCAAGGGCAAGGCGAATTCGTCGACCGGCCGCGTGCTGCGCACCGGCCTGACCATGGCGGCGCTGCTGATCCCGCTGCAAGTCGTCGTGGGCGACATGCACGGCCTGAACACCTTGCAGCACCAGCCGGCCAAGATCGCCGCGATGGAGGGGGTGTGGAACACCGAAAAAGGCGCGCCGCTGCTGCTGTTCGCCTGGCCGGACGAAAAGACCCGCAGCAACCGCTTCGAGCTGGGGGTGCCGAACGCCGCCAGCCTGATCCTCACCCATGAGGCCGAAGGCGAGATCAAGGGCCTGAACGAGTTCAAGGATGCGCACCCGCCGGTCGCCCCGCTGTTCTTCGGATTCCGCATCATGGTCGGCACCGGGCTGCTGATGCTGGTGTCGAGCTGGGCCGCCCTCGCCCTCTACGGGCGGCGCCGCTGGATCGCCGAGCGGCTGCCGCGGCCGCTGCTGTGGCTGCTGGCCGCGATGAGCTTCTCGGGCTGGGTGGCGACGGTGGCCGGCTGGTACGTGACCGAGATCGGCCGCCAGCCCTTCATCGTCTACGGCCTGCTGCGCACCGCCGAGGTCGCCTCGACCGTGCCGTCGTCCATGATCGCCCTCACCCTCGGGCTCTACGTGACGGTCTACCTGGCCTTGATCGTCTCGTACGTGGCGGTCGTGAAATACATGGCGGAAAAGCCCGAGCAGGTCCTGCACCAGGACACGCAGGACCGCGCCCGCACCCCCGCCGGCGCGATGACCGCCAACCTGTCCGCCACAGAAGGAAGCGCCCCATGAACCTCGACACCGCACTCCCCGTGATCTTCATGGCATTGATGGGCGTGTCCATGCTCATCTACGTGGTGCTCGACGGCTACGACCTGGGCGTGGGACTGCTGATGCCCCGCGCCACCTCGGACCAGAAGGACGTGATGGTGGCCTCGATCGGGCCCTTCTGGGACGCCAACGAGACCTGGCTGGTGCTGGGGGCGGGCATCCTGCTGATCGCCTTCCCGAAAGCCCACGGCGTGGTGCTGACCGCGCTCTACCTGCCGGTCGCGGGCATGTTGATCGGCCTGATCCTGCGCGGCGTGGCCTTCGACTTCCGGGTCAAGGCACGCGACGACCACAAACCCCTGTGGAACCTGGCGTTCTTCGCCGGCTCGGGCCTGGCGGCGGTGTCGCAGGGCTGGATGCTCGGCCACTACGTCACCGGCCTGCACCAGGGCTGGCAGTACCAGCTGTTCGCCGCGGCCATCGCCCTCGCCCTGCCGGCGGCCTACGTGCTGCTCGGCGCGGGCTGGCTGATCATGAAGACCGAGGGCGAGCTGCAGCAGCACGCGGTGAAGTGGGCGCGCCTCGCCTGGCTGCCGGTGGTGATCGGCATCGGGCTGATTTCGCTGGCCACGCCCTGGGTCAGCCCCACCGTGCGCGAGCGCTGGTTCAGCATGCCGGCCTTCATCGCGCTGCTGCCGATCCCGCTGATGACGGTCGTGACGCTGGGCCTGCTGCGCCTGTCGCTCAATTCGAAGCGGGTGCTGGGCGCGCAGTGCTGGGTGCCCTTCGTCCTGACGGTGACGGTGTTCTTCCTGGGCTTTGTCGGGCTCGCCTACAGCCTCTACCCGTACGTGGTGATGGACCGGCTCGACATCTGGCAGGCGGCCAGCTCGCCCAATTCGCTGAAGTTCATTCTCGTCGGCGTGGCCGTCACGGTGCCGATGATCGCCGCCTACACCGTGTTCGCCTACCGGGTGTTCCGGGGCAAGGCCGGGGCGCTGAGCTACGCCTGATCAACGCAAGGGAGTGCCGTCGGGCGCGTAGGCGGGGGTGCGCGGCAGCGGCGCCAGGTGCAGCACCTGGGTGCCGGGACCGTCGTTCAGCGTCGTGACCGAGCCGAGGCCGAGGTCCTGGCCGGCCCCCACCGCGCGGTAACGCCACTGGGCCTGGTTGCGCCAGGCGCCCGAACGCTCCACGCTGCGGTTGACCACCACCTGCAGCTTGGCGCCCCTGCCCTCCAGCCGCCCCACCAGGGCGGCCATGGCCAGGCGCAGGGGCGGGCCCGGCGAGCGCTCGGCCCAGACCGAACACTGGTCCTCGGCGGCGGCCAGCAGCACCCTGCCCTCGGTGGCCGGAGCCACCAGCACCGTGCCTTGCTTGCCGTCGAGCAGGCCTTCGGAGGCGCGCATCGGATCGATCGGCTCGAAGCCCTGGGACAAGGCCCAGTCGATGGCAGCGGCGGGCCGGCCCTCGGTGCTCACGCAGGCCTGCTCGAAGACACGCACCACGGCCTCGGGGGCGAGCCCGGCGGGCTCTTCCTCGGGCAGGGCGTTGACCTGGGCGCGGCCGGGGCCGCAGGCCAGCAGCGCGGCGCAAGCGAGGATGCGCAGACAGCTCTTCATCGGAACACCTTCCCGTTCAGCGGCTGGCAGGCCAGCCTGTGCCGTTTTCAGTCGCCATGCGCCGGGCCTGGGCCTGCCCGGCCACATCGCCCGGGCCATGCCCTGCCGGCAGCGGCGTCGCCGCCGCGACCGCTTCAGGCCCGCTCGGCCACCCAGCCTTGGACCGAGGCCAGCGCGGCCCCCAGCTGCGAGGGGTCGGTGCCGCCGGCCATCGCCAGGTCGGGCTTGCCGCCGCCCTTGCCGCCCACCTGCTGGGCCACGAAGTTCACCAGTTCGCCCGCCTTGAGCTTGCCCACGCTGTCGGCCGTGACCCCGGCCGCCAGCTGCACCTTGCCGCCGTCCACCGTCGCCAGCACGACGACGGCCGACTTGAGCTTGTCCTTGAGCTTGTCCAGGGTCTCGCGCAGGGTCTTGGCATCGGCGCCGTCCAGCGTGGCGGCCAGCACCTTCAGGCCCTTGACCTCGACCGCCCTGGCCAGCAGCTCGTCGCCCTGCGAGGACGCGAGCTTGCCCTTGACGGCGGCCAGTTCCTTCTCGAGCGAACGCAGCTGCTCGAGCACCTGGGCCAGGCGGGACGGCACTTCGGCCGCGGACGACTTGAGCGTGCCGGCGATCTGGCTGACCGTGCCTTCAAGCGACTGCAGGTAGGCCAGCGCCTGGTCGCCGGTGACGGCTTCGACGCGTCGGATGCCGGCGGCCACGCCGCTCTCGGCCACGATCTTGAACAGGCCGATGTCGCCGGTGCGCTGCACATGGGTGCCGCCGCACAGCTCGCGGCTGCTGCCGATGTCGAGCACGCGGACCTCGTCGCCGTACTTCTCGCCGAACAGCATCATGGCACCGGTCTTCTGGGCCTCCTCGATCGGCAGCACCCGCGCCTGGGTGGCGTGGTTCTCGAGGATCTCGGCATTCACCAGGCGCTCGACCTCGCGGATCTGCGCCTCGGTCATCGGGGCGTTGTGCGCGAAGTCGAAGCGGGTACGCTCGGCATTGACCAGCGAGCCCTTCTGCTGCACGTGGGCCCCCAGCACCTCGCGCAAGGCCTTGTGCATCAGGTGGGTGGCGCTGTGGTTGCGCACGGTGCGCACGCGGCGCTCGGCGTCGACCTTCGCGTTGAGCACGTCGCCCACCGAGACCGAGCCTTCGACCACCCGGCCCTGGTGGCCGAACACCGCCGCCTGGACCTTGATGGTGTCCTCGACCAGCACCCGGCTGGAGGCGCTGCGCAGCTCTCCGGTGTCGCCGGCCTGGCCGCCGCTCTCGGCGTAGAACGGGGTGTGGTCGAGCACGATGACCGCGTCGTCGCCGGCCTGGGCGCTGCGCACCGGGCTGCCGTCGACATATACCGCGGTCACGGTGACGCTGTCGCGGCTGAGGTGCTCGTAGCCGTGGAACACGGTGTCGCTGCCGGTGTATTCGAGGCCGGCGGCCATCTTGAACTTGCCGGCCGCGCGGGCCAACTCGCGCTGGCGTTCCATCGCGGCGTCGAAACCGGCGCTGTCGACGCCGACGCCGCGCTCGCGGCAGACGTCGGCCGTCAGGTCGAGCGGGAAGCCGTAGGTGTCGTGCAGCTTGAAGGCCGTCTCGCCGTCGATGGCGGCGGCGCCGCCGGCCAGGGCCGACTCGAGGATCTCCATGCCGTTGGCGATGGTGCGGAAGAAGCCCTCCTCCTCCTGCTTCAGCACCTCGGTGACCCGCTTCTCGGCCTGGCGCAGTTCGGGATAGGCGTCGCCCATCTCGGCCACCAGGGCCGGCACCAGGGTGTGGAAGAAGGGCTTGCGCGCGCCCAGCTTGTAGCCGTGGCGGATGGCGCGCCGCGTGATGCGGCGCAGCACATAGCCGCGGCCGGCGTTGCTCGGGATCACGCCATCAGTGACGGTGAAGCCGCAGGCGCGGATGTGGTCGGCGATCACCTTGAGCGAGGGCGATTGCGGGTCGGCGTCGCCCGCGCCGGCGGCATCCACCGCCTTCTTGGCCGCGGCCAGCAGGTTGACGAAGGTGTCGATCTCGTAGTTGCCGTGCACGTGCTGCAGCACGGCGGCCAGGCGCTCCAGGCCCATGCCGGTGTCCACGCTGGGCTTGGGCAGCTTGTGCATCACCCCCGCCTCGTCGCGGTTGAACTGCATGAAGA
>CBIHOH010000104.1:0-13034 GCA_966211755.1 uncultured Rhizobacter sp. | reverse complement strand
TCAGGTACTAGCGGGTAACTCCGTGGAGGTTCGAGTCCTCTCCTGGGCACCAAAACACAAGTAAGGCCTGCACGCAAGTGCAGGCCTTTTTGTCTTGTGCGCCACGCAAGTGCATGAACGACTCACTGCGTGGCACACCGCCTTGTTCAAAGGCGGACGACTCCATGTCTTGTTGCCCAGCGCACGGCGCCGGGAAAAGTTGGAAAGCCTGGGAAGGGTTGAGGGAAAAACGAAAGCGCGCCGAACGGCACGCCGGGGAAAGAGGACGCAGGCCCGGCACCATGTCGGCGCCGCGTGGGTCACGAGACCAACCCAAGTCCTCGGGGAAATCATGATCAAGGCCTGCTTGCTGCATGCGGGCCTTCATTATTTCCGCGTTTGGTCAAATCGCAAACTTTTTGGCCAGGCCGGCCGGCCGCAGATCGTCGTACTCTTCGAACGGCTGGTGGATCCACGGACTGGTGGGCAGCAGTTCGACGTAGTAGTCGGGGGTGTAGCTGGAGACCCCCTTGGTCCAGATGACGGCCGATCGCAACTCGCTGATCGCCGGCATGCCGCGCAACCGCTCGACCACCGCGCGCAGGGTCACCCCCGAATCGGCCAGGTCATCCACCAGCAGCACCCGCCCTGCCAGCTCGCCCCTGGGCAGGGTGATGTACTTGGCCATGTCGAGGCGGCCCTGGATGGTGCCGGCCTCGGCCCGGTAGGAGCTGGTCGACATGATGCCCAGCGGCTTGTCGAACACCCGGGACAACACGTCCCCCGGACGCAGCCCGCCCCGGGCCAGGCACAGGATCTGGTCGAACTGCCAACCCGAGGCATCGATCTTGAGCGCCAGCCGCTCGATCAGCAGGTGGTACTCGTCCCAGGAAACGTAGAGGTGTTTGCCATCGTCGGTCAGCATGCCAGTCCTTGGATGTCCGTCTGTCATTCAGTCTTTGTAGGGATGACGCAGCAGGATGGTGTGCTCGCGGTCCGGACCGGTCGACACCATGTCGATCGGTGCACCAATGTACTCCTGCACCCGGTTCAGGTAGTTGCGGGCGTTCAGCGGCAGCGCGTCCCAGTCGGTGATGCCAGCGGTCCTTTCGGTCCAGCCGGGGAAGACTTCGTAGACCGGCTTGCAGGCTTCGATCTCGTCGGCGTCCAGCGGGAGGATGTCGACCCGCTTGCCATGGAGCTCATAGCCGACGCAGACCTTGATCTCCGGCAGGCCGTCGAGCACGTCGAGCTTGGTCAGGCACAGGCCCGAGATGCCGTTGATGATGATGGAGCGTTTCAGCAGGGCCGCGTCCAGCCAGCCGCAGCGGCGCGGACGGCCGGTGACAGTGCCGCGCTCCTGGCCGACGGTCGACAGATGGTGGCCGACGGTCCCCGGGGTGTCCATGTCGAGTTCGGTCGGGAACGGCCCGCTGCCGACGCGCGTGGTGTACGCCTTGGTGATGCCGAGGATGTAGTTCAGCAGGTCGGGACCGACGCCCGCGCCCGCCGCGGCGTTGCCGGCCACGCAGTTGCTGGAGGTGACGTACGGATAAGTGCCGTGGTCGATGTCGAGCAAGGTGCCCTGCGCACCCTCGAACAGGATGTTGGCCCCCTGCTTGTGGGCCGTGTGCAAGGTGTAGCCCACGTCGCACAGCATGGGCTTCAGCTGCTCGGCCACCTTCATCGCGAGGTCGAAGATGGGCTGGAATTCGAGCGGCTTGCTGCGCAGGTAGCCGGCCAGCGCGAAGTTGTGCAGGTCGAGCAGCTCGCGCAGCTTCTTGGCGAAACGTTCCGGGTGCTTCAGGTCCTGCACGCGCAGGGCGCGGCGCGCCACCTTGTCTTCGTAGGCGGGGCCGATGCCCTTGCCGGTGGTGCCGATCTTGCCCGCACCACTGGTCTCGCGCAGCGCCTCGCGGGCCTTGTCGACCTCGACGTGGAAAGGCAGGATCAAGGGGCAGGACTCGCTGATGAACAGGCGCGAGCGCACCTCGACGCCGATGGCCTCGAGCCGTTCGATCTCGCTCAGCAGGTGGACCGGGTCCACCACCACGCCGTTGCCGATATAGCAGGCGACGCCATCGCGCATGATGCCCGAGGGGATCAGCTGCAAGGCGGTCTTGACGCCCTTGATGACGAGCGTGTGGCCGGCGTTGTGGCCGCCCTGGAAGCGCACCACCGCCTGGGCATGGTCCGTCAGCCAATCGACGACCTTGCCCTTGCCTTCATCACCCCACTGGGTGCCGACCACGACCACATTGTGGCCCGTGCGTTTCTGTTGCATGTCTTGGGTATCCGCTACGTGGAAATAAAAACCGCCGGCCGTGCCGCCTCAGAGGGCGCGCACCCGCCATTGGCCGTCTTGGGCGACCAGCTCGCGGTCGCATTCGAACTCTTCGGCCTCGTGCCCGTGGCCGGGCAGCATGCAGACCACCGACTCGCCGTGCGCCCGCAGCTCGCGAATGACGGCGCGCAAGGCGCTGTCCTCGCCCCAGGGGGCCCGGATGGCCGGCCGCATGGCGCGCGCGGGCGCCAGGTCGACCAGTTGTTTCAAGTCGGTGCTGAAACCGACCGCCGGACGGTTGCGCCCGAAGACGGCGCCGACCTCGTCGTAGCGCCCTCCCCGCACGACCGCGTCGGTGGAGTGCGCGGCGTAGACCGCGAAGCGGGCGCCGCTGTAATAGGCATAGCCGCTCAGGTCGGCCAGGTCGAAGCCGATGTGCACTTCGGGGTAGGCCTTCCCGAGGTGCTGCAGCAACCACTGCAGGTCGTCGAGCGCGGCGGAGATCAGCCCGCGTGCCGGCAGTTGCCGGCGCGCGGAGGCCAGGACCTCCTCGCCGCCGTAGAGCCGCAGCAGGGCCAGCAGGCCGGCACGGGTTTCCGCGGGAAAGCCGCTCGACAAGGCCTCGAGGGCCGGCTGGTCCTTGGAGGCCAGGGCGGCATAGACGGCCGCGCGGGTGCCGGCATCGATCGAGACGTCGGCCAGCAGGCCGCGCACGATGCGGGCGTCGCCCAGGTCGATGGTGAGCCCGGACACGCCGGTGCGCTGCAAGGTGTCGAGCGCCAGCTCCTGCACCTCCAGGTCGGCCTCGAGGCCGGCGTGGCCGTAGATCTCGGCCCCGAACTGCAGGGGCTCGCGGGTGCCGTGCAGGCCCTCCGGCCGCGTGTGCAGCACCGGCCCGCAGTAGCACAGGCGGGTCACCCCCTGGCGGTTGAGCAGATGGGCATCGATGCGCGCGACCTGGGAGGTGGTGTCGGCACGCACCCCGAGGGTGCGCCCGCTCAGCTGATCCACCAGCTTGAAGGTCTTGAGATCGAGTTCACGACCAGTGCCCGAAAGCAGCGAGTCGAGATGCTCGAGCAGGGGGGGCATCACCAATTCGAAACCGTAGGCACGGGCCCCGTCGAGCAGATCGCGACGGAGTTCCTCGATGCGTCGTGCCTGCGCAGGCAGGACGTCAGCGATGTGCTCGGGCAAGAGCCAAGCAGACGACATGTGAAATGACCGGGGGATTAAAAACGAGATTGTACCGGGGTGCGACGCGCGCGCCGAAAAATCGGTGTGCGGTTGACACACACCGGTGAAAAATCGACGAATGACCCGGATGCGGCGGGCTTGGGTGGAACACGGGCGTGGAAGCCCCCTGCCCGGCAGACGCGAGCACCGGTCGAGAGCGCCCGCAAACGCCCTCGCCCGGCAGCGCGGCCTCTTACTTCTTGCCGCCAGACCCGCCGGAGCCGCCGCGCATGGCCTTGAAGAACTCGCTGTCGGGGTCGACCACCATCACGTCGGACTTGCTGCGGAAGCTGGCCTGGTAGGCCTCGAGGCTGCGGTAGAACTGGGCGAACTGCGGATCGCGGCCGAAGGCCTCCGCATACATGGCCGAGGCCTTGGCATCGCCGTCACCCATGACCTTCTGGGCGTCGCGGTAGGCTTCGGCCAGGATGACCTCGCGCTGGCGGTCGGCATCGGCACGGATCTTCTCGCCTTCGGCGGCACCGGTGGAGCGCAGTTCGTTGGCGACGCGCTTGCGCTCGGATTCCATGCGCAGGTACACCGCGCTGGTGATGTTGGCCGAGAAATCGACCCGCTTGATGCGCACGTCGATCACCTCGATGCCGAAGACCTTGGCCTCGTCGGCGAGCCGGCCGCGCACGGCCTGCATCACGCGCTCGCGGTCGGTGGCCAGCATGGCCTGCACCGTGCGCTTGGTGACTTCCTCGTTGAAGGCCGCCTGCACGATGGGGCTGAGCCGGCTTTCGACGTTCTTGATGTCGACGCCGTTGTTGCGGATGAATTGCTTGGGATCGGTCAGGCGCCACTTGACCAGCCAGTCGATCACCAGGCTCTTCTTCTCGGCCGTGAAGATCGGGCGGGTCTCGAGGCTGTCGAGGGTCTGCACCCGGCGATCCAGGAAGATCACGTTCTGGAACGGCGGCGGCAACTTGAACTTGAGGCCCGGCTCGGCGATGACTTCCTTGATCTCGCCCAGGGCATACACGACCGCGAACTGCCGCTGGTCGACGATGAAGAGGGTGGACGACAGCAGCATCAATGCGGCCAGGGCCGTCGCAACGAACAAACCAATACGATTCATGGGGTGCTTTCTACCGTTGCTCAGCGAATGTCGCGGTCGCGGCTGCGTTGCCCGTCACGCGAACGGCTGTCCGCGTTGCCGGCAGGAGGAGGAGTGCTTTCGGCCGGAGCGGGCGCCGGGGCCGCGGCAGCAGCCGGGGCCGCCGGGGCGGCGACCTGCTGCATCAGCTTGTCGAGAGGCAGGTACAGCAGGTTGGAGTTGCTCTTGCTGTCGACCATGACCTTGGTGACATTGTTGTAGACCTGGCGCATGGCATCGATGTACATGCGGTCCCGGGTGACGGTGGGCGCCTTCTGGTACTCGTTGTAGACCTGGTTGAAACGCTGCGCATCGCCCTCGGCCGCCGCGATCACGCGGGCCTTGTAGCCTTCGGCCTGTTCGCGCAGCCGGGCGGCGCCGCCCTGGGCCTTGGGAATCACGTCGTTGGCATAGGCCTGGCCTTCGTTCTTCGCCCGCTCGCGGTCGGCGCCGGCCTTGAAGGCATCGTCGAAGGCGGCCTGCACCTGCTCGGGCGCCTGCACGCTGCCGACGTTCACGTTCACGATCAGGATGCCGGTCTTCAGGCGGTCGAGCTGGGTCTGCACCGACTTCATCAGGTCGGCGGCGATGGCATCGCGCTGCTCGTAGAGCACCGAGTCCATGTTGCTGCGGCCGACGATCTCGCGCACGGCCGACTCGGCGGCCTGGATGACGGCGTCGCCCGGGGCGCGGTTCTCGAACAGGTAATCGCGGGCGTCCTTCAGGCGGTATTGCACCGTGAAGCGGATGTCGACGATGTTCTCGTCCTGCGTCAGCATGGACGACTCGCGCAGCCCGGTGGAGGCGACCAGGGCGTTGCGCCCCACCTCGACCGACTGCAGCTGCGTCACGCGCACCGTCTCGTGGGCCTGGAACGGGTACGGGAAACGCCAGTTGAAGCCGGCATCGACGGTATGGCTGTACTTGCCGAAGGAGGTGACGACGGCCTGCTCGCCTTCCTGGACGATGAAAAAGCCGCTGCCGGCCCAGATCAGCACCACCACGCCGGCGATGAGGCCGACACCGATGCCGGCGTTTTTCATGTCGGGCTGGAAGTTGTTGTTGCCATTGCCGGAGCTGCCCGGACCTTGCCCGCCGCCCTTGCCGCCGAACATGCCGCTCAGGCGGCGATTGAAATCGCGCCACATCTCTTCCATGTCGGGCGGACCGTCGCCGCGTCCACCGCCATTGTTGAGAATGGGCTGGGGACGCCCGCTGACCCGATGCCATACGGCGGCCCGCAAGCCACCCATCAGGGCGCCCACGGCAGAGGCCAGGTCGTTCGCCCGCGCGGCAAAGCCGCCAGGCGTGGAGGAAGATCGGCTCATGGTCATGGTGATGTTGAAAAGTTGGGGGCCGAGGGAGCCGGGGCTTCCTCGGTCGCACGGGAGAGCTTGTCGCCCGCGTCGGCTGGGGCCTCCGCGACCGCCGAGGCCGCGATGGCGCCAGTGGCGAATGTGGAGGACAACTCGGCAGAGTTCAAGTCGGACTGTAAGGTTCCTGCAACGGCCGCCGCCAGGATACGCCTCAACTCGGGCAGACCCGAGCCCTCGAGCGCGCTGACGAAGACCCGTTGCACCCGCGTGCCGGCGTCGAGCTCGAGCACGTCGCTGATGTGCAGGGGCCGTTGGGAAGCCTCGAGGCTGTCGGCCTTGTTGTAGACCAGCACCTGGGGGATGTCGGAGGCGCCGATGTCGCGCAGCACACGCTCGACCTCGGCGATCTGCTCGTCGAGCACCGGGCTGGCGGCATCGACCACGTGCAGCAGCAGGTCGGCGTCGGTGGCCTCCTGCAGCGTCGCCTCGAAGGCGTCGACCAGCTTGTGCGGCAGGTCGCGGATGAAGCCGACGGTGTCGGACAGCGAGACCGAGCGCGCCGCCTCTTCGAGATAGAGCTGCCGCGTGGTGGTGTCGAGGGTGGCGAAGAGCTGGTCGGCCGCGTACGACTTGGCCTTCACCAGCGCGTTGAACAGCGTCGACTTGCCCGCGTTGGTATAGCCCACCAGCGAGATGCGGAAGGTGCCGCTGCGCTCGCGTGAACGGCGCTGGGTGCCGCGCTGGCGCTTGACCTTGACCAGGCGCTCTTTGACCGCCTTGATGCGTTCGCCGATCATGCGGCGGTCGAGTTCGATCTGGGCCTCGCCCGGGCCGCCCCGGGTGCCGATGCCGCCGCGCTGGCGTTCCAGGTGGCTCCAGCGGCGCACCAGGCGCGTGGACAGGTACTGCAGCCGCGCCAGCTCCACCTGCAGCTTGCCCTCGTGGCTTTGCGCGCGCGCGGCAAAGATCTCGAGGATGAGCATGGTGCGGTCGGCGACGGCCACCCCCAGGTGGCGTTCGAGGTTGCGCTGCTGCGCGGGCGACAGGGGCTGGTCGAACAGCACCGCCTCGGCGCGATGGCCTTCGACCAGGGCCTTGATCTCGTCGGCCTTGCCCGAGCCGACGAACAGCGCCGGGTCCGGGGACTTGCGCCGGGCGATGACCCGCGCCACCGGCAGGTCGCCGGCCGATTCGGCCAGCAAGGCCAGTTCGTCCAGGCTGGCGTCGAACGGCGACTTGCCGCCGAAGTCGACACCGACCAGGATTGCTTTGGGGAGATCAGCCGCTGGGGTCAAGGTGCGTGATGCCTCGGCGAAACCCGTCGGCTCAGGCTTGCTCAGAGGTGTCCGCCGTATTGAAGTTGACGGCGCGGCCCGGAACGACGGTGGAGATTGCGTGCTTGTAGACCATCTGCGTCACGGTGTTGCGCAGCAGCACCACGTACTGGTCGAACGACTCGATGTGCCCTTGCAGCTTGATGCCGTTGACAAGGTAGATGGACACCGGAACGTGCTCCTTGCGAAGGAGGTTCAAGAAGGGGTCCTGCAGGAGTTGGCCTTTATTGCTCACGATATGCTCCGTGTTGAAAAAAATGGAGAGGATTACACGTTAACACAGTGATGCACCGCACCACGCCCAACGCAGAGAATGAACGTCAGTCTTTGTCGGCGAACGGGTTGCTCGAGGAGCGCATCTGGATGCGCAAAGGCGTGCCGACCAGCTTGAAGTGGTCGCGGAAACGCCCTTCCAGGTAGCGTTTGTAGGCTTCCGTGACATGTTCGAGCGAATTGCCGTGGATGATGATCACCGGCGGGTTCATGCCGCCCTGGTGGGCATAACGCAGCTTGGGGCGGAAGGCGCCGGCGCGCTTGGGGGTCTGCAGCTCCACCGCTTCTTGCAGCAGGCGCGTCAGCACCGGCGTGCTCATCTTGCGGTTGGCCGAGGCATGGGCGTCGGCGATGCCCTGCCACACCGGTCCCAGGCCCTGGCGCTTGATGGCCGAGATGCGCAGCACCGGGGCGAACCTCAGGAAAGCCAGGCGCTGGGCGATCTGGCGCTCCAGGGTCTCGCGCTGGTAGTCGTCGACCGCGTCCCACTTGTTGACCGCCAGCACGACGGCTCGCCCGCTTTCCAGGATGTAGCCGGCGATGTGCGCATCCTGCTCGGTCACCCCCTGGGTGGCGTCGAGCAGCAGCAGCACCACGTGGGCGTCGGCGATGGCCTGCAGGGTCTTGACCACCGAGAATTTCTCGATGGCTTCGAACACCCTGCCCTTGCGCCGCAGGCCGGCCGTGTCGATCAGCTGGAACTTCTGCCCGTGCCGCTCGAAAGGCACGCTGATGGCGTCGCGGGTGGTGCCCGGCATGTCGAAGGCCACCAGGCGCTCCTCGCCCAGCCAGGTGTTGATGAGGGTGGACTTGCCCACGTTGGGACGGCCCGCCACCGCCAGGCGGATGGGGGCGTTGTCCTCGTCCTCGGCCGGCTCGTCGTCGAAGACGAAATCCGCCAGGGCGGCGTCGATCAGGCTACGGATGCCCTGCCCGTGCGCCGCCGAGATGGGATGCGGCTCGCCCATGCCGAGCTCGTAGAACTCGCCCAGCAGGGGCGACTCGACCATGCCCTCGGCCTTGTTGGCCGCGATGACGACCTTCTTGTTGACCGAGCGCAGGTAGCGCGCGATGTCATGGTCCTGCGCCGACAGGCCGGCTCGCAGATCGACCACGAACACCACCGCATCCGCCTCGGCCACGGCCTGGCGGGTCTGCTTGGCCATTTCCTTGACGATGCCGCTGGAGCAGTCGGGCTCGAAGCCGCCGGTGTCGACAACGATGAACTCGCGATCGCCCAAGCGGCCGTCGCCATAGTGGCGGTCGCGTGTCAGGCCGGAGAAGTCCGCGACGATGGCGTCGCGGGTCTTGGTCATGCGATTGAACAGGGTGGACTTGCCGACGTTCGGGCGTCCCACCACGGCGATAACGGGTTTCATCCTGGAAAGACTCCGGCTCTGGTTCTATTCTGGCCGGAAGGCGAACAAGCCGCCGTCGCTCGTGACCACAAGGGTTGTCTGGCCCGACAGGGCGGGGGTGACGCGGATCGCGCTGCCGTCGGTCGGCAGGCGCAGCAGGGCCGTGCCGTCCTCGCGGGAGATCCAGTGGACCATGCCTTCCACATCGCCCAGCACCGCGCGCTTGTCGGTGACCAGGGGCGCGCTCAGGCCGCGGTACAGCAGGTAGTCCTTGGTCCAGGCCACGCTGCCGTCGGAGGTCCGCCAGGCGCTGAGCCGGTCGGAGGCGTCGGCGCCGACCACCATCTGCTCGTCCGCGCCCACGCCCACCGTGCCACCGGAGGGACGGCTCCAGAGCAGGCTGCCGCGTTCGGCGTTGAGGCAGGCGACGGCGGCCTGGAAGGCGCGCCCGCAAACCATCTCGCCCACGCGCGCGGCCGGCCCGACCAGGTCGGCCAGGCGCTCGACTTCGTTGGTGCCGCGGGGCGAGGCCAGGGTCACTTCCCAGCGCACGCTGCCCTGCAGCGGATCGAGGCCGGCGAGTCGGGCGCCCTGCCCGGCCAGCAAGGTGTCCTTGAACGGCAGCAGCACGCTGGCCTGCGCCAGCGTCAGCGCGTCGCCCGGCTTCTGCAGGCTCCACAGCTTGCGGCCATCGAAGGCATCGAAGGCGTGCACCGAGCGGTCGACACCGACCACGAACACCCGTTCGCCGGCCACCAGGGGGGCGGTCACGACCTTGGACGGCAAGGGCGCGCGCCAGATGACGGCCGCACCGTCGAGGACGATGAGTTCGTTGCCCGTGCTGACCACCGCCGACACGCGGCCGTCGCTGCCCACGCCGGCCGAAAGATCGGTGTCGACGCTGGTGCGCCAGACTTCCGCACCGGTGTCCGCGCGCAGTTTCAGCAGCTTGCCGTCGTCGCTGGCCACGGTGAAGGTGCCGGCGTGGACCGCCACCGACAGGGGAAAGCCGACGCTGTCCAGGCGCTGCGACCAGACCTGACGCGCGGCGATCTTCGGCGTCAGCGGCTCGAGCGGGGTCGGGTCCGGTTTTTCATAGCTGGCACAGCCGGCGAGCAGGACCCAGGCCAGGCCGATGGCCGCGGACGGCAGGAAGCGGGCTCGCACCGGCTTCATCATGGTGCCGCCTTGGCCGGTTCGGCCTCGGGCGCCGCGCCGAGCGCGGTCAGCTTGGCCTCGGTGAGGCGGCGGTACTCGACCGTCGGCTCCAGCGCCTTCCAGGCCTGCTGGTAGGCGGCCTTGGCCTCTTCGGTCTTGCCCTGGGCCAGCAGCACGTCGCCGCGGCGGTCGGCCACCAGGCCGGCGAACTCCTTCGCGGTGGCGGCGTCCAGCTGCTTGAGCGCTTCGTCGTACTTCTTCTGATCGAGCAGCATGCCGGCCAGCCGCAGGCGGGCCATGGTCTTGTACTCGGCGTCGGGTGCGTTGTCGGCGGCCCATGCGAGGCTGGCGGCGGCGGCCTCGGCCTGGCCCTTGTCGGCCTGCAGCTTGGCCGCCACGAGCGCAGCCTGCTCGGTGAAGGCGGCACGCGGGTAATGCGTCTTCATGTCGCTGAAGACACGCGCGGCCTTCTCGACATCGCTGGCCTGCACCGCGCGGTCGAGTTCGTCGTACAGGGCGCCGGCCTTCAGGTCCTCGCCCTGCTTCCAGTTGTTGTAGCCGGTCCAGGCGGCAAAGGCCCCGAGCGCCAGCACCAGGGTCCAGATGATCAGGTTGCCGTAACGCGCCCAGAACGCTTTGAGCTGGTCGAGTTGTTCTTGTTCTTCGAGGTCGAGGTTCGTGGCCATGGTGGATGCTTTCAGACGAAGGCGAGATTATGCGTCGAGCAGGCCCGCCGCCCATTCGGAAACGGTGGCCAGCGGCAAGCTGCGCTGCGCGACGGCAGGGTCGCGGAGTGACTTCAGAGCCACTTCGCCGCGCGAGAGTTCATCGTCGCCGAAGATCAGGGCGTAACGGGCGCCGCTACCGTCGGCGCGCTTGAACTGGGCTTTCATGCTGTGGCCGCCGGCGTGCATCAGCACGGACACGCCCGCCGCCCGCAAGGCGTCGAGGGTGACCATGGCAGTCGCCAGGTGCGCGGCGTTCGGCAGCACGGCATACACCAGCGGAGCCGACGGCGGCGGGTTCACCCCCACGGCTTCGAGCAGGAGCAGCAGCCGCTCGAGCCCCAGGCCCCAGCCGACCGCCGGCGCGGGCTTGCCGCCCAGCTGCTCGATCAAGGTGTCGTAGCGCCCGCCTCCGCACACCGTACCCTGCGAGCCGAGCCGGTCGGTGACCCACTCGAACACGGTGAGGTTGTAGTAGTCCATGCCGCGCACCAGGCGCGGGTTGATGCGGTAAGGCAGGCCGGCGGCGTCGAGCACCTGGCGCACGGCCTGCAGGTGGGCCAGCGAGGCTTCGCCGAGGAAGTCCATCAGCTTGGGCGCGGCCTCGACCACCGGCTGCATGGCGGGGTTCTTGGTGTCGAGGATGCGCAGCGGGTTGGTATACAGCCGCCGCCTGGCCTCCTCGTCGAGCAGGTCGAGGTGGGCCTCCAGGTGGGCGATCAGCGCCTGGCGGTGGGCCAGCCGTTCGGCCGGCTGGCCGAGCGAGTTGAGCTCGAGGCGCACGTCGCTGTCCGACAGGCCCAGTTCGCGCCACAGGGCGCGGCACATCAGGATCAGCTCGGCATCGACATCCGGCCCGGCGAAACCGAGCGCCTCGGCCCCCACCTGGTGGAACTGGCGATAGCGGCCCTTCTGGGGTTTCTCGTGGCGGAACATCGGGCCGATGTAGTAGAGCCGCTTGCCGCCGTCGCGCACCAGGGAATGCTCGTTGACCGCGCGCACCACCCCGGCCGTGGCCTCGGGGCGCAAGGTCAGGCGGTCGCCGTTCAGCGCGTCCTCGAAGGAATACATCTCCTTCTCGACGATGTCGGTCACCTCGCCCAGGCCGCGCACGAACAGCGCCGTCGGCTCGACGATGGGGGTGCGGATGTTGGCATAGCCATGGCGGTGCATCAGGCCGCGCAGCGTGTCTTCGAGCCAAATCCAGCGCGCCGACTCGGGCGGCAGGATGTCGTTCATGCCCTTGACGGCCTGCAGGGCGGCTAAGGAGGTGTCAGCCATGGAAAAATTCAGGGAGGAAATCGATCGGATCAATGAATCGCCGCTCCCCCGCGGACGGGGGCGGCAGCCAACGCGGCCAGGTTCAGCCGGCCACGGCGGGATGGTCCGCGGTGGCGGCACCGTAGCGTTTTTCGATGTAGCGCTCGACCAGGGCCTGGAACTCTTCGGCGATGCGCTCGCCGCGCAGCGTGAGGGCCTTCTCGCCGTCGATGAACACCGGCGCGGCGGGCGCCTCGCCATTGCCCGGCAGGCTGATGCCGATGTCGGCATGTTTGCTTTCGCCCGGGCCGTTGACGATGCAGCCCATCACCGCGACCTTCATCTTCTCGACCCCCGGATAGCGCGCGCGCCAGACCGGCATCTGCGCGCGCAGGTAGTCGTCGATCTGCTTGGCCATCTCCTGAAAGGTGGTGCTGGTGGTGCGGCCGCAGCCGGGGCAGGCGGTGACGCTGGGGTTGAAGGAACGCAGGCCCAGCGACTGCAGGATCTCCAGCGCGACCACGACCTCCTGGGTGCGGGCTTCGCCTGGTTGCGGCGTGAGCGAGACGCGGATGGTGTCGCCGATGCCGTCCTGCAGCAGCAGCGCCAGCGCGGCGGTGGACGCGACCGTGCCCTTGGTGCCCATGCCGGCCTCGGTGAGGCCGAGGTGCAAGGCATAGCCGCAGCGCCGGGCCAGCGCCCGGTAGACGCTGACCAGGTCCTGCACACCGGACATCTTGCACGACAGCACGATGCGGTCGGCCCCCAGACCCACCTCCTCGGCACGGCGGGCGGACTCGATCGCCGAGGTGATGATGGCCCGGTACATGATCTGCTGAGGCTCGAAGGGCTCGGCACGGCGGGCGTTGTCGTCCATCATCTGGGCCAGCAGCTCCTGGTCCAGGCTGCCCCAGTTGACCCCGATGCGCACCGCCTTGTCGTAGCGCGCGGCGGTCTCGACCATCTGTGCGAACTGGCGGTCGCGCTTGTCGCCCTTGCCCACGTTGCCGGGGTT
>CBIHOH010000103.1:0-13363 GCA_966211755.1 uncultured Rhizobacter sp. | reverse complement strand
TCCGAGCCAGGTAGTAGGTGCTGTACCAGGTCAGCATCAGCACCGCGGCCAGCAGCAACATGAACGGAAGCCGAGCTGCGAGTGCCGGGCCGAACCAGGGCCCCAGCAACTTGATCGCAAGCGCACCGATCCAGTAGGGCAGCAGGCCCGCGTCGCTCGGCAGGCCAGCGATGGCCGGCGCCCACGGCGAAGTCAGGCCATTGGCGATGTTCACCATGTAGCCAAAGGCGGTAATGTCGGCGTTTTTCCACGGATCGCGACCGAACAGGCCGGGCAACAGATAGGCGGCGCAAAAGAGCAGCAACGCAAGCCGCGGCAGCCGCTGCGCTGCGCGTTGGGTGACCAGGGCGGGGGTCGGGGTGCTGTTCACGAGTCCGATGGCGGCAAAACTTGCAGGCGCGATCTTGCCCGCAAAGCGGGCGGATTGTGGCAAGCGCGGGCAGGCAACAAAAAAGGCAGCCGGTGGGGCTGCCTTCTTGCTTGCGCGCAGTGGGCTTACTTCTTGAGGCCGACGCGTGCGAACTTGTTGCGGAACTTCTCGACGCGGCCGCCCAGCGAATCGACGCTCTTTTGCGTGCCGTTGTATAAGGGGTGCGACTCGCTCGAGGTTTCCAGCTTGTACAGCGGCACGTCACGGCCGTCGTCGAGCTTGATCGTCTCCTTGGTCTGCACGCACGAACGGGTCACGAACTTGAAGCCGTTCGACAGGTCGACGAAGCAGACGTCGCGGTAGTCGGGGTGGATGCCTTGTTTCATGTGGTCCTCGCGAAACTCCAGTTGGTAGCCACGCTGCCCCATGCAGCGCACTTTCCGGGGCGGGAAAAGCCAAATATTATGCCACAGGGCTGGAATCAGCCCCCGCGGCGCATCATGTCAAAGAAGTCGTGGTTGTTCTTGGTGGACTTCATCTTGTCGAGGATGAACTCCATCGCCTCGATCTCGTCCATGGAGTACAGCAGCTTGCGCAGGATCCAGGTTTTCTGGAGGATCTCCGGCTTGAGCAGCAGTTCTTCGCGCCGGGTGCCCGACTTGTTCAGCAGGATCGACGGATAGACCCGCTTTTCGGCCATGCGGCGGTCGAGGTGGATCTCGCAGTTGCCCGTGCCCTTGAACTCTTCGTAGATGACTTCGTCCATCCGGCTGCCGGTGTCGACCAGCGCGGTGCCGATGATGGTGAGCGAGCCGCCTTCCTCGATGTTGCGCGCGGCGCCGAAGAAGCGCTTCGGGCGCTGCAGGGCGTTGGAGTCGACGCCGCCGGTGAGCACCTTGCCGGACGAGGGCAGCACGTTGTTGTAGGCGCGGGCGAGCCGGGTGATGGAGTCGAGGAGGATGACGACGTCCTTCTTCATCTCGACCAGGCGCTTGGCGCGTTCGATGACCATCTCGGCCACCTGCACATGGCGGGCGGCCGGCTCGTCGAAGGTGGAGCTGATGACTTCGCCGCGCACCGTGCGCTGCATCTCGGTCACTTCCTCGGGGCGCTCGTCGACCAGCAGCACGATGAGGTAGATGTCGGGATAGTTGGTGGTGAGGGCGTGCGCGAGGTTCTGCATCATCACCGTCTTGCCGCTCTTGGGCGCCGAGACCAGCAGGGCGCGCTGGCCCTTGCCCAGCGGGGCGATCAGGTCGACGATGCGGCCGGTGATGTTGTCTTCGGACTTGATGTCGCGCTCGAGCCTGAACTGCTCCTTCGGGAACAGCGGCGTCAGGTTCTCGAACATGATCTTGTGCTTGCTCTCCTCCGGGGTGAGGCCGTTGACGCGGTCGACCTTCACCAGGGCGAAGTAGCGCTCGCCGTCCTTCGGCACCCGGACCTCGCCTTCGATGGCGTCGCCGGTGTGCAGGTTGAAGCGGCGGATCTGGCTCGGCGACAGGTAGATGTCGTCGGTGGAGGCCATGTAGCTGGCGTCGGGGGCGCGCAGGAAGCCGAAACCGTCGGGCAGCACCTCGAGGACACCGTCGCCGAAGACCTGCTCGCCGCCCTTGGCGCGCTTTTTCATGATCGCGAACATCAGCTCCTGCTTGCGCATGCGAGTGACGGCGTCGATCTCCAGCTCTTCACCCATCTTGATGAGTTCGGAAACGTGGAGTGCTTTGAGTTCTGACAGATGCATGGGTGGTGACCCTGGAATGGTGCCGGCGCCAAGGCCTGCAAAAGCCATGTGCTGGCGTTGCGGTTGCACCCACATCGGGCCGGTGGGCTGGCCGAGGTGGAAACTCGCGTGGAAACTCTCGTTCGTACCGAGACAAATAACGCTGGGGAGGGGGGCCGGACGCACGCGCCGCAGGGCGGGCATGGTGGCAGATCTTCAGGCGGGGGAACGGGGCGGCCGGTATTCAGCCGGCCCCGATTCCACCGCGATTGACGGGATTATAGATTACCGTCGATGAAGGCCGTCAACTGGGCCTTCGAAAGTGCGCCGACCTTGGTGGCCGCGAGCTGTCCCTTCTTGAACAGCATCAGGGTCGGAATGCCGCGGATGCCGAATTTCGCCGGCACCTCGCGGTTCTCGTCGACGTTCATCTTGGCGATGCGCAGCTGGCCTTCGTACTGCTTGGCCACTTCGTCGAGGATGGGGGCGATCATCTTGCAAGGGCCGCACCATTCGGCCCAGTAGTCGACGAGCACCGGTTGTTCCGCGTCCAGGACGTCCGCGCTGAACGATGCGTCCGAGGTGTGTTTGATCAATTCACTGCTCATGGTCTTGTCCTGAAGCATGGACCCGCTCTGGGAAATGTCGTGCGGGTAAGCGAAACGATTTTGACACAAAGCCCCCGGGGCCGGTCGCCGCGCTCCCTTGGCCCTGGCTATGACGCCGATAGGCGGGGTGGGCGCGGCGCCCGGACGGCCGGGCTCAGGGAGGGTCGGGAAGGGCATTTCGACCCTTTGGCGGGTGGAGGTTCCCGCGGGCCAGGCAGGGCCAGCACCGAGGGGCATGCGGCCCAGGGCGCGCAGGCCTTCAGCTTTGCCCGCCGCTGCCGATAGATGAATCGAGTGGGAATTGCGCACATGTTCGGGCAGGACAGGCGGAATTTCGCGATGCACACTAGAAACAAGAAATAAGGCTGTTTTTGGCAGCTGATCCATCCATCCGGATACCCGTCCAGCCGCTCCAATCACGGTATTCCATCTTCGTCCACCATGGCCAACGCTCCTCCGATGCTTGATTCGCATACGCCAGCGGCCAAACCGGGCCCCGTGCGGCTCTTCGGTCGCTTCCAGCTGCGCCAGCTGCTCGGCAAAAGCGTGCGCACCATGGTCTGGCTGGCGTTCGACCCGCGTGCATCGCAGGAGGTCATGCTGACCATGCCGCGGGCGCAACCCGCCAACGAGGCCGAACTGGCCGCCTGGAAGCGCGACAACGAACACGCCGCGCGCCTGAAGCACCCCAACCTGGCCCATGTCATCGAGATCGGCCTGCACGACCACTGGCCCTACGTGGTGGTCGATCGCGCCCTCGGCCAGACCCTGGGCGAACGGCTGGCCGCCAAGCGGGTTCCCACGCCCATGGAAGCGGTGGAGTGGACGATCCAGTTGCTCGAAGGCCTGGCCTTCGCCCACCAGGCCGGCGTGGTCCATGGCGACTTGCAGCTGCACCAGGTGCTCATCGGCGAGCAGGGCAGCGTGCGCGTGATGGCGCTGGCCGCCTGCGGCGTCGCCTACACCGGCGCCCTCGACGCCATGCCCAACGATCCCAATCGCCTGCAGGTGTCGCGCCAGTCGGCGCAGCGCGACGTGCTGACGGCCGGCCTGCTGCTGCACCACCTGCTGGCCGGCCAGCCCTCGCTCGAAGAGCCCGACACCGGGCGCGTGGTCGAGCGCATGCCGCCGATCGGCCGCGAGATCATCAGGCTCCCCTGGAGCACCCCCCAGCCGGTGCCGGAGGCCTTGCGGGCCATCGCCAACCGCGCGACCGAACGCCAGGAGCGCCAGCGCTATCACAACGCCCGCACCTTCCTCACCGCCTTGTCGGGCTGGCGCGAGGCGGCGGCCAACGATTCCGGCGGCCCGCTGGCCTTGTTGCTCGACCGGCTGCACAGCGTCGGCCACCTGCCGGCCGCGCCCGGTGTCGGCGCCCGGGTGGCTCGCATGGCACTGGCCGAGGGCCAGCGCACCGACGAGATGGCCGAGCAGGTCCTGCAGGACATGGCCTTGAGCTTCGAGCTGCTGCGTCACGTCAATTCCGCGGCGGTGCAGGGCACGCAGGTGTCGGGCAACGGGCCGGTGCTGACGCTGCGGCGCGCGATCGCGCTGGTCGGCGTGAAAGGGCTGCGCCAGGCGGCCGCCGCGCTGCGGCCCTGGCCCGGGCCGCTGTCCGAGCCGCATGCCCGCGCGCTCGAGCAGCTGATGGAGCGGGTGCGCCTGGCCGGCCACGTGGCCCAGGTGCTGCAGCCTGCGGGCTACGACCCCGAGGTGGTCTTTCTCATCACCATCATGCAGAACCTCGGTCGCCTGATGGTCCAGTATCACTTTCCCGAAGAAGCCGAGCAGATCCGCCAGCTGATGCAGACCCTGCCGGCCAGCGAGCCCGGCGAACCCGACCAGCCGGGCATGACCGAGGAGGGCGCCTCGTTCGCCGTGCTCGGGGTCGACATCGAGAACCTGGGGGCCGCCGTGGCCCGGCACTGGGGCTTGAACGACGAGGTGCTCCACATGATCCGCCGCCTGCCGGCGGGGCGCCCGGTGCGCGCCGCCGACGGCGATGCAGACGCCTTGCGGCTGGCCGCGAGCGCGGGCAACGACGTCGTCGACGTCGTCACGCGCGAAGCCCCCAGCAAGGTGGCCTCGGCGCTCAATGCCCTGGCCCTGCGCTACGGACGCGCGCTCGACGTCGACGCGAAGGCGATCGGCGAGGCCTTGCAGAGCGCACGCATCGCGCTGCGCAACGGCAAGATGGCGCTGCAGCCGCAGCGCAGCCCGCCTGCGCAGGAGCCCGCTGCGCAGCCGGCAGGTCCGTCGGATTTTGCCAAGAACCTGGCTTCACGCCACTCCCACTGAACTCCGCCTTCCATGACCACTCTCGCTGCTCCGTCGAAGTCGAAGCTCGGCCGTTTCGAACTGCGTCGCCAGGTGGGCAAGGGGGCGCAGGCGACGGTCTGGCTGGCCTTCGATCCCCACCTCGAGCGCGAGGTCGCGGTCAAGCTGATGCACGGCGGCGTCAGCGCCAATGCCGTCAACCAATGGCTGCAGGAAGCCCGCAGCGTGAGCCGCCTCAACCATCCGAACATCGTTCCGGTGTTCGAGGCCGATGTGCATGGCGAGCAGCCCTACCTGGTCTTCGAGTACGTGCCCGGCCGCACGCTGGCCGAACACTTGCGCGCGCGTGGCGCGCTGCCCGCGCGCGAGGCCGTCGAGCTGATGGTGTCGGTGCTCGACGCCTTGCAGGCCGCGCATGCGGCGGGCGTGATCCATCGCGATCTCAAGCCGTCCAACATCCTCATCGACGAAAGCGGCCGTGCCCGCGTGATGGACTTCGGCATCGCCGCACGCGTGCAGGACGACGCCAACCACCAGCAGGTGGTGGGCACCCCCGGCTACATGTCCCCCGAGGCGACCCATGGCGTGAAGCCGGCCCCGGCCATGGACCTGTTCTCGGTCGGCCTGGTGCTGGCCGAGCTGCTGTGCGGCAAGCCGCTGATCGCCGAGCGCGACCCCTACCGCGCGATGTACCGTGTCGCCCACGAGGACCTGGCGCTGCCGTCCACGGTGGTGCGCGATGCGGACGATCCGCTGCGCGCCCTGGTCCTGCGCACGCTGTCGCGCGATCCCTCCAAGCGCCATGCCAGCGCCGCCGAGCTGCGCGAGGCCTTGCAGGGATGGCTCAGTCCCTCGGCCGGCGCGGAAACGCCGAACGGGGGCGGCACGCTCGAGTTCCTGTTGCGCCGCATGCGCCACAAGAGCGATTTCCCGACCTTGTCCGACTCGGTCAGCCGCATCCAGCGGGTCGCCAATTCGGAGAATGAGAGCCTGTCCAGCCTGTCGAACGAGATCCTCAAGGACGTGGCGCTCACCAACAAGCTGTTGCGGCTGGTGAACACCGCCCACTACAGCCCCTCCGGCGGCGGCAGCATCAGCACGGTGTCGCGTGCAGTGGCCTTGATCGGTTTCGCGGGCATCCGCAACATGGCGCTGAGCCTCGTGCTGCTCGAACACATGCACGACAAGGCGCACGCGAACTTGCTGAAGGAAGAGTTCCTGCGCTCGCTGATGGCCGGCTCGATGGCCAGCGAGCTGTGCCTCAGCTCGCGCGACGGCGAAGAGGCCTTCATCGGTGCCATGTTCCTCAACCTGGGGCGGCTGCTGACCGAGTTCTATTTTCCCGAGGAGGCGGGCCAGATACGCGCCCTGATCCGTCCCGCCGCGGCCAAGGCGGCCGTGGGCGCACGCGCGCCCGTCACCGAGCTGGCGGCCTCGGTCAGCGTGCTGGGCCTGAGCTTCGAGGAACTCGGCGCCGGCGTGGCCAAGGCCTGGGGCCTGCCGGAGGGCCTGCAGCGCTGCATGCGCAGGCCGGCGGGGGATCCGCCGGCCAAGCTGTGCGAGAAAGGGCCCGAGCGCATGCGCTGGGTGGCGGTGGCGGCCAACGAGGTGACCGACCTGCTGTTGCAGGCCGAGCCCGGCCAGGCCAGCGCGAGCATCGCCCAGGTGGCCGAACGATACAACCGCGCGCTGGGCGTGAGCTCGCGCGACATGCAGGCCGCGGCCGTGGTGGCCCAGCAGCGGCTGGCCGAGCTGGCCCGCGCGATGAACCTCCAGGTGCAGCCGGGCTCGCCCATGCGCCGGCTGCTGGCCGCGCCCGGCAACGGCACGGCCACCCAGACCGAGGCGGACAGCATCAGCGAACATGCCTTGCACGCCACCTTGCCCCTGGCCGAGGAGGCGCCGGCAGCGCCCGAGGCCGCGCCGGGCAAGCAACCGGTGGCCGCCGCGGCCATGATGGCCGCCGGCATCCAGGACATCACCAACACCATGGTCGAGGACTTCCGTCTCAACGAAGTCCTGCGCATGATCCTCGAGACCATGTGGCGCGCGCTCGAGCTGCAGCGCATCGTGTTCTGCCTGCGCGACCCGAAGACCGAATGCCTGACCGGCCGCTTCGGCCTGGGCAAGGGCGTGGAAACCATGTCGCCGCATTTCAAGGTCCAGCTCAAGCCCCCGCCCGGCGCCGGCCACGACCTGTTCTCGGCCGTGTGCACCAAGGGCGCGGACACCCTCATCGCCGACGCCACCATGGCCAACATCGCGGCCCGACTGCCCGCCTGGTACCGGCAGTCGGTGAATGCACCGGCCTTCCTGCTGCTGCCGCTGATGATGAAAGGGGCGCCGTTCGCCCTCATCTACGCCGACAAGTCCGAGCCCGGGGGCATCGACCTGGGCGAAAAGGAGTTGTCGCTGCTGCGTACCCTGCGCAACCAGGCGGTGATGGCCTTCAGGCAGTCGGTGTGAGCCCGCCCGCCGGCTGTTCGTGAGCCGTAGGCCGGCAGGACTCAGCCCGCCCTGGTCGCGCGCGCGTTGTCAGATCAGCGGACGGGGCGCGGGCCGGCCATCGCCGAACAGGTCGGCCAATTGCGCCAGCTTGCCGGGGTGATGCACCCGCAGGCGGCCGTTCTCTATGCTGTGCAGCCCCCGCCGCTCGAGCTTGCGCAGGGTCTTGTTGGTGTGCACCAGGGACAGGCCCAGGGCATCGGCGATGTGCTGCTGGGTGAGAGGGAATGGAATGCTGTGCGGCATCTCGTCGGGCTGCAGCGCGGCCACGCGCTTGAACAGCAGGATCAGCAGGCTCGCGATGCGCTCTTCCGCATTGCGCCGGCCGACCGACAGCAGCGAGACGTCGACCAGCGATTCCTCGTGGGCGGTGATCCAGGTGACGTTGAAACCGAGCTGAGGGGCGCCGCGATGCAGCTCCCAGAGCGCGTCGCGCTGGAAGACGCACAAGCTGGTATCGGTCAGCGCCTCGACGCCGTGTGTCGCACCGTCGCCCATCTTTTGCTGCACGCCGATGAAGTCCCCCGGCAGCAGGAAGTTGAGGATCTGCCTGCGGCCATCGCTCAAGGTCTTGAACCGGAATGCCCAGCCTGAAAGCAGGGTGAACAAGGGCAGGTCGGCCCGGCCTTCGTGGATGATGACGTCCCCGGACCGGAAACGGACCTGTCCGCGCCTGAGCGAGTGGATCAGCTTGATCTCGTCCGGCGTGTTGGGCACGAACAAGGGGAGGGCCCGCAAGGGGCATGTCGTACATGTCACGTCGTTCACGGGAAGGGGATGCTGTGGCTGCGACGGACGATATTGTGGGCCAGCGGCCCGGGGCTGTCCGCCTGCCCGCAACACTGTGTCTTTCGACACAGTTGTGTCAGGGCGAGGCCACTACAGTGTTTTCCTTCATCGACCCGAACTGTGTTGTCCTCACCGCATGTCATCCACCGAACATATCGTCCATCACCTGATGCTCAGCCAGCTCAGCGAGAGCGCTGACGCCGGGGTGTACGCCCGCATCGTGCAGGCGGCGCGGCGCCACAACGGGGTCCTGGGCATCAGCGGCGTGCTGGTGTTCGACGGTGAGCGCTTCTGCCATCTGCTCGAAGGCCCCACGGTCCCGCTGTCGGGGATGTTCGAGCGCATCGAGGGCGATCTGCGCCACACCCGGCTGCGCATGCTGCACAGCGGCGTCGGGCCCAGCGGGGTCGCCCTGCAGGGCTGGTCCAGCGGCTACTGCGGTCCGCACGACCTGGATCTCTTCGCCGGCGTGCCCGGTCTGGTCGGCGCTGCCGCCCTGGACCGGTTCCTCAGCCTCATCGGTCGTTGCGACCTGTCGCCCTGAGTGGAAGGGGTGGGGTGTCGGCGTTGTCCTACATTCCGCCTTCTGTTTGTCTCACGCCTGTTTGCGCCGCTTGGCCGTGGTTGGCTCTTGAGCCCGACTCTATCTTTCGTCAAGCGAAAGCGCGGGGTGCCCGTCGGGGCCGTTCCGGGTATCGCGCAAGAGGGGCGGGAAAGCTCCTCCTTGTCCAACGACTCTAGGAGATCAGGATGAAGCTACACATCGGCAGCGGCCATTTGCAGGGTGACATCGATCCTCTCCATCTGTACGACGAGGCATCGGTCGAACTGCTCCGGCTGGGTCGTGTCAGCAAGGCCCGCCGGCAGGGGCGGATCCGGGATCGTCGTCGCGACGAAGAGATCCATTTCGGAAAACGCAGTGCAGGGCGCCGCGAGGGGCCGGACGCACGCGGCCAGCGCCATGGCCGCTGAACAACGCGAGGGCAGGACCCGGCCGAGCCAGGGCGAGGGCGCGGTGCCACGCCTGCCGCACGAGCGCGACGAGTCGTCCGACAGCCAGCAGGGCGGCGTGCGCCCGGTGATCGAGCAGGCCCGCCGCGACCTGGAGCGTGGCGTGGTCGACACCGACCGCGGTGGGCCGGCCGATGCCGCCTACCGCAAGCAAAAGGCCGCGCCCAAGCCGTGAGCCGGGCCCCGCGTGGTGGGTGACCGCCGCGCCGCGTGTCGGGGAATTCCCACAAGTCGACGCGCCACCGGCTGCTGGGGGCCCGCCAGGGCGCTGGCTAGCATCAGAGACACGATGAACTCATCAGATACAGCTCGTACGATGAACGATTCCCACTGCGCGAAATACCTGATCCTGCTGGGCCCCGCCGATGCGCCGCGCGCCCTGCTTTTCAGTGGTGAGCACCGCTACCTGGCCGAGATGATCGATGACGACGGCGTGATGGTCGAGACGCTGCTGAAGTCGAGCCGCGTCTGCCCCAAGCCCCGTCGCCTGTCGCTGGACAGCGTCGCCGCGCCGGATCTGCAGGACATCGGCGAAGATATGCGCTGTTTTGCGCTGGGCTGAGCCGCCGAACTCCGTCGAGGGGGCTCCGGATCCTGCCGCTTTCCCGGCGGCCGGCGTGAACGCACCGAGGATCCGATTGAACGCTGATTTGTTCGCCCCATCCGGCGATTTCGAACACCTGGCCCTGCCCGATGCCGACTTGGCCTACCTGCGGCACCTGCCCCTGCCGGCCGCGCCCGAGGTGTTGCTGGCGCGGCTGCTGGCCGAGGTGCCCTGGTGTGCCGAGCAGATCGTGCTCTGGGGCAGGCGCGTCGCCCAGCCCCGCCTCACCGCCTGGTATGGCGATCCGCAGCGCGACTACCGCTACGCCGGCCTGCACCTGGAGCCGCTGCCATGGACGCCGCTGTTGCAACAGATCCGGCGGGTGGTCGAGGAGGCCGCATCGACCGAGTTCAACAGCGTGCTGCTCAACCTCTATCGCAACGAACGCGACAGCGTCGGCTTGCACAGCGACGACGAACCCGAACTCGGGAAGCGGCCCGTCATCGCCTCGTTGAGCCTGGGCGAAACCCGCAGCCTGGTGCTGAAGCACAGGTTCGACCCGTCGCTTGAAAGGGTGCGCCTGCCGCTCGAGTCGGGCAGCCTGCTGCTGATGCGGGGTGACACGCAGCACTGCTGGAAACACGGCATCGACAAGCAGCGGCGGGCCTGCGGGCCGCGGGTCAACTTGACGTTCCGGCGTATCGGGGTTTGAAGGCCATGAGCCGGCGCGGTCCTGGCAGGCCCCGCTTGGTTGACGGCCCGGCACTCGACCGTGTCAAGGCGGGGTGTCGGACCGTGGGCGGCCGGATGCGTCGAGGGGGAGTCGTGCTGCGTTGAGGTGCGCGACATGGGGCGCCGCGAAAAGTAGCTCAACGAAAAGTAGCTCAACGACTCGAGCTGAACGTCAGGCGCTGAATGCCGACCCTGGATGGGCTGCCGAGTGCCCGGCAGTTCAGGGTGACGAGCCTTGCCCCGGCACTGGTCACAACGGTTGGGGCTGCTTCGTTCCCGACCTGACCCGGTTGGCCGCGCTTCCATGCGGGGAGGCCCGTCGGGGTCGATTGTAGACGAGGACGGGGCCTCGTCCCGAATGGCCCTTCAACTTTTCATCATCGGTTCAGCGCAGTTGCAGGGCGTCGTCGCCGAACTCGATGCCCAGGGGCTCGATGAGGAGCTTCTTGGGACCGGCTTCGACCCGGCCGGCCACGATCGCGGGGATGCCCTGGGCCTGGGCCACGGCCACCGTGCGCTCGGCGTCCTCGGCACGCACGAACAGGGCGAAACCGGCGCCCATGTTGAGGGTGCTGTAGGCCTCGCGGTCGTCCTGCTGCGCGTGTTGCTGGATGAACTTCAGCACCGGCGTGACTTCGGGCACGCTGTGGATGCGGTAGGTGTGGGTGGCGGGATGGCGCAGCAGCTTGCGCCAGCCGTGGCCGGTGATGTTGGCGCAGTAGGTGGGGACGATGCCGGCCTTGTAGAGGGCTTCGGTGACCGGGGAGTAGAGGGTGGTCGGGGCGAGCAGGGCCTCGCCGTAGCTCAGGCCCGGTTGCACCTCGGTCAGGTAGCCCTGGGGCAGCCGCTCGACCAGCTTGCGCGCCAGGCTCAGGCCGTTGGCGTGGATGCCGCTCGAGGCCAGCAGCACGATGGCGTCGCCGGGTGCGAGCTGGTCGCCGACCGACAGGCGCTCCTTCGGGTTGATGAGCCCGGTGCAACTGGCGGCCAGGTCGATGCGGCCATCGGCCACGATGCCCGCCAGGGCCGGCGTCTCGCCGCCGCCCCAGGCCACGCTGCAGGTGTCGCAGGCGCGTTTCCAGCCTTCGACCAGGGCCTTGGCACGTTCGGCGTCGCCGAACCAGTCGGAGCCGCCGGCCGCCCAGTAGGCCTGCACCACCAGCGGCGTGGCGCCCACGGTGATCAGGTCGTTGATGGCCATGGCGATGGTGTCCTGCGCGATGCCGGCGTAGTAGCTCTTGCCGGTGAGGGCTTTCATCTCGTCGGCCACCAGGGCCTTGGAGCCCAGGCATTCGACGATGGAGGCGAGGTAGAAGGGGCCGACGTCGACCACGTAGGCGGATTCGCCGCGCGAGGCCTCGACTTCGCTGAAGCCGTGCGCCAGCAGGTGCGCGCCGGTTTCCTTGGCGGCGCGCTGCGCGGCCACCTTCAGCGGGTCGATGAGGTCGTAGTTGACGCCCGCCTGTTCGTAGCTGAGGGTGTCCGGTTGGGAGGGCGTGGCAGGCGTGGAGTTCATGGGTGAGTGGTGGCGACACCAAAGAAGACTGGCGAAACCGTGATTATCCGGTACACCGCCGGTCTGTCTCCAGCCGCCCCGTAGAATCACCGGATGTCTTATCTTGTTTTGGCACGGAAATACCGGTCCCGCGACTTCGAATCGCTGGTGGGGCAGGAGCATGTGGTGCAGGCGCTGAGCAATGCGCTCACCCACCAGCGGCTGCACCATGCGTACTTGTTCACCGGTACGCGGGGCGTGGGCAAGACCTCGGTCTCGCGCATCCTGGCCAAGGCGCTCAATTGCACCGGCACGGACGGGCAGGGCGGCATCACCGCCACGCCTTGCGGCGCCTGCGATGCCTGCCGCGACATCGACAGCGGCCGTTTCGTCGACTACGTCGAGCTCGACGCCGCCTCGAACCGCGGTGTCGAAGAGATCTCCCAGCTGCTCGACCAGGCGGTGTACAAGCCGGTCATGGGGCGCTTCAAGGTCTACATGATCGACGAAGTCCACATGCTGTCGAACACCGCGTTCAACGCGATGCTCAAGACGCTGGAGGAGCCGCCCGAATACCTGAAGTTCGTGCTGGCCACGACCGACCCGCAGAAGGTGCCGCCGACGGTGCTGTCGCGCTGCCTGCAGTTCAACCTGCGCCCGATGGCGCCGCAGACGGTGCAGTCGCACCTCGCCAGCGTGCTGGCGGCCGAGCGGATCGAGGCCGAGGCCGGCGCCTTGCGCCTGCTTTCCCGCGCCGCCCGGGGCTCGATGCGCGATGCCTTGTCGCTCACCGACCAGGCCATCGCCTTCGGCGCGGGCAGCTTGAGCGAGGCCGGCGTGCGCCAGATGCTGGGCGCGGTCGACCGCAGCCATGCGGCCCGCATCGTCGAGGCCCTGGTGGCCAGCCGCGGCGCCGACGTGGTGGCCGCCGTCAACGACTTGCGCGGCCTCGGCCTGTCGGCCGCCGGCACGCTCGAGGAGCTGGCGGCGCTGCTGCAGCAGATGGCGGTGCTGCAGGCAGTGCCCGACTCGGCCGACGAGACCGACCCGGACGTGGGCGTGGCGCTGCGCCTGTCGGGCCTGCTGGCGGCCGACGAGACCCAGCTGCTGTACAGCATCGTGCTGCACGGGCGCGCCGAGATCGCCCTGGCGCCCGACGAATACAGCGGGCTGGTGATGGTGCTGTTGCGCATGCTGGCCTTCCGCCCGTCCGGTGCGTCTGCACCGGCTCCTGCGGCGCGCAGCGGCCCGCCCGCTGACACGGATTGCGTCGCACCCCGCCGGCAGCGCGCCGAACGGGAAGCCGTAC
>CBIHOH010000102.1:0-13771 GCA_966211755.1 uncultured Rhizobacter sp. | reverse complement strand
CGCCCCGCTCCGCCGGCCTGTCGCGGCCGGCGGCGCGGGGCGGGCGCAGTCCTCCGGTTCGTTGTCCCCCTTTCTCCTGCGAGGCCTTGCCATGCCCTTCAGCCATTCCCCTGTATCGGTCCGTGCGCGGCAGAGGGGATGGCGCACGGGCACGTTGACTTGTCGGGCCGCCCTGCTGATCGCGCTGGCGGGCGTCGCATGGCCCGCCGTGGGCCAGGTCCCGGCGCGTGAGCTCCCCGAGCTGGCCGACGTGGTCGAGAAGGCGGGCTCGGCCGTCGTCCACCTCCGGGTCGCCGAGCGTGCGGCGCCAGCCGTCCGGCCGCCGTCGCCACGGGCTGCGCCGTCGCGTGACGAAGGGGCTCGCGGCGAAATCGCGGGTGTGCTCATCAGCGCGGACGGCTTCCTGCTCACCAATGCCTCGGGCCTGGCGGGCGCAGCCGACGCACACGTCGTCCTTGGCGACAAGCGGGAGTTCAAGGCGAAGATCGTCGGGCTGGACGAACGCAGCGATGTGGCCCTGGCGAAGATCGACGCGACGGGCCTGCCTTTCCTGCGCGCGGCCGACGTGGGCCGCCTGCGCATCGGCGAGTGGGTGATGGCCGTCGGCTCCTCCTCCGGGTCCGGCCCGCATGTGATGGCCGGTATCGTCAGTGCCAGGCTGCGCGAGGCCGGCCCCGACATTCCGCTCATCAAGACCGACATCGCATCCAACGCCGTCCACGCGGGCGGGCCGCTGATCAACCTGCGGGGCGAGATGGTGGGCGTCAGCTCGTCGGCGCTCAGCTCGGCCGGCAGCCACGACGGCCTGTCGGTGGCCGTGCCGGTGGACGAGGCGATGCGCATCGCCGAGCAACTCAAGGCGCACGGCCGCGTGCTGCGCGGCTATCTCGGCATCCTGCCGGGCGATGTCGCGCGTGAGCAGGCGCAAGGCGATGGCCAGGCCAAGAGCCGGGGCGCCTTGGTGCGGCAGGTGGTCCAGGGCGGGCCGGCCGACCGGGCCGGCATCCGGCCGGGCGACATCGTGCTCGGCATCAATGGCAAGCCGGTCGAGAGCGCGATGGACTTGCGGCGCATGGTGGGGCGGGCTCCGCCCGGCACGGCCGTCGCACTGCAGGTCCAGCGCAACGGCAAGACGATGGACTTCAAGCTGACCTTGTCCGAGGCACCGCGTCAGTCGGCCGGCGCGGCGCCGGGCGGCGAAGCCGACGGTCCGAAGATCGGTGGTTCGGCCAGGGTCTGGGGGCTGGCGGTGAGCAGCCTCAGCGATACCGAGCGCCGCGCGACACGGGGGGGCGGAGGCGTGAAGGTGAGCCGGGTGAGCGCGGGCGCCGAGGCCGTCGGCCTGCGCGTCGGAGATGTGGTCCTCTCCGTGGCGGGCGACGACGTCGCCGACCTCCGGCAGTTCGAGGCGGCCATCGCCAGATTCGATCCGACCAAGGCCTTGCCGCTCACCGTGCTGCGCGGCGATTGGGCTCAGTTCGTGCGGATCCCGGTCCTCAAATGAGGCGCCCGGCGCCGGTTGCGGTCCGGATGCGGAGCGGTTGCGCCCTACTGAAATGCCGGGTCTTGCCACTTGGCGAAATTTCGAAGATTTCACTCAAAAGAATTCCGACACGGTCCAGGCGTTCGCTTCCGCAATGCGAAAGTCAGTGAGTGCAAACCTGTCCAACCCCGCTCGGAATTGTCTCGTCAATCAGATACAATTCACGCTTGGTGGCGACGTTTACCGCTGGCTGGCGCAAGGAGCCGCGGCTTGGAAAACTATCCCCAGGCTACCCACAAGCTTTTGTGGATAACTTGTGGACGAATTCCTGTGTTGGTCACTTGCAACGGCGCTAAATCAAGCACTGGTGCGGTTTCCAGCGGGGTCGTTTTGGCTACAATGAAACCCCAACAAGCAGTTGCCATACGTTTTGTTGGAAGGCGCGTCAGCAGTTCGACGTGCCTTTTTTTTGTTCACGGCACGGGCTGTCCGGCCCTCTCATCGCCTCGCGATCGAGCGCCATCGACACAGTGGTTCCGCTGCTGTGTCTCCGTATCAGGCCTAGGCCGAAGTCGTCATGGATCACATCCGAAATTTCTCCATCATTGCCCACATCGACCACGGCAAGTCGACGCTCGCCGACCGTCTGATCCACCGTTGCGGAGGCCTGAGCGACCGCGAGATGGAATCGCAGGTGCTCGACTCGATGGACATCGAACGCGAGCGCGGCATCACCATCAAGGCCCAGACGGCGGCGCTGAGCTACAAGGCGAGGGACGGCCGGACCTACCAGCTCAATCTCATCGACACACCGGGGCATGTGGACTTCTCGTATGAGGTCAGCCGCTCGCTGTCGGCATGCGAGGGCGCGCTGCTGGTGGTCGATGCCAGCCAGGGCGTGGAGGCCCAGACGGTTGCCAACTGCTACACCGCGCTCGATCTCGGCGTCGAGGTGGTGCCTGTGCTCAACAAGATGGACCTGCCGCAGGCCGACCCCGAGCGCGCCAAGGAGGAAATCGAGGACGTGATCGGCATCGATGCCGACCAGGCCATTCCGTGCAGCGCCAAGACGGGCGAAGGCATCGACGACATCCTCGAGGCCGTGATCACCCGCATGCCGCCCCCGAAGGGCAATCCGGAGGCGCCGCTGCGCGCCATGATCATCGACTCCTGGTTCGACAACTACGTCGGTGTCGTGATGCTGGTGCGGGTGGTCGACGGTCAGCTCAAGCGCGGCGAGCGTTTCAAGATGATGGCCAATGGCTCGGCCTACGCGGCCGAGCAGCTCGGGGTGTTCACGCCCAAGTCGGTGTCGCGCGACGCCCTCAACGCGGGCGAGGTGGGTTTCGTGATCGCCGGCATCAAGGAGCTCCAGGTCGCCAAGGTCGGCGACACCATCACCCTGGAAAAGAAGCTGCCGAACAACCTCGGCCCCGCCGCCGAGGCGCTGCCGGGTTTCAAGGAGATCCAGCCGCAGGTCTTCGCCGGGCTCTATCCGACCGAGGCCAGCGAGTACGACCAGCTGCGCGACGCGCTGGAGAAGCTCAAGCTGAACGACTCCTCGCTGCGCTACGAGCCCGAGGTGTCGCAGGCCCTGGGCTTCGGCTTCCGCTGCGGCTTCCTCGGCCTGCTGCACATGGAGATCGTGCAGGAGCGGCTGGAGCGCGAGTTCGACCAGGACCTCATCACCACCGCCCCGTCGGTGGTCTATGAAGTCGAGCTGGGCGACAAGAGCGTCATCCAGGTCGAGAACCCGTCGAAGATGCCCGAGCTCGGGCGCATCAGCGAGATCCGCGAGCCCATCGTCACGGTGCACCTGTACATGCCGCAGGACTATGTCGGCCCGGTCATGACCCTCGCCAACCTCAAGCGCGGCAACCAGCTCAACATGGCGTACCACGGGCGCCAGGTGATGCTGACCTACGAGATGCCGTTGGCGGAGATCGTGCTCGACTTCTTCGACAAGCTCAAGAGCGTGTCGCGCGGCTATGCCTCGATGGACTACGAGTTCAAGGAGTACCGGGCCGCCGACGTGGTGAAGGTCGACATCCTGCTCAACGGCGACCGGGTCGACGCCTTGTCCATCATCGTGCACCGCAGCCAGAGCCAGTTCCGCGGCCGGGCGGTGGTGGCCAAGATGCGCGAGCTGATCTCGCGCCAGCAGTACGACGTGGCCGTCCAGGCGGCCATCGGTGCCAATATCATTGCGCGTGAGACAATCAAGGCCTTGCGCAAGAACGTGATCGCCAAATGCTATGGCGGCGACATCTCCCGCAAGCGCAAGCTTCTGGACAAACAAAAGGCCGGCAAGAAACGCATGAAGCAAATCGGCTCCGTCGAAGTGCCCCAGGAAGCGTTTCTGGCCATCCTGCAAGTGGACGACTGATGGGTGCACTGACTGGCGTGTTGTATGGCTTCCTGCTGGTGTTCTTGGGGGGCTGGTACCGAGGGGCCTGGACCGGGAATTTCTCGCTGCTCCTGCTCATCCTGGTGGTCGTCACCTTCGCCTACTGGCTGGCCGAGCGTTTCCGCTTTGCTCCCGCCCGGCGGGCGGCTGCCCTGAAGCTGGAGCAGCAGGACGCGCAGCGCCGCGAGGAGCTGGCCAAGAAGGGCATCGCCAAGGTCGATGGCGACATCACCAGCGCGCGCGAGGCCTTGCTGATGCAGCCCTGGTGGCTGGACTGGACGGCCGGCTTGTTCCCGGTGATCCTGGTCGTCTTCCTGTTGCGCTCCTTCTTGTTCGAGCCTTTCAAGATCCCGTCGGGCTCGATGATCCCGACCTTGCAGATCGGCGACCTGATCCTGGTCAACAAATTCCACTACGGCATCCGCCTGCCGGTCATCAACAAGAAGATCGTGGCGATCAACGAGCCGAAGCGGGGCGACGTGATGGTGTTCCGCTATCCCCAGAACCCGAGCATGGACTTCATCAAGCGGGTGGTGGGGCTGCCGGGCGACGAGGTGGCCTACAAGGACCAGCAGCTGTACCTGAACGGCAAGCTGGTCGAGACCCGGCCCTTGCCCGATTTCTACGACGAGGGTTCGAGCGAACCCGACCAGATGGAGCTGGCCGGGCAGAACCCGACCTCGATGAAGTACCACAAGCAGTACAGCGAGAAGCTGGGCGAGGTGGAGCACCGCATCCTCGTCGACCGCAACCGCCTGATGCCATTGGACACGCACGGCAGCTTCCCTTTCCGGGAAAATTGCCGCCGCAGCCGTGAGGACGGCGTGGTCTGCAAGGTGCCGCCCGGTCACTATTTCATGATGGGCGACAACCGCGATCGCTCCGACGACTCCCGTTTCTGGGGCTTCGTCCCCGATGAGAACATCGTAGGCAAGGCATTTTTCATTTGGATGAATTTCAGCAACATCAAGCGCTTCGGTTCTTTCGATTGAAGCCTTGCGCCGCCTGTTCGAAGACCGACCCCGCCACACCCACGAGGAGCCATCGATCATGACTGTCCAGTCCCGTCTGCCGCGTCGCCAACGAGGTATCACGCTGTTCGGTCTGATGTTCTGGGCCATATTTCTCGGCGCCGGGGTGCTGATCGGCCTGAAGGTCTTGCCGACGATCATGGAATACATCAGCATCAAGCGAACCGTCGACAAGATCGCCGCCAGCGGCGCCGGCACGGTGCAGGAGATCCGTACCGCCTTCGACAAGCAGAAGGAAATCGAGTATTCGATCACCGAGATTTCGGGCAAAGATCTCGTGATCACGAAGGAAAACGAGAAAGTGGTCATTTCCTTTGCCTACAACAAGGAAATCGAGCTGATGCCGCCGGTGTTCCTGTTACTGAAATATGAAGGCCGTTCGAAGTAAGCTTGAAGCGGTGTCGCCCGATTTCTCCCTGCCGAACCGCCTCCCATCTCTACCTAGCCGAGCTCTGCCGTGGACCCTCGCCTGACCGCCTTTCAACAACGCCTGGGGCATGTCTTCGCCCAGCCGGAGTTGCTCGGCCGCGCCATCACCCATCGCAGCTTCAGCGCCGACCACAACGAGCGCCTCGAGTTCCTGGGCGACGCCGTGCTCAGCCTGGCCATCAGCGGTCTGCTGTTCGATCGTTTCGGTGGCTCCGACGAGGGCGACCTGACCCGCATCCGGGCCCATCTGGTGAGGGAGGACAGCCTGCACCGGGTCGCGCTGGTGATCGGCCTGCCGGAGGTGCTGCGCCTGAGCGAGGGCGAATCGCGGGGCGGGGGGGCTCAGCGGCCCTCCATCCTTGCCGACGCCCTCGAGGCGGTCATCGGCGCCACCTTCCTCGATGGCGGCTTCGATGCGGCACGCGCCCTGGTCAAGATGCTTTTCGGCGAGGTGATCGACACCACCGACATCGACGGCTGGGCCAAGGATGCCAAGACCGAGCTCCAGGAGTGGCTGCAGGCCCGCCGCCTGCCCGTTCCGGGCTACCGCATCGTGCATACCCGGGGCCAGGCCCATGCCCAGACCTTCGAGGTCGAATGCACGGTGCCGGCGCTGGGCCTGACCGAAACCGGCGAAGGCCGTTCACGCCGCGTGGCCGAGCAAGAGGCCGCGCACCGCATGCTGCAGGCCCTGAAGGCCAGCGACAAACCCGGGAGCGCGCTGCGCTCCTGATGAGACGCACGAAGTTCTCCCAATGACCGACATTTCCCAGTCCGACGACAGCCCCCCCGACACCGACCTGCCCGACGAGGGCGACGAGGCGCAGTCGCCGGCAGGGTCCGGGTCCGACCAGGACCCCCACCAGCGTTGCGGCCTCATCGCCATCGTCGGCCGTCCCAACGTGGGCAAGTCCACGCTGCTGAATGCGCTGGTCGGCCAGAAGGTCAGCATCACCTCCAGCAAGGCGCAGACGACGCGCCACCGCATCACCGGCATCCGCACGGTCGACGACACCCAGTTCGTGTTCGTCGACACGCCGGGTTTCCAGACGCGCCACAACGCAGCGCTCAACCGCAACCTGAACCGCACGGTGCACGGGGTGCTGAACGACGTCGACCTGGTGCTGTTCCTGGTCGAGGCCGGCCGTTTCGGCCTCGACGATGCCAAGGTGCTGGCCCTGATGCCCAAGGGCAAGCCGGTGATGCTGATCGCCAACAAGCTCGACACCGTGGTGCGCCGCGCCGACCTCGCGCCCTGGCTCAAGGGCATGCAGGAGCGCCATGCCTTCGCCGAGTTCGTTCCCTTGAGCGCCAAGAAGGACGCCGACGTGCAGCGCCTGCTGGGCATCGTCAAGCCCTATCTGCCGCAGCAGCCCTGGTTCTATGAGGAAGACGCGCTGACCGACCGCAGCGATCGTTTCCTCGCCAGCGAGCTCATCCGCGAGAAGCTGTTCCGCCTCACCGGCGACGAGCTGCCCTATACCTCCACCGTCGTCATCGACAAGTTCGAGGAGGAGGGCCAGTTGCGCCGCATCGCCGCCACCATCATCGTCGAGCGCGATGCCCACAAGGGCATGGTCATCGGCAACGATGGCGAACGCCTCAAGCGCATCGGTTCCGAGACCCGCCAGGAACTGGAGCGCCTGATGGACTGCAAGGTGTTCCTCGAGTTGTGGGTCAAGGTGCGTTCCGGCTGGGCCGACAACGAGGAGCATCTGCGCGCCTACGGCTACGAATAGGGTGAGCCCGATGGCACGAGGCGGCGCGCGTGCACCGGCCAGCCTGGCGGCGTATGTGCTGCATCGCTACGACTGGAGCGAGTCCAGCCTGATCCTCGACCTGTTCACCCGTGAACAGGGGCGCCTGGCGGTCGCGGCCAAGGGCGCCAAGCGCCCGTATTCCCAGCTGCGTCCGGTGTTGCTGCCCTTCCAGCGGCTGCAGGTGTCGCTGGGGCGTGCGCCGAAGTCGGATGGCGGAGACGGGGCGGCGGCCGGTGAGGTGCAGACCTTGCGCGGTGCCGAGTGGGGGGGCGGGGCGGCCATGCTCACGGGAGCGGCGCTGTTCAGCGGTTTCTACCTCAACGAGCTGCTGATGAAGCTGCTGGCGCGCCAGGACCCGCATCCGCGCCTGTTCGACGCCTACGCGATGACCCTGCCCACCCTGGCGACCAGCGATGAAGCCGGCGTGCAGGCGGCGCTGCGCGCCTTCGAGCTGAGCCTGCTGCAACAGATCGGCCTGCTGCCCGACCTGCACCTGCTGACCCTGACCCAGCAGCCGGTGCAGGCAGGGGTGCTCTATTCGCTGCTGCCCGAGGCCGGTGTGGGGGCGCCCCGTGCAGGCGAGGGCGTGCTGCCCGGCGAGGTGCTGGTCGGGCTTCAGGCCGCGCTGGAGCACGGCAGCCTGCCGGCGCTGCAACAGACCTGCGCGCTGGCATTGCCCGCACTGCGGACGCAGTTGCGCGGCTTGCTTCACTATCATCTGGGGTCCAATGCCTTGCGCACCCGTCAGGTGATGATGGGTGTGCAGTCGCTCGTGGCCTGAGGGCCGCCGGCACGGGCCTCTCCAATCAACCTGCCGCCCGTCCGCCGGGCTGAACACCACACGCCATGAATCCATTGATGAGCTCCGGTTTCGACGCCCAGCGGGGCAGCACCGCGCTGTCCGTCAACCTCAACAAGGTGGCCTTGCTGCGCAATACGCGGCAGCTGGGCATGCCGAGTGTCACGCGGGCGGCCACGCTGGCCCTGGCCGCGGGTGCCAGCGGCATCACCGTGCACCCGCGGCCCGACGAGCGCCACATCCGCCGCCAGGACGTGTTCGATCTGGCGGCCTTGCTGAAAGACTGGCCGCAGGCCGAGTTCAATGTCGAGGGCAACCCCCTGCACAACCTGATGGACCTGCTGCGCGAGCTGGTCGCCCGCGGGCTGCCGGTGCACCAGTGCACCTTCGTGCCCGACAGCGTCGAGCAGGCCACGTCCGACCACGGCTGGCGTTTCCCCCAGGATGCTGCCTGCCTGGCGCCGCTGGTGGCCGAGGCGCGGGAGCTGGGCGTGCGGGTGAGCCTCTTCATGGACCCGCTGCCCGAGGCCATGCCGGCCGTGCGCGCCCTCGGGGCCGACCGGGTGGAGCTGTACACCGAAAGTTATGCCCGTGCCCATGGCGGCCCGCAGCAGGCCGAGGTGCTGGCCGGCTTCGCCGCCACGGCGCGGGCGGCGCTGGGCGAAGGCCTGGGGCTGAACGCCGGGCACGACCTCAACCGGGCCAATCTGACGGAGTTCCTGCGCGCGGTTCCCGGCGTGCAGGAGGTCTCGATCGGCCATGCCCTGGTCGCCGACGCCCTGGAGCTCGGCCTGACCGAGACGGTGCGCGACTACCTGCGCTGCATCCGCCGGGTGGACGCCCCATGATCTACGGCATCGGCACCGACGTTTGCGACATCCGCCGCATCCGGGCGTCGCTGCAGCGGCGCGGCGAGCGTTTCGCGCTGAAGGTGCTGGGGCCGGCCGAGCTCGAGGTCTTCCGCTCCCGCCGCGACCAGGTCGAATCGCGCGGCGTGACCTACCTGTCGACCCGTTTCTCCGCCAAGGAGGCCTTCTCCAAGGCCATCGGCCTGGGCATGCACATGCCCATGACCTGGCGCGCCTGCGAGATCCTCAACGCCCCCGGCGGCAAGCCGGAGATCCGGCTGCACGGCAGCCTGGCCGCCTGGTTCGAGGAGCGCGGCCTTTGCGCCCATGTGTCCCTGTCCGACGAAACCGACTACGCGACGAGTTTTGTTGTTGTTGAAAAGAAAGAGAAACCATGACCGAACATGCACCCCTGGTGATCGATATCGCCGGTACGACTCTCTCGGCGGACGACCGCCGTCGCCTGTCCCATCCGCTGACCGGCGGGCTGGTGCTGTTTGCCCGCAACTGGGTCGACCGCCGGCAGCTGACCGAGCTGACGGCCGAGATCAAGTCGATCCGGCCCGATGTGCTCATCACGGTCGACCACGAGGGCGGGCGGGTGCAGCGCTTCCGCACCGACGGGTTCACACACCTGCCGCCCATGCGCGCGCTGGGCGAGCTGTGGATGCGCGACGCCCTGACCGCCACCGATGCCGCTACCGCGTCCGGCTACGTGCTCGGCGCCGAGCTGCGCGCCTGCGGGGTCGACCTGAGTTTCACTCCCGTGCTCGATCTCGACCACGGCGGCTCCGGTGTCATCGGCGACCGGGCTTTCCACCGTGACGCGCGGGTGGTGGCCATGCTGGCCAAGAGCCTGATGCACGGCCTGGTGCTGGCCGGCATGGCCAACTGCGGCAAACATTTCCCCGGCCACGGTTTCGTCAAGGCGGACAGCCATACCGAGGTGCCAATCGACAAGCGCAGCCTGAAGGCCATCCTGGGCGACGATGCCAAACCCTACGAATGGCTGAGCACCAGCCTGGCGAGTGTCATGCCGGCGCATGTGATCTATCCCAAGGTCGATCCCCGTCCGGCGGGGTTCTCGGCGCGCTGGCTGAAGGACATCCTGCGGCTGCAACTGGGCTTCACCGGGGTCATCTTCAGCGACGACCTGAGCATGGAGGGCGCACGCCGCATCGACGGGGTCGAGTTCAGCTACGCCGAGGCGGCCGTGACGGCCTTGAACGCCGGCTGCGACATGGTGCTGCTGTGCAACCAGTCGCTGGACGGCAGCCTCGCCATCGACGAGTTGCTCGACGGGGTCGAGGCCGCCCGGGCCGAGGGCCGCTGGTCGCCCGATCCCGACAGCGAGGTGCGCCGCCTCGACCTGCTGCCGCAGAGCGCTCCCCTGACCTGGGACGAACTGATGCACCATGCGGTGTACCAGCGGGCGCTTGAACGTCTGCCTTGAGCGCGCGGGGTGCGCGCGCCGGGACTGAGGCGGGGAACGCCTGCGTCGAGCTGGGCGCTGTGGGCCTTCGCGTCTTGGGCTGCTTGCCTGGAGGCTGGCTCGCACTCCCTCCGCAAGGCAGATCGGGAGGCTCGATTCGAACGGGGCAGGTAAGGCTCCCGCGGCGGTGGGTGTCAGTCCCGCGCCGCGTTGGTCGGCGTGGAGGACGTCGGCAGAGGCTGGCACAGATCGGTGGCGGCTGTGCGTTCGGCGCGGCGGACGACATGCCGGTTGACCAGCTCGCTCTCCACGCCGATCGACCAGGTGCTCTCGGGCCCGGCCCGGCGGGCCAGGGCCCAATGATCGATGGCCGCGTCGCGGTGCCCCAGTGCCCAGAGGATGCTGCCGCGATGTCCGTAGGCGATCTGGCGCGTGGCCAGTTCCTCGGCTTTGCAGGTGGCGATGAAGGCGGCGAGGGATTGGTCGATGCTCTTCAGTGCCTCGGCATGGCGGCCGAGCAGGTGCTGGCCGAAGGCGAGGCTATCGAGCTTGTCGGGGTTTCCGGGGTCGAGCGAGAGCGACTCTTCGATGAATGAGACGGCCAGCGCCACATGTCGTGGCGGTTGTCGCTGGAGCAACCCATAGCCGACGCCGTTCAGCGTGTCGGACCGTGCGTTGGGCTCGTCGCCCGTGGCCTTGGCAAGTTCTCTGGCCAGCATCCGCCTCACATCGGAAGCCGAGCCGCGGGCCAGCGGCAGCCAACGGGCTTTTTCCGCCAGCACCCCGGCGAAAGGTTCCTTGGGGTGCCGTTTCGCGACGGCGTGCAGGGCTTCCAGGGTGGCCCGCAGTGTCGGCAGACCCCTTGCCGCATGGGTTTCCTTGCTCATGGCAAGGCACTCGTCCATGGCCATGCTGGAGAAGGTATGCACATGGATCGATTCGGAACTCGGCGAGGCGACGACCGCGGTATGGCCTTGTTCGTCCGCGTAGCCGCAATGGACGTCACCCACCAGTACGTTCACCAGGTAGGGCTTGCCCGGGAGATTCTCGCCCGTTTGGCTTTCCACGAAGTGGAAGCTCGTGGTGTTGTCGCCCCGGCCGACCAGGGGGGAGACCTCCCACAGGTCCTCGGCCACCGGTCTGCGTGTGTGGACCAGCTGGGTGTGCCCCGAGGCGTCGGTGACTCCGTAGACCACCTTCTCGCCGTCGCTCATCCGCTCTTCGCCACGCAGCATCAGCTTGTAGCGGCCGTGCCGGTAAGGCTCGGTCAGCGACTGGGGGTCGCGCAACTTGAAGCGGTAGCTGGCCATGGCCCCGGGGGACTCGGCGGGCACGGTTTCGAGTGTGGCTGCCGTGGCGCAGAGGCTGGTGGCGAGCGCCAGGCTGGAGAGAAGGCGTGACTTGGACAGGATGGACGACATGAGGCAGGTCGGCTTTGACAGGAGGGCGGGGCGCTGCAGTGAAGCGTTCGGCCGGCGGATGTCCGGAGGTGGGCCGCCACCTGGGGGCAGGTCGCTGCCGGTATTTCTGTCCGGAACTTTACTTGACGGAAGATGCAGACAATGTCGAGACCGGGAGCACGGCTGTTTGTCGTCGCCAGCCCCCGACCCCTGGACCGGACGGCACTTCGATCCGCAGGCAGCTCGACGCAGCGAGGCCACCAACAAAAACGGCGCACCGAGGTGCGCCGTTTTTTCTGTCGCCGAAGGCGATCAGTTCTGCTCGAATGGCAGTTTCACCTGCGACAAGTCCTTGCGGGTCTCGACCAGCACCAGCGGGCCCTCGTCGATGGCCACCACCGGCTTGATCTCGCGCGGCACGTGGATCGGCTTGGCTTCCTTGGCCATGGCTTCCGCGGCGGCGCGGATCTTCTCGGGGTCGGAGTTCACCCATTGCATGCCGAAGCTTTCGGCCACGGCGTGCAGGTCGGCGGTGGGCAGCTCGAAGACCGGTGCCGGGGCAGCGGCCATCGCCACCACGGCCGGAGCGGCCACGGCGGCGACAGGCGCCGCTGGTGCAACCACAGGGGCCGGTACCGGCGCTGCGACCACCGGCTCGGCAGCGGCGGGGGCCGTCGCACGCACCGGCTCCACCTGCTCCGCCGCCAGGGCCGGCGCTTCGGCCAAGGCCTCGTCCGCCAAGGCTGCAGGGGCGAGCTCGCCCTCGACACCGGCGGCCTGGTCGACACCTTCCTCGCGGCGTTGACGGTCGCGGCCACGGCCGCGGTTGCGGCGGCGGCCATCGCGTTCGCCGCCTTCGGCCACCGGGGCAGCGTCGGCGTCCGGCGCAGGGGTGGCCACGGCGGCGGCCGGCAGCTCGAGGCTGTCGTGCCCGTTCAAGGCAGCGGCATCGGCGACCGTGCCGTTCTGCTCGACCGACCCTGCTTCGGCAGCACGGGCCTCGTCGCGGTCGCGGCCACCACGGCCGCCGCGGCGGTTGCGCCGACGGCCCTGGCGTTCCTGGGTTTCGCCGTTGGCGTCAGGAAGGTCGCCCCCCGGCACCGTGTCGACGAAGGCGCGCACATGGGCGGCCGCCTCCTCGGCCGATGCCTCGGGACTCACGGCCGGGCGCGGTTCGCGCTCGGCGCGGGGACCCCGGCCGCGGCCTTCGCCACGCGGCTCACGGGCTTCGGGGCGCTGCGTCGCCGCCTCGTCGCGGCCCGCCGCGGGGGTCTCGCCCCGGGCTTCCTGGCCGCGGCCGTTGCGTTCGCCACGCTGGCGGTTGTTGTTGTCGATGCTGCCGCCGGCCTCGCCGGTGTCGGCGCGCTCGTTGCGGCGACCGCCGCGGCCTTCGCCGCGGTCCGGACGTTCGCCGCGTTCGCTGCGCTCGCCACGCGGGGCACGCTCGCCCCCGCGTTCGGCGCTGCGCTCGCCTTCGGGCTTGCCCTCGCGTTTGCCGTCGCGGCCGCCTCGGCCGCCGCGCTCGCCGCGGCCGTTGCGCTCGCCACGCCCGCCGCGCTCGCCGCGGGCCTCGCGCTTGTCGCCTTCAACTGCCGGGGCAGGGGCGGCCACGGGGGCCGGTGCCGGGGCCGCCTCGGCGCCGCCGAACAAGGCCTTGACCCAGCCGAAGAAGCCACCGCCTGCAGCGGCCGGAGCCGGTGCCGGGGCGGGCGCCACCGGAGCGGCGGCCACGGGGGCTGCCACCGGTTCGGGCTTGGGCGCGGAGACGGGGGCCGGGGTGTCGGGCATGATGCCCTTGATCACCGGGTCCTGCTTGGCCTTGGACTTCTCGCGGCGGGTGATGCCGACCTCGTCGTCCGGCTCCTCGATCATCGAGTAGCTGACCTGCAGGTTGTCCAGGCGCGGGTCGTCGTGGCGCAGGCGCTCCAGGCGGTAGTTCGGGGTGTCCAGGTGCTTGTTGGGCACGAGCAGCACGGTGATGCGCTGCTTGAGCTCGATCTTGGCGATCTCGGTGCGCTTCTCGTTGAGCAGGAACGAGGTCACCTCGACCGGCACCTGCACGTGCACGGCGGCGGTGTTTTCCTTCATCGACTCTTCCTGCACCATGCGCAGGATCTGCAATGCGCTGGACTCGGTGTCGCGGATGTGGCCGGTGCCGTTGCAGCGCGGGCAGGTGATGTGG
>CBIHOH010000101.1:0-14343 GCA_966211755.1 uncultured Rhizobacter sp. | reverse complement strand
ACGAGGACCTGCGCGCCGACCGCCAGCCCGAGTTCACCCAGATCGATATCGAGACGAGCTTCCTCAGCGAAGAGGAAATCCGCGAGATGTTCGAAGGCATGATCCGCAAGGTCTTCAAGGCGGCCATCGATGTCGACCTGCCGGCCTATCCGGTGATGAAGTACGCGGAGGCGATGCACCGCTTCGGCTCGGACAAGCCCGACCTGCGCGTCAAGCTCGAGTTCACCGAACTCACCGACATCATGAAGGATGTCGACTTCAAGGTCTTCTCGGGTCCCGCCACCAGCCCCGACGGGCGCGTGGCCGCGTTGCGCATTCCCGGCGGCGGCGAGATGAGCCGTGGCGAGATCGACGGCTACACCGAGTTCGTCAAGGTCTATCGGGCCAAGGGCCTGGCCTGGATCAAGGTCAACGACATCACCAAGGGCCGCGAAGGCCTGCAAAGCCCGATCGTCAAGAACCTGCACGATGCCGCGCTGGCCGAGATCATCGCCCGCACCGGTGCGGCCAACGGTGACCTGATCTTCTTCGGCGCCGACCAGAAGAGCATCGTCAACGACGCGCTGGGCGCCTTGCGGGTCAAGATCGGCCACAGCGAGTTCGGCAAGAGCCACGGCCTGTTCGACGATGTCTGGGCGCCGCTGTGGGTGGTCGACTTCCCGATGTTCGAGTACGACGACGAGGGCGGGCGCTGGAACGCGGTGCACCATCCCTTCACGGCGCCGAAGGACGGCCACGAGGACTACATGGACAGCGACCCGGGCAAGTGCATCGCCAAGGCCTACGACATGGTGCTCAACGGCTGGGAGCTCGGCGGAGGCTCGGTGCGTATCCACCGCGCCGAGGTGCAGAGCAAGGTGTTCAGCGCCCTCAAGATCAGCCGCGAGGATGCCCAGCTGAAGTTCGGCTTCCTGCTCGATGCGCTGCAGTACGGCGCGCCTCCGCACGGCGGCCTGGCCTTCGGCCTGGATCGCCTGGTCACGCTGATGACCAAGGCCGAGAGCATCCGCGACGTCATCGCCTTCCCCAAGACGCAGCGCGCCCAGGACTTGCTCACGCATGCGCCGAGCCCGGTGGATGAAAAGCAGCTGAAGGAGCTGCACATCCGCTTGCGCAACTGACGGTGAGCGCGGCGGCGCCGCGCCTCGTCTTCGACCTCGCCGGGCCATCGCGTGGGCCCGGCAGGCGTTTCCCTTGCCTGGTGCCCGACCATGTCCTTTGCCACTGGTTCTGCCGCAGCTCCTGGCGGCGGCACCTGGGTGCGCCGCCGTTGGGCCTGTGCGCTCGGTGTGCTGGCGATGATCGTCCTGGGCCTGGCGTCGCGCCGTTTTCCAGGCCTGTTTCCCGCCGTGTTCGGCAAGTATCCAGGCGATGCCTTGTGGACGCTGATGGTCCTGTGCGGCTGGGCCTTCGTGTTTCCCCGGCAGGCGCCCTGGCGCATCGCGCTGTACGCGCTGGCGACCTCGTTCGCGGTCGAATGTTTCCAGCTCTACCAGGCGCCCTGGGCGTTGGCGCTGCGCGCCACCACCCTCGGGCGGCTGGCGCTGGGCACCACCTTCGGCGCAATGGACCTGCTCGCCTACACGGCGGGGGCCGGCCTGGGCCTGGCGGCCGAGTCGGGCTGGCGCGCCCTGCGGGGAACCGCGGGCGGCCGCCGTTCCAGAAGTCGCTGTCCACCCGGCACGCTCCCGGCGGCGGCGCCGGACGGCGCGGGATCGCCTGGCGGGCCTTGGTGGATGAGGGCGGCATCGACCGGACGGATCGGGTGCCGGGGCGCGCGCTGCGGCCGGCCCCGGTGTCTGCGCGAAGCCGTTATCCTTGCGCGGATGGCAACCCGAGCATTCTTCGTTCTCACCGCTCCCCGGTCCGGCACGGCTCCGGCCCTCGCATCGTGACCGAGTCCCGGCCCTACAAGATCCCGGAGTCGGTGCTGGTGGTCATCCACGACCCGGCACAGCGTGTCCTGCTGATCGAGCGGGCCGCGAACCCGGGCTTCTGGCAGAGCGTGACCGGCTCGAAGGATGCGCCCGACGAACCGTTGCGCTGCACGGCGGAGCGCGAAGTGAGCGAGGAGACCGGCATCGTCGTCGGTTCGCCCGGCGTGCCGGCCCGGCAGCTGCGCGACTGGGGCATGCGCAACGTCTACGAGATCTACCCGGTCTGGCGGCATCGCTACGCGCCGGGGGTGACGCACAACACCGAACATGTCTTCGGCCTGCTCGTGCCCGAGGGCACGCCCGTCAGGCTGGCGCCGCGCGAACACACGAGCTACCAGTGGCTGCCCTGGCGCGAGGCGGCCGAACGGTGTTTTTCGCCGTCGAATGCCGAGGCGATCCTTCAACTGCCCCGGTTCCGCTGACCATGCTGCGTTTTCCCAAGAGCACCACCCACGCCGCGAACGTGCTGCGCGTGGCCACCTACAACATCCACAAGGGAGTGCGTGGCCTGGGCCCGCGCAAACGCCTGGAGATCCACAACCTCGTGCTCGGCATCGAGGCGCTGGATGCCGACCTGGTCTTCCTGCAGGAGGTGCGCAGCTTCAACCACCGCGAGGCCCGGCATTTCGGCGACCCCCACCGCGGCTGGCCGCGCATGCCGCAGGCCGACTACCTCGCGCCCGACGGCTACCAGGCGGCCTACCGCACCAACGCCGTCACCCACGAGGGCGAACACGGCAATGCCCTGCTGTCGCGCTGGCCCCTGGGGGCCGAGGTGGGGCACCACGACGTGTCCGACCACCGCTTCGAGCAACGCGGCCTGCTGCATGTCACGGTCGACTGGAACGGCAGCCGTGTGCATGCCATCGTGGCCCACCTGGGCTTGATGCATTCGAGCCGCCTGCGCCAGGTGGAGCGCATCGCCGCCTTCATCGAGGCCCGTGTTCCGGCCGACGATCTGGTGGTGCTGGCGGGCGACTTCAACGACTGGGGGATGCAGCTCGACGAGCCTGTGCGCTCGATGGGCCTGCGCCGGGCCATCGGTGCCGGCTCGCCGCCGCAGCGCACCTTTCCCTCGCGGGTGCCCTTGTTTTCGCTCGACCGCATCTACACCCGCGGCTTGCGCTGCCAGGCCACCAGCGTGCCCCGCGGGCCCGCCTGGGCCCGCATGTCCGATCACCTGCCCCTGGTGGCGGACCTGGAACTGGAGTGAAGCCGGTGGCGTCAGCGCGCTCGCACGTCGTCATGCCCGCGATCTTCACCGGCGGCAACCAGGCCAGGCTGCTGCGCGGCGGGGATGCGCTGTTTCCGGCCATGGCGCAGGCCATCGGGCAGGCGCGGCGCGATGTCTGGCTGGCCACCTACATCTACACCAACGAGGGCGGCGTCAAGCCGGTCACCGAGGCCCTGGTCGCGGCTGCGCGGCGCGGCGTGCAAGTGCGGGTGGTGCTCGACGGCTTCGGCTCGCGCGCCGACCTGCCGGCCCTGCGCCGCCTGCTCGAGGAGGCGGGCGCCGAGCTCTCGGTGTTCCGTCCCATCAGCCGCTGGTGGAACTGGTTCCAGCCCGGCCAGCTGCGGCGCTTGCACCAGAAACTGTGCGTGGTCGACGGCGAGCTGGCCTTCGTCGGCGGCATCAACATGATCGACGACCGCTTCGACCAAGTCCATGGCTGGAGCGAACAGCCGCGTCTCGATTTCGCCGTGTCCCTGCGCGGCCCGGTGGTCCTGCCGGTGCTGCAGGCGACGCGTGCCCTCTGGACCCGGGCCAGGATGGGGGCGGCCATCCGCCACGAGCTGGTCACGCTGGCGCGCAGCGCCGAGCCGGTCGCGCGGGCGCGGCGGCTGATGCGCCGCCTGCGCATGCCGGCGGGCGCGGCGCCAGCCGACGGCGCCGGCTCGCTGGCGCCGGTGCGCGCGGCCTTCGTGCTGCGCGACAACCTGCGCCGCCGCCGCGCCATCGAACGCGCCTACATCGATGCGATCCGCAAGGCGCGGGTGCGTGTCGACCTGATCTCGCCCTACTTCTACCCCGGGCGGGCGTTCCGGCGCGTGCTGCGCCAGGCCGCCCGGCGCGGTGTCGAGGTGCGGCTGCTGCTGCAGGGCAAGATCGACTACCGCATCGCGGCGCTGGCGGCACGCGCCCTCTACGACGAGTTGCTGGCCGATGGCGTGCGCATCTTCGAATACACCCCCGCCTTCCTGCATGCCAAGGTGGCCCTGGTCGACGATCAATGGGCGACGGTGGGCAGCTCCAACATCGATCCGCTGTCGCTGCTGCTCAACCTCGAGGCCAATGTGATGGTGCGCGACGCCGGCTTCACCCAGGCCCTGGCGGAGCAGTTCGACCAGGCGGTGGCGGCGTCGATCGAGATCGACCGCGGACATCATTTGTACCCCAGCGGCGTGCGCGGCGCGCTGCGGCGTGCCTGGATCGCCTGGTGCGCCCATGTCTACCTGCGCATCGCGGGGGCCACGGGTCGGTATTAGGCCTCCCTGGCCCCGGCCTGGGCGCAGGGCGGGACCGGCTCAGGTCCACAGATCGAGCGGCGGGTCGTGCGTCACGGCGCGCAGGATGTCGGTGCGCGAGATGAAACCGATCACCCGGCCGTCGGCGGCGGCCACCGGCAGCCCGGGCAGGCCGGTGTCGAGCAGCGCCTGGGCGACGCGGCGGATGTCGGTCTCGGGCGAGACGCCGGGCACCGGGGTCCACATGATGCTGGTCACCGGCTGGCCGAGCAGGGCGCGCCAGGCGCCGGCGTCGGCGCTGGGGGAGGGCAGCAGGTCGGCCCGCAGCAGCAGCCCGACCAGGGCGCCCTGGGCGTCCAGCACCGGAGCCTGGCCGACCCCGCGTTCGGACAGCAGCCGCCAGCCCTGCAGCACGGTGGCGCTGTGGGGCACGGCGATCACCTGCGTGCTCATCAGCTCCTGCACCTGGGTGAGCACGTGCCGCGGGTGGTCGCCCTGCTGGGTTCGGGTGTAGGCCCGGTTGGCGTCGTCGGCCAGCGTGCCGTAGGCACTGTCCGCCGGGTCGCGGGCGGCGGGCAGCGCAGCGCGGGCCCGTGCCGTGCGCACCACCGGCGAGACCTCGCGCAGCTGCTCCAGCGTGCCGGTGAAGACCCGGCCGGTGATTCCGTAGACAGAGAACATCATCGCCCTCCCGTGTGCGCAGCATAGCGCGCGGTGGCCATCGCCGCATGCCCGGCGTTTGTCCCGGACTCGGGGCATCATGCACTCTCGCAGACTCATGCGCACCGCGCACCGATCCATGGATTCCTTCGATTGTGATCTCTTTGTCATCGGGGCCGGCAGCGGCGGGGTGCGCGCCGGCCGCCTCGCCGCGCAACGCGGCGCCCGCGTCGTCATGGCCGAGGCCGCGGCGCCGGGCGGCACCTGCGTCAACCTGGGCTGCATCCCGAAGAAGTTGTACAGCTATGCCGCGCACTACGGCGAAACCTTCGAGCAGGCCCGGGGCTTCGGCTGGTCGGCCACCGCGCCGGTGTTCCACTGGGACACCCTCAAGGCCCGGCGGCGCGCCGAGATTGCCCGGCTCAACCAGGTCTACGACGGCCTGCTGCGCCAGGCCGGCGTGCGCCTGGTGCAGGGCTGGGCACGCCTGACCGGGCCGCACGGCGTGAGCGTGAGCGGCCCGGGGGGCGAGCAGCACTTCAGCGCACGCCATGTGCTGCTGGCCACCGGTGGACGCCCGGCACCGGCCCAGGGGCCGGGCAGCGAACTGGCGCTCAGTTCCGACGACATGTTCGACCTCGACCCGTTCCCGCGCCGGCTGGTGGTGGTCGGCGGGGGCTACATCGCCTGCGAGTTCGCCTCCATCTTCGCGGGCCTCGGCGCGCAGGTCACCCTCGTGCACCGGCGCCCGCAGCTGCTGCGCGGCTTCGATGGGGAAACCGCCCGCTTCGTCGCCGCCGAGATGCACAAGAAGGGCTTGCTCCTGCGCCTGGGCACGACCGTCACCGCCGTGCAGCGGATCGGCGCCGCCTGCCGGCTGACGCTGGACGACGGCTCGGAGGTGCTGGCCGACGCGCTGCTGCAGGCCACCGGACGTGTGCCGCGCACCGAAGGGCTGGGCCTGGACGCCGTGGGCATCCGCTTGGCCCCGGACGGCAGCGTTCCGGTCGACGAAGGCTTCCGGACCTGCGTGCCGTCGATCTTCGCGCTCGGCGACCTGGTGGGCCGCAAGGCCCTCACGCCGGTGGCGCTGGCCGAGGCGATGCTGCTGGTGGACCGCTTGTTCGGCGACGCCACCCGCCCGCCGATCGACTACGGCCTGGTGCCGACGGCGGTGTTCACCCATCCCAACGTCGGCACGGTCGGGCTGGGCGAGGAGGCCGCACGCGAACGCCATGGCGAGCTGCGCATCTTCCGCAGCGAGTTCAAGCCCCTGCAGCACACCTTGAGCGGCAGCACCGAGCGCAGCCTGATGAAGATCGTCGTCGATGCCGCCACCGACCGCGTGCTCGGCATGCACATGGTGGGCGCCGATGCCGGCGAGGTGATCCAGGGTTTCGCGGTCGCGCTGCAGGCGGGGCTGACCAAGGCCACGCTGGACCGGACGCTGGGCATCCACCCCTCGGTGGCCGAGGAGTTCGTCACCATGCGCGAGCCGTCGCCGCCTCGGCCGTGATGGCCGCGCCGTGTTTCAGGCCACGCGGATGCACGCGAAAGAAGGCGGCGTGGGGTCGGGGCTGGGCTCGGGGGTGAGCAGCATGAACCTGACTTTCCAGTCGTCGTCGGCGAACATGCCCTGCACCACGAAGCCTCGGCCGAAGTACTCGTCGGTGCTGAGCGAGAAGATGCCCTGTCCGCTGATCGAGTTGGTGCTGTCCAGGCAATACAGGAAACCCTGCTCGACCAAGGAGAAGCCCCGGTACAGCTGGTAATTCCCGTACATCCCTTCCAGTCCGGGCGGAAAGCTGAAGGTGATCAGGCCCGGAGAGCCCGGTCGCTCGAACCACAGGTAGGTGCCCGCGAGCCCGCGGAAGGTTTGGATGTCGGTGCTGGAATGCCAGCCCTGCACAGCGGCTGCGATCCCCGGCGTGGTGCCGGAAGCGGTGAGACCTTGAGACATGGCAAGCTCCTTTCTGGATGGGTGGGAGGCCGCATGCCGGGCGGGCGCGGCCGATCTCTGCGGCTGGCTGCCGCGGCCTGCCGCGGCGAGGGTCCGCCTCTCAGGAGAAACGAAACGCGGTGAAGGACCGCAGCGCTGTGCCGGTATCCGATATCTGGGTCAGCGCCAGGACGTAGATGCGCCAGTTGCTGTCGGTGAAGATGCCATCGATGCGGAAGGACCGCGGCGACGGCGAACCCGGCTTGAGGACGATCATGGGTGGGCCGGCGGCATTGATCGGTGCGCCCCAGAAGTCGCCCCGGTCCAGGATGACTGGGCCGATGCTGATCTGATAGGTCCCCTGAATGGTTTGGGGAAGGACGACGACTTGGAACGTGATCCGCGCGCCGTAGTAGGGAGGTTCGGGCCAGAGGTAGCTGCGGCCCAGACCCGCCAGGGTCTGGATGTCCGCCAGGCCATGCCAGCCGGCAGCCTGTGCGACGGGGGTGTCGGTGCCGGGGCTGGGCGGGGCCGGGTACGGCCGGGTGGCGAGAAGAGATGTCATGGTGAACTCCTCGAGGGTCAGACGCGAAGCGCGCGTCCCGCACATCGGGGAAGACGAAGACAGGGACTTCGGGAACACCAGGTGAGGCGGTCTCGGCGATGGTCTCGCCGGCGGTGGCAACGGACGGCTGCGGCGACTGGCCTCGACGGGCTGGCCTGAACGAGCGGACCGGGCCTGCCGCGGCGGGTCGCTGGCGGTGCCCGCCGCATGCCGAGGTCAATCGAACCTGGACCGACCGCTCCTGGCTGACATGGTAGGGCGGAATTTCCTCGCCGCCACCCCTAGTCCTTCCCGAGACATCCCTGGCATCCGCCCTCGAAGGCTCGCGTATCGCGCCTGCGATGGACGCGGCAGCGGCCGGCCGCGCATGCCGGCGGGGTGGCTCGCCGGTCTCGGGCGTCCTACCGGATGCGGTGCTTCGAACCGCTGCGCCCCGGCTCGGCCTTGGCGGCCGGATCGATGTCGATGCGCTGGCTGGGCAGGACGCGCTGGCCCAGCGTGGCGGGTTCACCGTCGACGCGCACGCAGCCGGCGGCGATCCAGTCGTCGGCCTGGCGGCGCGAGGCGAGGCCGCGGTCGCTGAGCAATTTCGACAGGCGGACCGGGCCGGCAGGGGCCGCCTGGGCGGGAGCGGCCGGTGCCGGGGGGCGGGGCGCGGGGGCTTGTCCCGCCGGGCCGGGCCGAAGAGGCGCCGCGGCGGCCGCGTCCGTGGCCGGGCGGCTCGCGGTCGGACGCCGTCCGGGCACGGCCCCATCGGATTTCGGCGCCACCTTGGTGGGCAGGGGCGCGGCACCGCGCACACGGGGGCGGCGCGGGTCGCGGGGTGGGGCGGAGGGCTTGAGCTTGATGGTGGTCCTGGCGGTCATCTGCCGATTGGACCACGTCGCCTGGCCGTCGCGGCGATTCAAGCGCCGGTGCCGGCCGCCCTGCGTCGGGCGGCAGGGCGCAGCGGCAGGAGGCGTGTGAGTACTTTCTTTCATGCCAGGCAGCGCCGGATGGACAACTCCGGACAGATGGCGTAGAACTGCCGATGACTTCGAACATCAGCGAGGACTGCGCGACATGACACCGCATGATGAAGCGCAGCGCTGCGTGGCCGGCCGCTGCCCCGCTGCTCCGGCTGTCGCGGACGCAGGCTCCGCCTGCCGGGGGAGCGAGGTGTCGGTCGCCGCATCGAACCTGCTGGCGCTGGCGTTCGATGCGGCACCCAACGGCTTTCTGATGGTCGACTCGCAAGGCCTCATCGTGGCGGCCAATGCCGAATTGCACCGCATGTTCGGCTACGGCGCCGGCGCGCTGGTCGGGCGGGCGATGGAGATGCTGGTGCCCGCGGGCATGAGCCCCGCCCACGTCCTTCTGCGCCAGGGTTTTTTCGAACGCCCCGAGCCGCGCGCCATGGGCGCCGGCCGCCTGTTGCACGCCCTGCATGCCGATGGCCACGAGTTCCCGGTCGAAATCGGTCTCAACCCCCTGTCCGGGCCGCAGGGGCCGCTGGTGCTGGCTTCGGTGGTCGACATCAGCGACCATGTCGCGCTCGAGTCCGCCTTCCGGGGCTTGTTCGAGGCCTCGCCGTACGGACTGCTCATCGTGGACGACGACGGCATCATCGCCCTGGCCAACGGGGTGGTGGCCGAGGCGCTCGGCCATGCCGTCACGGATCTGGTGGGGCAGCCCCTGCACCTGCTGTTGCCCGAGCGCTATCGGGCCAGACACGGTGGCCTGATGGCCGGCTACCAACGTACCGGCGAGGCGCGCATGATGGGCCGCGGCCGCGACCTCACCGCGCTGCATGCCGACGGCACGGAGCTGCCGGTCGAGATCGGCCTGAGCCGCGTGCACTGGCAGCGGCAGACGATGACCCTGGCCGTGGTCAGCGACATCAGCCGGCGCAAGCGGCTCGAGCACAAACTGCGGCAGGCCAATGCCAACCTCGAGGAGTTCACCTACGTGGCCTCGCACGACCTGCGCTCGCCGCTGCGCGGCATCGTGGACCTGGTCGACTGGATCCAGGCCGACCTCGGCCCCGCTCCGCCCGCCGAGATCACGCGCAACCTGGGCCGTGTCTCGCTGCGCGTGCACCGCATGGAGCGGGTGATCGACGACCTGCTCAGCTATGCGCGCGCCGGGCAGGCGGCCACCGAACTCACCGAGATCGACCTGGCCGGGCTGGTCCGCGGCATCTTCGACATGCAGCCGCTGCCGGCCGGTTTCACGGTCGAACTGGATCTGGCCGTCGCCCCCTTCCCGGCCGCCCGCACCCCGCTCGAGACCGTGCTGCGCAACCTGCTGGCCAACGCGGTCAAGCACCACGATCGCCAGACCGGGCGGCTGAGCGTGGCGGCGCGCATCGAGGACAGTTTCTGCGTGATCAGCGTCACCGACGACGGACCCGGCGTTCCCGAAGGCGCGAGCGAGCGCATCTTCAAGTTGTTCCAGACCCTGACGACCTCCGAGCGGGCGGGTGCCGGCATCGGGCTGTCGTTGGCCAAGCGGCTGGTGGAGGTGCATGGCGGACGCATCGAGGTGGTCTCGCCGGTGCGCGACGGGCGCGGCGCCTGTTTCCGCTTCTGGTGGCCGTGTTTCGCAAGGAGAAGCAGCGATGAATAAACGTCACCCGTTGAGCATTCTGCTGGTCGAGGACGACGACGTGGCGGCCGAAGCGGTGATGCGAAGCCTGGTGCGGCTGCAGGTGCCGTTCCCCCTGGTCTGCGCCGAGGATGGCCAGGTCGCGCTGGCCATCCTGCGCGGGCAGGACCCGGCGCGGCGGGTCCAGCGCCCCCTGGTCATCCTGCTCGATCTCAACATGCCGCGCATGAACGGTTTCGAATTCCTGCAGGAGCTGCGCGCCGACCCTGTCCTGCGCGAGGAGATCGTCTTCGTGCTCACCACCTCCGATGCCGACGCCGATCGCCTGAAGGCCTACCAGGAGCAGATCGCCGGCTACATGGTGAAGTCGGCGGTCGGCCCGCAGTTCGCGAAGCTGGCGCAGTTGCTGCTCAGCTATGAGGCGGCCGTCACCCTGCCCTGAGGCCGCGATGTCTTCGCGTCTTCCCCGCCTGTCGGTGCTGGTGATCGACGACGACGACGTCGATCGCGAACGGGTGCTGCGCATGCTGCGTCATTCACCCTTCGACATCCGTCCCACCGAGGCCAGCTCGGGGGCGCAGGCCCTGGCGCTGATCGGCAGCCAGCGCTTCGATTGCGTGGTGCTCGACAACCGGCTGGGCGATGCCACCGGCCTGCAGCTGCTGCCGGCGCTGCAGCGCGAGTCCCTCCAGCGTTGCCCGGTGATCATGATCACCGGCGAAGGCGACGAGCGGCTGGTGGTCCAGGTGCTGCAGAACGGTGCCGCCGACTATGTCTCGAAGCGGCACCTGAACGCCGGCCTGCTCATCCACACCATCAACCGCAGCCTGGAGCAGCAGCGCCTGCGCGACGAGCTGGCCGAGGTGCAGCGCTGCCTGGAGCACCATGTGCGCGAGCAGGCGCTGACCATCGAGCAGCGCGAACGCGACCTGCAGTCCCTGCTCGACCACATGCCGGCCCTGATCGGCTACTGGGATCGCTCCCTGCACAACCGCTTCGGCAACCGCGCCCACCCGGCCTGGTTCGGCATTGCCCAGGAGCGCATGCCCGGCATGCACATGCGCGATGTGATCGGCGAGGCCGACCTTCGCCAGGCCGAGCCCTACATCGAGGCCGTCCTGCGCGGCGAAGAGCAGCGCTTCGAATACACCGCGACGGCGCGGCCGGGCCACCCACGGCGGCGCTGCCAGGCCCATTTCATCCCCGACCGCCAGGCCGATGCCGGCGTCGCCGGCTTCTACTCCTTCGTGACCGACGTGACCCAGCTCAAGGACGCCCAGGCGCGCGCCGAAGAGCTGGCCGCCTTCAACCAGGCGGTGATCCAGTCCTCGCCGGTCGGCATCGCCGTCTATGCGTCCGATGGCCGCTGCCTGCTGGCCAACAGGGCCCTGGCCGGGGCCCTGTCCAGCACGCCGGCCGAGCTGCGGGCGCAGAACTTCCGCCAGCTGGCGGCGTGGCAGGTTTCCGGCCTGTTGTCCGTCGCCGAAGCCACGCTGGCCGATGGCAGCGCGCGCCACTGCGAGGTGCATGAAGTCCAGGAGTCGGGCGAGGACATCTGGCTCGAGTGCTGCCTGGTCGCCATCGCCCACCTGGGCGAGCGGCAACTGCTGCTGATCGCCCACGATGTCACCCGGCAGCGCACCGTCCAGGCCGAACTCGCCGCCGCACGCGACGAGGCGCGCGCGGCGGCGCAGGCCAAGAGCGCCTTCCTGGCCAACATGAGCCACGAGATCCGCACCCCGATGAACGGCATCATCGGCCTGTCGCGCCTGGCCCTGGAGGACGAACTGGCGCCGCGTGCGCGCAACTTCCTCGACAAGGTGCACAGCTCGGCGCTGGCCCTGATGGGCATCCTCGACGACGTGCTCGATTATTCGAAGATAGAAGCCGGCCAGCTGCGTTTCGAATCGGTCGAATTCGAGCTCGACGACCTGCTGGCGCAGGTGGCGGACCTGTTCGCCGCGCGCATCGAGCAAAAGGGTCTGGAGTTCGTGTTCGATGTCCGGCCCAAGGTGCCGACCCACCTCGTCGGCGACCCGCTGCGCTTGTCGCAGGTGCTGGACAACCTGGTCGGCAACGCCGTCAAGTTCACCGAACAGGGCATGATCGAGGTGCGCATCGCACTGGCCGAGCCGGTGCAGGAGGGCTCCTGCCTGCTGCAGTTCGCGGTCGACGACACCGGGGTCGGCATCGCGCCCGACAGCCGGCCCGGCCTCTTCGATGCGTTCACCCAGGCCGACAGTTCGGTGACCCGGCGTTTCGGCGGCTCGGGCCTGGGGCTGGCGATCTGCAAGCGCCTGGTCCAGCAGATGGACGGCACGATCGACGTCGACAGCCTGCCTGGCGGCGGCAGCCATTTCCATTTCACCGCCCGGCTGGGCGTGGGCCGCGAGGCCGTGCCGTTGGCCGATGTCGCGGCCCAGCACGGGTTGCGCGCGCTGGTGGTCGACGACAACCCGGTATGGCGGCGCGTGCTGGCGGCGCAGCTGACAGATTTCGGCATCGCGGTCGATACCGCGCCGGGCGGCATCGCCGCGGTCGGGCAGCTGCGGCAGGCGCATGAGCGCGGGCAGCCGGTCGCCCTCGTGCTGCTCGACGCCGACCTGCCAGCCGCGGACACCACCCAGGTGCTGCGCCACGTGCGCCTGCGCGGGCAGCAGCCGGGCAGCGCGCCGGCCACCGTGATGATGATGGTCGCCTCGTCCCGGCTCACCGGCCTGCTGGATGCCACCGGCGAGGCGCCGCCGGAGCCGGTGCTGACCAAGCCGGTGCTTCGCATGCATCTGTACCAGGCCGTGCTGTCCGCCGCCAGGGGCCGGCCCGGCGGCCGGGCGGCCGAGGGGCCCTTGCCCGACAGGCTGTTGCAGAGGCGGGCCGAAGGCCTGGCGGGTGCGTGTGTCCTGCTGGTCGAGGACAACCCGGTGAACCAGCTGGTCGCGGGCGAGACCCTGCGCCGCCTGGGGCTGGAGGTCGTGGTCGCCTCCGATGGCGCCGAGGCGCTGGAGCTGTTGCGCGAGGGCGGGGAGCGCCGCTTCGACGTGATCCTGATGGACCTGCACATGCCGCGCATGGACGGCTTCGAGGCGACCCGGCGCATCCTCGGCCTGCCTGAGCGCCTGCTCCCGCCGGTGATCGCCATGTCGGCCGCGGTGTTGCCGGAAGACCGCGTGCTCGCGTTCGCCGCCGGCATGGTGGACCACCTCGCGAAGCCCGTCATGGCCGAGCAACTGGTCGAGGTGCTGCTGAAGTGGGTGCGCAAGCCTCCGCGCTGAAGCGGCGGCGCGAGCTCGCCGCCCGGCGCTGACGCGCTCGCGGCGGGCGCCATGCCTCACACTGCGGGCATGAACCCCGCTGCACCTGCTCCGCAAGCCCCCGCGCTCGCCGGCATCGATTTCACCAGCCGCCCCAGTCGCGCCAAACCCATCACCGTCGCGCTCGGGCGCAGCCTGCACGGCGTGGTGAAGCTGGAGCGCCTGGACACCCATGCCGGTTTCGACAGCTTCCTGGCCTGGCTGCGCGCGCCCGGGCCATGGACGGCGGCATTCGATTTCCCGTTCGGCCTGCCGCGCGAGCTGGTGCATGCGCTGGGCTGGCCGCTCGAATGGCGGGCCCTGATGCAGCACTACGCCGCGCTGAGCCGGGAAGACATCCGCCGCAGTTTCGCCGCCTTCTGCGCCGCCCGCCCCGTGGGCGGCAAGTTCGCGCACCGGGCCACCGACGGGCCGGCCGGGGCCTCGCCGTCGATGAAATGGGTCAACCCGCCGGTGGCCTTCATGCTGCATGCGGGCGTGCCGCTGCTGCTCGAGGCCGGGGTGCATCTTCCCGGCCTGTCCGCGGGCGACCCGGAGCGGGTCGCGCTGGAGGGCTATCCCGGACTGCTGGCGCGCGAGCTGATCGGCCAGCGGTCGTACAAGAGCGATGACCGGCAGCGCCAGACGCCCGAGCGCCTGATCGCGCGCAAGGACCTGCTCGAGGCCCTGGAGCAGGGCCGCACCCGGCTGGGCCTGCGGCTGCGCCTCAGCCATGCGCAGCGCGACCTGCTGGTGGCCGATGCCAGCGGCGACCTGCTCGACGCCGTGCTCTGCCTGCTGCAGGCCGCCTGGAGCGCCGGGCGCCCGGGGCATGGCCTGCCCGCGGACATCGACCCGCTGGAGGGGTGGATCGTCACCAGCTGAGAGCCGCGGTTCATT
>CBIHOH010000100.1:0-14455 GCA_966211755.1 uncultured Rhizobacter sp. | reverse complement strand
ATGGCGGGCGACGGTGTCTAACGGGATCACCAAGCGCGACAGCAGCGACACGCCGCGGCGATCGAGCACACTGACCCAGGACCTGGCGCTGACACGCAGTTGCAGCGCGCCCACGGCGGGTGCGACGGGTGCGACAGATGCAGCTGCGGCCGGCGCCGACGCGGCATCGGGTGAGGGTTCGCCAGGAAACACCGTCTCCGCCGTCGCCCCGGGTTTCACCGCCTCGCCCGGGGCGGCGACGGACGAAGGCAGCTCGGCCTCCGCCGCCGGGCCGGTGCCGGGCTGGGCTGCCTCGGTGGCCGGGACGGAGCGGCTGTCGCCGGATTTATCGACCGGACGGTCGAAGCGAGAGGCCAGCCAGCCCGAAGGCAACAGGTAGACCGCCAGGGCCAGCGCCCCGAGCGCGATCGCGCCGATGAGCACCGGGTTCTTGAGGAACTGCAGCTCGTCAGGATCGCGGCGCCCCGGACGCTCGCGGAAAGGTTGGTTCAGCCCGCGGCTCATCTGCTCCAGGCCGAGCCCCGGCGCCTGGGGCAGCAAGGCCATCACCGGCGCGGCGTCGATCTTCAGCGAGCGGCACACGGTCTGCGCCAGCGCGCGCGTGAAGGTGGCGCCGGGCAGCTCGTCGAAACGGTCGGTCTCGAGCAGCTCCAGCTTGTGCGGCGTGACCTTGATCGACGCGGCCAGCGCGGCGATGTGCAGACCCCGGGCCTGCCGTGCCTGGCGCAGCAGGGCGCCGGCGGTCGAGGGCGCCGCCGCGGGATCCGATGCCCCGCCCAGGGAGTCACTCATCGAACTGCCTCCGTTCGAAGGCGGCCGACTCGCGCGACTCCGGGAAACGATTGCGCAGCTGCTGGCCGAAGTCGTCCGCGCCCTGCTTGTTGCCGAGTTTCATCTCGATGCGTGCCGCCAGCCAGAGGGTCTGGGCATTGGACTGTTCGTTCGAGGTATTCACGCGGCGGATGTAGAAGCGCGCGCGCTCATACTCGCCGCGGCGCAGCAGCACCTCGGCCAGGTTGACCGAGATGGCGGCATTGGAGGGGTCGAGTTCGAAGGCCCGCTTGAGGCTGGCTTCTGCCTCGGACCAGCGGCCCGAACGTGCCTCGCAGACCCCGGTGGCCAGCATGGTGCGCGCGCCGCCGGGATAGTTCGGCTGCTCGAGCGCGCGCTTGAAGAAATCGGCCGCCTCCGGATAACGCCTTTGCTGGCACAGGAACCAGCCGAAGTTGTGCATGGAATCGGCATCGCGCGGGTTGATCTGCAGGGCGCGGCGGAAGCTCTCTTCGGCGATGGCCTGGTCGCCGAGGGCGGCGTAGATCAGGCCCCGCAGGTTGTAGGCCTCGCCCAGGTTGGGGTCGGCCACCAGCGCCAGCTTGACCTCGTCGAGGGCGGTGGTGTACTGGTTGCGCGCGAAATAGGCGGAAGCCAGCTCCATGCGCACGCGGGCGCGCTTGGCCGCGGAGGATTCGTCCGACGCCGTGACCCGGTCGCGCGAGCCCTCGGCGCCCTGCCTCTCGGCCACGGGCGCCAGCGTACAGCCCGACAACAGGGCGCCGATCAGCATCAAGCCGGCCAGAGGGGCCCGCAACCAACAGCGCACAGGGGTCATGTGAGGCTTTCCGTGGGAGACGAGGGAGAAGTCGGGGGCGTGCGGTGCACGGTGATCGGCGCGCGGGTCATGCGCTTGCTGGCGTTGGTGCGGTCCTGCACCTCGCCGGCGAGCTGGCCGCAGGCCGCGTCGATGTCGTCGCCGCGGGTCTTGCGCACGGTCGTGACCACGCCGGCGTCTTGCAGCACCTGAGCAAAAGCGCTCACCCGTTCGCGCGACGAGCGGACCAGGCCGGACTGCGGGAACGGATTGAAGGGAATGAGGTTGAACTTGCAGGAGATCCGCCGGCTGATCTCGACCAGCGCCGCAGCATGCTCCGGCGTGTCGTTGACCTCGTGCAGCATGCAGTACTCGAAGGTGACGAAGTCGCGCGGCGCCCGGTCGAGGTAGCGCTGGCAGGCTTCGATCAGCTCGGCGATGGGGTATTTCTTGTTGAGCGGCACGAGGTCGTCGCGCAGCGTGTCGAACGGGGCGTGCAGGGACACCGCGAGCGCCACCGGGCAGTCCTCGCGCAGCCGGTCGATCATCGGCACCACGCCGGAGGTCGAGACCGTGACACGCCGGCGCGACAGGCCATAGCCGTGGTCGTCGAGCATGACACGCAGGGCGGGCACCAGCGCCGAATAGTTCTGCAGCGGCTCGCCCATGCCCATCATCACCACATTGGAGATGGCGCGCTGCCCCTCGGGCAGGTTCAGGCGTCGGCGCACATGGTGCTCGGCGAACCAGAGCTGGGCCACGATCTCGCCCGTCGTGAGGTTGCGGCTGAAACCCTGGTGCCCGGTGGAGCAGAAGCGGCAGCCCACGGCACAGCCGGCCTGCGACGAGACGCACAGGGTGCCGCGGTCGGATTCGGGAATGAAGACGGTTTCGATGGCATTGCCACCGCCGACGTCGAACAGCCACTTGATGGTGCCGTCGCTCGACGCCTGCTCGCTGAGCAAGGCCAGCGGCTGAAGGCTGGCCACCCCGGCGAGCTTGTCGCGCAGCGACTTGGCCAGGTCGGACATCGCGGAGAAATCCGCAGCGCCCTTTTGATGGATCCAACGGAACAGCTGGGTGGCGCGGAAGCGCTTCTCACCCAGTTGTTGGCAGAACGCGGCCAACCCGTCGAGATCGAATTCGAGCAGATTGACCGTTGTCATGGAAGTGTCCTCGGGCTGAGCAAGAAAGGCTTACGCCCATGCCGGCGCCCAAGCCATGCTAATCAACGGCTGTAGACGTTCAGGCCGGCGAAGAAGAACGCCACTTCGGCCGCGGCCGTTTCGGGCGAGTCGGAACCGTGCACGGCATTGGCGTCGATGCTGTCGGCGAAGTCGGCGCGGATGGTGCCCTTCTCGGCCTTCTTCGGGTCGGTGGCGCCCATCAGGTCGCGGTGCTTGAGGATGGCGTTCTCGCCTTCGAGCACCGAGATCACGACCGGACCGGAGACCATGAAGTTGACCAGGTCGTTGAAGAAGGGACGGGCCTTGTGCACGGCGTAGAAAGCCTCGGCTTCGCCGCGCGACAGGTGGGCCATGCGCGAGGCGACGATCTTCAGGCCTGCGCCTTCGAAGCGGCTGTAGATCTGGCCGATGACGTTCTTGGCGACTGCGTCTGGTTTGATGATGGAAAGGGTACGTTCGATGGCCATGAATATTCTCCTGAATCAAGCACTTGGCAAAACCTTGGATTGTAACGCTTGAACCCGGCCGGTTCGTTGGATCCGCCCGGGTCGCATGACGTTTATCGACCGCGACGGCCGCCGCCGCCGAATCCACCGCCACGGTTGCCGCCCCCGCCACCACCACCGAAGCCGCCGCCGCCGCTGCGGTTGCCGCCACCCCGGTTGCCGCCGCCGCCCTTGCCCCGGCCGTGGAAGGCATCCGCCCCCAGGTAACCCATGGAGGTCTGCAACGGATCCGGCTCACGCGGGCCGCCGCCCTTCTTGGGGGGACGCACAGGGGCACTGCCGCCGGCCCCGAAACCACCGCCGCCGCGCCCGAAGCCGGCGCCACCGGCAGGCCCGCGCGGCTTCTGCACGAAACGCTTGTCGAAGGTCTGTTCGAGCGGATTGGGAATCTTGCTCGGGTCGAAGTCGAGGTCTTCGTCGCGGTCGATCTCATCCTGCGTGCGCTCGCGCGCCTGGGCCGGCACGAAGTTCTGGGCATGCTGCCCGTTGTGCCCGCCGCCCTGCCCCCGGTTGCCGCGCGGGCCCCGGTCGCCGCGCTCGTTGTGGCGATCCTGACCGCGCTGGTTGTTGCCGCCGCCATTGTTGTTGCCATGGTGGCCGCGCTCGTTCCCCTGGTTCTGCGCGCCACGGCCGCCACGGTCGTTGCGGTTGTTTCCACGCTCGTTGCCGCGCTCGTTGCCGCGCCCCTCCGGCCCACGGCCGTCGCGACGCGCGCCGTCGCCCACCCCGGTCAACTGGCGGATGATGCGCACATCGGCTTCGTCAAGGTCGACCCAGACGCCGCGCTTGAGGCCGCGCGGAAGCACCACGCTGCCATAGCGGATGCGGATCAGGCGGCTGACCGTCAGGCCGACGGCCTCGAAGAGCTTGCGCACCTCGCGGTTGCGGCCCTCGGTGATCACCACCCGGTACCAGCGGTTGGCGCCCTCGCCTCCGCCGTCCTCGATGGACTTGAAGCCGGCCGTCTGGCCGTCGACCGTCACCCCCTCGAGCAGGCGCGCCTTGGCGTCGCGCTCCAGCGTACCCAGCACGCGCACGGCGTACTCGCGCTCGACGCCGAAGCGCGGGTGCATCAGCTGGTTGGCCAGCTCGCCGGAATTGGTGAACAGCAGCAGCCCCTCGGTGTTCAGGTCGAGGCGCCCGACCGACTGCCACTTGCCCTGTTGCAGGCGCGGCAGGCGGCGGAACACCGTCGGACGGTGCTCGGGATCGTCGTGGGTGACGACCTCGCCGGCCGGCTTGTGGTAGGCGAGGATGCGCGGCGGCGGAGGCACGATGCGTACGCGCACCGGCTTGCCCTTGACCTGGATGCGGTCGCCGAAGGAAATGCGCTGGCCGATGTGGGCCGGCTCCCCGTTGACGGTGATCTGCCCGTCGAGGATGAGCTCCTCCATGTCGCGGCGCGAGCCCACGCCGGCCTGGGCCAGCACCTTGTGCAGCTTGGGCGCATCGGGGTCGGCCTGCAACACGCGCTTGGGTGCACCGGGCACCTCTTCGGCCGCCGCTTCCGTGGCGCCGCCCTCGGCATCGACATCGGCCGCCGCTTCGGGGGCGGCATCCTCCACGTCGAAATCACCCGACAAGACCTGGGCGAACAACTCGCCCACCTGGGCCAGCACCGGCGCGGCCAACGGGGCCGGCTCGGCGCGGGGCGCCTGGCCGGCTTCATTCGCCTCCGGGCCCTCGCCGCGCGCCCGGTCCTTGCGGCCGCGGCGGCGGTTGCGCGACGAACGCGGCGAATCCCCCTGGAGAGCGTCACCCTGACCATCGGCCGCCTCGGCAGCGGACTCGGCGCCCTCGGACACCTGGACAGCGGCCTCCTGGACGGCCACCTCGACCGGGGCGGCCGGCGCCACGGCCGCGACCGGCGGCGAAGCCTCCGAACCGGCAGGAACCAGGGAAGGGGCGCCCTCACCCGCCGCAGCCGCCTTGGCACGCGACCTGGGCGCACGCGGCGCGCGCGCGACCACCTCGGCCACTTCCTCGACAGCGGCCACAGCCGGAGCTGGCGCCACGGGCTCGGCGGACCCCGCCTCGGTCGACTCCGGCTCGGCCGCCTTGGCGGGAGCCTTGCGCCGGCGCACCGGTTTCGGGGCGGCCTCGGCCGCTGCCTCGGGCTCGGCGGTCACGGCCGCGGAGGCCTGGACCTCGGGCGCCGCGGCCTCGGCCTTGGTCGTGCGACGCCGACGCACCGGCTTGGCCTCGGCTTCCTGCACCTCGGCGGTGGTGTCGGGGACGGTCGTCGGGTTCTCGTCGGATTGGTTCATGCTTCGGGGTCCATCGGGGCGGCCGGGGCCGCAGTCTCGGAAAAGGGAGGATTCGAGGCGTCCGCGGAGGGCGCGGCATCAGCTTCGGGAGGAGTGCCGACATCGCCCGAGGGCGTCGTGCCGGATGCGGCTTGCGGGACGGGGGTGGCGCCGGGGACGGCCGCCCCGCCGGGCCCGGCAGGGACGGGAGCCGCCGGATCGGCGGGGGCGTCGGCAGCCGCGGCGGGTGGGTCCGCGGCCGGGGGGAGTGGATCGGCGACGGCGGCCGCGGCGAGGTCGGCGTCTTCGGGGAGCAGGGCCGCCTGGGCCGGGTCGAGCAGGGAGGACTGCTCCTGTGCGGCTTCGGCCACGGCGGCGCCGCTCAGCATGGCGTTGTCCAGGGCCGGCAGCTGCTCCAGGCTGGCCAGGCCGAGGTCGTCGAGGAACTGCCGGGTCGTGGCATACAGCGCCGGGCGGCCGGGGGCCTCGCGGTAGCCGATGGTTTCGATCCAGCCGCGGTCTTCCAGCTGCTTGATGATCTGGGTGGTGACCGTGACGCCGCGGATGTCCTCGATGTCGCCCCGGGTCACCGGCTGCCGGTAGGCCATGATGGCCAGGGTTTCCATGACGGCGCGGGAGTACTTGGGCGGCTTTTCGGGATTCAGCCGGTCCAGGTAGTAGCGCATCTCGGGCCGGCTCTGGAAGCGCCAGCCCCCCGACAGGGCGACCAGCTCGACGCCGCGGCCTTCCCAGTCGCGCATCAGCTCGTCGAGCACGGCGCGCAAGGTGTCCGGGCCGAGTTCGTCGGCAAACAGTGCGCGCATGTCCCGCAATGGCAGGGGCTGCTGGGCGCAGATGAGCGCGGTTTCAAGGACGCGCTTTGCATCCTGTGTGTTCATGGGCTTTCGTTCACATCCTCGGCCGGGACTGCCGGCTGGCTCAATTTGGGGGGCGGGTGATTTCCGGACCCGCGGTTCGCAAGGAAAGGCTCGACGTGGCAGGCCTCGCTCACGCGGCCGGACCTCACTGGCACGAACCGTCCATGGCGTTGTGACCCCCGCTGTGCTCACCCTCACCGGGCCTCATCGGCGCCTTGCTTCCATGGGCGGCGGCGCACGCCATACGGGGCGGCGCTCACGAGACATCGGGGTGTTGCCAAGGGAGGCTTGGTCGACATTGTATAGAACAAGCTCAATCCGTGTGGGAACCTTCGGTAACCGCCCGCCAGGCCGGGGCCAGATCGGGCGGGGGCGCCGCGTCGAACCAGCGCCATTCGCCCGTCACGGGGTGGGCCAGCCCCAGCCGGGTGGCGTGCAGCGCCTGGCGCTGCAGGCCCAGCGCAGGGCGCCCGCCATAGAGCGGATCGGACACCAGCGGATGCCCGCTGGAGGCCAGGTGGACCCGGATCTGATGGGTGCGCCCCGTGTGCAGCTTGCAGCGCACCGCCGTCACCGCGCCGCCGTCGAGCTCGGCCACGCCCAGCGGGGTGACGTCGGTCTGTGCGGGTTTACCCTGAGCCAACACGGCCATCTTGACCCGCGACTGCGGGTCGCGCCCCAGCGGCGCATCGACCCGGAAAGGCCCGTCCTGCAGGCGGCCGTTGACGAGGGCGATGTATTCGCGATGCACCTCACGCGCGGCGATCGCTCGCACCAGGGCCGTGACCGCCTGCAAGGTCTTGCCCACCACCATCAGCCCGGAAGTGTCCTTGTCGAGCCGGTGCACGATACCGGCCCGGGGCAGGCCGGCCGCCTGGGGGTGATGGGCCAGCAGGCCATTGAGCAAGGTCCCCGACCAGTGCCCGGCCGCCGGGTGCACCACCAGGCCGGGCGGCTTGTCGAGGACCATCATCTGCTCGTCCTCGAACACGATGGACAAGGGCATGGCCTCGGCGCGGAAGGCCCGGCTCTCGGGCGTCGGCACCAGGTCGACGCAGAGTTCCTGGCCCGCCAGGACCTTGCGCGAGGCGCCCTCCACCACCCGGCCGTCGACCCGCACATGGCCTTGTTCGATCAGGGTCTGCAGGTAGTTGCGCGAGAACTCCGGCACCATCGCCACGACGGCCTTGTCGAGCCGCCCGCCGTGCGCCTCGGCACCGAGCCGTGCGACGCGCCGCTCGGGCGCCCCCTCGGCCTGGGCGGCGTCGAACACCTCGTCTTCCGGGTCGGCAAGCCCCTGCGGCGCGGAAGGAGGGAGAGGGTGAACCATATAATCGTTGCTCTTCTTTTTGACGGAGTGCGCCCCCCGCGGCGCCATGAGGCTCATGAACAAAATTGGCGGGCTAGGACGGGGTGGACGCTGGTTGGCCATGCTGGCTCTGACCGGGGTGTTGGCCGCTTGCGGCACCACCCCGAAAGACGAGACGGCGGGCATGAGTACCGACAAATTGTATTCAGAGGCCCGCGAAGAAGCGAATGCCGGCGGCTACGAGCGGGCGATCAAGCTCTACGAGCGCCTGGAAGGCCGCGCCTCGGGCACCCTGCTCGGCCAGCAGGCCCAGCTCGAGCGCGCCTACCTGCTGAACAAGACCAACGACAAGCCCCAGGCCCTGGCGGTGGTCGAGCGTTTCATGAAGATGCACCCCACCAGCCCGGCGCTCGACTACGCGCTGTACCTGCAGGGCCTCATCCATTTCAACGACAACCTCGGCCTGTTCGGCAAGCTGGCCCGCCAGGACTGGTCCGAACGCGACCAGCAGGCATCGCGCGACGCCTTCCAGGCCTTCAGGCAGCTGACAGAGCAGTTCCCGCAGTCCCGCTATTCGGACGATGCGCGCGTGCGCATGGACTACATCGTCAACACCCTCGCCGCCTACGAGCTGCACGTGGCCCGCTACTACTTCCGCCGCGGCGCGTACGTGGCCGCCGCCAACCGGGCCCAGCAGGCGGTGCAGGAGTTCCAGCAATCACCCTCGACCGAGGAGGCGCTGTCCATCATGGCGCGCTGCTACGAACGCCTCGGCCTGACCCAGCTGCGTGACGACGCCGTGCGGGTGCTGCGCAAGAACTACCCGGACAGCCGCTTCATCGCCCAGATCCCGAACGCGGCGGCTGCCCAGTAAAGCCCGCTGCCGGCAGGCAGGGCCGGAGCGCCGCCCGGTTTGCGCAGCGCGAGTCCAGCGCACCAGCGGAAATTCGCCCGGGCCCAGACATCGGTCACCGCACCCCGGGCCCGCTCAAGCGAACGCCCCCAACCCAACCCCCTGGGAGGCTAGAAAGGCAGGGCGCAGGCCGACAATTCGCCCAGCCACCCGATCGCCTCGGCTTCGTCGGTCAAGCGGGTCATGGGCGGCAGCGCTTCACGCAGGCGGCGTCCGTAGTTCATGCCGGCCATGCGCGGATCGCAGATGACCAGCAGGCCGCGGTCGGTCTCGCTGCGGATCAGCCGCCCCGCCCCCTGCTTCAGCGACACCGCGGCCTCGGCCACGAAATAATCGGAGAAGGGATTGCGCCCCTCGCTCTCCAGCCGTTTCACCCGCGCCTCGACCAAGGGGTCGTTGGGCGGGGGAAAGGGCAGCTTGTCGATCAGCACGCACTGCAGTGCATCGCCCGGCACATCGATGCCTTCCCAGAAGCTCTGCGAGCCGACCAGCACCGACCGGGGTTGCGCCAGGAACTGCTGCAGCAACTGGCGTTTCGGGGCCGAGCCCTGCAGCAGCACCTGGATCGAATCGCCCTCGGCCTCGAAGTGGTCGCGCAGCCGCTCGCCGATGGCCTGCAAGGCACGCAAGGTGGTGGTGAGCACGAAGCTGCGCCCGCCCAGGGCCCGGGCACAGCGGGCGGCCAGGCCGGCCACCGCGTCGGAATGCCCCGGCTCACTGGGTTTGGGAAAACGCGCCGGAATGTACAGGCGGCCATGCGCCGGGTAGTCGAAGGGGCTGCCCACGCGCAGGGTCACCGCGTCGTCGAGCCCGGCCGACTCGGTGAACCACGACAGGCGCTCGTCGTCCCCCAGGGTGGCCGAGGTGAAGATCCAGGCCCTGGGCACGGCTTCCATCTGCTCGCGCAAGGCCTCGCGCACATCGAGCGGCGACTCGACCAGCCTCGCCTGGTGCGGGGTGAGGTCGATCCAGCGCACCCGGCCCGGCGCGGGCTCGGCCTGGAACAGGCTGGCGTGGCGCACGAACAGCTCCGCGCGCTCGGCCAGCTTGGGAAAATCGGGGGCTACTTCGGCCACCCCCTCGATGGCCTCGCGGGCCGCGCCGCAGGCATCGATCACGCCCTGCAGCGCGCCGCGGAAGTCGGCGCGGCCGGCGCGTTCGTCCCAGCGCAGCTTGAGGTTGCCTCGCACCTCGCGCATCGGGCCGGCCGTGGCCAGGCGCAACTCGCGCGCCGACTGGTCGCAGGCCCCCGCCAGCGCCTGCCAGGGCAGCAGGCCGCGCGCATGCTGCAGGCCGGCGCCCAGCAAGTCGCGCGCGAAATCGATCACCTGGGCGCTGCCCAGCGTGTTGCCAAGGAACTGCACCCCGGCTTCGGCGAGCTGGTGGGCCTCGTCGAACACCGCCACCTCGACACTCGGCAGCAGCTCGGCCACGCCGCTGTCGCGCAAGGCCATGTCGGCGAAAAAAAGATGGTGGTTGACCACCACCAGGTCGGCGGCCATGGCCTCGCGCCGGGCTTTCATGACGTGGCACTGGCGGTGCTCGGGACATTCGCTGCCGAGACAGTTGTCGCGCGACGAACTCACCAGCGGAATGACGCTGGAGCGTTCGTCCAGCCCGTCGATCTCGGACAGATCGCCATTGACCGTGCCCAACGACCAGGCTTCGATCTTGGCCAGGGCCCGGACCGCCCAGCGGTCGGTCAGCTGGGCCGACTGCCGGGCCTGGCCGAGCCGGTGCAGGCAGAGGTAGCTGGCCCGGCCCTTGAGCAGGGCCAGCGTGATGGGCAGCTTGAGCGCGCTGCGCAGGCGCGGCAGGTCGCGCAGGTAGAGCTGGTCCTGCAGGCTCTTGGTGGCGGTGCTGACCAAGGCCCGCTTGCCCGACAGCAGCGTGGGCACCAGATAGGCGAAGGTCTTGCCGACACCGGTGCCCGCCTCGGCCACCAGCGCCCTCTGCTCGTCGATGGCGGCCGCCACCTCCTGGGCCATGCGCTGCTGCACCTCGCGCTCGACATAGCCCGGGTCGGCCTCGGACAGGGCTCCGCCTGGCGCGAACGCCTGGGCCACCGCGGCGCGCAGCTCGCTCACCGCGCGCCTCCGGCCCGACAAGGGAGCGTGTGCAGGCGGGTCATCGGGGCCTTCATGCGCAGTGTCATGCCGGCTCGGGCGGTTCGAGTCGTGCTTCCAGGCTCTGGATCTCGTCACGCAGCCCGAGGCGGCGTTTCTTCAGGCGGCGCAACACCAGCTCGTCCATCGGCGACTGCGCCGAGGCCAGGTCGATCAGGCTGTCGAGGTCGCCGTGCAGCATGCGGAGCTCGATCAAGCGCCGCTGCGGGGAATGCAGGTTGTCATCCATCGGGGCGCAAAAGAATAAGGGTTCGGTCCAAAGCGATTATAGTTTTCGTCCATGAGCACCTCACCCGGATATCGACTCTCGGCGGCCACCGGCATACATCGCGGTGACCGTGCCTACCAACAAGACCAAGTCGAGATCCTGCCGCACCACCGGGTGCCCGGCTGCGCGCTGGCCGTGCTGGCCGACGGCATGGGGGGCAAGAGCGGCGGGCGCAAGGCGGCGGACCAGGTCATCCTCACCGCGCGCCAGCTGTTCGAACGCTACGGCGCCAACCAGGACGACCCGGCCGAGATGCTCAAGCAGCTGGTGCTCGAAGCCCACCTGATGATCAAGCTCACCGCCATCACCTCCGAGGAAGAGCCGCACAGCACCGCCACCGCGTTCCTGATCAGCCCCTCGCGCGAATGCGACATCATCCACGCGGGCGACTCGCGGGTGTACCACTTCCGCGGGCCCGACCTGGTCAAGCGCACCATCGACCATTCCTTCGTGCAGCGCCTGGTCGACGAGGGCCAGATCACCGAGGACGAGGCCAACACCCATCCGCAATCCAACCTGCTGACCGGTTGCCTGGGTACGTTCCAGGACCCGCCGCTCACCCTGCACCACATCGACCGCCTCGAGATCGGGGACTCGCTGTTGGCCTGCAGCGACGGTTTGTGGCATTACTTCACGCCCAAGGAACTCGGGGCCATCGTGCACACCCTGCCACCGCGCGAAGCCAGCGAGATGCTGGTCAGCAAGGCGCGCCAGCGGGCACGCGGCGCGGGTGACAACCTGTCGCTGGCGCTGATCCGGGTCGATCCGCTGAGCTGAAGTCGCGCCGCAACGCGGGCCTCCCCGCGCCATCCGGACAGCCGCCATAAGCCCGTCCGTCGACGCCACAGCCGCGGCGACCAAGGCTTCGCGGCGTCTTCGCAGAGAACAGCTGGAGGATCGGACCCCGCTGGGCGTACGCGCCTCATGAGGTATGGATATTCGCGGCCCGGTACTCGCCGGCGGCCGCCGGAAAACGACTCGCGCCCTCTTTTCCGGATGATGCGGCACGCCCCCCGAAAAACGGGGGGAGACCCCTCATACCGGGGGACGGCGGTGTTCGATCGCAGATTGATCCATGCCTACAATCCGCCAAAGCGAAATCCGAGCATCGCAGGTTGCCGATGTAACCATCGTTCCCATGCAGCCAGAACCATACTGCTGAGAAAAGCCTGCATCAGAGAAAAACGGCGAAGAGAATATTCATCGTCGATTGTGATGAACCACCTTCAAAATAAAAACATGGCAAACAGAACCAAACTTCACGAAATCCTCGCCGTCGAGAAGGCGCGCACCAACCAGGCCAAGACGCTGATCGAGGACGCCTCCCGCAAATTCAGCAAGTCGGTCGACTATTTCTCCGGCCATCTGAAATCCCTGAAACTGATCAAGGACGACCCCGCGAACGCGGCCATCGAAGCGGCGGCGCGCGAGCAGCGCCAGCTGCCGACCACCGTGATCGAGACGCTGGAATATGTCTTCAAGCACTGGGCGGTGGCCGAGGACGTGCTGCTCCAGAAGTCGCTGACCAACCAGGTCGCGAAGTCCGACATCGTGCTGGCCAACGGCACGGTGCTGGCGAGCGGCGTCCCGGTCGACGAGTTGCTGGGCCTGGAAAGCCGGCTCGAGGACCTGCGCAAGGTGTTCCACGCCATCCCGACCAACCGCGCCGACACGAAGTACCTGCCCTCGGACGACGGACGCAAGGGCTCCTGGATGGCGGTCGAACCGGACATCACCACCAAGACCGAGCGCACGAAGGAACCCTTCATCAAGGCCCCGGCGACCGACAAGCACCCGGCGCAGGTCGATGTGGTCGAGAAGGACGTCGTGGTCGGCACCTTCACCAACATCAAGCTGTCGGGCGCGGCCACCACCCAGCAGAAGGCCCATGCCATCGAGCTGATCGATGACCTGATCGCGGCGACCAAGCAGGCTCGCATGCGCGCCAACACGGTCGAGGTGATCGACGGCAAGATTGGCGGCGCGATCTCCGCCTACCTGATGCAGGCGTTCAAGTAAGATCGGGGCGCTGGCCGCCCTGAAGTTTCAGTCAGGATCTTTGAGGCATCTTTATCCTTATCCTTGGCTGCCCTGCCTTCGACTGTATTTCTGGTGGTTCGAATCCACCCATCCCTACCAAAAGAGCCTCCAGCCTTTTTGACAGGGATGTGCCGGAATTGGTAGACGGGTACACAAGGTCGATGTGCCGGCGCAGATATTCTCAGCCTTATGGTCTTGCCTCATCATCTTTATCTTCTTGAGCACCGGTCATCCGAAGGCGGGCTGAACTGTCCGATGTGAAAACATCGAACGAACCCAAATCGCAGGTTCGAATCCTGCTCCGCCCACCTAAGCGTATTCGGTATTCTTAGGGGGCGGATAGTCTAGCGGAAAGACAGGGGTTATTCAATCACCTCATCCTTATCCTGAGATAAGGTCGCGCCCTTCAACCGGTGTAGCTACGGCTGGAGTGGTACGTGGTTCGATGGTTATATCGTCCACGTACCACCCTCATTCCCGAATTCATCCCCCTGCCACCTGATCCGCCATCACGATGGCCATCATCGGGGAAACAAGCCTGCCCCTGGTCGGCTGCCACGGAGCGACTGCTCCTTCAGGGCGTATAAACACGCGGTGTGTTCCGCCCCTGCGGCTTTCCTCCGTCCCAGGTCGCAGCAGCCCGCTTCAAGACCGGTGCCCTGTGTTCGATTCGGACACTGTTGCTCGCCGGTGCCGGCCCGGGCGCCGCTCCGTCGAATCGTTGGCATACGGCACCCGGTTCGCCAAACGGTGGTAAGACCTGAGCAGATGGCAACATACCGGCATTCGACCTCGAGAGAAAACACTAATGCGCCAAATTTCCGAAGGAACGGATGGGTGATCGCGCCGGCCCATTGCTCGACCATCGCGACTTGAGACGATTTTTCGCCATGAAACCATTGATAGAACTGTGGGACGCCGTGGGCATGGGGCTGGTCATCGAGTGGCCAAGCGGTGTTCTTTATTCAAATCAGACCGGTGGCACCTCGTGCCTGCAACCTCGGATCGAAGGCGTCTTCGTGCCCTTGAGAAATGATTGCGAGCTTGACGGACATCGCCTGATTTCTCCCGAGGCTGAGCTGATCGAGTACTTCGAGGGCCCCAGGCATCAAGGTGCTGGAGCAACGCGGGGTCTGAGCGTCGGCGACGCGGGCTTCATCGACTCGGTTCTTGTTCGATGGCGCTTGTGTCCGGTGAAGGTCGACTTGTCACGCCTCTCGGACTCTCACGAGGCATGGGTGCATGTCATCCTCGAAGGGGCGTCGAGCGAGGAGACAGAGCTTCCATTTCACGACTTCCATTCTTATCCAAGGAGGGGAATCCTCACATGGAGCAACAGCGACTGAGTAACCGTCTTTCGAGTCAAGCGCCGTGAAGCGATTTGTCCCAAGGTT
>CBIHOH010000099.1:0-15201 GCA_966211755.1 uncultured Rhizobacter sp. | reverse complement strand
TCGAACATAGGCACCCGGCTGGCGATCGGCATCACGGTGGCGACGCTGCTGCTGGCGGCGATGGTGTGGGTGGGGGTGTCCAGGCTGAACGCGGTCAAGGGACACCTGGACTGGATCACGCGGAGCCAGCACCCGAAGATCAGCGCGGCCAAGGACTTGCGCGACACGCTGCGCTCGATGGACATCTCGGTGCGCGACATCGTGCTGCTCAACGACGAGCAGGCCATGCTCAAGGAGGTCAAGTCGCTGGAGGATCTGCGCGCCGTCTATGCGCGCGGCGAGAAGGAGCTGCTGGCGTCGGCCGACACGGCGCAGGCCAAGGCGGCGCTGCAGAAGATGCAGGAGGCCATGGCCGCCATGGTCAAGCCGGTGGACAAGGCGGTGCGGCTGGGCACGGCCAACAAGCCCGAGGAGGCCACGCAGGTCCTGCTGCAGGAGGTGCGCCCGCTGGAGGAGCAGGCCATGCAGGCGATCCAGGAACTCACGACGCTGCAGCTCAAGCGCTCCGAGCAGGCGGTGGGCGAGGCCGAGCAGGCCTACCGTTCGGCGGTCATGCTGCTGATGCTGATCGGCACGGTGGCCGGCGTGTCGCTGTGCATCTTCGGCTGGCTGCTGGTGCGCTCGATCACCCGGCCGCTGCAGCGGGCGGTGAGCGTGGCGCGGGCGGTGGCCGGGGGCGACCTGACGGTGGCCATCGAGGCCAGCGGCCGCAACGAGACGGCCCAGCTGCTGGTGGCGCTCAAGGAGATGCAGGGCAGCCTGGTGCGGCTGGTCGCCGGGGTGCGCGAGAAGGCGGAGAACGTGGCCAGCGGCAGCTCGGAGATCTCGCTGGGCAACAACGACCTGGCGGTGCGCACCGAGAAGCAGGCCGCGGCGCTGCAGCAGGCGGTGTCGTCGATGCAGCAGCTGGGCTCGACCGTCGGGCAGAACGCCGAGAGCGCGCGACGCGCCGACGCACTGGCCCAGGAGGCCTCGACGGTGGCGCAGCGCGGCGGCGCGGTGGTGGCCCAGGTGGTGGACACCATGCGCGGCATCCACGACAACTCGAAGAAGATCTCCGAGATCATCGGGGTCATCAACGGCATCACCTTCCAGACCAACATCCTGGCGCTGAATGCGGGCGTGGAGGCGGCGCGTGCCGGCGACATGGGACGCGGCTTCGCGGTCGTGGCCGGCGAGGTGCGCAACCTGTCGCAGCGCAGCGCCGACGCGGCCAAGGAGATCGCCGCGCTCATCAACGCCAGCGTCGAGCGCGTGGAGCAAGGCTCCTCGCAGGTGGATCAGGCACGCAGCACCATGTCGGAGATCGTCGCCTCGGTCGAGGGACTGACCCTGCTGATGAAGGACATCAGCGCCTCCAGCAGCGAGCAGAGCTCGGACGTGACGCGGATCGGCGAGGCCGTCCACCTGATGGACCATGCCACGCAGCAGAACGCCGCGCTGGTCGAGCAAAGCGCGGCCGCCGCCGAGAGCCTGAAGTTCCAGGCCCAGCACCTGGTGGATGCCGTGTCGGTGTTCCGCACGCCGCGCGAATAGCGGGGCCGGACCGGGCCGGCACAAGCCTGTCAACCTCGTCCGCCATTCCACCGCGCTCCGATGCCGGCCGCGTACCGGAAGGTGCGCCGACCGTGACGGATGCCGAGGGAATGTTCCAGAAGGCGTGAGCTTCAAAGTACAGGATTTCGCTTCTGCGGATTGCTTTGCGCCGAGCCTGTCGCTTAGCCTCGAGGCCCGAAAAAGGAGCGCGTCCCGGACGCTTCGAGCGGGCCGGGCTGGCTCAGGGATCACCACGACAAAGGCGTACGAGTTGGAAAAACTTCTGCATGAGTTGCGGGACGCCGGGATCCGGCTTCGCCGGATGGGCGGCGGGTTGCAGGTGGTGGCGCCCCGCGGCGCCTTGACCGAGCCCTTGCGCCAGGCCTTGCGTCTGCACAAGGCGCAGCTGCTGGAGCTTCTCGCCTCCTGCAGCGAACCGGGTGAGGCTCCGCCGGGGAGCGCCGCGGCCGATGCAGCTGATCCTGCCGGGCCGGTTCCTCTCACCGAACTCCAGCAGCTCGACGGGCTGTAGCGCGGCCAGGCGGCCGTGGAAGCCTTGGTGGCGTCCCGCCTCGATCTCAACATCGACCGGCCCCTGTCCAGCCGATGTTTCCCGGCACAGGGCGCACGCCGATGCCGTCGGGGGGGCAAGGAGAGCCCGTCCCGACATTCCGCTCGGCGGCCTCGCATTCGGGCAGCGGTGCCCCCAGGAAATCCCTGGTAGTCGACTGCGGGAAAGTACAGCGATCGCACAAAGGCCGATCAACTGCCGGCGTCTCGATCGCGTAATTTTCAGATGCGTGAGAACGTCCGTCGCGTGGCGGCCATTGGAGCCGGGTGGATGACTCCGCGCTGAAGCGGTATTGGGCGCCTGATTGTTTTCCTATCAGCAGTTCGAGGAAAAATGCCATGACCCCTGTCGATTCCACCGACCCCCGGCCGGCCCGGGAAGAGGGCCGGCCCGGTCCCATGAGGGACCTGGCGGCGCAAGGGGAGTGGGCGGCGTGAAAAACGTTTTCGTCGACCTGCGCTCGGTGGGGATACCGCCCGATACGGACGGGGACTATCCGCTGCTGACCACCCCTCCCGGCAGCTTGAGCGCCGGCCAGCGTCAGGCGCTGCGAGACCGGCAACGTTCGATGATGCTCCAGTCGTTGCACGGCACGCCGGCCTACCGCAGGGCAAAGACCTATTGGATGGACCGGATCGACTCCCTGCCCGGGCCGCCGAAGCTGCCCTGGCGCCGCGATGCGCCGCCGCCCTTGGCCTGCGCACCACGGGTGCAGCTGGACATGCGGATGGACGGCGCGCGCTGGCAGCGCCTGCAGAGCGGCGCCCGCGAGCACGGCATCAGCCCGTCGGTGATGTTGCTGGCCGTGTACGCGCAGATCCTGGCCCGCTGGAGCAGCGAGGCGCATTTCAGTCTGCTGCTGCGCTATGCGGATGCGGCGCAGGGGGCCGGCAGACGCGAGGGCTGCCTGGTGCAGGAGGTGGATGGCCGCCGGGCCGACCTGGTCTTTTCCGAATTCGCCGCGGCGCTGCAAAGGCAGTTCGTGGCCGATTTCGCGCACCGGTCCTTCGACGGGGTGTCGGTGGGGCAGGCATGGAGCCGCCTTCGCGGCACGACGTTTTCCCAGGCCCTGCCGGTCGCTTTTTCAACCTGGCTCGCGCCAGGCGTCGAGCCGGCCGGCGACACGGCACGACCCGGGGGGGACGTGCCGGGATCGCCGGCCGGCCAGGGCGGGGCGCTTGCGCAGGCCTGGCTCGATCACCAGGTCATGGTGCAGCAGGGGGAACTGGTCCTGCGCTGGCAGGTGGCCGAGGGTCGATTCGAGCCCGGCGTGCCCGAGGCCATGTTCGCGGCGCATGCCGCGGCCCTGCTCCGGCTGGCCGACGACGCCGCCGCCTGGTACAGCGGCAGCCTGGTGACCCTGCCGCCGGCCATGCAGGCGCGCAGGGACATGGCCCCAGCCGGGCCGCTCGCCCGGCACCGGCTGCACGCGGGCTTCGTCGCCAATGCCCTCCGGCAACCGGAGGCTCCGGCCCTGCTGGCCGCAGGCCGCTGCATGAGCTATCGCGAACTGCTGGACGAGAGCCTGGCCGTGGCCGACCAACTGATGCACTCCGGCATGTCGCCCGGGCGACCCGTGGCGGTGCTGATGCCGCCGGGGTGGGCGCAGGTGGTCGCGGTGTGCGGCGTGCTGCTGGCCGGCGCGGCCTGGGTGCCGCTGGATACCGGCTGGTCCGCGGAGCGCCGGCTGGAGGTCTTGCGCACGGCAGGGGTGTCGCAGCTTCTCGCACGGCCGGAGGATGTCGATGAAGGGCTGCGCAGCGGCGAATGGAGCGTGCACCACCCGGTGCCCGGCGCGCAGGCCGGCTTGCGCCACGCGCACGTGCAGTCGCTGGACGGCCCGCCGGACCAGCCGGCCTGCCTCGTGTTCAAGTTCGCCCCCGGCGGCGAAGCCGAAGGCGTGGCGATGGACCACCAAGGCCTGGTCAACACCATCGTGCACCTCAACCGCCTGCACCGGGTCGGGCCGCAGGACCGGATCCTGGGAGTGTCTTCGCCGGCATCCGAACTGTCGGTCTACGACGTCTTCGGCGTGCTGCACGCTGGCGCGGCCCTGGTCCTGCCCGACACGGACCGTCGGCACGATGCGCGTCACTGGGGCGAGCTGGTGGTCCGGCACCGCGTGAGTGTCTGGAATTCAGGACCTCGCCCCTTGCAGGACCTGATCGAGGCCGGCCCGGAGCCGGATGATCCCCTGCCGCTGCGCCTGGTGCTGCTGAGCGGCGTGACGCCTGCCCGCGAACTGTACGAACGGATAAGGCGCCGCTTCGGCATGGCCGAGATCGTCTGCCTTCTGGGGGGCGCCGAAACCTCGATCTGGTCAGCCTGGTTCCGGCTGGGCGAGGCCGCGCCGGGGCGGCCCTGCGGACGGCCGCTGCCGAACCAGACGGCCTGGATCTGCGACCCGGCCTTCCAGCCCTGTCCGGACCATGTGGCGGGCCGCTTGTTCATCGGCGGGGCGGGCCTGTCCCGGGGCTACTGGCACACGCCGGCGGGACGGGACGCGCCGTTCATCCGCCATCCCCGCACGCGTGAGCGCCTGTATGACTCCGGCATCGAGGCATGTCATGCGCCCGACGGTTCGATCGTGTGGCTGGGCGAGCACTCGGCTTGAACGGCTGTGTGGGAACGGCGTCAGTGAGGCCGGTCCTGCAGCCTGGCCCGGGGCAGTGAATGCTCGGCCGCAACGGCCGGCGCCACCATCCCCACCGTGGCATTTTCGCTCTCCGAGAGCAGTTCGATGGTTTCATGCACCGAGTCCGGCGAGACTTCGGCGGGGCGCAGGTTGAGCAGGGCGGTGAGGTAGTAGAAGGCTTCGAGTTCGTCCTGGGCCTTCGAAGGCGAGGGGGCCGGGGCCGGCGGGGCGGACACCAGATCGGGCCGCCTTGCCAGCAGATCCCGCAGGGCCCGGAATTGGTTCAGGCGTTCGATGATTTTCATGCTGTGTGGCTCCATGCGGTCGGTGGGGTGGGAGGAGGCGGCGCCACGCCGTCCGGACCTGGCACAGCGTCCTCGGAGGACGCGCCTCGTTCCGCTCCATCGTCGCCGGTGCCGCGGCACCGGCCTGTAGGAGAAAGCCGAGACAGGATGTCGGCTGCAGGGCCGCTGGGCAGCGCGGGGGCGGCATCGCCCCCCTTCCTCACTCGGCCAAGAAGGGCTCGGGCAGCTCCACGCGGCGCACCCGTTGCTTGTCGGCCGGAGCGATCACCTCGGCCTCGCCCTCGATGACGAGCACGCCGTCCTGGTTCACGCAGCGGGTGTCGAGCAGGACCCGGCGCCGGCCTTCCTCGCGCATGCTGACGATGACGCTGGCCGTCAGGGTGTCGCCCGCGCGCACCGGCCGGCGGAACTTGAGCGTCTGCCCCACGTACAGCGTGCCCGGGCCGGGAAAGCGTGTGCCGAGCAGGCTCGAGATCAGCGCGGCGCCCAGCATGCCGTGCGCGATGACCCCCTGGAAACGGCTCGCCTGCGCATAGGCCGGATCGACATGCACCGGGTTCACGTCCCCCGTGACCGCGGCGAACAAGCGGATGTCGCGCTCGGTGATGCGGCGCGCGAGGCTGGCGCCGTCACCCGGCCGGATCTCGGAGAACGGGTGGTTCTCCAGGAACTCCGCTGCCGGTTCGTGATGCGGGCCGGTGTCGTGCATGGCAGCCTCCGTTTCAGCCCATCAGGTGGTAGCCGGCATCGACGAACAGCACGCTGCCCGTCAGCGCACGGGCGTCGTCGCTGAACAGCAGGGCGGTCACGGCACCGACGTCGTCGATGCTGGCGAGCGGGTGCCGGGGCGCGCGCGCGGCGGCCTCGTCGAGCAGATGGCCGAAGTTGGCGATGCCCGAGGCCGCCCGGGTCTTGATCGGGCCGGGCGACACCGCATGCACGCGGATGCCCGCGGGCGCGAGTTCGGCGGCCAGGTAACTCACCGTCGCCTCCAGCGCCGCCTTCACCGGGCCCATGATGCCGTAGTTCTCCACCACCTTCTGCGCCCCGTAGAAGCTGAGCGTGGCCAGTGTCCCGCCGTCCTTCATCAGGGGCTCGGCCAGGCGGGCCATGCGCACGAAGGAATGGCACGACACGTCCATGGCGCGGGCGAAGCCCTGGGCGCTGCTGTCGACCACCCTGCCATGCAGGTCGGCAGCGGGGGCGTAGGCGATGGCATGCAGCAGGAAATCCAGCCGGCCCCACTGCCGCTCCACCCGATCGAACACGGCTTCGAGCTGTCCGGGCTGCTCCACGTCCAGCGGCGCGATGATCTCGGCGCCGAGTTGTTGGGCCAGGGGGCGGACGAAGGGCTCGGCCTTGGCATTCAGATAGGTGATCGCCAGCGAGGCCCCGCGTTCGCGGACCGCCTTGGCGCAACCGTAGGCGATGCTGTGCTCGTTGGCCATGCCGACGATCAGCCCCTTCTTGCCCGCCAGGCAAGGCGCCGCATTCATGGGTGGTGCCCTCGCGGGCCTGGAGCGGCGGGGAAGGGCGGGGCGGTGTCCGGGATCATGGCAACTCGTGGAAGCAGGGCGGCATGCATGTGCGCAAGCATCGCCCGGCGCGGAGCGGGCGGCTTGACATGGATCAATGAATCCATCGACGGCGGCGCGGCGAAATAGAATCGAGGCCTGGGCATGCAGAAGCCACGGCAGCGGGCCCGCGTGCCGGCTCTTGAAGCCACGCACCGGAAGCACCGCATGGGCAGCAGCCTCTTTTCGAGCTACGACCGCATTCCCTACGAGGGCCCCGACAGCCGCAACCCGCTGGCCTTCCGCTGGTACGAGGCCGGGCGTGTCGTGCTGGGCAAGACCCTGGCCGAGCACCTGCGGCCGGCCGCCTGCTATTGGCACAGCTTCTGCTGGAGGGGCGAGGATCCCTTCGCGCTGGGCAGCACCGTGTTCGACCGGCCCTGGTTCGACCTGGCCGATCCGATGGCGGCGGCCCGTCTCAAGCTCGATGCCGCCTTCGATTTCTTCCGTGTCCTGGGCATGCCGCACTGGTGTTTCCACGACCGCGACCTGGCGCCCGAGGGGGACAGCCTGCGGGAGTCGAATGCCCGCCTCGACCAGTTGCTCGAGGCAGCCGCCCGCAAGATGCAGGACGGCGGCGTGAAGCTCCTGTGGGGCACCGCCAACCTGTTCTCGCATCCCCGCTACCTGAGCGGCGCGGCCACCAACCCGGACCCGCAGGTCTATGCCTACGCGGCGGCGCAGGTCAAGCATGCCCTGGAATGGACGCAGCGCCTGGACGGCGCCAACTACGTGCTGTGGGGCGGCCGCGAAGGCTACGACACCGGGCTCAACACCGACATGCGGCGCGAGCTGGACCAGTACGGCCGCTTCCTGGCCGCGGTGGTGGAGCACAAGCACCGCATCGGTTTCAAGGGCGCGATCCTGGTCGAGCCCAAGCCGAAGGAGCCGACCAAGCACCAGTACGACTACGACACGGCCACGGTCTACGGCTTCCTGAAACGCTACGGCCTGGAGCGGGAGGTGCAGGTCAACATCGAGGTCAACCACGCGACCTTGTCCGGCCACAGCTTCGAACACGAGGTGGCCACGGCCTGCGCGCTCGGCATCTTCGGTTCGCTGGATGCCAACCGGGGCGACGAACAGCTGGGCTGGGACACCGACCAGTTCCCCAACAACCATGTCAGCCTGATCCCGGCCCTGCTCGAGATCCTGCGCGCCGGCGGCTTCAGTACCGGCGGCACGAACTTCGACGCCAAGCTGCGGCGCCAGAGCATCGATGCGCAGGACCTGCTGGAAGCGCACATCGGCGGCCTGGACACCGTGGCCCGGGCCTTCCTGGCCGCCGCCCGGCTCTACGAGTCGCGCGAGCTGTGCGATGCGCGCGATGCACGTTACGCCGGCTGGCAGGGCGAACTCGGCCAAGCCATCGAAGCCGGCGCCTCGCTGGAGGCGCTGGCCCGGCGCGTGCACGAGCAGGGCATAGAGCCGAGGCCGGTCTCGGGCCGGCAGGAGCGGCTCGAGAACCTGGTCAACCGCTACGCTTGAGATCCCGGGTTCGCCGTATCGGCGTCAAGGCGGCCAAGCGGCCGTTCGAGGCGGACAGGCCATGCCTTCCTGCAGGATGTTCACCGGGGCGAAGCCTCCTGCGGCGGTCCTGAAATTCGTCGTCTGCCCCTCGTAGGTGCGTGCCGCGAGGGTCTGGATGACGCCGTCGTAGGTGTAGGCGCGGATGTCGAACTTGAGCTCGGCCACCTGGCCATCCGCCTGCACCGAACGCTCGCCCGGCCGGACCAGCTCCTGGGCCACGTAGCCGCCTCGGACGATGTCGTCCCAGACGCGCCGGGTCAGCTTGTCTCCCCGGTAGGCGCCGCGGCCGGCGAAGCCCGCCACCGGCTTGAAGAACAAGCCGCGGCGCGCGTCCCACAGGGCTGCGGCCTTGTCCGGCGTGACCAGTGTCGTGGTGGGGATGCAAGCGGACAGGACCTGCCGGTCGGAGGCCTCGACCCCCCAGCTCGCCAGCAATCCGTCGTCGCTCAGCGCCACCAGGTTGGCCTTGTCGGCATGCAGGGCATGGGCCCGCGGATGCGGTGTCATCACCAGCGCCCCGGCGGACCAGGCTTCTGCCAAGGGGCGATGGGCTGCTTCGGTCAGGTAGAAGTCGGTGAGACGGTTGTAGACCATGTCCACCTCGTTCCCCCGGAAGGACAGCCCGGTGCCCGTCCATTCGAGCTCGCGCGGATCGGCGATGTCGGCCCGGATGCCCTGCTGCAAGAACAGGTGGCGGAACAGCGCGAACTCGGGTGCGAGGTATTGCCTGTCCGGTTCGTCGTCGACGATCAACACGTGCCTCAACGGCCTGTCGCCCCGTTCGCGCCGCCACTCGGTCTGGAACATGCGCCAGATCTCGGCTTCGTCCGCGGCCCGGAAGCGGTTCGGGCCGATGGCCGGGTCGAGGGCTTCGCAACAGGCTTGCTGGGCGCGTACCAGGGCCAGGTTCAGCAGGGCGCCGCCGGCGTTGGTGTTGACCTCGATCAGCTTCGGGCCCGAGGCATCGAGGTGGAAGTCGTAGCCCATGAAGACGCCGACCGTCTCGCGCGGCGGCGAGGCGATGCGCGGCGCCCGAGCCAGCGCCGCTTGCCGGTAGGGTGCGAGCCGGGTCACGCCCTCGATGGCCCGGATCGCCTCGGCCATTTGCTCGACGTTGTCCTGCGACAGGAACACCAGGGTGGACGAAAACAGGGTCGGCCGCAGGGCGGCGATGGAGCCGGGCAGGCCCTGGGCCCGCAGGGCAGCGGCCAGCTCGCTGTCCAGCCGCTGCGCGTTCAAGGTCCGGCAGTGGCAATGGCGGTTGAGCAGGTTTGCTGGCGTCATGGGGCTCTCCGTGGATAGCTGATGTCCGGCCGTCCGGTTCGATACGATTCTATATTTCCATAATGATGGAAATGATAACGGATGGCAAGTCCTTGTTCAGGAACGACGAGGCGTCAGGAGCCGGCCGCGCCACGGGTTCTTGGTGCCCTGGTCCGTGCCTGTGTCTTCGGCACCCCGCCGTCCGGGCCTTGCGCGCCGGCCAGCAGGCCGATGAAGAAGTCCAGCGTGTTGTCCATGGCTTTCGAGGTCGGCTCGCCCGACAGGCTCCATTCGGGGAAGTGGCCGTCCACCGCCATGCGGGCCAGGCCGTAGACCAGGGCGCGGGCCGCGATCTGGGCGTGCTCGGCATCGAAGTTCCCGCCCGCCCCGAAGGCTTCCGTGAACAGCGCGCCCATCAGGCGGCGGATGGCCTCGTTGTCCTCGCGCATGCTGGCCGAACCTGCGTAGTCGATCAAGGCGCGTTCGCTGATCACGCGGAAGTGCGTCGGGTTGGCGCGCGCCCAGCCCAGGTAGGCATGGCCGATGGCGCCGAAGCGGACCAGGGGCGGCGCCGCGGCCGCCGCCTGCACGGCGGCCTCGACGCTCGCGCGCAGCCGTTGCGTGGCCTGCTCGGCCACGGCGGTGAGCAGCGCCGTGCGGTTGGCGAAATGGCGGAACGGCGCACCCGGCGACACACCGGCGCGTTTGGCCACCTCGCGCACCGAGAGCTGGTGCACGCCGTCCCGCGCGATCAGCTCGACCGCGGCCTCTATCAGCGCTTCGCGGAGATGGCCATGGTGATAGCTGGCGCGAGGCTCGGCGGCAGGCGTCGGTCGGGAACGTGTGGGCATGGCTAGGGTGTGCGGTGTAAGCAGTGATTATTTTGCGCTAGACTCCACCTCGTCATGTATTCACTGATTACATTGATTCCACCTTCACCTTGTTTCATCGGAGCCTGCACATGCGTTTGTCTTTCATTCCCCTCCTCGGCACGGTCTTCTGGGCTTGCGGCGCACTGGCGCAGGAAGCCCCCAGCCTGCAGATCAGCTGGCCGGTGGAGGGATCCACCGTGCAGCTCGGCAGCGACCCCGAGCGCAGCATCGGCGTGGTCGTGCAGAGCAACTTCAAGCTCAAGCCGGCAGGGCAGTGCGGCGGCGATCCGCGCTGCGGCCACCTGCACCTGAAGATCGACCCCGAGGGCGACAGCTGCAACCTGCCCGGCCGTCCCTACAACAGCATGAACAGCGACTTCGGCGGCGACCTGATCAAGGCGCGTTTCGGTCCCTGCACCTCCCCGGCCGGCACGCACGTGATCGGTGTCCTGCTGGCCGACGACCACCACCAGCCGGTGCTGGTGAACGGCAAGCCGGTGACCGCCCTGGTCCGGGTGACGACGCGCTGATCCTCGACGGCCTTCAGCGCGACGCGGAGCCGCGCTGGCGGTGCAGCGCGCCGACGTGCGGCGCCTGCCGTGGCCGCCCGGTTTCGCCGGGCGCCGCGAGTTCCTTCAGGATTTCACAGGCGGCCCCGGCCCGGTCCGAGCCGCAGCGGGCCCGCAGCGCGAGCAGTTCCTGCTCCAGGGCACGCAATTCTTCGATGCGCTGCGCCACGTGCCGGATGTGCTCGTCCAGCACCGCGTTGACTTCGCCGCAATCGTCCGCCGGCCGATCCTTGAAGTCGAGCAGGGCCCGGATCTCGTCCAGGGCCATGTCGAGCGAGCGGCATTTCCGGATGAACACCAGCCTCCGCAGGTGCGCGTCGGCGTAGGCCCGGTAGTTGCCGCCGGTGCGCGCAGGCGCGGGCATCAGCCCCTCGCGCTCGTAGAAGCGGATGGTCTCGACCGGTGTCGCCGTCGCGCGGGCCAGTTCCCCGATTTTCATGTGCGTCCACCCCGTTTGCGCGTGATGGCTTGACTCTACACCGGCTACAAGGTTTCCAATGCCGGCATGGACACTTTCTGCACCTGCCGCGGCACCATCCACCGTGACCGCCCCCCACTTCGCGATGCCATGCGCCGCCCGGCGGCCGTCCCGGGCCCCATGCCCCATGGGGGAGGTCGAGCATGATCGCCATCGGCGAAGCGCCGCCGCCGCCCAGCCCGCAGGAGCTGGCGCGCTGGTTGCTGCCCACCGCGCTGCTGGACTACGAGCACCCCGAGGTCCAGGCCTTGCTGGGACGCCGCGGCTGGCTGGCGCTGCCGGCCTACGAACGTGTCGGCGCCATCCACGACTTCGTGCGCGATGAGATCGCCTTCGGCTACAACGTCTCCGACAGGCTGCCCGCCAGCGCCGTGCTGGCCGACGGCATCGGCCAGTGCAACACCAAGGGTGTGTTGCTGATGGCCTTGCTGCGCGCGGCCGGCGTGCCCTGCCGTTTCCATGGCTTCACCATCGACAAGGCCCTGCAGCGTGGTGCCGTGACCGGGCTGGCCTATTGGCTCGCGCCGCGCAGCATCATCCACAGCTGGGTGGAGATCTGGTTCGAGGGCCGCTGGCTGCGCCTGGAAGGGGTGATCCTGGATCAGGCCTATCTGGCCGCCCTGCAGCGCCGCTTCAGCCGGCACCGCGGACCGTTCTGCGGCTACGGCGTGGCCACCCCCGATCTGCACTCGCCGCCGGTGCAATGGCGGGGCTGCGACACCTTCATCCAGAAGGACGGCATCAACCGGGACTTCGGCCTCTTCGACAGCCCGGACCAGTTCTATGCCCGTCACGGCATCAACCTGACAGGGGCCAGGCGATGGGTGTTCGAACACCTGGTGCGGCACCGGATGAACCGCCGCGTGGCGCGCCTTCGCGGTGCGGCCTGAGCCGGCGCGGCCCGTGGCCGCCCGGGCAGGGGCGCCGGGCCGCCGAGGTCTCGTCGGTGTATCCGTGATGGGAGTCCCGGCGGATTCGACCGGGCCTCGCGGACCGGCATCCTAGGGGGGTGTCTCAGCTCCTTCCGCATCGCATACTCGGTGCCGCAAATCGTTGCTCCGGTGTCCATGACCGCAACCCCCGACGGCGGCTCACGTCGTGGGGCGGACCTCGCAGGCGGCGGCTTCCCGGGGCGCTCCAAAGCCGCTCATACCGGGTCGGCACCGAGCCGATCACTGCCTGGAGACTGCCCATGAAAAGAATCCTTGTTCTCGTGTGCGCATGGCTCGGAAGCGGCCTGCTGGCCGCCATGCCGGTCCAGGCCATCGAATACAACTTCATCGACCTGAGCAGCAGCGGCGAGTCCGGAAGCTCCGGCAGGGCCGTCAACGATGCCGGTCAGGTGGCGGGCATTTCCTTCTACAGCGACGCCACCTTGTGGAGCAGCCGGGTCCGTACCCCGCTGCCGGGCTACCGGGCGGCGGGCCGGTCCTACGCGATCGGCATCAACAACTTCGGCCAGGTCGTCGGTACGGCTGAAATCGACAGCGAGGGGGAGGTGATCTCCCACGCCACGCTGTGGAACCGGGGCCAGCCGCCGGTCGACCTGGGCTCGCTGGGAGGTAGCTACAGCGTAGCTGTCGACATCAACGACAACGGGCAGATCGCCGGAACCGCCCTGACGCCCGGTGACACGGGCCGCCATGCCGTGCTCTGGAACGGCGGCGTCATGACCGACCTGGGCACCGGAACCGGCCGCATCAGCTGGGGCAATGCGATCAACGGTGCCGGCCAGGTCGCCGGAGCCATCGCCTGGGGCGAGGGCCTCGACTACCGGGAGAGCGCCGCCGTCTGGAATGGCGCCGGTGCACCGACCCTGCTGGCCGGGCCGGCCGGCGGCACCAGCGTCGCCAACGACATCAACGACCGGGGCCAGGTGGCCGGGGCGGCGGGCGCCCATGCCGCCGTCTGGAACGCCGGCGTGCTCACCGACCTGGGCGTGCTGGACCCGAGCCTGCCCGAGAATTTCAGCGAGGCCTACGCCATCAACGAGCTCGGGCAGGTGGTCGGGCGGTCGTTTTCCAACAGCGAGCACAACTACCGCGCCACCTTGTGGGAAAACGGCAGCGTCATCGACCTGAACTCCTTCCTCGACCCGAGCGTGGTCCAGGCCGGCTGGCGGCTGACCGAGGCATTCGACATCAACGAAAACGGCGAGATCGTCGGCACCGCCCTCAATTTCAACAGCGGCGCCGAGCACGCCTTCCTGCTGTCGCCCGTGCCCGAGCCGACCAGCGTGGCCTTGCTGCTGGCCGGGCTGGCGCTGGTCGGCGGGGTGGCTCAGCGGCAGCGCCGGGCCGGCGCTGCGGTCTGAGGGCAGGCTGGCGAGCCGCCCCCCCCTGCCGGCCGTCAGCAGCCGCTCTTGGCCATGTTGTCGGCGATCTCCTGCGGGCTGAGGTCCCGCAGGTGGGTGGCTACCGACCATTGGTGTCCGAACGGGTCGCGCAACTGGCCGTAGCGGTCGCCCCAGAACATGTCGGCCACCGGCAAGGTCACGGTGGCGCCGGCGGCGACTGCCTGCGCAACCGTGGCATCGACGTCTTCCACATAAAGGTGGAGGGTGACGGGCGAGGACTTGAGCGACTTGGGGCCGACCGAGCCCATGTCGGGCCACTCGTCGCTCAACATCAGCGCCGAGTCGCCGATGCGGACCATCGCATGGGCCAGCCTGCCGTCGGGGCCCGGCAGGCGGGACGCTTCCACCGCCCCGAAGGCCTTGCGGTAGAACTCGATGGCGGCGGCGGCGCCGTCGCACACCAGGTGCGGGGTGAGGGTGTGCATGTCCTCGGGGATGGGTTTCACGGGCGTTTGTGTCATGTCGCGACTCCTGGCAGTTGGGTGTGGAAACGGTCCGGGCATCGGCCGTTCTCGAGCCTACGACGAACGGAGGGGCCGGTTTTCGACACCTGCTCGACAATATGGGCTTCGACGGCCGGCGAGGCCGCGGATCTGGCGACGAACATGACGATGACATTGGCGAAAACACGCACAGGGCGGGACCGTGCCCGGTGGCTGCCGGGGCTGGTCCTGCTGGGCGCCTGCCTGGGGAGTGCCGGCGCCGCCCGGGGCGAGCCGGGCCTGGTGCCGGCCAGCTATGCGCAGGCATGGCGGTCGGGAGAGGCGGGCGAGTACAGGGCGCCGTCCGTCGAGGAGCTCTCGCGAACGCGTATCGCGTTCGCGCGCTTGTTTCGCGGCGAACCGGACGGGCTTGCCGCGTCGGAGCTGCGCTCCATGGGCTGGACGGTCCGGACCGAAAGCGTGCACGGTCGCCGCTGGACGGTGGTGGCCGAGGCCGAGGGGCAGCGCCGGGGCCGGGGCTTGTACGCCTTTTCCGACCGTGGCCGGCATGCCCTGCAGGCGCCCCATGTGCCGAGCGACGCCCTGACCGGCGATATCCTCGTGCGTTACGCGGCCGATGGGGGGCCGCGCGCGCTGGCCTGGAACACCTTGCCGCGGACCAAGGTTGACCTGGCGCATGTCGCTCGCAGCCATTTCAGCGAGTTCGCGCAGGCCTTCGCCGCGGTCCATCCGGACGAACTCGTCGTCCAGTTGCACGGCTTCGATGCCGGACGAAGGCAAAGCCGCGCCGGTGCGGAAAGCGCGGCCATCGTCAGCTCGGGCACGCGCCAGGCTTCGGCCGGGCTGCGGGCGGCGGTGAGCTGCCTGAAGGAGCGGTTCGACCCGCTCACCCGCTTGTACGGCCAGGAGGTGGACGAGCTGGGCGCCACCACCAACAGCATTGCGCGCGCCTTGCGCGACGGTGGCTTCAACGGCTTCGTGCATCTCGAACTGGATCTGCCGTAGCGCAAGGCGCTGGTCCGGGATGGAACCAGCCGCCGCCTGGTGTTCGACTGTCTATACCTGGAGC